>JAFNAR010000061.1 GCA_017860255.1 Bacteroidota bacterium | reverse complement strand
TATCTCTATACGAATTGCATCCGTAATCTTGCCTCTTTTCTCCATTTTTGTTACACTTTTTTTGTATAAAAAGTGTCAACTTTTTTCAGTACAAGACAAAGATTAAAATTATTAATCAACAAAGCTATCATAAATATTCAGTATTTTTTATTTAGTCAAACAAGAATAATCCAAAATAAACTCTTAACTTTGAAACGTTCAAACTAAGTTTTGATAATAATTAGTAATATATTGCAAAGTTTATAATAGTAAAAATCGAGATGAAAAATTATTTATTATTTTTATTCGTGTTTTTTTTACCTTTGTTAAGTTTCACACAAGAGAATGTGAAATTTGATAGTATAAGTATATATTATAGAGATTTTAATAATCGTGTATTTTATAAATACAATATTATAAATAATACTATATATGTAGAGGGCGAAGAAATTTATTCAAAATTGATAATTGTAGATCAAAAGAAAAAAACTACATCTTACTACAATGAAACAAAACAAAGAGATTATAGTATTTCTAATGATAAAATAATTGATAGTATAAGTAGTATATTAAATTACTTATTGATAAATAATAATAATTATATTACAGAGTACAGCACAGAAAGAGTTGAGAGTGATAAAACTATAATAGATATCACTTGTTTTTATCAAGGGAAAACGAAAGACAAAAGAATTATTTTAGAACCAACAGAAAAGTATTACGATAAATTTGTTGATTTTTTGCAATTATTGAAAGAATTAAGAGATATGTATAGAAATATTTCAAATTAAAAAAAGAGGGCAACATGAACAACAACAAAAAAAATAATTTGAAAAAAATAATACTACCTTTTATAATTTTATTGATTGTCCCTTTATCCTTTATTAATGCTCAAGATAAAGTTGATGATAAATATTTTAATTATGAAGTTTTCTGTATTGATACAATTACAATTAAGAATCCAATACTTTTAGAATATAAATATAAGTATAAGCATCGCACTGGAAAAAGGAAAAGAATAGTTGGTGAGTTATTTTATTATTCAAAAGAGGAAACTGAATCATCATATAAATTAATAACATCAAGAGATAATTTAGAATCTTTATGCCTAAAATATAATGATAAGAATAATAAAATATTATTAGATGATAGTTGCTATTTGTTAAAATATGGAATTCATGCATGGTTTACAACAATTGGAGTAAATACATCATTTGATTTAGATGGAATATTAAAACCATATATAAAAAATCTTAGATACCCTTGGAGAGAATTGTCCCCTGAAACTCCAAACAAATGCAAAGATAAAATATCATATAGTGATGATTATCCAACTGATAAGTTTGCTATTTTTTTGTATAAAGCAAAAAGTATTGGGTTCTTTTATAATAATGAATTCAACAAAGGTCTATATATTAAAGTTGCAGTTCCAATTATTGATGATACCAGTACATACCCTATTAAATATAATATTATAGATACTTTTGAAAATGTCAGCTTAAATAAAGATGGATATAAATTCGTACAGATTCATGATAATGAAAAAGAAGAATTTAAAATATTTATATCAAATTATGACACATTAATCACAGTAATTGATGTCCCTGAAAAAAGCCAAAGAAATGTTTATGTGAAAATAAATAAATCAGGATTTGAATTAAGCTTTGGTTATGATAGTTTGGGGGTTGAACATTCTAAGAAATTTATATTTAAGTATAAAGATTCAAAATTCTTCTTAACTAATTTATATACCTATATAATTGATGATGAACATATGAAAAGATGGGAACCAATACCAATTAAGAAAAAAATAAAACCACAAGTCCCAATTGACAAGTTCCGATTAGAGGATTATTTATAGTTGTGTACTATTTTTCTTTAGCTTTGGTATCTTTCTTTTGAAAGACAAATTTCTTATTTAGATAGAAAACTAAAAGAGAGTTAGGGAGGATTACTATTGCTTGACCAATTGCATCGGAAAGTTTATCTTGATTGATTGGGAGAGAATGAATAAATTGAAGGTTATCTGATGAAAGGATACATTCATATAGTCCTGAATGTCCCAAAAGATAAAGCTCCAAAACATTAACTAAATAAACTAATCCATAAACTACAAAGAAATGGAAAAGTAGTTTATTGCTTTTGTTTTCAAATACAATATAACCAGTAGTTTTATAATTAAAAAGTACTCCAATAATTTGGGAGAATAGCAAAGATAGAGAGTAATGCAACCCAATCCAAATAAAGAAAAGGAATAAAAAATAACCAACAGCAGTATTGAGTGCGCCTACAAAAAGAAATCTAATAAGTTTATTCTCTATTTTCCAGATTAGAGTTATTGGGTAAAGCAAAATTTTCTGTAGCATATTTTTAATTTAAAAGGCAAAAGTAATATTTTTATACTTATCTTTGTAAATTATTTTTGAAATATTTTAACTTCGAATTGACTATATATTTATGGAAAGACCACTTATATTTATTACAAATGATGATAGTTATTGGGCTAAGGGGATTCAACTTTTGATTAAGCTTATGAGTAATATAGGTGATGTTGTGGTTGTTGCACCACTCACTCAACAAAGCGGGAAAAGTCATGCAATTACAACAATTAGGCCATTGCGATTAAAGAAAATGGAAGAAAGAGAAGGCTATATTGGTTATGCTTGCAATGGAACTCCAGTTGATTGTGTGAAGATGGCATTCAGTATTGTTTTTAAAGACAGAAAACCAGACTTAGTTGTGGCAGGAATCAATCATGGTTCTAATGCTTCAATAAACACTATTTATAGTGGAACAATGGCTGCTGTTTTTGAAGGATGTGCTGAAGGTATTCCAAGTATTGGATTCTCTGTAGACAATCATGATGTTGAGGCTGATTTTTCTCATTGCAGTTCTTTTATAGATAAAATTTCTAAAGATGTTTTGGAAAAAGGTTTAGATGGACATATATGTTTGAATGTAAACTTTCCTCAAGAAGAAATTAAAGGAGTTAAGGTTTGTCATCAAGCAAAAGCTTATTGGAATGAGAGATTTTTGGAAAGAAAAGATCCAATGGGATTTTCTTATTACTGGTTAACTGGAATATATAATTGCAGAGATGAAAACAATAGAGCAGACCATATAGCTATGAAAGATGGCTATTGTGCCATTACTCCAATGCATGTTGACTTAACTGCATATAAAGTTATTGAAGATTATAAAATCCGTTTTGAATAATGATAGAAAAACTTAGAAAGGATAATTTTTTATTTGGATTTACTGTTGGGTTAGCTTCAACAGTTGTTTCCGCAATTGTTTTATTGATAGGTTTATTCCTGTTTTCAATGACTTTCAATGATAATCCCAAGTTGTTTTTGTTTTCTTTTGTAGCACCAATATTTTTAATGCGTTGGTATTTCAAAACAGAAAACATTAAATCAGCAAGAGGAGTTTTGATTGTTATTATTTTGGGATTGCTTTCTTTGTTTGCGTATTTGTACAGCATAGGTTTAGTAACCACCACAAAACTATAAGGAAGATATGAAATATTATATTATTGCTGGAGAAGTTTCAGGCGATTTGCATGCCTCTTACTTAATGAAAGAGATTAAGTTTTGGGATGAAACAGCAGAGTTTAGAGCTTGGGGAGGAGATAGAATGCAAAATGAGGGTGCAATTTTAGTAAAACATATAAAGGATATGAACTTTATGGGTTTTGTTGAAGTGTTAGCAAACCTGAAAGCCATTCTAAATAATTTAAGAGAATGTAAGAAAGATATTCTTGCGTATAATCCTGATTGTGTAATCTTTGTTGATTATCCTGGATTTAATCTTCGTATTGCTTCTTTTTGCCATTTAAAAGGATTTAAAACCTTCTATTATATATCTCCTAAGGTTTGGGCATGGAAAAAGGGAAGAATTGCTGTTATGAAGAAAGTTTTAACAAAGCTTTTTGTTATTTTCCCATTTGAAAAAGAGTTCTTCCAAAAATATAATTTTGATGTAGAATATTATGGTAATCCTCTACTGGACGAAATTCAAGAATATAGAAAAACTCAAGATAAGGAAATCTTCTTAAAAGAAAATTCATTAGGAGACAAACCTATTGTGGCACTTTTACCTGGTAGCAGAGTTCAAGAGATAAAGAATATACTTTCTATTCAGATGAGTTTAGTTGAGAAATTTCCTGATTTTGATTTTGTAATTGCAGGTCTTGATACATACAATGAAGCTTTCTATAGAAAATATATGCAGGATACAGATGCAAAGATAGTCTTCAACAAAATCTATTCTCTTTTAAATGTTTCTTATTGTGCAGTTGTATGCTCAGGTACAGCAACCTTGGAGACAGCTTTATTTAATGTTCCTGAAGTTGTTTGTTATAAAGGAAACCCAATTTCTTTTGCAATAGGTAAGATGTTGGTAAAACTGAAATTCATTTCGCTTGTAAATATAATTTTAAATAGAAAGGTTGTTGTTGAACTTCTGCAAAAAGATTGGAATAAGCAAAGCTTGGAAAAGGAATTTAGAAAGATTGCTTACGATAAAAAATACAGAACAGAAATGGAAATGAATTATTCAAATCTACAAACAATATTGGGTTCAGCAGGTGCAAGTAAGAAGATAGCTAAAAGGATTTACGAAATTATTAGTAAGTAGGAGAGAAAAGAAGAAATGAAATTACGACTTAAAATACAAATACTATTTATCTTTATGTTAATGTTTACCTTTGGAATAAAGGCTCAAAGGATAAATGTTAGAATTTTTGCAGACTCTAAATTAAATGAAATATCTTTTATACCTTCATTTGGCAAATATTCAATTGAAATAGAAGGTGAAAAACAATTACTCCACAAAACAGATGTTGTTAAAATTAAAACCCAATCAGATAAACTTTCCCTTTCCATTAATGATTCCATAATAGGTAATTTTAAAGAACTGAAGTTCTCTTCAGAAGGCTTAATGAGTTTTTTCCTTCTTCGAGGAAAAGATACAACCCTTGTTAAGGATAGAAGATATGATGATGATTTATTTGTAAGTGTTAAGGATAATGGTTTGTTTTTAATTAACAATCTTGAAACTGAAAGTTATATTGCAGGAGTTGTTCAAGCCGAAACATGGGGAGCAACAACTAATGTTGACTTTTTTAAACTCCAAGCTATTTGTGTTAGAAACTATCTAATTAAAAACATAAACAAACATAAAGCAGAAGGATTCCATTTATGTGATGGAGTGCATTGTCAAGCTTATAAGGGTAGAGCCAATCAAGTTGAGGTTATTCAAGGAGCTTACAACAGCAAGGGAGAGGTTATTGTTGATTCATTAGGCAATATTATTGAAACAGTGTTCCATTCCAATTCTGGAGGACAAACCGTTAGTTCGGAAGATGTTTGGGGAAAACCTTTCAGCCATTTGGTTGGTAAGATTGATACTTTCTCTATTGGCACTAAGGCTTATCAATGGGAAAAGTATATTAAAATTAGAGATTGGAAACGCTATTTTAAGGAAAAGGGCGTTAATATCAAAAATGATTCCATTGAAAAAGAATTGCTTAATTTCTCTCAAAAGGATGGCAGAAAAAAAGAAATGCTTGGTGTTTCATTGGTGCAGATTAGAAAAGACTTTGGCCTACGTTCCACTTTCTTTGATTGTCAAGAATGGGGTTCTGAAGTTAAACTAAAGGGTAGAGGTTATGGACACGGTGTTGGACTTAGCCAGGAGGGAGCAATAAATATGTGCAATCAAGGTTATGAGTATTGGCAAGTGATAGAACATTATTTCACTGGAGCAATAATTAAACGTTTGGACGAAGAAACAATAATAAATACTAATAAATAAAAAACTAAAACAAATAAATAAATATGAAAAGAATAATTCTTATAGCATTTATGATGATACTCTTTATTGGAACATCAAATGCACAAAATCAAATAAATTGGTTAAAGATTACTGATGTAGAAAATCAAATAAAAGCAGATGGAAAAGATGCAAAACGTGTTTTCATTGACTGTTACACTGATTGGTGTGGATGGTGTAAGAGAATGGATAAAGATACTTTCTCCGACACAACAATTGCCAAACTAATGAATCATTTCTTCTATAATGTTAAATATGATGCTGAGTCAAAAGAAGAAGTAACCTTTGGAGGTAAAACCTATGTTAATCCAACTCCAAATGGAAGAAGAGGTGCAACACACGATTTAGCAAGAATGCTCTTGGGAAATAGATTATCTTATCCTTCATACTCAATTCTAAATTCCGATTTAACCATTGCAACTGTCATTCCTGGCTACTATCCTGCAAAGGATTTTGAACCAATGGTTGTATTTATGGGAGGAAAATATGAATCAAAATATAGCTTTGATGAGTTCCGTAAGATTTATGAAACTCAAATCAAACCCGATTTAATGAAAGAAATAGACAAAAAGGCTAAAACAAAAAAATAGAAATAATTAATCACTAACCATTATCATTAATCACTATTTGATGCTTAAAAACGAAATCATTAAACAACTTCTTGAAGAAAATATTGTTTTAGCTACTGGCTGCACAGAGCCAGTAGCTGTTGCTTTATGCGTAGCAAAAGCCAAAGAAACTCTTGGCAAAGAACCCCAAAAGATAGAACTTCACTTAAGTCCAAACATAATTAAAAATGCAATGGGAGTAGGTATTCCAGGAACCAATATGAAAGGACTTCCAATAGCGGTTGCAATTGGAGTTGTGGGTGGAGATTCCTCTAAGGGATTAGATGTTTTGAATGATGCAAAAGTTTATCTTGACAAAGCAAAACAATGGCTAAAGGAAAACAAGTTAGAAGTTATTAATGCTAAGGATGTGGATAAACTCTATATTGAATGTAGAGCTTATTTCAATGAAGAGTTTTCAAAAGTCATTATTTGTAAAACTCATCAAAATTTTACCCATGTTCAAAAGAACGAAGAAGTAATATTTCATAAGGAAGAAAAAGCTCAAGAACAAACAAACACCAATGAAAATGTAATTATAACATCTAAAGATGTTTTTGATTATGCAACTAAAACCAATTTAGAGGAATTGGAATGGGTGATGGATGTTGCCAGAGTTATTAAAGCAACTTCTGAAGAAGGTTTAAAAGGCGATTATGGACTAAAAACTGGTAAACTAATACTTTCTAATTGCGATTTAACAATAAGAGAAAGAGTTATTGCCAAAACTTGTGCAGCATCAGATGCAAGAATGGATGGGGCAACTTTGCCTGTTTATTCCAATTCTGGCTCAGGAAACCAGGGAATCACTTGCACAATGCCCGTTTATGAATATGGAGTACAGACAAAAAAGTCAAATGAAGAAATAATTAGAGCTTTGGTACTTTCACATCTTATGTCAATCTACATTAAACAATATATAGGAAGACTTTCAGCACTTTGTGGAATTGTTAATGCTTCAATTGGAGTATCTTCAGCCTTGGTTTATCTTCAAGGAGGAACTTATGAACAAGTATGTTATTCCATTAAGAATATGATAAACACATTAACTGGAATGATTTGCGATGGAGCAAAACCATCCTGCGCTTTAAAAATTGCAGCAGGACTTAATGCAGCTTTTGACTCTTCAACTCTTGCAATAAGCAATATTGTTGTAGACGAAACTGATGGAATAAGCGAAAAGGATATTGAACGTTCCATAAAGAATCTTGGTAAAATCGGTCGTTATGGAATGGATGAAATCGACCAGATGATACTTGAGATAATGACACATAAAGAGAACTAAATATTAGTTAGTAACTAAATAAATAATAAAGGCAATTCAAATTTTTGAAGTGCACCCCAAAAGTTAGACAAAAAACTTTTGGGGTTTATTATTTATGTCCAAACACACAATTGAAGAGAAATTGAAAATAATTTCTCTA
>JAFNAR010000069.1 GCA_017860255.1 Bacteroidota bacterium | reverse complement strand
GTTGGGGTTTTATCCATAATGAGGGATTGAAAAGGGTTTGAGAATAAAGTGTGGGTATTAAACTCATGAAGAAAAATACACAAACGAATGATAATAATAATCGTTTCATAATACTAAAAGGGTTAATTATTAATATGTTGAATATTCGGGCAAACATAGGAAATTATTTTTAAATCTGCAAATTATTTTTGCATATTTTTCAAAAAACATTTTCAATGCATTGATTTTAACTAATATAAATTTATGTTAATTTAAAAATATATTACTATTTGATTGGATTTATTTTCTAATTCCTATTCAATATTCCCATTTTTAAGCTTAACATATTCTAATTTTTATTTATTCTTAATTCTTCTCTTTTATTTATTTTTATTTCTTCTCTTAAAATGGAATATTAAAACAAGAATTTTATATAGAAAGGAATAAACTAAACTTAGAAGATTGAAAATTACTAGTAAAAGAAGCAATAGAAATTTACAATACAAAAAGACCTAATTATTCATGTCATATGAAAACATCAGGACAAATGCATAAGCAAGAAGAAATAAAGATTAGAAGGTACAAAAAAATAACCCAAAAACTTTTGAGAGTTTTTGAGCTATTTTTTTATAACTTTGTCCAAGAAAATAAGAGTAAAATCTGTAATGCTTATTCCGGACGAGTCAATAATTTTTCTATCTCTTTTTGAATATTATCCGCAATAGTAGAATTGTTTTACAAGTGAATGGATTATCTCTGGATTTTTTTCCATCTCATTACGAAGATTTTTATCATCAAATTTTCTTAAATCTTTTATAAGTCCATCAATTAATTCTTTACTGAATACTCCATGTGCCTGATAAATATCTCTCATACTGTCTATGCTTTGTGCTGACTCCCAGCATGAGGAAGGAAGAGATTCTAAAGTTGTTGTCTTATTTGCATTTTCATCTTTATGAATATTGAAAGAAACATAAGTCTGTTCTGCAAATTCAAGTGCATTTTCCATTTCAAATCCATATCTTGCTGCTACAACTAATCCTGCCATCAATAAATATACATTTGCAGATGCATCTGGACAACGAAATTCAACTGTCTGCTTTTCTTCAAATGTTTTATTACATGGTTTTTCCATAGGATTGGCCATAGAACACATATCTGTTTTTGCACTCCAACCAAGAGGAACTCTAACTAATGCTGAACGATTTCTGTCTCCCCAACAAACTGTTGTAGGTGCTTCCTGATGAGGAACCAGTCGAAGATATGATGTTGGATTGGAGTTTCCAACTGCAGAAAGACTTGGTGCAAGCTTCATCATTCCTGCTATAACTTTCTTTGCAACATCACTTAATCCATTTTCTCCTACATACATGTTAACTCCATCTTTTACAGCTCTTGTATGTACATGCATTCCACTGCCAGCCTTACCAACTGTTATTTTTGGAGAAAAAGTTACATCCAAACCATATTGCATAGCCAAAGTGCGTATTACCCACTTTCCTATCATCAGTTGATCTGCAGCATCACGCACTGGAACTGGCAAAAATTCTATTTCGTTCTGTTCGTAGATTTTTCCATCCATTGTGAAATTTCCTACTTCAGAATGTCCATATTTTATTTGACCACCACATTGTGCAATGCAATACATTGCCTCTTGACGAAACTGTTCATATTTTGAGAATGGAGTAGATTCGTGATAACCTTTCTGGTCAGATGCCTTGAATAAAGGTTCTTCATTTCCAATAACGTAGTACTCCAATTCTCCCATTGCCCAAAACTCCATTCCTCCTGTAATTTCTTCAAATGCCTTGCATGCCTTATAAAGAGAATGTTCTGGAGATGTTTCAAGAAAGTTTCCATCTTTGTCAAAATAAGAACAAAGGAAACATATTGTTGGCAATGATGCGAATGGGTCAATAAAGGCTGTTGAAAAGCGAGGTATTATATACAAGTCACTGCTTCCTGCTTCCATAAATGAAAACAAACTTGAACCATCGACTCTTTCTCCTGAGGTTAGTACTTGGTCTAAATATGCTTTATTTGAGATTACAAAATTTAAGGTCTTTAGACGACCATCTCCTGCAGCATATCGGAAATTCAACATTTGAATGTTGTTTTCCTCTATGTATTTAATAATATCTGCTTTTGTGAATTGTGCAGGCATTTTCTGCAAAAACTGCACAATAGGGTTTGGGTTTAGTTCTATATTTTCTGACATAGTTTTTATTTTTGTCTGGCAAAAATACAATTTCTTCTTTAACAAGGTTATTTTGAATATAATTTATTTTTGCAACAAAAATCTTCTTTGATTGATTTCTTAATCTCGCTGTAAGTGTTTAAAAAGAGACAGAGACAGAATTTTATTCTACCTCTTACGTCGTGCGGGATTTCTTTGCTTTGCAAAGCGACAAAGTCGATAAGCAATCTTGCACTATTTTTATTAACTTTACTTTCAACGCTCAAAGGTAAGAAATTATTTTTTAATTGAGTTAAATATTATCTGCTAAATATTTCTACTTTTTGATTTTATAGACAGAGCTTTGTTTTCTTATGCAAAAATTATTAGGGATTAATCTTGAAATTATCCTTATATAAATCTAATTAATCCTTGTTTTAATGTTGATAAATCTTGTTTAGAAAAATTTTAATAGGGAGTTGATGTCGGAATCATGGCATGATGTTTTTGAATTCATGCCATGAAATACTCGGAATCATGGCATGAATTGGTTGGAATCATGGCATGAAATGAACTAATTCATGCCATGAATTCGAGAAGACAATGCCATTTGACCCGTCCTGAATAAGGTTGACAAATTATTAATTTGTACTAAATGATATTTACACTTTTGATTTATCGTCCTATTTTTAGTTTACACCTTATAT
>JAFNAR010000068.1 GCA_017860255.1 Bacteroidota bacterium | reverse complement strand
ACTACTTTGTAGCGAAATGCATCGGTAATGGGTTCTTTTCTTAAATTTTTGTCCATGTTGATTTGGGTTTTTGTGTCAACTTTTTTCAGGACAAGTCACAACATTATTTTTTCAAATAATTAAAATAACTTTCTTTTGGAATTAGGGAAATATCAAAAAAAATTGGACGAAAATGGTTTCAAGAACATTATTCAGTATTCCATAAATATTCTTTGTTCATAATGGTCATACTGTATGTCTCGGATGTATTGTGTTACAGTGCCATTCTTGTCTCCTTCCATGCTTTTGAGCAAGCCGCCTTTATTGTAGTTATAAGTAACTCTTTCTCCATCAGGATAGATGATTTCTCTCACTCGGTTCCAACTGTCATATGTCCAACGAGTCTTTAGAGTGATGGATGTGTTAAGGCTTTTAGTTTAACGCCTCAAAGATAGTAATTTTATTTATAATACATGTTTGTTTTTTAATATCTTGGTTAAGATAAAATGCCATATATTATAAAATGTATCTCAATATCTAAGACTTGAAAACTGCATATTGGCGATATAAAAAAGCTTTACGGGCGTCACGCTACCACCAAGACGCCGATATCGAACCTCCATTACGCCCATTTCACACCAACGATATGCCTTTATCGCTTTTCTTAACGCCGAGTTACTGGGAGTAAATTGATAAGTTACTTATAATGAATTGATAATTTGAAATTTGAAACGACAAAACTTCATTAACTCCAATTCTGATACACCACATTATAAAATCTTATTTGATTGATGTTTTAAATTTGTTTTAAAGGATTAAAAATAGAAAAAGCAGAATAATATTCTGCTTTTTCGTTAAACTAATTTTAATAATAAATGTTTTTCAACGACTTATATCATCAACTCCAAATCTGATACACTACCTACTTTTGATAAATAATTTTTTCTTTAGTTTCTTTGATTTTGCGTTCTCTAATATTTTCATCGCAAAGGTCCTCTTTTAGTAAAACAAATCTATTATCTATAAAATTATATGTAACGTATATTCCCATACTGTCACTAGAATAGTCATCAATATCACTATAATAATTTATTATTGTATAATCTTTATATGCTTTTTTATGCGTTATAGGATAAATATATATTTCTCTTCCACATGTTTTAAAAATATTCTCAGATATGTTTTCAGCAACAAACAATATTCCTCTATAGTAAAAACAGTATTTACTAAAACGCTTACTCAAATAAATACTACTTAAAGTAGAAGCATATTGAACAGATTGGATGCTAAAATTTAAAGTGTCTTTAAAAGAAAAGCCTATTTGAAAAAAATAAGGATTATTTTCTTGAACAAATATACATTTTTGAGATTTTTCAATTAGAGTATCTAAGATTAATAAAAAATCATTATTAATAACTTTTACTTCTTCTAATGAATACTTTTGATCAATTATTTCTTCTTTGGATGTTATTTTACAAGAATATAGAAATAAAATTATTATAATTAAACAGAAATATTTTAATCGCATAATATTAATATTTATAAGTTTTCCCCTTAATGTATATACCAAAATAGATTTCAGGTTTATTTTTTGAAATTTCATTAATCTTTCTTTTAAAACCTAAATCACCTCCAAAACTACCATCACTACCATTTAAGTTATCCCTTGATGGATCAGAACTCTTGCTATGATTATGAATATGCGATTTAAGAGCATCCTGCTCACTTCCAGCTATTACTTTAGAGATGTCTGAACCATAATCATCACTACCTTTAACATGAGATGTTGATATTATATTTGATTGATCACTTCTTTCAATTAATGAATATTCTACATCTGTATTATCGGCTAAAAAACTAAAAATCTTTTCAGCTTTATCTCTATTATTATCTAAATATAATGCATGTCCTTCATTACTACCTTTTTCAAAATTTTCTTTTTTAAATGTTCCCTTTTCTACTTCAATACTATTCCCTTTTGGACTACCATCTTCATTATATTTAACCTTACCCCACACGTTAGCTTTTATTAATCTATCAACCCCATCTTTTGCTTTGCTTTGATCTTTTAATCTAGTAATATGTCCAGTAGAGTTAACCTTGTAATCATCTCTTCCGTCTGGATCTACCAACATTATTGGATTATTCCTACAATAAGCGTAAGAAGAAGTACTAGGATATTTGTCTGACATTGGGTCGACGCTTAGCCATATGCTTGCCCAGTCGTAGTAGTATCTTGCACCGTAGTAGTTGTAGCCGGTTTCTTCGTCTTTCTCTTTGCCGTTGAACTTGTATGGGGTTTGGAATTGAGAGACATTGTATTTCTTATCTACCCAGTCTTCCCCAAATGGTAAGTAAACTAATTGTTGGGTTTGTATTCCTGAGCTGTCGGTGATATAGGATGCACTGCCTAAATGGTCGCTGTGGTAGAAGAATGCTGGTTCGCTTGAGTTGACATGAATTTCGTATTTCTTTATGATAGTTTCATACAAGTTTTTATTCTTTATGTATGGTGTTATTCCCATACAACCATCATAAGTATTTTTTATTCCTTCTATCTGTTTGTATCTTTGTTCAGGATAATCCATTTGTATAGGAAGTACCCAATCATTAATTGCCTGTAATTCTCCACTACCAATCTTAGAACAGATTCTCTTTCCTTCTTCAAAATAGTGTTTTGTGTAACCTTTATCATTAACTGTAACCAAAGCACTAGCATAAAGAGTCTGCTGATCAAGAACAGGAGCATAAATGCTTTGACCATTTTGAATAATATTAATAGTCCCACCAGTAAGCTTAAGATTTCTTTCTCCTGCAGCATCATAGTTATAGTAAGCTCCCATCTTATTGTCTTTCACTGCTTGCAGACGGTTGTCTTCTGTCCAGCATAGAAATCTCTCATTCCAGCTATTTAAATCACTTTTGTGACTAATC
>JAFNAR010000009.1 GCA_017860255.1 Bacteroidota bacterium | reverse complement strand
AGTGGCACTCTTGATAGTTAAGAATACCACTCTTAAGCAACAAGTATGCCACTCTTGAATCATGAAAACAAAGTCTTTTTACCCTGAAGACTTTATAAATAGAGGCTAAACTCCTTATTATCTTATTTAAACTCCTTATCTATAACATTGTTTTCTTTTTACAAAAAGTTGTAAGATCTGAATATTTTGTTTAACTTTGCAATACCATATCATGCATTAAAAAGAGTTGGGAACAAGTGCTTAATGGACTTATTAGCTATTATTTCAATTTTGCACAATTAAATATCATTTAAATTAATAATATACAGCTATGAAAAAGATTTTATTATTTCTGTTTATACAATTTTCTATAACAGTAGGTGGATATACACAGAATCAAACTGAAAAGTTTGACACATTGAAAAATCGCACCAATACTGTTTATGAAATCTATCCAACAACAAATATGTGGAATTTTATTAAGTTGAATACACGTAATGGAAAAATGAAGATTGTTCAATACACCATTAAAAATGACAATGGACGTTTTGAATATTCATTAAATGAAACCGAACTTGTTTCTATCGATAAAGAAGTGAATGGAAGATTTAAGTTGCAACCCACTCAAAATAGTTACAATTTTATTTTGCTAGACCAAATAGATGGAAGGATATGGCAAGTACAATGGTCGTTTGAAGCTAATAATAGATTTGTTATACCTATTGAATAAAGTTCAATTAATGATGGACTCCCTACTTGTTTTTTTATTTTTTATTCTTTTTGTTGGATTGATTGCCAGATATATTGGCTATATCATCCAAGAAAAAAAAGAAAGGGAATTACTACAAACTGTTACAAGTCTTAACCGAGGGTCAATATCAGAAAGAGAACTATTACTAAAACTCATAAAAGAAGGAATACCTGTTTCTACAATTTTTCACGATTTATACCTTGAAAAATCAAAAGGTTTTTATTCTCAAATAGATGTAGTAGTTGCAACAAAAGTAGGAATAATAGTATTTGAAGTAAAAGATTACAGTGGATGGATTTTTGGAAAAGGATATCAAACTTATTGGACTCAGATATTGGCTTATGGAGAAGAAAAATACAAGTTTTACAATCCTGTGATTCAAAATCAAAAACATATTGAAACATTGAGACACAGAATGAAGCAATGTGCAAATGTTCCTTTTTTTTCCATAATTGTATTTTATGGCAATTGTACTTTAAAAAATTTGAGTTCAATCCCTGAAGGAATATTTATATCATATCCAAATAAAGTGTCGGATATAATTAATAGTATATTAGAAAATAATCCCCCAGTTAGTTACACAAATAAAAAAGAGGTTGTAAATATTTTAAAAGAAGCTGTAGTCAACGGCAATAATCCAGAAATACAAATCCAGCATATTCAAAACATAAAGCGTATAATAAACAAAGCATAAACAAAAAAAGCGTCTCAATTTTGGGACGCTTTAGTATTAATATTTAGAATTTATATCTTCTTAGTAAACTGCAAATTCAATTATAGAGTCAGCAACTTTGATAAAGCCAGCAATGTTTGCTCCCTTTTCTCTTATTGTTGAAACAATTTAGCAAAGTTTCTTGGTGTTCTGTTTTTCCAATCACCTTTATGGTAAAGGTAAGAACCAATTAAAGGCACAACTGTTGTTGCTTCAGCATAAACCATTTGTTCGAAAGTAGTGTCAACTTTTCCCCATGATGATGCTTCTTTAAGTGTTGAAGAAGAGCAAGCTCCATCTCTAACATCAGCAACTGTAATTTGAATTGCATATTTATGCATTTCAACATCATGTCCTAAAACTTCAGCACATACAACAGTGTCTTGTGTAAAGTTCTTAGGAACACCACCACCTACCATAAATAATCCAGTGGTTTTAGCTGCAATCTTAATGTTAGTAAGTTCTAAGAAATCCTTAACAGAGTCTATGCTAAGATGATTAGTTGGGTTTTCAACTTGATGCATAACTAAACCAAATCCAGCAGAAGAATCAGTGAAAGCAGGACAGAAGATAGGCACATTGTTTTCATAACAAGCTTGAATTAATGAATCAGTCTTCTTTGCATTTCCTTCAGAAAGCCATTTACCTATTTCCCAAATAAATTCTCTTGATGAATAAGGTCTCTTTTCTAATCTATCAGCAATAAGTTTAATTGTTGAATCACAGTTTTGAAGTTCTTCTTCATCAATATATGTGTCATAAATTCTATCAATGTAGTTTGAACGAAGATATTTATCATCAATAAATGGAGTTCCTTTATAATGTTTAAATCCTAATGCTTCAAAGAAATCCATATCAATAATTGATGCTCCAGTTGAAACAACGCAGTCAATCATTTTATTTTTTACCATATCAACATAAACTTGCATACAACCTCCAGCTGAAGTACTACCTGCAAGGGTAAGAATAATTGAACATTCTTTATCATTAATCATTCTATCGTAAATATCGGCTGCAGTTGCAGTATCACGAGAAGAGAAGGACATATCTCTCATAGCATTAATCAAATCAGTTGAATTGATTTTTTTAATATCTACATGCTTAACAATATCCTTAAGTAAATCTTTCTTTTTCATGGGTTAAATTAAATTTAATATTGTTTGTATTACTTGTTTCTATTTAAATTTAGTTTGCAAAGATAGGATAATTATTTGAATTAGATATTATTGTTTTTCGTTTAGAAAAAAAACTTATAAAAAAATTGAGCAAAAACTTTGCAGTTAAAGAAAAAGTAGTACCTTTGCACTCGGAAAGTTGGCAGAGTGGTCGATTGCGGCAGTCTTGAAAACTGTTGACTGTAACAGGTCCGGGGGTTCGAATCCCTCACTTTCCGCCAAAACTTTATAAGGGATTAAGATACAAAAACTTAATTCCTTATTTTTTTATATTCTAAGTCTGATTAGTTAGATTCTGACGTGTTAAACAAATAACAAAAATTATAGCTTATTTATAAGCTTTGCAATGTTAATAGCACATTCCGCTACTCTATCATAGTTAACTATACTTAGGTTATCTTTGGGAGTGTGAGTTATTTCTTGACAGTCCATATTTTCAATAAACAACTGAGAACTTACTGCAATTGCTGGAACTCCTTGTTGAATAAAAAGACTATGGTCTCCTTGATACCAAGGTAATCCTTCAGTAATTTCTTCTGTGGAACTAATCAAATCATTAAGCTTCTTCTGAACAAATTCAGGAAGCTCAAATTGAGAAAAACAAGAAATGCCTTCATTATATCCTGCGCCATCAATATTTATATTAAAATAAATGTTGCTAAACTTATCCACATTTTGCTCAATAAACTTTACTTGACCTGGTGCACCATAATAGTCTTCACCATTGAAAACTACCAATTCAATGGAATAGTTTGAGTGATGGTCTTTTAATAATTCTGCTAAAAGTAATAAAACTGTAACTCCTGTACCATTATCAATTGCTCCTGGAGTTCCTATCTTTGTGTCGATATGGGCTGTAATGACTATACGTTTCTTAGTGTTATTGTTTTCATTTTTAGCAATTACATTATATGCTGTTTCCGAAATGCGTTCAGCTTGAGAAATCAATTCTATTTCTTGTCCAACACAAGCTAATAGTTTTTCTCCTTCAGTATCCTTCATAAAAACAGAAGGAATATTGAAATCACCATCTTCAAATAAAGGGAAAGGATAAACACCTCCAGCTGTAGCTGAATTTCTCTCTGTTGCACTAATTAATGCTTTTGGATTACCTTTTTCTATTAAAGATATTATATGTTGGTGCTCCTCAGGATTCCAAAAAGGAAAGTTTTTAGGTGCAATTTGTTGAGATGCAATTTCTCCGTAAAGGAGTAGAATTTTATTCTCTAAATTTTCTTTTTCTAATTGAGTTATGGAATTAATAGCAAGCAATTCTCCTTTTGCTGAGCATCCTAATGAGTAGTGAGAAGAAAAGACTTCAAATGCTTTTCCATTACATGTAAGTGATGCTCCATTGGTTTTCCAATCAATAACATTTAGTTCTGTTGATTCAGTTAACCAACCAATTTTTTCTAATTCACTCTTTGTGTAGGATGTTGACTTTCGGTTTTGTACACTACCGACTCTGCGTTCACCAATTTCATCGCATAATACTTGCAGATGTTTTTTTGCTTTTTCTGTTAGATTTTTTTTGTTCATGTTTTTAGAATATTTTTTTATGAAAGTGCAAAAATAGAATATCAATGAGATTTAAAATTGTAGAAATAGGACATTTTATTTTTTTTAAATAATACATATTAAGAAGGCAATAGAAAAATTAATATTTCAATAATTTCTGAACCTTCCATAAGTTTGAAGTTTTCCTACAAAGATATAAATTTTAATAATCGTGTTTAAAATATATTGAAAAAATATTGAATACTTTTAAATATAAACTATATTTGCAGTTATAATTTTAAATACAATTTAATATGGAAACATGTATTACAAATGAATGTCCTTTTGAAGCAATATCATGGCTTTGGTATTGTATAGCTGTAGTGGTATCTTTTTTAGTAGGTGCTATATGGTATGGGTTTTTATTCCCAAAGACATGGATGAAAGCCGTAAGGTATGAATGTGCTTGTGGTGCTGATGTTGTAAATGGAGAAAAATGTACTTGTAAGAAAAAGTCAGTTTTCCCAACAATGTTAATTCAATTTATTTCTACAGCTTTTGTTGTATTAATGTATTTTATTTTAACTTCAATTTCAATTTGGTTATCAGTTATTGTTGTAGTTTCTGTTAGTGCTTGGATGAAATCAACTCTAAAATTTCAAATAAGTAATTGGAAACGATACATTACTTTGGCATCAATTGATGTTGGTTATTTCTTTATTGTTTCTGTTATTGCAGTGTTATTATCATTAATTAAATATTAGAATATTATGTTGTTAAAAGGAAAAAGAATAAGTAGTGAAATTAATTTAAGAGAACCTAAGCTTATTGAAAGAACAAATAGAAAAGCTGCGGTTGTAAGTGCTATGGGAGATTATTCAAAGATTGATTACTCTTCTTTATGGAGCAAACTATGGCCGTTTATTAAGGAAAATAAGCTTTTTAATATGAGAATGGAGTTTTTAGGTATTTACCCAACATCAACTCCAAGGGAAGAATGCTTATTTGATGCTTGTATTACAATTACACGTGATGCTCCTGAAACTGATGAAGTGAAGATTAAGGAAATTGAAGGGGGTAGATATTTGAAGTTTCTTTATATCGGTTCTTATAATGATTTTAATAAGGTCTATGATATAATTTATAATGAATATTTAAAAGACAAGAGTTATAAGTTTAGAAATGCCCCTTGGCTTGAAAAGTATTTGAACAATCCTAGTAATACTCCTGAGCATAAATTAAAAACGGAAGTATATATTCCAATAGAATAAAAATTTAATCCCTTGAAATAAGATTTATTTTGAGGGATTATTTTTTAGAACATTTTTAGTTGATTTTCTTCTTTTGGTTTATAAAATTCCATTTGAGATTTTATATTCAACTTCTGAGTTTCGTTTTCAAAAACTTCTTGTAGTTTTAGGTAGTTGGGGGAGGAACAAATATATTTTTCTTGAAAACAAGACTCATACTTCGCTCTAAGTCCAATATAACTCCGGTCTAACTCCGTATAAAAATAATCCTTTGAACCTTTTCTAAGTGTAAGCCCAAATGCTGG
Source organism: Bacteroidota bacterium (assembly GCA_017860255.1). Classification (GTDB taxonomy): domain Bacteria; phylum Bacteroidota; class Bacteroidia; order Bacteroidales; family P3; genus UBA10566. The sequence goes on along the minus strand of JAFNAR010000009.1, from coordinate 59,528 downwards.
AAGTATATATGAGGCTCCAGAGTCTTTTGCTTTATGTATTATTGATTTTATATTTTCAATATTGTCATTTATAAAAGGAAGGATTGGCATTAGGGTTATTCCTGTATATATTCCTTTTTTTGCTAAAGTTTCAATTGCATTAAACCTTAAAGATGTTGAAGGTGCAAAAGGTTCAATTATATTAGAAAGTTTATCATCAAAGGTTGTTATGGTGAAACTAACGGCTGAATAGGTTTTTGAAATTTCTTCAAGCAAATCAATATCTCTTTCAACTAAATTGCTTTTAGTTATTATATGAACGGGGTATTTATACTTATTTATTAATTCTAATGCTTTTCGTGTAAGTCTGATTTCTTTTTCAATTGGCATATAAGGGTCGTTCATTGAACCAGTACCTATTGTTGCCTTTTGCTTTCTTTTGGAGGATAATTCTTTTTGAAGAAGCTCAATTGCATTTTCTTTAATGCTAATCTGCGAAATATCGTTTATTCCATAACACTCACTTCTTGTATCGCAATAAATACAACCATGCTGACATCCTCTATAAAGATTCATATTATAACTTATCCCAAACCATGAATCAGTATGAGTAAGTTTTGATAGAATGGATTTTGCTTGAATATATTTTATGAAATTTTTATTATCCAAATATATGCTTAATTAGTCGTTAAGGAAGAAACTAATTGATGAAACTACTCTAACTTTTAGTTTTAAAGGATTTTCTGTTGGTGTAATTTCAAACTGACCTTGGTATGCTGATTTTATTCCTCCTAACTTGGATTTAGAATTTTTAGAAAATTGTTCTCCTGCTATTCTTGCATTATTCGTTGATTCCTCAATCATTTTTGGCTTAATATCATTTAGCTTAGTAAATGTATATTTAGAATCACCTTCATTCTCATATCTATTCTGAGAAAGAGTTATCCCTTGCTTGTATAAGTCAAATTGTGATAGTTCAATTTTCCTAACATTTTTAACCTTATTGGAAAGAAGAGTAATAGTTACTTCACAAAAATATCTAAGAGAATTTGAAGTGTAGTTATCGTTGTATTCTGAATTTTTTTTGTCTTTAATAATTGGAACGCCAAGATTTATTTCGCTATCTGTTAATCCGTTGACTTTAATAAAACTAACTATCTTATTATTGTTATCTTCAACCTTTTTCAAAAGAGACTGCATATCATTGTCTCCTTCGGTGTATTTTATTTCCAAATTGGCATAATCAGCATCTACAATCTTTTCCGAAAGACCTCTTACACTAACAACTCTTTCTTTATCACTAAATGTTTTTAATCCTTTATAAATAAAAAAACCAACAAATAATAAGCTTATTGAGATGCAAATGCCTATAATGATAATTGATAATTGTTTATTCTTTTCCATAATTCAAATGATTAATTGTCGGTTATTTTGTGAATAGGGAACTCTTGAAAATAAATAGTTGCATCAACTTCTTTATCTTCATTGTAGTTATTGGCTCTTTTAAGTACTCCTTTAAATATTGCAGTAATTGTATTTTCTGTCTTTTTAATTATCTGCAAGTTTCCAGAACTATATTCCATGTATTCTTCAAAGTGAGATGGAACAGTTGTGGATTTATCTTTAAAAAATTGAACCCTATAATCAGAAAAACTTCCATCACTATTAACTTTAACGCGCAGATAAACTCTATATCGAATATTCATTATGCTTGCGTTTGACTGATCTTCGCTACAAGCTATAAACTCATACATTTTTTCTGGAGCTCCAATTGGCTCAGTTTTTACCATCATTTCTGGCAAATAGTTACTCTGCCATATAATATCATCAAATTGTGCTTTGAAAAAGACTCCTGAAGAAGGAATTCCTTCTTCAAAATTAATATCTTCTTTTTCTTCTTTACATCCCCCAAACAAAATAGGAATGAAAAATATAATAAGAATTGAATATGTAATTAATCTTCTCATATCTAAAAATATTTATGAAAAATCTTTTGCAAAGGAAATAAAAAAGAACAGAAAAAGCAAGTTTTAAGGATTTAAAATAATAAAAAAAACCGTTAGTTAAAACTAACGGCTCTTTATATATTAATAATCAGTATTTTGATTATTCTAATTCATGGATAACTAAACCTGAACGTAATTTAGGCTCAAACCATGTTGTTTTAGGTGGCATAATGTTTCCACTGTCAGCAATATCAATTAGTTGTTGCATAGAAACTGCATATAAAGCAAAGGCTGCTTTCATTTCACCATTATCAACTCTTCTTTTCAATTCTCCTAAGCCTCTAATTCCACCAATGAAATCAATTCTCTTAGAAGTTCTAAGGTCTTTAATATCTAATATTTGATCTAAAACTAAATTTGAAAGAATAGTAACGTCTAAAACTCCAATTGGATCACTATCGTTATATGTACCTTCTTTTGCAGTCATTTTATACCAATTTCCGCTCATATACATACTAAATTCGTGTAGTTTTGAAGGAGTGAAGATTTCTGTTCCCATTTTTTCAACTACGAATGATTTATTTAATTTAGCAATAAATTCATCTTCACTTAAATCATTCAAATCTTTAACAACACGATTGTAATCAATAATTTTTAATTGATTGTCTGGAAAAATTACAGCCATGAAATAGTTGTATTCTTCATTTCCTGTATGATTTGGATTATTTGCTTTTCTTTCTTGTCCGACTCTTGCAGCAGCAGCAGTTCTGTGATGTCCATCAGCAACATAAAGAGAAGGAATTTCTTTTTCGAAAATTTCTTCAATTCTCTTTATTTTTGCTTGATCGTTAATTACCCAAAATTTATGTCCGAAACCATCTTCTTTTGCAACGAAATCATAAATAGGTTTTTCGTTAGTAACAACATCGGAAACTATTTTATCAATTTCTTTATGTGCAGGATAAGCAAAGAAAACAGGTTCAACGTTAGCATTAGTAATATTAACGTGAATCATTCTATCATCTTCTTTATCTTTACGAGTAAGTTCATGTTTTTTGATATTGTTGTTGAAATAATCATCAATATGAGTACATCCAACAATACCATATTGTGTTCTTCCATCCATTGTTTGAGCATAAATATAAAGTTTTGGTTCATTTTCTTTTACTAACCAACCTTTATTTTTAAACATGTTGAAGTTTTCAACTACTTTATCATATACTTCTTTTGAATGTTCGTCAATTCCTTCATTAAGATCAATTTCAGCCTTAGTAACTCTAAGTAAAGAAACTTCATTTCCAGCAGCTTCAATTCTTGCTTCAGAAGAATTCATAACATCGTATGGACGAGATGCTAAACTTGAAGCAATCTCAACAGGTGGGCGTAATCCCTTAAAAGCTTTAACTCTTGCCATTTTTTTTGTTTATTAATTATTTATAAAGTGAAATTCTGTATAATTTGCAAAATTAGTTTTTTCTTTTGAAATATGAAGAATAAAAAGAAGTTGAATTGAAATTTAATGTTATTTTTATGATTATTAGCTTATTGAAATCATTCTTTGGCTTAAAATGAATAAGAATAATTAATTAAAGATGTCATAATTGAGATAATCTTAGTAATTTTGACATTATTTTTATATTAATTATGGACGCTAAACTAACACAACACGCTAAAAACGTAATAAAAGCAGGTAGTGATGAAGCAATGAGGCTTAGAAGTGATTTTTTTGGAGTTGAACACTTGTTTTTAGGAATTGTACGAGAAAAAGAATGTAAGGCAATGCAGATATTGTCGGAGTTTAATATAGATGCACAAGCAATAAAAAAAGAAATTGAACAAACAATACAACAACAAGAAGCTTTTCGCACTATAAATCAGGAAAAAGATGTACCTCTTTTAAAACAAACTGAAAGGGTTGTAAAGCTTTCTTTTTTGGAAGCAACAGAATTGGGTGTTGAGGAAATTGGTACTGAACATTTTCTTGCAGCAATTTTGAAGGAAGGTAATAATTTGGTTTCAAATATTCTTTTTGGAAATGGCCTTACATACGATATTATTCATTCATGGATAAAGAATTCTATTGAGAATAATGATGAGGAAGATGAATTTGAGTTTGATGATAAAAAGTCTGAATCAAATCCATTTAATGAATCTGATTCAATTTTCGAACAAGAGGATGAAGAAGAAGATAGTATTTTTGAAAAGAAAATTCCAATAAAACAATCAAATAAAGTTTCTAATTTTAAGAATGAAAAGAAACCTACTCCGTTTTTAGATAATTTTGGAAAGAACCTTTCTCAACAAGCAGAGTTTGGACTTATTGATCCAATTGTTGGAAGAGAAAAGGAAATGGAAAGAATTGCTCAAATTTTATCAAGAAGGAAGAAAAATAATCCAATTTTGATTGGTGAACCAGGAGTGGGTAAGAGTGCAATTGCAGAAGGATTGGCTTTAAGAATTGCTACAAAGGATGTCCCTTACACATTATTTAAAAAGAAAATATATACTTTAGACTTAGCTTCTGTTGTTGCTGGAACAAAATATAGAGGCCAGTTTGAAGAAAGACTAAAGGGTTTAATTTCTGAATTGGAGAAAAATCCTGATATTATTCTTTTTATTGATGAAATTCATACTATCGTTGGAGCTGGAAATGCTTCTGGTTCTTTGGATGCAAGTAATATTTTCAAACCTGCTTTAGCTCGTGGAGAAATTCAATGTATTGGAGCAACTACTCTTAATGAATACAGAAAGAATATTGAATCTGATGGTGCTTTGGAGAGAAGGTTTCAGAAAGTTATGATTGAACCAACTACTCAAGAGGAAACCTTAACAATTCTAAAAAACATAAAGTTTAAATATGAACAACACCATAAGGTGAAATATTCTGATGAAGCTCTTGAAGCTTGTGTTAAACTTTCAGATAGATATATCAATGACAGACAATTACCTGATAAGGCTATTGATGCACTTGATGAAGCAGGAGCAAGAGCTCACGTTAGGGATTTGAGAGTTCCAGCAGAGATGGTTGAATTGGAGAAAAAGATAATTGATGCTGAAATTGCAAAAAAAGAAGCTGTTAGCAATAGAGAATTTGAAAACGCTAAGCTTTTGAAAATTGAGGTCGAAAATCTACAAGAAGAGTTGAATTCTAAATATAAGAATTGGGAAAAGGAAATTGAGGGTAATTATATTTCAATTGGTCAAGAAGACATTGCTCATATAATTTCAATGATGAGTGGCGTAAAGATCCAAAAGGTTAGTACTGACGAAACACAAAAGCTTCTTAAAATGGAGGAAAATCTTAAAGGAGTTGTTGTTGGACAAGATGATGCAGTTACTAAGATTTCAAAGGCAATTAGAAGAGCAAGAGTTGGAATAAATGATCCAAATCGTCCAATAGGTTCTTTTATTTTTGTTGGTCCTACTGGAGTTGGTAAAACTCTTTTGGCTAAAGAATTAGCAAGGTATTTATTTGATTCTGAAAAGAACCTAATTCGATTGGATATGAGTGAATATATGGAAAAACATTCTGTTTCAAGAATTATAGGTTCTCCTCCAGGTTATGTTGGACATGAAGAGGCTGGTCAATTAACAGAAAAGGTTAGGCAGCATCCTTATTCAATTGTTCTTTTTGATGAAATTGAAAAAGCACATCACGATGTATTTAATATTCTACTTCAAATTTTGGATGATGGTCGTTTAACAGATTCTCTTGGAAGAGAAATTGACTTTAAGAATACTATAATTATAATGACCTCTAACGTTGGAAGCAGAAAGATTAAAGATTTTGGTATTGGAGTAGGTTTTTCAACATCAGCGAGAGAAAACAAAGCGGCAGAAATTGAGCAAAGCATAATAGAAAATGATATTAATAAAACTTTTGCTCCTGAGTTTCTAAATAGGATTGATGATATAGTTTTCTTCCGTTCTTTATCGAAAGAAGATATTATTAAGATTATTGATATTGAACTTGATAAATTATCAAAACGATTGAGTGGTTTAGATTACAATATTAAATTTACACAAGAGTTAAAAGAATTTATTATTGAGCATGGAATAGACCAACAATTTGGAGCAAGACCTTTGAAAAGAGAAATCCAAAAATCTGTTGAAGATCCACTTTCTGAAGCTATTCTTGAAAATCAAGGAAAGGATAAGAAAAACATTAAAGTAACTATTAAGAAGGATAAAACAAAAATTGAAATAAGTTAATGTCGTTAATTAAAAACTTCCTATTAGAATTTGGATCATACCTTATATTAATGAAGGATGCCTTTAAGAAGCCTCAAAATATGCATATATTTCGCAGGCAAATTCTTCATGAGATGGAGGCATTGGGAGTAAATTCAATCCCTATTGTTTGTGTTATTTCTGTTTTTGTTGGAGCAGCAGTTGTAATTCAAATGATACTTAATTTGGAAAATCCGATCTATCCTTCTTGGATTTATGGATATGCTTCAAGAAAAGCTCTTATATTGGAATTTGCACCAACTGTTATTTCTTTAATTTTAGCAGGAAAATGTGCTTCTATGATTGCTTCTGAAATTGGTTCTCAAAAAATATCCGAACAAATAGATGCAATGGAGGTAATGGGGGTTAATACTGCCAATTATCTTATTTTACCTAAAATTTTTGCTTGTTTTATCTTCTTCCCTTTGCTAATAATTCTTAGTATTTTTATTGGATTAATTGGAGGAGGATTTGGAGGAATGGCTAATGGATTGTCTGCTTTTCATTACGTTGAAGGTATTAGACTTGAGTTCACTACTTACGATGTTATTTATGCTATGGTTAAAACAGCAGTAAATGCTTTAATTATATCTTCAATTGCATCATATAGGGGTTACACTATGGTTGGAGGTTCTGTTGAAGTAGGTATTCAAAGTACTAAAGCAGTTGTTCAAAGCAGTGTTGCGATAATGATTTTTAATTTGCTAATGACTAATTTGTTCTTCTAATGATTGAAATTAAAAATATATCAAAATCCTTTGAGGGAAGGCAAGTGCTTAAGAATATTAATATTCAATTTGCAAAAGGAAAATGTAATTTGATTATTGGACAGAGTGGTAGTGGAAAAACTGTTTTGATGAAAACTCTTGTTGGTTTGCATTCTCCTGATGAGGGAGAGGTTATGTTTAGTAATAGAGTGTTTAATAAAATGACAATCACTCAACAAATTGATGTTAGAAAAGATATGGGAATGGTTTTTCAAGCTGGAGCTTTGTTTGATTCTATGAATATTGAAGAAAATGTAATGTTCCCTATTAGAATGTTCCAAAGAACTTCTCGTGCAAAGATGCTTGATCAGGTTAATGTATGTTTGGAAAGAGTCAATTTGAAAGGAATAAACAATATGATGCCTTCCGAACTTAGTGGAGGAATGAAAAAAAGAGTTGCCATTGCAAGAGCTATTGCTGCAAAGCCTAAATATTTGTTCTGTGATGAACCCAATTCGGGATTAGACCCTCAAACTTCAATCCTAATTGATGAATTGATTTCTGATATTACTCATGAATATAACATTACAACAATTATTAATACTCATGATATGAATTCTGTTGTGGAAATTGGTGAGAGGATTTACTATTTGCATCATGGTGAGTTGTGGTGGCAGGGAGATAATAAGAATGTTTTGAATTCTGATAATAAGGAGCTTAATGATTTTATTTTTTGTACATCATTAACCAAGAAGATAAAAGAAAAAAATGGCAACAAATAAAGCAAGAAAAAGGAAAATTTTAGCAAATATTGGTAAATCAATGATGGCATTGATTGCAAGTGCTTTAATTGTTTGGATATTTCCTTCTAATCAGACTTTTAAATATGATTTTCAGCAAGGTTCTTTTTGGGAGTATGACAATTTAATTTCTCCAATTGATATTGTTATTAACAAGTCTAACGAAGAGTTAAAGGAAGAAAAGTCAGCAATAATTAATAATAAGAAACTTTATTTTGATATTGTTCAAGGCGACAGTATTTATATTCCTAAAGAAGTTGAAGGTTTGCCTTTAAGTTATTCAATTGTTGTTCTTAAAGATTCTGTTCCTTTTGATGTTAGATTATCTGAAATAACAGCCCCCTTAAAATTCAATAAAGAGAAAACACAAGAGGCTTTGGATATTAAATTAAATAATATTTCAACCATTAAAGAATCTATAGCTAAAGGAGACCAAATTATTGCCAAAGGAGAGGAGGTAAGTCAAACTAAATATGAAGCACTTTCAATCTATAGAAAGGCTTATGATGAAAAGTATACTGCTCATAGAATAATTTACAAACAAATTTTAGGACAGTTTATTTTGGTTGCTATAGCACTCTTGTCAATGCTATTTTTCTTCAAATATATTATTTCTGAACTTTATGAAGACAACAGAAAAATAATATTAATTCTTACTGTAATTATTATGATGGTTGGCATAACGGCAATTATTGTTGATGTCAATTTACGTTATATATATGTTGCTCCTCTTTGTTTAACGCCGATTCTTATTAGAACCTTTTTTGACTCCCGTTCATCTTTATATGTTTTCTTGGTAAATATAATAATAATTGGATTTTCTGTTCCAAATAGTTTTGAATTTGTTTTCTATCAACTTATGGTTGGGATGATGGTAATAATAAGTATGGAACACCTTGAAAGAAGATCTGACTTTATTAAAACAAGCGTTTTTGTCTTTTTTACATATACTATAGTTTACTTGGCTCTAACTCTTATTCAGGATGCTGACCTTTCAAAAATAAATCCTTATCGTTTTGCCTATTTTGCAATGAATGCAGGTATGACTCTTTTGGCATTTCCTTTAATTTTTATATTTGAAAAATTATTTGGTTACGTAAGTGAATTGTCTTTGTTGGAATATTCTGACACTAATAATAAGATTTTAAGAGAATTGTCTGTAAAGGCTCCTGGTACTTTTCAACACTCTGTTCAAGTGGCTAATCTTGCAGAAGATTTAATTCATCAAATAGGTGGTAATGCTCTTTTAGTTAGAGTTGGTGCTTTACATCACGATATAGGTAAAACATTTAAGCCTCTTTTCTTTATAGAAAATCAACATACTGGATTTAATCCTCACAATGAAACATCAAATGAAGAATCTGCTCAAATTATAACTTCACATGTTGTTGATGGGGTTAAACTTGCTCACAAATATAAACTTCCTGAACCAATTATTGATTTTATTCGCACACATCATGGTTCAACCAAAACTAAATATTTCTATAATAAGCAGAAGTTAGAACATCCAGAACTTCCAATTGATGAAAATATGTTCACCTACAAAGGACCTAAGCCATTTTCAAGAGAAACTGCTGTTGTTATGATGGTTGATAGTGTTGAAGCTGCTTCAAGAAGTTTGACTGACCATTCTGAAAAAGCAATAAGTAATTTGGTTGATGGAATAATTGATGACCAAATCAATAATGATCAATTCTCCAATTCTAACATTACCTTTAGAGATTTAACTATAATCAAACAAGTTCTTAAGCAAAAGCTTCAAGCAATTTATCATACAAGAATCCAATATCCTGTTTTAAAGTAGAAAATTACTTTTCTTATTGTTTATTTCCCCATTTTGCTGATTAGTATAAATTAATCAAGCTATATTTTTATTTTTACCTTGATTAAGTGTATGTAAATCAGGATTTATTTTATTTATATCAAGTAAAAATTTCATAACATACGACCTTAATGTAGTTATGGTCGTACCTTAGTGGTATTATGGTACGACCATAACAATAGTATGGTGGCACCATACTTTAATAAGGTGTCATGTTACTATAAGTATGGTGCCACCTTACTGAATTTTACTTGATATATTTATACTTAAATAAGGTTTATTTTGCCAAGAATCTTATATAAATAATCATATTCGACCTTAAAATAAAAATCTACTATACTACAATTTTCTTCATTAATTCTTTTCTTATAACTTTGATTTGTTTTCTAATAGGAATATCTGTTTTAAATGATAAATAGTGTCAAATCTTTTTTGTATATTTGCAGATTGATTTTAAAAAATTATATTGAAGATGAGTGAAGAATTGAATAAAACTAAAAATGGTTATTCAGCTGATAATATTACAGTTCTTGAAGGATTAGAAGCAGTTCGTATGCGTCCTGCTATGTATATTGGCGATGTTAATACAAGAGGTTTACACCACTTAGTGTATGAGGTTGTTGATAATTCAATTGATGAGGCTTTAGCAGGATACTGTACTAAAATAAATGTTTCAATTTTAGAAGATAATTCAATAAGAGTTGAGGATAATGGTCGTGGTATTCCTGTGGATATGCACGAAAAAGAAGGAAGAAGTGCGTTAGAAGTTGTTATGACTATTTTGCATGCAGGAGGAAAGTTTGATAAAGGCTCTTATAAGGTTTCTGGAGGTTTGCATGGTGTGGGTGTGAGTTGTGTTAATGCTCTTTCTACATTAATGAAAGTTAGCGTTTTTAGAGATGGGAAAGAATATGAACAAGAATATTCAAAAGGTATCCCTACATATTCAGTTAGAGAAGTAGGCGACTCATCCAAAACAGGTACAACAACTCAGTTTAAACCTGATGGTTCAATATTCACCGTTTTAGAATATAATTACGAAACACTTTGTACTCGTTTAAGAGAATTAGCATTTTTAAATAAAGGCTTAGAACTTTCAATAACAGATTATAGAGTTAAGAATGAAGATGGAAGCTATTTATCAGAAAGATTTCTTTCTGAACATGGATTAAAAGACTTTATAGAATATTTGGATGGTAATCGTGAAAAACTAATGCCAGAGCCAATTTATATTGAAGGACAAAAACAAGATATTCCTATTGAAGTTGCAATGCAATACAATACAACTTTCTCCGAAAACATTCATTCTTACGTTAATAATATTAACACTCATGAAGGAGGAACACATCTTTCAGGTTTTCGTAGAGGATTAACACGTACTCTTAAAAGCTATGCTGATAAAAGTGGAATGTTGGAAAAACTTAAGTTTGAAATAACAGGAGATGACTTCCGTGAAGGATTGACAGCAGTAATTTCAGTAAAAGTACAAGAACCACAATTTGAAGGTCAAACCAAAACTAAATTAGGAAATAATGAGGTAATGGGAGCTGTTGATCAAATTGTTTCAGAACTTTTGACAAACTATTTGGAAGAAAATCCAAAAGAGGCAAAACAAATTGTAAATAAAGTTATTCTTGCAGCAACTGCTCGACATGCAGCACGTAAGGCAAGAGAATTAGTACAACGTCAAACAGTATTGGGAGTTGCTGGATTACCAGGAAAACTTGCAGACTGTTCAGATGCTGATCCTCAAAAATGTGAATTATTCCTTGTCGAAGGAGATTCAGCAGGTGGAACAGCAAAACAAGGAAGAAACAGAGAATATCAAGCAATTCTTCCACTTAGAGGAAAGATATTAAATGTTGAAAAAGCAATGCCTCATAGAGTTTTGGATTCAGAAGAAATAAAGAATATTTACACAGCTCTTGGAGTTTCAATTGGTACTGCTGAAGACAGCAAGGCTTTGAATATGGAAAAATTGCGTTATCATAAGGTTGTTATTATGACTGATGCCGACGTTGATGGTAGCCATATTGCAACTCTAATTCTAACTTTCTTCTTTAGATATATGAGAGAATTGATTGAAAGTGGATATGTTTACATTGCAACTCCTCCTTTATATTTAGTGAAAAAAGGAAAACAAGAGCGTTATTGTTGGACAGAAGAAGAACGTCAAAAATATCAAGAAGAATTTGGAGAATCAGGAGTTTCAGTTCAACGTTACAAAGGTCTTGGAGAAATGAGCGAAACTCAACTTTGGGAAACAACAATGAATCCAGAATCAAGAACATTCCGTCAAGTTGATATTGAAAACGCATCAGAAGCAGACAGAGTATTTTCAATGCTTATGGGAGATGAAGTACCTCCAAGAAGAGAGTTTATTGAGAAGAATGCAACTTATGCAAATATTGATGCATAATTAGGCAAGAAGAGAATATACTTTTTAAATATTATTGCTCCAATACTTCCTGAAAAAGTTTTGGAGCTTTTTTTATGCCTTTTTCTTTAAATATCCTTTAAGGAGTGAAACCAATTGCTCCAATTCTTTCATTCTAAATATTTTTGCAATTAAATAGTAGCTTATTCCACCAATAATAATACCTAAAATAAGTTTTAGAAGATAGGATATTTCAATATAATTAATCAAATAGACAACTCCTCCCATAAAAGCTGCAGCTAAAAGAACTTTACCAATATCTTTTAATTGAGTAGGGATATTAAATTCAACTAATTTTGAAGCAAAATAAGTATTAAGAGCAAGATTAATTAATGCATAAACAATTAAGCTCAAACAAAGAGCATACATGCCAAAAGGTAAAGAAATAAATAAAAGAGCAATACCAATAATCTTTTTAACTATTTCTAATCTTAAAAACAAATCACTTCTTCCCTTAACCTGCATAAGATTTTGATGAATGGCATTAATTGGGTAGAACATATAGTAAATTGAAATAATTTGAAGAATAGGTACAATTCCTATCCATTTTTTAGTAAGGATAAAAACAATTAAAGGTTCAGCTACAGCAGCTAATCCTATCATTAAAGGAAAAACTATAAAAGCTGAAAGACGTATATATTCACGATATACTAATTTAAGTTTATCATTATCATCTTGAATAGAAGACATAATAGGGTAGGTAACCCTCCAGAGAATTCCTGTAATGTTGGAAGAAGGAAATTGAGCAAATTGGTCTGCACGAGTGTAGTAACCAAGATCTGTGGCAGAAAATCTTTTCCCAATAACCAATGTGTAGAGATTTAAGTAAATGGTATGAATAAGATTAGCTAATAAAATCTTTGAACCAAAGCCAAAAAGTCGAGTAAATGAAGATTTTGAGAATATTAGTTTAGGTCTCCATTTTTCAAAATACCAAAAAAGAGATGTTTGAAATAAATTTATAGCAGTAAACTGTGCAACCAAAGCCCAAACTCCAAATCCTTTGTATGCCATCACAATTCCAATTGCACCTCCAATTGCAACAGATATTAAGGAAGCTTTTGCCTGAGTTTTAAAGTCAATTTTTATAGTAAGAATTGTTTTTTGAATAACTTGAAATGCCAAAATTATTAAATTCACAGACATAACTTGAATAACAAGTTTAAGCTTTGGCATTGCATAGAAATTGGCAATTATTCCAGAAGAAAGGAAGAAAATAAGAGCAAGAAATATTCCTATTATAATATTAAAATAGAAAACTGTTGAATAATCTGTTTCATTTCTATCTTTCTTTTGAATTAGAGCATTGGAAAGTCCTCCATCTGTAAAAGTTTGAGCCAGAGCCATGAAAATGGCAAGCATACCAATAAGTCCATAATCTGATGGGAAGAGAAGACGAGCAATAATTATTTGTACAATAAATTGAATTATTTGAACCGAAAAACGTTCAATAGCACTCCATATAACTCCATTTATTGTTTTTTCTTTTATATCCATTGTTGCAAAATTAATATAAATATGCTTAATGCAAAGCAAAAAATGATTATATTTGCATCTTTATTTGATGATAATTTAATATTGTAAATGTTATGTTAAATACAAAATATATATTCGTTACAGGAGGTGTAACCTCTTCATTAGGAAAGGGAATAATGGCTTCTTCACTTGCTTTACTTCTTAAACTTAGAGGTTTTTCAGTTACAATTCAAAAGTTAGATCCATACTTAAATGTTGACCCAGGAACATTAAACCCTTATGAACATGGAGAATGTTTCGTCACTGAGGATGGAGCAGAAACAGATTTGGACTTAGGACATTATGAACGTTTTACTAATGTTAGAACTTCTCAGGCAAATAACGTAACAACAGGAAGAATATATCAAACAGTTATTGATAAAGAACGTAGAGGAGATTATTTGGGAGGAACAGTTCAAGTTATTCCTCATGTAACTGATGAAATTAAAAGAAGAATTCAAGTACTTGGCAATACAAATCAATACGACTTTGTTATTACAGAATTAGGAGGAGTGGTTGGAGATATAGAATCACTTCCTTTTATTGAATCTGTTCGTCAAATGAAATGGGAGTTAGGTAAAAATGTTGTTGTAATACACCTAACCTATATTCCTTATCTTTCAGCAGCAGGAGAGTTGAAAACAAAACCAACTCAACATTCTGTAAAGGAAATGCAAGAACAAGGAGTTCAACCAGATATTATTGTATGTCGTACAGAACATAAACTTCATGATGGAATTAAAGATAAAATTGCACTATTTTGTAATGTGGATAGAGAAAGTGTAATTGAATCATTAGATGCTCCTTCAATATACGAAGTGCCTTTAAGAATGCTTAAAGAAAAATTGGATATTCAAGTTTTAAATCGTCTTGGAGTTAAAACTCAAGGTGAACCTAATTTTGAAAAATGGAAAGGTTTCCTTTATAAACTAAATAATCCAATACATGAAGTAAGCATTGGTTTAGTAGGTAAATATGTTGAACTTAAGGATGCTTATAAATCAATTTCAGAAGCTTTCATTCATGCTGGAGCATCATTGCAATGTAAGATTAAATTAAAACTTATACATTCTGAACTTTTAGAAAAAGGAGAAGAAATATGTAAGGAAGAATTAAGCAATTTAGATGGAATTTTGGTTGCCCCTGGCTTTGGAGCAAGAGGAATTGAAGGAAAACTTTGTGCAATTAAATTTGCAAGAGAAAATAATATACCTTTCTTAGGAATTTGTTTGGGAATGCAAATGGCCGTTGTGGAATTTGCAAGAAATGTTTTGAATTATAAAGATGCACATTCTGTTGAAATGTCACCAAGCACCAAAAATCCAGTTGTGGATATGATGGAAGAACAAAAGAAGGTTACAAACATGGGAGGAACTATGCGTTTGGGAGCTTATCCTTGTCGATTGAAGAAAGGAACAAAGATTTATGAAGCATATAACTCCGAAAACATTTCTGAACGTCATCGTCATCGTTATGAATTTAACGATAAATATTTGAATGAATTTCAAGAAGCTGGAATGATTTGTTCTGGTATAAATCCTGAAAATAATTTAGTTGAAGTTATTGAATTGATTAATCACCCTTATTTTATAGGAGTTCAATTCCATCCAGAATATAAATCAACTGTTGAAGAACCACATCCACTATTTATTTCTTTTGTCAAGGCCGCAATGACTAAGAAATAAGTATTTAGTTTTACTATTAAAAATAAAATTTAAATATAACCTTCAATTATTTTTAGAATAATTGAAGGTTCACTTTTTATAATTTATAAGGGTTTTAGATGGGTTGAATAAATTATTTTGATAAAAAGACTTGACAAAACTTTTTATATATTGTATATTTGCTTTAGGAAAGAGTATTTAACATAGCACAAACCATTCTGAAATTGTGTGATAGCAAGCAATGAGATTAAATACTCTTTCTTTTTATTTTATAAGTTCCCTTGCTTTTTCAATAAATTCTTCATCAATGCCTAATAATGATGCTAAGTTTAATGCTTCATTAGGCACTTTCTGTTCTTTATCTTCAATTAAAGAATAATCTATTTGATTAGGAATATCTTTTAATGAGAGTTTTGTTTGTGTTTTATTTGGAATAAAGCCTTTTACTCTTAATCTATAACATTCTGTTTTAATTCCGCTATAGTGTGTTGTGGTTATGGAATAAGAACTTTTGTTTGACATTATATTTAGAAAACTATCTACAAGAGCAACTCCTTCAGTAGGATTGGTTGTCCTTGCCAATTCATCGATCAAAACTAAATATTCTTTGCCTTGTTTTACTTTCTGAATTATTTCATTCAAAAGAATAATTTCAGAAGCATAGGAGGAGAGACCTTCGTGTTCGTTTTGATGATCTCCAATTGAAGTAAGAATATCTTCAACCAAAATTACTTGTGCTTTTTGTGCAGGAATAAAGAATCCAAATTGAATTAAATATTGACAAAGCCAAAGAGATTTTAAAAGTATTGTCTTCCCAGCCATATTTGCTCCAGTTACAAGACAAGGTTTGTTTGTAAGAGTGATATCAATTGGTTGATAGTGTTTGTTTTCTTTTTCTAAACGATGTAAAAGTGGCGGATAGGTAAGTTGTTTGTAGGATATTTTATTGGTTGTTGAGAAAACAGGTTTAATATAATTGTTCTTTTGAAAATATTCTGCCAAAGCAAAGTAGATATCAATATCTCCAACAACCTTAATTGCTGTTTTCAAAGAGTCAACATATTCATTAAGCTCATTGGAAAGTCTTTCCCTTATTTTATCTTCTAATTCTTGAGTTTCTAAATATAGGCTGAAAGCTTTTTCTTCGTTGTTTTCTTTCTTTGCAATTTCCCAAAGTTTTCTTTTTTCAGTTAGCTCTTTTGAATAAGCATTATAAATATAGAATTGACTAAGTAGTAATCCTTCTGGATCTAAAATCTTAATAACATTACTTAAATCAGGAATAGTCAAATCTTCTTTATTAGATTTTGGTAAATAGTTAGATATGTCAAAAATTAGTGATTTTATTTTTGAACATGCTATAGCAAATTGTTTAATCTCAAAAAGAGAAACATCATCAAGTATTTGATTTTGTTTAAGAATATTCAATGTTCCACTAATATCATTCAAATAACTTAATATCTTGCGTACCTTGCTTAAGGTTTTAATATTTATTGGTTCTGAAATATAGTTTTGACAACCTTCAATAATTAAATGTTTGGAGCTTAGAAGAGCTTTGTCTTTTAAATAACTTGTGCTTAAAAGAGCTTTACGTCCAATGGATGAGTAGATATTAAACTGCTCAACAATAAATTTTAATCCATTATGCTTTTCAATAGCTTGCTTTAATGTCATAAGGCTAAATTTCTTTAATGTTATAGATTGGTATAGGAATATGCTTTTTTAGCTCATCAATTAGAGTTTTTGAATTTAAATTATATCCACTTGGAGAAGTTGGGTTAACAGTTATTGCAATTATGTTTGTTGGTTGAACAACTTTAAGTTTTCCTCCTTTTTTGAAATAGGAGTCAATGTTTTCAGGTTTGCAAAATATTCTTGTGAAATCCTTAACTATTATTTCAATTTCATTGATGCTTTTTTGAACTTTCAAGAAATCAATTAGTCTATCAGTAATTATACCTGAAACAAATATCCTCTTGCCATAACTGAATATTCTATCCTTAAATTGTTCAATCATCAATATTGAAGGAATGTCCAAGTCAATTACCTTTCCATTTGAATCAATTGCATATATTCCTGAGTCAATATCTTGTAGCTTTTTAGTTAAAGATTTCTCAATGGATTCTAACTGAGTCATCCTATAAACAAAGTTGGTTTTTTGTACTAAGGTGTTGAGATTTATTGAAAGGGCAGCCCCAGTAGATAATATCATTGCATCAGTTATTGATGGAGAGCCAAAACTCTTTCTTGACAAAGCACCATCAACCAAAACCACATCAGCTTTATAGTTATGCAGTTCTTTAATTGTTTCTTTTAGCCAAATTGTGTTGGAGGCTCCTGCTAACAAAACTTTTCCTTGAGTTATAGCTTCTGCAGTAATTAATCTTCCTAAGGAAGTCCCTTTTTTTGAAATGGAAAGAATATTTGAAATAATTTCTTTCTGTTTATAGAAATGTTCCGATGTAATGAAAAGAGTATCTTTTGAAATATTTATTTCTGGTTTTTGAGTCTTTGTAACTTGGTCAGTTTTTTCGCCATCAATACCAATTGAAGTTATTCCAACCCTAACTCCATTATAAGAGCACAAGCCAGATAGGACATAATTTAATGTCTCTGTCTTGCCTGTATTCTTTTCCATTCCAACAAAAGATACACTTTTGTATTTTAATATTTCATCAATGAATGGCAAATCTTTTATTTCTTCTTTATACGTTCGTGACGTGCCAAATGGCTTGGTTCAAGAGCAAGTCTGTCTCCATGAAGAAGGCCTGCAACACCATCAGTTTTCATTTCTTCTTCTAAGAAGTCAATATCACATTCACATTCGTTAGAATAGTTAGTAGGTTCTGTGTATGTTGTGATAACTCCTTCAAAGTTTCTCAAAACAACTTTTCCTGGACTTTGAGAAATAATATATTGAGGCATAACTGGAGTTTTTCCACCACCACCAGGAGCATCCACAACAAATGTAGGTACAGCATAACCAGATGTATGTCCTCTAAGGTTTTCTATTATTTCAATTCCTTTTGAAACAGGAGTACGGAAATGTTCTAATCCCATAGAAAGGTCACATTGGTAAATATAATAAGGGCGAACTCTCATCATAACCAATTTTTGAACTAATTTCTTCATTACTCTTGCATCATCATTAACTCCTCTTAAAAGAACTGATTGATTCCCTAATGGAATACCAGCATTAGCAAGTTTTGCACAAGCTTCTTTTGCTTCTTCAGTACATTCGTTAGGGTGATTAAAGTGAGTATTTAACCAAATTGGGTGATACTTCTTTAACATATTAACCAAATCATCAGTAATTCTTTGAGGGCAAACAACAGGAGTACGTGAACCAATTCTAATAATTTCTACGTGAGGAATTGCACGAAGACGTTGAATGATTGACTCCAACATTTTATCGTTTACCATCAATGCATCACCTCCAGAAAGAAGAACATCTCTTACTTGTGGAGTACGTGCTATATAATCAATTGCCTTTTGAATTCTTTCTGAAGGGCTTTCACAATCGTTTTGACCTGCAAATCTTCTTCTTGTACAATGACGGCAATACATAGAGCACATATCTGTTATTAAGAATAAAACTCTATCTGGATAACGATGTGTTAAGCCAGCAACTGGAGAGTCTTCATCTTCATGAAGAGGATCTAATAAGTCTGCAGGTGATTGATAAACTTCTGCAGCTGTAGGAATAGCCTGTCTTCTTACTGGACAATTAGGATTATTAATGTCAATTAAAGAAATATAGTATGGAGTTATTGCCATACGTAATGTCTTAAGAGATTTCTTAACACCTTCTTCTTCTTGTGGAGTTAAAGAGATGTATTTTTTTAAATCTTCAAGTGTTTCTATTCTATTCTTTACTTGCCATTTCCAATTGTTCCAGTCTTTATTAGAAACCTCAGGGAATAATTCTTTTCTTCTGTTTACTTGCATAAATATAATTGTTTTATAAAGTCATTAGTAAATCTACTCGTTCTTGAATTTTTTGTTTGAATAACTCATCAGAAATAGATGGGTCTTTTGTAGAAAAGAATTTATCACAAGGAAGTTTATCGCATTTACCACAATTTTCTAATTGTTTTTCGTTAACGCAACAATTAAATATTGGACAAACATCTAATCCTAAATGCTTAGTCCAATATAATCTTCCTTTTTCTTCATTGCAACCTTTGCATGGTGAATCTAAATATTTATTACATTCAACACAAGCTATTTCGCAATCTATACCACAAACACTTATATTCATAACGATTTAATGTTATAATAAAAAACTGTAAGCAGAATACTCTACTCACAGTTTTAAATCTTAAATTTATTTATTAAGCGTAAAGCTCAGTAAAGATATCTCTAAGTACTTTAGATTCGCGTAGAAGTTGAAGAGTTATTTCAGCATGTCCTTTAGTATAACCATTTCCAACAATCATTGTAACATCAGAACCAACACCTTCTGCTCCTAAAGCAGCTTTTGTGAAGCTTGTAGCCATAGAGAAGAAATAAACTACACCATCATTTTTTGTACAAAGGATAGAAGTCATTTCAGTGTCATTGATATTTACGTTATTAATTGTAATATCAGCCATTGCACCATTTGTTAGTTCTTGAATTTTTTGCATTACAGGAACAGGTTGAGTTGCGTCAGCTGAGAAAACATAATCACAAAAACCTAATTTTTGTAATCTTTCTGTTGATTTTTGGCTATGGCAAAGTCCAATAACTTTTCCAGTTACTCCAGCACGTTTTTTAGCTTCGTAGCAGCAAAGCATACCAGATTTTCCACCAGCACCAATAATTAAAACTGTATCACCAGGTTTAACTAATTTTGCAGTTTGAGCAGGAGCTCCAGCAACGTCTAATGCAGATAGAGCTAAGTTTTCTGGAAGGTCAGCAGGAATTTTTGCATAAATTCCACTTTCAAATAAAATAGCTTTACCATCAATATCAACTTGGTCGATATCTGGACGGATATCTTTAATTTTATCAATACGTAAAGGAGTAAGAGAAAGAGAAACTAATGTAGCAATTTTATCGCCAACTTTAAGATCTGTTTTTCCGATAAGTGCATCACCAATTTTTTCAACTGTTCCAAGTAACATACCACCAGAACCAGTTACAGGGTTTCTATGTTTTCCTTGTTTTGCAACAATACCCATCATTATTTCAGCAATTTTAGCTTTGTCGCCACCAGCTTGTTCTTCAATTTGAGTGAAAGAAGCACTGTCAACATTTAGAGTTTGAACATCAATAAGGATTTCATTGTCGTAGATTTCATCCATATTGTTATCAATTTTGTTAGCTGGTTGAGGCAATACACCTTTTGGTTCCAATACACGGTGAGTACCGTATTTACATCCTTTTTTCATATATTTATATATTGAGTTCACTATTTTTGCATTTATTTCAAGGCAGAACTCCTTTAATCCTTGAGAATGCTTTTATTACTATACTTTAAACTTTAATGCCTTAATAAAAGGCATAATTCAATCTGCAAAATTAGTTAATTACCACTTAATAAACAAAATTCTTAATAAAAATATTGGAAATTTTACAATAACAATGTTTTAACATGTCAAATTTATAAAACAAAAAAAGAGTAAGCCATTTAGCTTACTCTTTTAGAGAGTTAATATCTACTTAATTATAAATAAATACGAATTCCAAATGATGCACCATAGTTAGCATCTAAATTGAATCCCTTGTTAGTAGCTTTACTTTCAATATTTGCAATTGTAGCTTTTTCAGTATAAGTTCTGTAGTATAAATCTCCAAAGCTCATAGTAATTGCGAATCTATTATTAATTCCATATTCAAAGCTTAGAGGTTTAACACCAATTGTAAAACTTGATAAATCAGTTGTAAATGTTTCTATTTTATTAGGATCTAAAACAGCTGGAGATTCTTCATCTATACTTCCAAATCCAATTGCAAGATATAATCTTGGAATATATTTAAAATTATCAGTTATTTTAATTCCATAAATTGCAGAAGGAACAATTGAAAACATTGATTCAGAGTTAAAATAATCTGTTCCACCAGGAGTTGTACCAACGAAAGAAGAATATCTTTCATAATCTAATCCAAGACCAACTGCAATATTCTTAGTGATCTTGTAGTGAAATTCAGCCATAATATCAAAAGTATTTCCTCCAGGAATATCAACACTTGTAGAACCAACTGAATTGGTGCTTGAATTAGTATTAAATCCCAGATGTCCAGTTACAAACATATTGCCACTTTGTGCAAATGCGAAAGTTGATGTTAATAGAACAGCAACTAAAATAATTAAATTCTTTTTCATGATGTTTTGTTTTTAATTAATAAACGTGTTGTTAAATTTAATTTTTATTTTTTTATATTTTACTCGTAAAAGGGAAATATGTTGCAAATATATATTCAAAAATTATCCTAAAGATATAGTTTGACGAATTATTTACTAACATTAAAATGTTAATATTATAATAAGCCCATTAAATTAAGGATAAATAATGAAAGAACCAAAGGAACAAAGAATCTTACAACATTAATATATAGCTTATATCCTTTGTTTAATATTGTCCCATTATTTGTAAATTGATTTCTTACCAATTCTTTGTTTGCAAACCAGCCAACAAAAATAATTATTAGTAAAGCTCCAATTGGCATTAGGAATTTATCAGTTATATCATTTAATGCATCGAAAAGATTTTTACCAAATAATCTAATTGAAGAATCATCAACTTGTGAATATGCGCAAAGAACAGCTAATATAAAAACTACTAATGAAATAATTATTGTTGACTTAACTCTTGAAAATTTAAACTCTTGAATAGCAAACAAACAAATAGGTTCCAACATGGAAACAGAAGAAGTAATTGCAGCAATAAAAACTAAGAAGAAAAAGAATATTGCAAATATATTACCAAAAGGCATCATAGAAAAAACTAAAGGAAGAGTTTCAAAAATTAGAGTAGGACCAGAGGTTGGTTCAATTCCAAAAGTAAATACTCCAGGGAAGATTGCAAAGCCAGCTAAAAGAGCAACAGATAAGTCAGCAAGTCCAATCGTTAAGGCAATTCCAGTAAGAGAAGCCTTTTGTTTAATATAAGCTCCATAAGTAATCATACAACCCATTCCCAAACTCATAGAAAAGAACGATTGTCCTATTGCAGCAAGAACTGCTTTAAATCCCAATTTACTAAAGTCAGGTTTTAAAAGGAAATCCATTGCATCGGAGAATCCAGTTAGAGAAGTTGAGTAAATGAAAAGAAGAATTATAATTAAGAAAAGCATAGGCATAAGAATTTTATTAACTCTTTCAATACCTTTTTGAATTCCTCCAATAACAATCCCAGCAGTTAAAACTATAAACACTAAAGCAGCAAGGGTAGGTTTCCATCCAGAATTAATATAATTCATGAAATTGCTATGTATTAGTTCTGGAGATTTTCCTGCAAAGCCACTTGTAAGCGAGGTTTGAATAAAAGAAATTGCCCAACCAGCAACTACTGAATAGAAACCATAAATAAAGAAAACAGTTATTATTCCTGCCAATCCAACTAAACCCCAAAATTTCTTTTTAGAAATCTCTTTAAAAGCTCCATAAGCATTTTTGCCTGTTGAACGACCAATTACAAATTCACTAATCATGATTGGAATGGCAATTGATAAGCTACAGAGAATGTAAACAATAATAAAAGCTGAGCCTCCATTGTTTCCTGCTAAATAGGGGAATCTCCAAATATTCCCAAGTCCAATTACTGAACCACCAACTACGGCAAGAGTGCCAAATTTTGAGCCAAAAGTAACTTTGTTTTCCATTGATTTAATTGTTAATTATTAATTGTTAAACTCAATTTTAAAAGGCAAATGTAAGAATAATAATTAACAATTAAATCAAAATGGTATTATAATATTTTATTAGTTATTAAATGTTTTATTGATTAATCTCTTGCAATTACTTTTGTAGGAGTATTGCTTACATTTATTGAATATTTAAAATTACCCAACAAATCAAATACAAATACTTTACCACTTGTAATATAATCTACAGCATCTGTAATATAGACTTCATTATTAGATTTTGAAATATTAATTCCGTAAGGTAAAGTTATTTGACTAATAATTCCACCAGTATTAATAAAATCATTACTTAAAGTAGAGTTAGAGTTGTAATCAAATTTCTTTATTACTGAAGCAGAAGAACCAAAATAATCATAGTTCAAATAAACAATATTATTATTGTCTATAACATCAAAGTTTAACATTGGGATATTAAAAGTTTTAGTTAATTCATCTGTATTAGTGTTTATTGTAACAAATTTTATATCAGAATAATCTCCTCTTACTATTAATCCGATTAAACCATCTTTAAGAGGTTTAATAAAACCAGGATTAAGGCCAACTTCAATCTTCTTTATTTCGGTCATAGAGGAAGGATCAACAACAGAAACAGTTTTATCATATCCAATAGGAGTATTAAAATCTAATCCTCCAGAATTTGTAACATAAAGCTTGTTATTAGAAATACAAATATCTTCAGGGTTACGTCCAACTTTAGCAATTCTTCCAAGATTTAAAGAATTAGGATTTATTTCAACAACATTTCCATCAACAGTACATAAGTAAATCATAGAATTTGTTGCACAAAATCTTGAAGGCTTACGATTGTTGCCATCATTGCCTATAACAGATATTCTTTTTATTAACTTACCTGTATTTTTATTAATAACATTAACACAAGCTGATTCTTTAACTGCAATAAAAATATAATCTCCAAATTGAATCATATCATTACCAGTATCACCTAAACCTTGACCATTAACATTATTAAATAAGTCTAATGTTATTTTTTGTGTTTCTTTATCATAAAAATCAAGAGCAGAATTATTATGTCCCCAATTCCCCTCACAAAGAATGAAAAGCCCTTTATGGAGAGTTTCTTCAGTTATATTCGGATTTTCATTTGTGTCATCCTTGCAGGAAGTGAAACCAAAGCTTAATCCCAAAAAGATTAAAGCTAAAATCCATTTTGTTTTTTTCATTATAAATCCATTTTTAAATTAATACGAAATTGTCGTTGGGGCATTGGATAGTTGCGAACTACCTCATATTGCACTCCAAACAAATTAAGACATGATAGGCCTATATTTATCTTATTTTTTTTCAAAAAGAAATCCTTAGAAAGTGTTATTGAGTGATCTTGATATGGCTTTAGCATATTTCTATCAATGTTTTCAGCAAGAGCATATCGCTTACCAACAAAATTTATAGTGTATGCAAGGTCCATTATAGGGTGAGTAAGATTCAAAAACAATGAACCAGAATGAATAGGAGTATAAGGAATTTGATTATTATAGGTTATTGCCTTTGAATCTGAAACATCAGTAGCTTTTTGATAAGAATAGGTTGCTCTAATATTCAAATCCAAAGAAAAAGGAAGGTAAGTTCTAAAAGATGATTGAATATCCAATCCTTTTATTTCAACTCTACCATAATTTATTATTGACCAAACAAATAAATTTCGTTGAGGAACAGCAATAATTTTATCTTCTACATTATTATAATAGGCATCTAAAGAAATAGAAATAAAACTTGATTTGTAAGAACCAAAATTCTTAGAAAATTCTGTATGAATGTTCCATTGCTTAGCCTTTTCTGGCTCAAGGGAAGAAAAGCTTACCCTGTTAAAATATAAATCATTGAAGGAAGGCATTCGAAATACATCCTTATAAAAAGCACTCAATGTAAAGCATTCTTTCCATGTGTAACCTATTGAAAGAAAAGGAGAGAAGTGACTTTTTGTTTTTTGAGTCTTTTCCTTATCTTCATAATCCAAAACATAATTATGTAAAATATTACCATTGATTAGAAGTTTTGAATTATCAAACAAAAAACTTAAAGCAGTTATTGAAGAAGTTCTGTTTGCTTTTGAGTAGAAAGAAGAAGGAGCATTTAGATTATTTAGAAAAATATCGTTGCTAAGAGCTAAAGTCAAATCTTTCACAAGCAAATATGAAGCAACATTATTCAGATAATATTCTCTCTGATAATATTTATCGCTTTGGTAACCTGAAATATTTAAAGTTTTTGGGTCAAGAAAATGGGAGAAAGAGTAGAGTGCCTTTGCATGATTACGATAGGAAAGTCGTTTATTGAAGTTATGAGTGAATATACTTTGCAAAAAGAAGTTTTCATCCCAAAGTCTTTGTGAAGAATTCAAATAGTAGAGAGTAGTACTCATTGGTAAACCTCTTTCAGAATAGAAATAATAGGCTTTAAGTTTTAAATCAGTTTTAGAATTAAAGCTTCCAAAGGCATTCCATTCACCTCTAAATCCAAAATAATCAGAATTTTCTCTAATTTCCTTTGATGTAGAGTCATTTTCGCTATATCCGTAACGAAGCAAATAAGGATAATTTCCCTTTGTGTTTTGAATATCCAAATCAACCCATGAAGTCCATATATTATTTACCTTATAAGCCAGATTCAAACCCAAATTACCATAATTAAAAGAGCCATAAGAAGTTTTAATTGATGCTTTTATTCTTTGCAAGCTGTCAAATAATGGTTTTTGAGTTTCAATTAAGAAAACATTTGCAAATGCTAAGGATCTTGCAGTTTGAAGCATTGAGAAGGATTGACCATTAAAAAGATTAATTGCTTTAATGTTTCCAGAAGAAAACTTACCCAAATCAACTTGTCCTGTTTGAAAATCAGTAACACTTACTCCGTCATAAACCACAGCACTGTGTCCTGAGCCCAAACCTCTAACAGAAATTGTCTTTAAACCTCCAACACCGCCATAATCCTTAACATTGACTCCAGCAATATACTTTGCCATTTCGCCAACAGAAATAAAAGGGATTTTCTTAATAACTGTTGAGTCTAAAGAGGAGGAAGATTGTTTGGAAAGAGAGTCTTTTGCAAAGGAATCAATAATCTCGATCTCATTAAGCATTATGCTTTTAATGGAATCCTTTTCTTGAGCCAAAGAAACAATTGGCAACGAAAATACAAATAGTAATAAACCTGATAATAATGTTCTAATCATAATTTTTAGACTCTTTCCTCGAGAGCATTCTAAAAAGTAAATAAAATTATTGGCAGGTCTTCTGACTTACTCCTAAGTGTTTTGCCTTCCCAAATAAAATTCAGTGGCAAAAGAAAAAAACACTTATTAAACAATAGAGTTTACAGCAGCGGGACTGTTTAGGATTTACACCTAATTCCCTTTTAATCTAAAAATAAGAACCAATTACACGGTACAAAGATACAATATTTTTTTAATAAAGGTATACTTGTAGTGTAAAATGAAACTTATTTGGATAATTATATAAAAGAAATCATCATTGTACAATAAAACTTTTACTACCTCATAATAAAATAGCTATATGTAATTTTCTTATCTTACTCTACATTGAGAAAAACTTATTATGTAAATAAATACTTCATCTTTTCTCTCCAATATTTTTCTCTTCATATCTGATTTTTGCATATTTTATAGGTAATTTTTTTATCATTAGACTTGATTATTAAATCTTAATTCTATTGTGGTAACCACAGCATCTTTTTATAATATAGATTTAATCAACTAGTAAATAGGAATTTAATATTAAAGTGTGTAATATTTTATGTTTTACGCTTTAAAGGTTAGAATTTTATTTTTAATTATCAATATATTTCTTATGGAAAAGCATATTTCTAAAATAGAGGCTGTGTTTTTGCAAAAAGTAGGCTGTCTAATTGGCAAAAAGAGGCCCTCTGTAATTCTGTAGAGGCCGTCTACAGTGCACGTGGAGGCCGTCTACGACCATCAAACATGGCGTCTTTTTAGTGTTCTGACGGCCTCTTTTTGGCAAAAACACGGCCTCTTTTTGATCTTAAGGTAGATTTTAACGCTTTTTCTGAAAGAAAACCTTAATTCCCAATAAACATTATATATTAAAAATTTTATTTATTATCATTTTGCAGTTTATTTTTGAAGATTAAAACAAAAAACAGAATAACATTCTATTTTTTTAATTAATTCTAATAATTATTGCATTTCAAATTGTTATTTCAATAACTCCAGATCTGATACATTTCCTCTTTCTTATTTTAGAGAAAGGATAATCTTTTTTCATCCTACCGAAATTTCGTATTGAGCTTATTTATTCTTTCAAGTATTAATGAATCCTTTAAGAATAAACTGAATAATTTAATGTTAAACATTTTGTTCTTATATATTTTTATTAGATAACAATAATAGCATATTTTTATTTAATAAAAAAGGGCAGAAGCATAAAGCTTCCACCCTCATGACCTAACTAAAACTATCCTTTTATTAAAAAACGATGAGTTTTTGACTTAATGTTGATTTGTTTGTTATAACCTTAATAAAGTAAACTCCCTTAGGATAAGAAGACAAATCAAAGTTTATTATATTATTATTAGTATTGAATGATTTTGAATTAACAATTCTTCCTTGTGCATCACAGACAAAAATCATTACATCAGAGTTTATTCCTTCAATATTAATATTAAATAATCCAGATGTTGGATTAGGATATAAAGTCATAGAAATATTATTACTATTAATATTTTCAAGACCAGAATTATTTAAGGTAGTGAAATTGATTTCAGAACCATAAACAGTATCATTTGCACTTGTAGCAAAAGCACGATAGATATAAGTTGTATCAGCAATTAAATTAGTTAAAGTATAAGAAAAGTCATTTCCACTAACAATAACATCATTCCAAGTACTTTCTGTATTTAATCTCCATTGAAAACCTTTATTAATAATAGTTTGATTCCCTAAATCAATAGATCCATTAAGAGATGCAGAATCAAATCCTATATTAGAAGCTGCCAAAGTAGTAACATTCATAGGTATTTCAGGAATTACGACATTTGATTCAATAACAAAATTATCTAAACAGAAATATGCTGGAGGATTCATTCCATATCCACTATCATCATTAGTTCCTAACTTAAAGATAACTTTAGAGCATTGACCTAAATTTGAAAGATCTAACCATGTCCAATCTTTTACATTTATATTTGCACCATTTCTTTTATCGGCCAAATATACAGAAGAGCTATCTGTTATATTTCCATTTGCATCATATCCGTATGCATTTATTGTTAACCAATAATTAGAAAGAGAATTTGTTGTATTGTAATTATATGTACTTAGGGAATTGTCTACGTAAACTCCCATAGGTTTAAATAAAGAACTGTCAGCCATTTTTACAATATTATGTTCAATTGTTCCAGCATAATCACTATAATAAGCATTAAGATAAACAGAGTCAGGGCCTTCTAAACCCATATTTGCAGCAGATTCATAAAAGCTAGTAGTGGTAGAATTTCCAGTTAAATTAGATAAACCAAATCCACAGGCAAAGCTACCTCCATAAAGACCTAAAGCTTCAAATACAACACCATTATTTGTATAATAACGGTGATAATTTCCATCATTATCAACAATTCCATTAGTTGAATTAATAATTTCATAAGTATTAGTTTGAGTAAGCATACCTTCAAAGTTAGAAATAATATAAGGACTTCCTCCATTTAATACACAAACACCTGTTAAATCAAAACCAGTAGCAGGACCACCAGATGACGCATCGTAAATAATATTTCCTTGAGCATCCATATCAACCCCTCCATTTACATCAACAAGTTTTACAAATCTAATATTAGACTTATCTAAGTTAGCATCATCACTAATATCATCTAAATTGAAAGGAGTTCCATAACCTACTTCATATTTCCCTGCAAGATTATTAATTAAAGTAGGGTTAATGTTTCCCTCAGAAGTTGAATTTGAAGTTGAAGGGAATCGGAAATAATGGATTCCATCACTACTAACTTCAACAAAAGCAAGTTCTAAATAAGTAGAACTAAAACCATTTTCAAATACAGCGAAATCATACCCTGTTCCATTAATAATAGGTCTATCAAAAGTAATGATAGCTTCGCCATTTCTACCTAATGAAATAGCTCTTGTTGTTGTGCTGTCGGGGATACCTTGAGCCATATAGCTTTTACCATAAGCAGCATAATTTGTTGAAGAAGTTCCTTGGAATCCTCTTTTTACTTCAACTCCCTTTGCCCAAGAGACAATACTAGGATTAGAAATACCAATAGCCTGACACCCTGGAGTACCAACAGCTCCGTCAAATTGTGCAAAAGTAACATTTGACGCAATTACCATAGAAAGTAATAAAATTAATTTTCTCATACTCTTTTTTATTTTATTTATGTGAATAAACAACTAATAAATTAGAGCATCAAGCAAGACTAAAATAAAGACAAAATCAAAGATAAAATTAAGAGGATAAATCCAATAAAATCTTAAAGTTGTCTTAAGCCTTTTCCTCGAAAGCTCAAAAACTTAATAAATAATTGGCAGGTCTTCTGACTTACTCCCAAGCATTTCGCCTTCCCAAATCTAAAAATTCAGTGGCTAAAGAAGAAACACTTGTTTAACATAGAGTTTACAGCAGCGGGACTGTTTAGGATTCACACCTAATTCCCTTTTAATCCAAAAAGAACCAATAACGAGGCAAAATTACTATAATTTTTCATATAAAGGCTATTTTGGGTGAAAAAATTAATCTTTTAGTATTTTTATCTTTGTATAAATTTAGCTAATCCTTGTTTCACTTTATTTTTAAAGGGTTTTAGCGTATTTAAATCAAGTTTAATTTTCATAAGGTAATATTATTATAACAAAGTTGAAATTAGGCTATAATGTCAAATTAGATGGGATTGGAACATTCAGTCTTTTGTTAACCTCAGAAGGATTTGATACTGAAGAGGAATGTATTCCAACTAGGGTAAAGGTGAAAAAGATTGCTTTTAAATCAGAAAGGAAGTTGAGAAAAGAACTGATAGGTCTTAAATTCTATAAGGCTGAAAAGAAATATGGGAAAAAGGCTTAAACTTAAGTTTTCTAAGACTTATTTATTCTAAGATAAGATTCCATTAGTCGAAAAACATCCAAGTTACCCCATAACGAAGATTTAGTTTTTCGGAAGGGTAGTGTGGTGTTAGATAATAGTTGTTTTCAAAAGCTCCTGCATAAGGATGGGTGAGAGCAACAAAGAATTTCACCCTGTCAAGTTGAGCTTGAACAAAGAAATCTGTGAACAGGTAATTGCCAATCTTTACATTATCCTGATGAACAAAAGCTCCCATTGCTGGCATAAAACTATCAGCAAAATAGGATGTATTATATCTGAAATCGAATCCTATTTGTGTTTGCAGTTTTTGTTTAAACATCTTAAAGTTAACGCAAATTCCCTGCTTTGCTTGAAAAACGGGTATTCTTATTGCTTCTTCAGATGAAAGTTTTTGAAGTGTCATTACTCCTTTGAAGTTAAAAATACCAAGTTTAAGATTATGAAGAAGTGATGCTTGAATAATTGAAGTTGATTTATCTGTTTGTTTTGGAGAAAGGTTATTATCTATATAAACCAAATCGTTTAATAGGAAATATCCTACGTTAATTGATAACTTGTCTTTGTGGTTGTAGCCCAAATTGGTGTTAAACATATTTGTTTTAGAGAAATTATTCTCCCACTTAAAGTTATTTGTCCAGTATCTATTATAGAAATAATCCACGCTCTTATTCATTAACTTTACATTTGCATAAAGATTTTTATAAGCAACGTTTCCTCCAATCTGGAAGTCTTCATTATACCTGTTGTTGGAGATTATGTATTCTGTGTTAAAGTTTAATTTAAAGCTATTTATATCTAATCCCAAATTGACGAAAGGAGTGAAATTGGAACTTCTTTCATTATTTAAAGTGTCTGCAAAAAGAATATAGTCATGCTTAATTCCTATTTCAAAAGGTATTGTCTTTTCATTCCTAATGGAAATGGAGTTTTGAATTCTTTGAGTTGATAGAGAGTCTTTTGTTGATAAGGTATCAAAATAGAATTGTTGATAGAAACCTTCCATTGGATTTGCATCGAAATACAGTCTTGCATTAGAAAAATAGGAGAGTTCGTGAACCAAAGAAAGGTTACTTATAAAAGAACTGTCCTTAATAAGTTTACCAAAATTAAACTTTTGAACTAAAAAAGCATCTACAGATTTCCATTTAGAGTAAGCCATGCTTAAGTTTACTGGATAAGCATTGAGGGAAGAGAACTCCTGAGCAGCAAAAGAAGAGTCTGATTTTATTCCTCCACTTTCATTTTGCATTGCTCTGTTTCTAATAAATCCTAAATATCCTTCATAGGTTTCTTTTTTGTTTTTAAAGCGCAGGGTGGCATTAAAAAACTGATTCATAATTTGACTCTTGTCAAAAGAACCAGTTGTGTAGTTAACATCATATTGAAAACCTAAATGAATGTTTTTATAAATGTTTTGTGCATGAATTACAGAGAAATAGCGAGAGGTATTTAAAGTATTGGAATAGCGTAATTCGGAGTAAGGCTTAAAGACATTGTAGAACTTAATATTTTCTCTTGTAAACTTTACTGCATCATAAACGCTGGGTTGATAATTAAAAGAAAGTAAATCGGGCAATTGAAATAAAAGCGGTTTATGTGGAGAACCATCAGTTGAGAGTTGTTGGTAAAACATATTCTCAATTCTATAAACCGCATTTACATGCCTTATTTCATCAATGGATTTGTCAATAAATTGAAAAGGTTGGTTTTTTAAGGGAAGGGTAGTGTAACGAGTAAAGGAAAGAGCGGTATCAATAGCAATTGTTTTTTCTTTCTCCTTTTTGTCTTGAGCAATGCTCACAAAAGGAATAAGAAAAACAAATGCAAGAAATAATACGGACTTCCTTATTTTCAATTTTAAATATTTTTTTCGCTTAAGAATCTTTCAGCATCAATTGCTGCCATACAGCCACTTGCAGCAGCAGTAATTGCTTGACGATACATTGTGTCTCTAATATCACCTGCTGCAAAAACTCCTTCAATGTTTGTGTGAGTAGATCCATTTTTTGTGATAATATATCCTTGTTCATCAACTTCAATTTGAGGAACAAAAATATCGGAATTTGGATGATGTCCAATTGCAAGAAAAACTCCAGCAAGATCAATTTGTTTTAAACCTCCATCTTTTGTGTTTCCAAGCATAACTCCAGTTACACCAGTCATATCTCCTATAATTTCAATTGGTTTATGATTCCAAAGAATTTCTATTTTAGGGTTATTTATAACTTTCTTTTGCATTGCAATTGATGCTCTTAAAACATCTCTACGAACAATCATATAAACCTTTGAACAAGATTGTGCCAAATAGGAAGCTTCTTCACAAGCAGTATCACCTCCTCCAACAACAGCAACTTCTTTATTACGATAGAAGAAACCATCACAAGTTGCACAGGCACTAACTCCCATTCCTCTGAACTTTTCTTCAGATTCCAAGCCCATCCATTTTGCAGAAGCGCCAGTTGCAATAATAACAGTTTGAGCTTCATAAGCTAATCCTGAATCAGTTTCAACAATTAATGGATATTTTCCAAAGTCAACTTTATTAACAACATCATTAACAACCTTGGTGCCAAATCTCTGAGCTTGATTTTTTAAATCCTCCATCATTTCCAATCCACTTGTTCCATTAGGATAACCAGGGAAATTATCAATTTCTGTTGTAATGGTAAGTTGTCCTCCTGGTTGCATTCCGTCAATAACAATTGGGTTAAGATTTGCTCTTGAAGCATAAATTGCTGCAGTATAGCCAGCAGGACCAGAGCCAATGATTAAACATTTAACTTTTTCCGTATTCATACAATTATATAATAAAATTTTCTTTCTAACAATCTGCAAAACTAAGAATTTTCTTTATATCTTTGCTCTTCAAATTGCTTAATATTAAATTAAAATGATTAAACAGATTCATATAACCTTAAAATTTAGTCTTTTATTTTCCTTCGTACTAATTTTAAACCAAAGTATTGCTCAAAGTTTTTCTATTGACAATATAAAGCCAATCAAAACCGCTACTTCAAATTCCTATGTGTCTAACCAAGACAACATTCTTTCTGAAAATGCTTATAATATATTGAATCAAAAACTTGACTCTTTGGAAAAAGCAACCACAGCTCAAGTTGCTGTTGTAGCCCTTCAATCTTCAGGAGAAATGGATGCAAGAGAAGTATCAATGGAGCTTTTCGAAAAATGGAAAGTTGGACAAAAGGAATCAAATAATGGATTAATTGTTGTGCTTGTTGTTGATAGAAGAGAAGTGTTTATAAGAACTGGTTATGGTTTGGAAGGAGCTATTACTGATGCAAAAAGTACTCAAATTGTTAATAGAATTATGGCTCCTTATTTTAAAAAAGGAGATTGGGATAATGGAATGATTGCAGCTATTGATGAAATTAGTCTGTTAATCAATGAAGAATATGCAACTGAAGGATTCGCAAAAAAAGAACCTGTAACCTTTGAAGATGTTCTCCCATTTATCAGTGGATATTTAATTCTTTCAATAGCACTTATTATTCTTGCTTTTATTTTCACAACAAAGGCTCATTCAAAATATAGCATTTCTCAAAAAGAAGATAAAATAAGAGCTTTTAATAAGGCTGTAAAAGGATGGTATCTTTTAGGAATTCTTTTCCCTGTAATGTTAATCACAATATTTCTTTGGTATAAGCTATATTTCAAACCAAGAGTCAGAAATAAGATTTTGATTTGTCATAAATGTAATAATCCAATGCATAGATTAAATGAAAAAGATGATGACAAATATCTTTCAAGTAAAGAAATTATTGAAGAAGAAATAAAATCAAAGGACTATGATGTTTGGTTATGCGATAATTGTGGAAATACTGATATATTTGCTTTTGATAATGCTTTAACTCAATATTCTATTTGTCCATTTTGTGGTGGTAAAACCATGTTTTTGGAATCTGATGGTATTGTTAAGAATGCAAGTCAATTTAGTGATGGATTAGGAAGGAAAACCTACACATGTAAGAATTGTCATAACTCCAATTTTAAAGATTATGTTATTCCAAAAACTCCAGCTGTCATTGTTGGAGGTAGTGGATTTGGAAAAGGAGGAGGAGGCTTTTCTGGAGGAAGTTTTGGCGGTGGATTCTCTGGAGGTGGAGGTGGAGGCGGTCGCTTCTAATAAAAAAGAATTAATATAGATAATAGTACAACAATATAATAACAAATTAAAAATAAAATCAATGAGAAGAAAACCAATCAATATTATAGTTATAATTGGAATTATTGCTATAATCGCAATATGGGTAATAAGTGCATATAATGGCTTAGTAAAGAAAGATGAAGCATGTTCACAACAATGGTCAAAGGTGGAAAGTCAATATCAAAGACGTCTTGATTTAATTCCAAACTTGGTTAACACTGTTAAGGGTTATGCATCTCACGAAAAAGAAACTCTTACTGATGTTGTTAATGCAAGAAATATTGCATCAACTTCAAAGGTTGACCCTAATAATTTAACTCAAGAAAGTTTAGATAAATTTCAACAAAGTCAAGCAGCGTTAAAGTCATCTTTAGATAGATTAATGGTTGTTGTGGAACGTTATCCTGACTTAAAAGCAAATCAAAACTTTTTGGAACTTCAATCACAACTTGAAGGAACAGAAAACAGAATTGCTGTTGAAAGACAAAAATTTGCAGATATAATTAATGCTTTCAATTCAAAACTAAGACGTTTCCCAACTAATATAATTGCTGGAATGTTTGGATTTGAAAGAAAAGCTTATTTTGCAGCAGATAAAGGTGCAGAAAATGCTCCTAAGGTAGAATTTTAATAAAATACAACAGAATTTGCCAAAATAAATTTGGCTTAATATATGGAAGAAAACACAACTCAAACAAAACAAACTCACAAAACTATTCCCGTTAAGGGAATGTACGAAGACTGGTTTTTAGACTACGCTTCTTATGTAATTTTAGAGAGAGCTGTTCCTCATCTTAATGACGGATTAAAACCTGTTCAAAGAAGAATACTTCATTCAATGAAGGAATTGGATGATGGAAGATATAATAAGGTTGCCAACATTGTTGGTAATACAATGAAATATCACCCTCATGGTGATGCTTCAATTGCTGATGCACTTGTTGGTCTTGGTCAAAAAGAACTTTTGATAGATTGTCAAGGTAATTGGGGAAACATTTTAACTGGTGACAGTGCAGCTGCTTCACGTTATATTGAAGCTCGTTTATCTAAATTTGCTTTAGATGTTGTTTTTAATCCTCAAACAACAAAATGGCGTCCTTCATACGATGGAAGAAATAAAGAACCAGAAACTCTTCCAATAAAATTTCCTTTGCTTTTGGCTCAAGGAGTTGAAGGAATTGCAGTAGGTTTGGCTTGTAAGATTTTACCTCATAATTTTGTTGAACTAATTGAAAGTTCAATTAAAATATTAAGAAATGAACCTTTTGAAATATTTCCAGATTTTTTAACAGGAGGAACAATTGATGTTTCAAAATATAATCAAGGTTTAAGAGGAGGGAAGGTTAGAGTTAGAGCTAAAATTAGTGTTCAAGATAAAAGAACATTGGTTATTTCTGAAATTCCTTTTGCTACAACAACTGGAAAACTAATTGATTCAATTATTAAAGCTAATGAAAAAGGTAAAATCAAAATCAAAAAGATTGATGATAACACTGCTTTAAATGTTGAAATAATTATTCAATTACCTAATGATACTTCAATTGATCAAACAATTGATGCTCTTTATGCTTTCACTGATTGTGAAGTTTCTATTTCTCCCAACTCTTGTGTAATTGAAAAAGATAAACCTCATTTCCTTACAGTTAATGAAATTCTTGAAAGTTCAACTCAAAACACAGTTGACCTTCTTCAACTGGAATTGGAAATTGAACTAAATGAACTTAAGGAACGCTGGCAATGGATTTCTTTGGAAAAGATATTTATTGAAAACGAAATTTATGAAAAGATTAAACCTTGTACGACTGACCAAGAAATTGATGATACAATTATTGAAGGGCTAAAACCTTTTATTAAAAACTTAATGCGTGAACCTAATATTGAAGATATTCACAAATTAAGAAAGATACCTATTGACAGGATTTCAAAATTCAATTCAGACAAAGCAAATGATATTCTTTTAGCAATTGAAGATGACATTAAGCAGGTTAATTATGATTTAGAACATATAATTGATTATGCAATTGCTTACTTTGAAAGAATTTTGAAAAAATATGGTCAAGGCAAGGAAAGAAAAACAGAAATTAGAAGTTTTGATACTATAGAAGCTCAAGCTGTTGCTGTTGCTAATGAAAAACTTTATTGCAACTATAAAGATGGTTTTGCTGGCTTTAGGATGAAAAATGATGAGTACGTCTGTGATTGCTCCGATATTGATGATGTTATTGCATTTAGAAGTGATGGAACAGTGGTTGTGAAAAAGGTACAGGAGAAAGATTTCTTTGGAACAGACATTATATATATAAATGTATTTAAAAGAAATGATGAACGTACTATTTACAATTTAGTTTATCAGGATGGCGCTTTTGGAAAAGCTTATGTTAAACGTTTCAGTATAACTAATGTTATTAGAGATAAGGAATACGTTTTGACAAAAGGAGTAAAAGGTTCTAAGGTTATTTACTTCTCTGCAAATCCTAATGGAGAGGCTGAAATTGTAAATGTTTCTCTTAAACCTAAGTCTGGATTGAGGAAAATAAATTTTGATTATGACTTTTCAGAACTTACAATTAAAGGAAGAAATGCTCAAGGAAATATTCTTACTCGCTATTTGGTAAGGAAGATTGTTAAGAAGATGGAAGGTATTTCAACTCTTTCAGCAAGAAAAATTTGGTTTGATGAATCGGTTAAAAGATTAAATGCTGATGAAAGAGGAAATTATTTGGGAGAATTTAGTGGTGATGACAAGATAATTGCAATTTATAAGTCAGGTTATTATAGATTAACTAATTTTGATCTTCAAACTCATTTTGCTGATGATTTGCTTATTGTTGAAAAGTTTAAAAGCCAAAAGCCAATTACTGTAATTTATAAGGAAAAAGAAAATAACCAGTGCTTTTTGAAACGTTTCTTGATTGAAGAAATAATGGAAAAGAAGGTTTATTTTGTAGAAGATAATTCTTCCTTTGAAATTCTTCATTTGACTAATGACTGGCTACCTGTGATTGAAATAGAATTGGAGGATGATAAGAAAGGGAAGAAGGTAGACAATGAAGTTATTAATGTTTCAGAGTTTTCAGAACTTATGAAATATAAGGCTAAAGGAAAGAAATTAAGCAGATTTAACGTTAAGAAGGTAAATGTTCTGGAATCTTTATATTATGAGGAAGAGATTATTGAAGAAGTTGAAGAAGAACAGAATGACTTAAATATTGATGATATAGTATTTGATAATAATAAAGAAATTAATGATGAAGACTTTATTCAAGGAGAGCTATTTTAAAATAGCATTTTTGGGCTTAATTACATTATTTTGCTTTATGGATGCAAATTCTCAAAACTTTGCAAAAGATTTTCTTTATAAACAAAAGGATTCTTTAAGGCAAGATGTTGTTTATTTGTTCATTAATCCATCAATAACTTATAGAAATGAAAGTATTGAAAAGATGCCTAATTTCTATGATTTGGAACAAGATGTTCAAGCAGAATTATTAGAAAAATATGCTCCTTTATACTCCAAAATAAAAGATACTACTCTATTAAGAGAATACTCTCAAAATCTTTCTCTAATCTTATCTTCTTTGGGATTTAAGGTAATTGAGGTAAAAGATATTAATGAACTCAACAGTAAGAATATTGACGAAACTCATCATACTCTTAATATTGCTCAAATGGAAATTGAAGAGTATTCTTATACTGACTCTTTAGTTTATTATCAAAATGAAAAAGAGGTTTTCCATAAGCTGATTAATGGAGTGAGATTTAACACTTGGCTTATTTATAATGAAGCTGACACCAATTCACGTTTAGTTTTTTTTAATGATGAATCTGTTGAAGATTTCTTTGAAGGAGAAATTAGATTGGTTGGTAAGGATTACATTGCTTCTTATGATTATGAAAAAATTAAAGAAGAAGATGCTTATTCTATTGCAAAACTCAATGCTCAAAACTCATCTAAATATTTATTTAATTTCTTAATGAATAAATACGTTTGGATTAAATCTTCTGGAATTGATATTTATTTTTATGGAATAGATTTAAAAGATAAAAAGATACAATCCAATACAGAGCCATTTGATAATTTCGATATAGTAGATTATAAATAGACTTGTTCCTTATTACACTTAAAGTAAAATAATAAAAATGGAGGCTAACAACTTAATGTTAACCTCCATTTGTGTTTTATGGTAAATTAATTGTATGTTTTAGTTTGAGAACTTATCAACCAAAAACATAAACTCATCAACCATTGGTTTAATTTTTTTATCTGTCTTTTCCTTGTTTACTGCATCTCCTTCTTCTGTATATTCATTTGCAATATTTATAGCAAAGAATTTAACTGGAGATACAATTGCTTTCATCTGAGAAAGGATGTTTTCAAGTTGGAAAGTTGTAGGCAAGCCTTCCACAATTCCCATTGTTGCAGAAGAAAGAGCAACAACTTTTCTATTCCATTCAGGATAAAGAACGTCAATTGCATTCTTCAATGAAGCAGGAAAACTATAATTATAAACCGAAGAAACTATAATAATTCCATCTGCCTTATTCACTCTTTCAGCAAAATCCAAAAGTTTTGCTGAAGGATTCTTTTGATACATTAATCTTTCATTAAATAAAGGAAAATCAAATTCCTTTAAATCCAATAAATCAACCTTTGCAATTGAATTTTCTTCAAAATATTTTTTTAAATATAGAGCAACTCTATGCCCAACTCTTTCGTCTCTCACACTTGGAGAAATGATAGCTATTTGTTTCATATTAAAATATGTTTTTATTAATTATTAAATTGTTGTTTAGTTCATTGCTACTTCCAAGAAAATAGCTTCAGCGTTTTCTAATGCCTTTATTTCAAAACCATCTGTTTCTGTAATACCAACTCCATCTCTTTGGGAGAACTTTACTCCATCAATTTCCAATTCCCCTTCCAAAACAAAAACATAAACTCCAGTATTTTTGCCATAAAGATCATACTTTAAAGTTTTATCCTTATCCAAATTTGCCCATGAAAGCCAAGCATCTTGATTTATATTAGCTTCGTTGTTTGGAGAAAGAAATAATGAAATATCGTTTTTCTTTAAAAGATTAGAAACATCGTAGTTATTATATCGAGGTTCAGTGCCTTTTGTTTTAGGGAAAATCCAAATTTGAAGAAAACTTAAGTCTTCTTTATCACTGTCATTATATTCAATATGCATAATTCCTGTTCCAGCACTCATAACCTGAATCTGTCCTCTTGAAATTAGTTATTTAATGAATCACCATGACGCATTCTTCCTTTTAAAGGAATTGAAATAATCTCCATATTTTCATGAGGATGAAGGTCAAAACCTTTAGAAGGAATAATTTTATCATCATTCAAAACCCTCAAAACGCCAAAATGCATTCTTTGCGGATTATAATAACTTGCAAAAGAGAAAGTATGATTGGTATCGAGCCAACCATGATTAGCATGTCCTCTTGTTTGCGCTCTATCTATTATTTTTTTCATTTTATTTTTTCTTTAATATAATATATAGACGCACAAATATACAAAAACTTATGTTTTACGCACTAAATAATTTCCAAATTAATTTATTTTTAACTCAATTAAAGTTTAAAATATTGATATAAAGCTTTTTTGTGAGAAGAATAATAGTGTAAAAAAATCTACTTATTAACATAAAAAGATAATTTATTGACTAAAAAAAAAGACCTAAAAAGAAAATCTTGGACAATAAGAACAGAATATTTAAAATTCAACATCAAAAAAGAATAGAAATAGCGATAAAATTTAATTTAAAGAAGGAAAAGAAAAATTATATAAGGTTAAAACTCAAAATAACAAGGTTTTAATTTGTCTAAACCTTTTAAAAATTTCATATGGTACGACCATAGTTTCAATAAGGTCGTACGTTACCATAGTTATGGTCGTACCTTAATTGATTAAGGTCGTACGTTACCACTATTAAAGTACGACCTTAGTAAATTTAAACTTGATTTAAACAAAGCAAAACCCTATAAAAATAAATTTATACAAGGATTAGCGAGAATTAAAAGAAGATTATCTTCTTCTTTATCTTTTATAAGTTATGTAGAACAAAATAATCCATTCAAAAACTCTCAAATCAACGACTATTAATTAATTATTTAACCATAGAATAAATTTATTTCCTACCTTTGAACTTTAAAATAAAAAAAAGATTAATTATGAACCAATATTGGAATAATAGGAGAGTTTTAGGAAAAGGTTTTTATACAAAAGGGGTATTTATTCTTATTATACTTATTTCAAATTTTCTTAATGCACAAACATTTAAGGAGAATCTAAGAAAGGCAAGTTTGTTTTTTGAGTCATATAATCTTGAATGCGAAAAAGAAAATGCTGAACTTTGGGGAATAAGTTATTGTGATAATCTAATTTTAGATGATAATATGAATAGAATATTATTTTCTAAGCAATCAATAGATATTGAAGGGAAAGGAGTTTTTGAAAATGGTCTTTACTGCTATTTTTATCCAGAAACAATGACATTTTCTCCAGGAGTAAAAAGTTTTGGCAAAAAAGTTTTTGCAATACTTAATTTTGATGAAGTTGATAATAAGGAAAAACAACTGGAAATTGCTTTTCATGAGATGACTCATAAAATTCAACGTGATAGCAATTTTACTTTTACATATAATAATAGCCATATTGATAAAAAGATGGGACGTGTGTTTGTTCGTTTGGAAGCAAGTGCTTTAAGTAAGGCTTTATCTAATTCAAATAAAAATGATAGTGGTTATGTGATAGATGCTTTGTATTTTAGAAATAAAAGACAATCTTTATATCCTAATTCAAAACAAAACGAAACAAGATTTGAATTAACCGAAGGATTGGCTAAATTTTCAGGAATGATTATTGTTTATAAAGAAAAATCCATTAATCTTTTATTGAAAGATTTACAATCATTAGAAGAAGGTCATTTTGAATCGAGAACTTTTGGATATTTTACAGGAGCTGCTTATGCTTTTTTGAATAAAGATTCATTAAAATGGAATCATAATATTTATCATATAGGAGATATAACAGAAATAACTAAAAGAATTTATAATATAAATGATTCTGTAATATTAAATCGAGATGAAGAATATTTGTATGAAAAATATAATTATTCAACAATCCTAAAAGAAGAAGAAAATAGAGAGAAAGAATTATTAATTCAAGATCAATCACGTTTAGATAGGTTGAAAAACAGTTCCAAATTGAAAATTCAAAATCTTGATAACTATATTATTCATCTAAGAGTAAGCCCATATAAGCTTAATGACAGCATAATTTATTATAGTAAATTAGGTATTGAAGATGAATTTGGGTATATTTATTCCGAAAACGAATGTTTTATGATTGGAAAAGATATAATTTTTTTACTTCCAGATAATTTATCAATTAAAGAAATGAATAATAATTATTGTGATGAGAAGATATGTATAAAACTAAAAGCGAAATACAGAATAGTGAAATATAAAAATTACTATATCATAGAAAGAAAATGAATATATTAAGTTCAATAAGAGTTAGTCGAGGTATATTACTATTTTTAGTTATGTTTTGTTCAATTGAGATTTTTGGACAAAATGATACTATTAATAAAAGATTGACAGAAGAAGAAATACATTATAAGTCTTTTATGGAATTGTTTCCTGATAATAGTTATAAGCATCTTGATCTCTCAAGAAAAGAAGTAATTGATAGTTTATTAAATGCAGGTTGGTATATTCCAAATCCCTATTTAATTACCCACAAGGAGGAATTAATATTATCAATTTATGGAAAACCTTCTAATGATATATTTGTTGGGGAATGGGAATTGTATTCTAAAATGGGTGTTAATTGTAATGAATGCTACAAATTAAAATTTAATTCAAATGGTAAAGGATTTATTATCTTATCCAATAAAAAGAAAGCTGCGTTTGAATGCTTTTCATTGAGATTAAATTTTAATGAGGCAGATAGTTATTTTGGATTTAGTTCTTGTTATTGTATATACATTGAAAGAGGAGATGAAAAAGAATTAATATTATCAACTGATA
Organism: Bacteroidota bacterium; assembly: GCA_017860255.1. Lineage (GTDB taxonomy): Bacteria > Bacteroidota > Bacteroidia > Bacteroidales > P3 > UBA10566. The sequence goes on along the minus strand of JAFNAR010000009.1, from coordinate 17,272 downwards.
TTGATATTACTAAAATAGAACTTAAAGAGTTTTTGCAAAAAGATGGAAGCATTATCTATGAAGTTTATAATAATGCTTCTGTTTTAAAATTAAGAAAAATATCAAACTAAAACGGTTGTTCTTTTCTGAATGAAATTCAATTTAGCAATATAGGGAAAGTGTCTTTGGGATTTATGATTGTATCTTTGCAACTGAAAAAGAAAATAAAGATACAAAACTATGACTAATAACGAAGCAACTCAACAAGACTATATTAGAAGAGTAAACCTTGTTGTTGATTACATTGATAAAAATTTAGATAAAGAAATTAAACTTGCAACCTTAGCAGAAATTTCTTCTTTCTCTCCTTATCATCTTCATAGAATTGTTCGCTCTTTTCTAAAAGAACCAATAGGAGTTTATATTACTCGAAGAAGAGTTCATAAAGCAGCATCATTACTTAGAAGCACTGATTTATCTATTCAAGATATTGCTTATAAAATAGGTTATGATATGCCTTCATCTCTTTCAAAAGCATTTAAACAATTCTATAATATTTCACCCTCTGAATACCGAACAAATAAAAATATAGTAATTATGAACAGAAACATTTCAAAGGAAGAATACAATCTTCAAGAACCACAAATTGTAGAACGTCCCGATTCTAAAGCTGTTTACATACAAATAATAGGAGAGTATGGAAATGAACATTATAATGGAGTGTGGGATAGAGTATGCAGTTTTGTTGGAAGAAACAATCTTTTTGGACAAAAGAATGAATTTTTAGGAATTGGACACGATGATCCTTCCGTTACAGAAGCAGCAAAATGTCGTTACGATGCTTGCATAACTGTTGAAAAAGAAGTAAAACCAGAAGGAGAGATTGGTTTTAAAACAATAGAAGGAGGGAAGTATGCTGTCTTTTTCCATAAAGGAGCATATAATAAACTTCCACTAATTTACGATGCAATCTTTAGTAAATGGTTGCCAAACAGTCCATATCAATTAAGAGAAGCTCCAAGTTTTGAAAGTTATATAAACGATCCAGGTGTAAGAAAAGAAGAAGAATACGAAACATTGCTTTATATTCCAATCAAATAAAAGTTGTTTATTATTGCAGAGGCGTATTTAATACGCCTTTTTTATTTGTTCAAAATAAATATATTACTGCATAAAGCAGTATTGTATTAGATTGGCTCCCATTTGTAGGGCTTTAAGGCGGATTTGTTGTGAGTCGTTGTGAACATCTTCATCTTCCCAACCATCTCCTAAATCGGATTCATAGGAAAAGAAACAAACTAATCTTCCTTCCCAAAACAGTCCATATCCTTTTGGTGCTTTATTATCGTGTTCGTGTATTTTAGGTAATCCATTTGGGAAAGAGAATTTCTGATTATAAATTGGATGATTGAAAGGCACTTCAATAAAATCAAGTTCTGGAAATACTTTTTTCATTTGTGGCTCAATGAATTTTCTTAATCCATAATTATCGTCAATATGTAGAAATCCTCCAGCAATTAAATAGTTCCTTAAGTTAGCAATTTCTTGTTCAGAGAAAACAACATTTCCGTGTCCTGTTAGATGTACAAAAGGATAAAGAAATATTTCAGAACTTCCAACTTCTATTGTTGCATAGTTTGAGGATAAAGTGGTGTTTAACTCTTTATTAGAGAAGTTAATTAAATTAGTTAGTGAGGTTGGATTTGCATACCAATCTCCTCCACCGCTGTATTTAAGTAGGGCAATAGTATTCTTTTGAGCTAATGTGAATAGGCTTAGAGTAAGGAATAATATTATTAAGCTTGACTTTTTCATTGATTAAGTAAATGTATGCTTGTAGCGGCATAAACTCCAGCTGTTTCAGTTCTTAAACGTTCCTTTCCAAAGGTTATTTTCTGAAAATTATTATTTGTTGCTACTTCAATTTCTTTTTTAGAGAAGTCTCCTTCAGGTCCAATGGCAATAAAGACAGATTCTTTTGGTTTATAAACTTCTTTAATAAGTTTTCTCCCTTCTTCATTGCATGTTGCTAAGAATTTATTTGTTTGATCTGCTTTAGAAAGAAGTTCTAAAAAAGTAGTAGGAGCGTTGATTGTTGGCATGTAAGCTTTTAATGATTGTTTCATTGCAGAAACAATTATCTTTTCCAATCTTTCCAATTTAATTATACTTCTTTCGGAATTTTCGCAAATTATAGGTGTTATTTCATCAATACCTATTTCAGTGGCTTTCTCTAAAAACCATTCTAAACGTGAAGTGTTTTTGGTTGGAGCTATGGCAATATGTAAATAATAATCTCTTTTTTCAAATTCTTCTTGAGTTTCAACTACTCTAACACTACATGAGCGAGGAGAGGCTTCAATAATTTCTGTTTTATGAAGATTGCCCTTCCCATCAGTGATATAAATAATATCCTTTTCTTTTAAGCGAAGAACTTTAACACAATGTAAAGACTCTTCCTTATCAAGAGAATATATTTGAGAAGGGTTTATTGATGGAGAATAAAATAAATGCATTTACAAACTATAAACAACTCCTATTGATGCAGAAATGTTTATTAATCCTTGAGTCTTTTTCTTCCCAACTAATTCCCCATAAAGTGTGTTTCCTTGATCATCTCTATAAAGAAAAGGAGTTTTTGAATCAAAGGTGTATCCCATAATGTAGTCAGCACCAACTTGTGCTCTTAAACGGAAGTCAGTACTTATTTGATACATATATCCAATATATGCTTTTGCACTTGGAAGAAAACGTGTAATATTGATTTTATTTTCTCCGTCGTAATATGAAATTATTTCATCTTTATAATCTCTTTCTTTTATCATCATTTGAACTCCAAGGTCTGCTCCAACAAAATAAATACTCTTTTTGCGAATTATATTATAATTATATGATAGCATCATTGGAACATAACTGAAATTGTTATATTCATAGAAAGTAATATTATTAGGACTTCCTACTGGAAGAACATCTGTTTTAGAATTAACAAAATGAATTAATCCCAAATATCCTCCAAATCCATGAGAAGAAGTAATATATCCTTTCTTTTTGCCAGTCATATATTGATAACCCGCTGTAAAACCGTAAGCCCATGGGTTTAATTCTGAATTAACTCCCATCATTAGTTTTGTATCAGCATTTAACATAACTAAATATTCTGGAGGGGTTGTTTTATATTTACCACTTCTCCAACCTTGAGAATAAACACTAACAGCAAGAAGACTTAGAATAAAGAAAGTAATTGCTCTTTTCATAACACTTAAAGTTTGATTTTAATTTAATGTTAATTTTAAGTGCCAAAATTACTAATAATATTTGAAATTACAAATTTTCTCTTATCTTTGTGGCAAAAAAAATGAATAATAGAATTTGTGAGATATTAAATATCAAAACTCCAATTATATCTGGCGGTATGGTTTGGTGTAGTGGTTGGGAATTGGCTTCTTCTGTTAGTAATGAAGGGGGACTTGGGTTAATTGGTGCAGGATCAATGAATGAGGAAGTTCTACTTGATCATATAAACAAATGTAAAAAAGCTACTAACAATACTTTTGGAGTAAATATTCCTTTAATGAATCCAAAATCTTCTTCTCACATTGAAATTGTTATTAAAGAAAAAGTGCCTGTTGTTTTTACTTCTGCAGGAAATCCTTCAACTTATACTCAAAAATTAAAAGACAATGGAATAAAAGTTGTTCATGTTGTTGCTAATGAAAAGTTCGCATTAAAAGCTCAAGAAGCTGGAGTTGATGCAATAGTAGGTGAAGGTTTTGAAGCTGGAGGACATAATGGAAAAGAAGAAACTACAACATTAGTTTTGATTAATCAACTAAAGAAGATTATTGATATTCCAATTATTGCAGCAGGAGGAATTGCTACTGGTGAGCAAATTCTTGCAATGATGGTTCTTGGAGCTGAAGGAGTACAAATAGGGTCTTTATTTGCTTCAAGTAATGAATCATCTGCTCATATAAATTTCAAAAATGCAATAATTAATTCAAAAGAAGGAGATACTCAACTATTGCTAAGAAAACTTTCTCCAACAAGACTTTTAAAAGGAGGTTTCTATGATAAGATAAAAGAAGCTGAAGATAGAGGAGCAACTAAGGAAGAGTTATTGGAGATAATAGGAGTTGGAAAATCAAAAAAAGGAATTTTTGAAGGTAATTTGGAAGAAGGAGAATTGGAAATTGGACAAGTGAGTTCAATTATAAAAGATGTTTTGAGTGTTAAGGATATTTTTTCAAAGTTAAAAGAAGAATATTCAACTGCTTTGAGTAATACAGATAAATTAATAAAGACATTATAATACATAAGTATATGCAGCCTGATTTTATTTTTGAAACAAGTTGGGAAGTATGCAATAAGGTTGGTGGAATTCATACTGTTATTTCAACTAAGTCTAAGACTTTAGTTGAAAAGCACCAAGATAACTATATGTTAATTGGTCCAGATATTGTAAGAAACAATGAAAATATAGTAGAATTTCAAGAAGATAACTATATTTTAAGAAGTTGGAAAGCATATACAGAATCTAAGGGCTTAAGAATTAGAATAGGCAGATGGAAAATTCAAGGAGAACCATTAGTTATTTTAGTTAATTTTACTAATTTTTTTTCCCAGAAAGATAAGATATTTGAAGAGTTTTGGAAAGATTATGGTCTTGATAGCATAACTGGAGGATGGGATTATGTTGAGCCTTTTTTGTTTGGTTATGCAGCTGCAAAAGTTATTGAGAGTTACTATGAATTTTATCTTTGTTCTCAAGATAAAATTTTAACACAATGGCATGAATGGATGACTGGTTCAGGTATTTTGTATTTAAAGAAAGCTTGTCCTCAAATTGCTACTGTTTTCACAACTCATGCAACTGTTCTTGGCAGAAGTATTGCAGGCAATAATCTTCCTCTTTATTCTGAACTTAAACATTATGATGCAAATCAGGTTGCAAATGAATTTAATGTTAGAGCTAAGTTTTCATTAGAAAAAATATCTGCAGAAAATGCTGATAGTTTTACAACTGTTAGTGAATTAACAAATAATGAATGTAAACATTTCTTTGGTAAAGAAGTTGATTTTGTTACTCCAAATGGATTTGAACCTACTTTTGTTCCAAATGAAGATGAGTTTAAAACAAAAAGGCAATTTGCAAGAGATAGGGTAATAAAAATTACTGAAGCTTTAATAAATCAAAAAATTGATAAGGATGCTCTTTTAATTATAAATAGTGGTAGGTACGAATTTAAAAATAAGGGAATAGACGTTTTTATTAATGCAATGGGAGAGTTGAACGATAAAAAACTTTCACGTCAAATTATAGCTGTTATAGCTGTTCCTGCACATAATGTTGATATTTATAAATCTCTTTTAGATAAGATAGAAAATAATACTTTTAATCAACCTTCCTCAAATCAATATCTAACTCATCACCTTTTTGATCCTGAAAATGATCCTATTCTTAGAGCAATTAAAGAAAATAAACTTAATAATTCTCCTGAAGATAATGTTAAGATAATGTTTATCCCTTCATATTTGGATGGAAATGATGGAATTGTGAACTTAAATTATTTTGATTTCTTAATAGGTTTTGACGTTTCTATTTTCCCTTCATATTATGAGCCATGGGGATATACTCCAATGGAATCTATGGCTTTTCATATTCCTTCCATAACAACAAATCTTGCAGGTTTTGGACTTTGGATTCAAAATAATGTTTTAGAACTAAATGGAGCTCTTGGCGTTGTTAGTAGAAGTGATGGAGATAATGAACAAACTGTTAAAGAAATTGTATCAAGGATTGAACATACCTTGCAGTTAAATGATGAAGAAATTGAAAAATTAAGAGAAAAGGCTTTTGAAATTTCTAAATCAACTCTTTGGCAAAATTTGATTAAATATTATTATCAAGCATACGAGTTAGCTCTTGATAAGAGCGAAAAAAGAATAGAACAATATATACATAAACAACCTATTAATCAAAAAGTACCCGTTTCTGCTTCTTGGGGAGAAAAACCTATTTGGAAGAAAGTATTAGTTTCTCAATCTCTTCCAGAAAGATTATCAGGATTAGAAAAACTTAGTCAAAATTTATGGTGGTCATGGAATCCTTTGGCGAGAGATATTTTTTACATGATTAATTCTGAAAAATTTGAAGCTTTAGATAGAAGTCCTATTCATTTAATTGAAAGTTTGACAAAGGGAGATATAAATAGACTTCTTAACGATAATGATTTTCTTTCAAAATTAGATGAAGTTGTTGCTGAATTTGATAACTATATTGAAGAAGGAAATAAAAAAGAAGGTGATTTAATAGCATATTTTTCAATGGAATTCGGCATTCATGACACATTGAAAATATTTTCAGGAGGTTTAGGAATGCTTGCTGGAGATTATCTAAAAGAAGCTTCTGATTGTAACAAAAATATTGTAGGTATTGGTTTATTATATCGCTATGGATATTTTTCTCAAAAAATTACTAAAAATGGAGATCAAATTTCACAGTTATCTCCTCAAAAATTTTCTCATCTACCAATTCAACCTGTAAAAAATAAAAATGGTAAATGGAAGAAAGTAATTATTAATCTTCCAGGTAGAGAAGTTCATGCTAAGATATGGAGATGTGACGTAGGAAGAGTACCTCTTTATTTATTGGATACAGATATTGAAGATAATCAACCTGAAGATAGAACAATTACTCATCAACTTTATGGAGGAAATTGGGAAAATAGATTAAAACAAGAAATTCTCTTAGGTATTGGAGGAGTAAGAATGCTAAAAGAATTAGAACTTGAACCTGTAATTTTCCATTCTAACGAAGGACATTCTGCTTTTAATTCTTTAGAAAGACTTAGAGATTATATTTCTAATCAAAAAATATCTTATGCTCAAGCAAGAGAACTTGTTAGAAGTTCAACACTTTTTACTACTCATACCCCTGTTCCCGCAGGACATGATGCTTTTAGTGAAGAATTGATTAGAGTATACCTTTCCCATTATCCAGAATGTATTGGTTTATCTTGGGAAGAGTTTATTGGTTTAGGAAGAGTTAATAATATAGATAAGGATGAAAAATTTTCTATGAGTATTTTGGCTATAAACTTTTCTCAAGAAGTTAATGGTGTAAGTAAAATTCATGGAAGAGTTAGTAGAGAAATGTTTGCTGACTTATTCAAAGGTTATTTCCCAAGGGAATTGCATATTGATTATATAACAAATGGTGTTCATCAACCAACTTGGGTAGATAGGAAATGGAGTAAGTTTTACGATGAAGTCTTTACACGAGAATATATTAAAGACCAGTCAAATCCTAAGTATTGGGAGAGAATTTATGATGTTGAGAATAAAAGAATTTGGGACTTGCATCAATCAACAAAAAAAGATTTAGTTGATTTTATGTTGAAAAGATTGAGTAAAGAACTTGTTCAACGTGCTGAAGATCCTAAGCTATTTATTCAAATTAAAGATAGATTCAATCCTAAGGCTCTAACTATTGGTTTTGCAAGACGTTTTGCAACATACAAAAGAGCACACCTTTTGTTTACTAACTTAGAAAGGTTGGATAAATTAGTAAATGATGAGAATAAACCTGTACAATTTATTTTTGCAGGAAAGGCTCATCCCGCAGATAAAGCAGGACAAGATTTTATTAAGCATATCATAGAGGTTTCTAAAATACCACAATTTATTGGTAAAATCATTTTCATAGAAAACTATGATATGTATGTTGCCAAATATTTGGTTAGAGGAGTTGATGTTTGGCTTAATACTCCAACACGACCTTTGGAAGCTTCTGGTACCTCTGGTGAGAAAGCTGTTATGAATGGAGTAGTTAATTTTTCTGTTTTAGATGGTTGGTGGGCTGAAGGATATAAGGAAGGTGCTGGTTGGGCTTTATCTGAAGAAAAACTTTATGAACTTGATGAATATCAAAATGCCTACGATGCTGAAATAATATATGAAACATTTGAAGATAAGATAATTCCTGCATATTATAATCAAACATCGGATGGAGTAAGCAATGATTGGGTTGAAATAATGAAAAATACAATTGCTAAAATTGCTCCTCACTTTACAATGAAGCGTCAATTGGATGATTATTATAACAAATTCTATAATAAACTAATTGAAAGATATCATTTGATGATTGACAATAATGCTAAAAAAGCTAGGGATTACGCTGCTTGGAAACATAGGATGCGAAGACAATGGAATAAGATAGAAGTTACTGAATTAATAATTCCTGATTCCGAAAATTATAAACTTAAGATGGAAGATATTTTTTCTGCTAAACTTACTTTACATATTAATGATATTAATCCAGAGCATTTAGGAGTAGAAATAATAATTGCAAAAAAAGAAAATGATTTGATTGAAGATTATTATAGAATTGTACCTATGAAAGCAACAAATTATTCTCATAATAAAATTAGTTTTGAAGTTAATGTTATGCCATTCTCTGCAGGTGTTTATGATTATTCAATAAGGATATATCCAACTCATCCATTGATGCCAAATAGAATGGATTTTCCATTAGTTAAATGGATATAACAAAATAAATATTAAATTTGCAAAACAAATAATACTTATTAATTGCAAATGAAGAGCATTATCAAATATTTATTAGTTTTAATTCTATTTACTCCTTTCTTTATTTCTTGTTCTAAAGAGGATGAAAATGAAAAAATAAACAAGGTAGTAGTAGATTATTATTCATATTTTAATAGTAGAGATTTTAAAAATATGAGAATACTTTCAACTAAAAATGGGGAAAAGTATGTTGAGATTATTCAGTCAATAGGAAATGATATTATTAAAATAGACACATTTAATATTATTAATACATCTATTTCTAAAGATAGTGCTAATGTTTATGTTAAGACTATAGATACATTAAACAATATTACTTATGTTGACTGGATTTTGAAAAAAGAAAAAAATATTTGGAAAATTGATTATATGGTGGGAGTTGATACAAATGATATTTTAACAGATGAAGATATAAAGTATTCTAAAATAGATCACGTTAGAAATGCAATGTTAAGAGATTCACTAAAAAAAGACTCTTTAAAACGACGTAATCTTAAGCAATAAATAATCATAAAAATTACTTTAAAGTGGCAAGAAAAATATTCTATATAATAAACTTGTTTTGTTCTTTTTTACTTCTTCTATCTTACTCTTCTGCTTATGTCCCTCCACATGTTTTACCAAAATTATCTCTATTTTCATTCTTTTACCCTTACTTACTATTCATTAATATCATATTTATTATAATTTGGTTATTTATCAAGTGGAAATACATAATTATACCTTTAGCTTGTATATTAATTAAGGTAAATTACATTCCTAATCTATATAAAATTAATGGGGAAGAACATAGAACTTCTATTCAAAGTGATGACATTAAAATTCTTAGTTATAATGTTTGCTCATTTCATTTTGATACTAAATGGAATGAACCTAAGGACAAAAGAATAGACTCTGTTTATAATTATATTGAAAGGCTTAATCCTTCAATTATTGCTTTTCAAGACTATTCTTCATCAAAAAAGAAAAACTCAATTCATAATAGATTGTTGAAAAAATTGGGATACAAATATTATTATACTCCAATTAATGATAAACATACAGTTTATGGTAATGTAATTTATTCTAAATATCCAATTGTTCAATCTGGAGTATTATTCCCTTTAAAAAATTCGAGCAATTCTTATATTTATTCAGACATTCAAATAAACAAAAAAAATAAAGTTAGAGTTATTAACCTTCATCTTGCATCATACAAACTTGAAGAAGAGGATAAACAAGTATTCTCTAAACTTAAAGAAGATGGAGTAAAAACAATAATTGAAAAAGATGCAAAACCTCTTCTTAAAAAGCTCGTGTGGGCAAACACAAAAAGAAGTCATGAGGTTGATGAATTAGTTAAAATATTTGAAGAAAAACAAATCCCAACAATATTAATGGGTGACTTTAACGACACACCTTTTTCTTATACATATAGGGAATTTAAAAAGCATTTAAATGATGCTTTTGTAGAAAAAGGAAAAGGATTTGGAACTACTTATAATGGTGATTTACCTGCTTATAGAATAGATTATATATTCTTTGATAAGAATTATTTCACTGCAAAGAGTTTTGAAAGAGAAGTTTTACAAAACTCTGATCATTTTCCAGTTTCAGCTGTTTTAAGTATTAATAAAGATAACAATTAATGATTACTCAGAAGGAAAGATATAAAGCAGTAATAGAATATTTTCAAAAAGAGCGACCTACAGCTAAAAGTGAACTAAATTATAATAATCCATTTGAACTTCTTGTAGCTGTTATTCTTTCAGCTCAATGTACAGATGTTAGAGTAAATATGGTTACTCCTAATTTATTTAAATTATATCCATCTGCAATAGAACTTTCAAAAGCATCAATTGAAGATGTATATCAAATTATTAAATCTGTTTCTTACCCAAATAATAAAGCCAAACATTTAGTTTCTATGGCTAAAAAGTTAGTTGAAAAATTTAATAATCAAGTTCCAGATAATGTTGATAAGTTGCAAGAATTAGATGGAGTGGGTAGAAAAACAGCAAATGTAATAACAGCTGTAATATATAATCAACCAAATATGCCTGTAGATACTCATGTTTTTAGAGTATCTGCAAGAATTGGCTTAACTAAAAATGCTAAAACTCCTCTTGAAACAGAAAAACAATTAGTTAAAAACTTTCCCAAAGAACTAATGCCTATTGCTCATCATTGGCTTATTCTTCATGGAAGATATGTTTGTGTTGCAAAAAAACCTAAATGTGTTGATTGTGGATTAAAAGAAGTATGCAATTATTATTTACTTCCCCCAAAAGAGACTAAAAACATTAAAACTAAAATCAATAAATAGATATATAAAAAAGGCAATAAATTATTTTTTAATTGCGTTTTTGAAGATATTATATACAATGGTAACTAAAATATATGTACTTTTGCATTATAAATAGTATGTATATACTTATGAATAAGTAATACTCACAGAGAAAAAATTAAATATAAATATGAAAAAAGCAGCAATAGTATTATTAGGAGTTTTCGCTATAGCAATTCTTTTTGAATCTTGTGCACAAAAACGTTGTGATGCGTATAAATCAACAAATCGTTATAGAGCAGAAAATCTTCGTTAATACTTTATTTAAAAGAAAAATTGAGTAGGGGAAATGATTCCCCATTTTTTAATCAATGTATGAAGGCTTGGAACAAAAATTCCAAGCCTTTTTTTGTTTAACTAAAATTAAGAATTAAATTCAATCAAGATTACCATTAGGACAGAATATTAATTTCTCAGAGATTTCAGTGGTAGGAAAGGAGAGAGGTAAAACCATAAAAATAGTATCACAAATGTAATTTTACAAATGTGAATATGTGCAATATTACAAATGTAATTAGTAAAAAGACTGAATATTTGTATTACTTTTAAGAGTTACAATTGTAGAAGTGTTAATAAAGAATAAATGCAAGTAATAGTAGTATATAAAGTATCATAACCAGTATATTACATTATTTATATAAAGTATTAGGTTATTGTTTTGCATATATTTCAACTATATATTTATCAAATAATAATAGATATATATTTACTTGATTGTAATGTATATAATACATATTTATATCTAATGTAACTTTATTGTTTGTTAAACGTATTATGATTATACAATTGTAAATATGTTAATTTACATATTTAATTACTGAGTTAATATTACAATTGTGAATTGTATTACAAATGTAAAAGTAAAGATGCAAGAAAGAATAGTTTTATTGATGAAATCTTTAGGATTAAATCCTACACAATTTGCTGATGAAATCGGAGTTCAAAGATCTTCTATTTCTCATATTCTATCAGGAAGGAATAATCCATCCTTGGATATTGTTACAAAAATTTTAAATCGATTTAAAGAAGTTGATTCAAATTGGTTGATATTGGGTAAAGGCTCTCTCTTTTCAAAATCTGACGAAAAAATATCTAAAGAAGCAAATTTTGCATTCTCAGAGCTTCCAGAAAACAATAAAAAGGGATTTTCTGATTCTCTTTTTGATGATTTTCAAGAAGATATTTCTTCAAAACATGACCTAAATAAGATTGGAGATTTAGAAAGAAAAATTGAACTATTGGAGAAGAAATATAAAGAAAAGGATGTTTTGATTAATAATGATGATGAAAAGCTTCCAGAAATCAAAACAATTGATCCAAGTTTTAATGATATTTTTAAAGAAAAAGTCATTGTTACTGAAGAAAATAATACAAAAGAATCTTTAAATGCTACAATAACTCCAGTTGTTGAAAATAAACCTAAGCATATTAAAAGATTGATTGTATTCTACTCAGATAATACTTTTGAGGAATTGCCTAAAAACTAATATATCTTTTAGGTGTATTAAGTATTATTATTTATCTTTGCAGATTATATTTTTTGATAATTTATAACGATAAATAATTATGCTATTTCCTCAAACTTACATTTCGGAACTCAAAGACAAGATAGAGATTGCCAATAATATAGTTTTAATTTCTCATTTTAATCCTGATGGAGATACTATTGGTGCTGTCAGTTCTCTATACCACTACTTAAAATTAAAAAACAAAAGTTCAAAAGTTATTATCCCTAATGAATTTCCAAACTTTTTGGATTTCGTTATGACAGATGTTTCTTATATAATTGCATCTAAAAACAATAATGAAGCAAGAAATCTAATTGATCAAGCAGATTTAATCATTTGTTTAGATTTTAATGCATTTCATAGGGCAGGTGATTTCATTAAAGATATTTTACTTTCTTCTTCAAAGCCTAAAGTTTTGATTGACCACCATCTTGAACCTGAGATAAAGAATTTTGATTTAGTATTCTCTAAAATTAATGTATCTTCAACTTCTGAATTGCTATATGAAGTACTTTCATTAATTGAAGAAAAGCCATTTTTAACCAAAGATATTGCACAAGGAATTTATGTAGGTATTTGTACTGATACAGGAAGCTTTAGTTTTTCTTGTAATCATAGAAGAACTTACGAAGTTGTTGCAGAATTGGTTGATAATGGAGTAGATGTTGAATATGTTCATCAGGAAGTTTATAATACTTATTCTGAAAATCGTCTACGTCTTCTTGGTTTTTGTCTTTCAGAAAGATTGACTGTTTTTCATAAACAGAAAGCTGCAATGATTTATCTATCAAAAGAAGATTTAAAACGCTTTAATTACCAAATTGGAGATTGCGAAGGAATTGTGAACTTTTGTTTATCAATTAAAGGAATTGAATTTGGAGTTTTAGTAACCGAAAGATTTGACAGGATTAGAATTTCATTACGTTCTAAATTAGATTTTGATGTTAATCAATTTGCAAGAAAATATTGGAATGGAGGAGGACATCAAAAAGCAGCTGGTGGACATTCTTTTGAAAGTTTAGAATGGGTTTTGGAAAAACTAACTGAGCAAATTAAAAACTCTTGTAAGGAATAAAAGTAATACTTTAACACTATAAAAGAAGAAACATAAATGAAAAGGCAATACTTATTGATAATAGGACTAATTATTCTTTTTAGTGGTTGCACTGATAAATACAATAATCATTATGCAATTGTATTAAGAGAAAAAAGAGAAAGCCCCAAAGAAGAATCAAAGGAAGAAAAGGAAGATAATACTCTTTTAAAAGTCAATCAAGTTGCAAACGAAAAAGAAATTCAACAGATTAAAGGTTATATTCAGAGAAGAAAATGGGAAATGCAACATTTGAATGAGGGAGCTTTTGTTGAAAATCTTTCAGAAGGAAAAGGAAAAACCATTACTTCAAACTCTATTGCTAAAATTGATTGTAAGATTGAATTGCTTGATGGAACTAAAGTTTTTGATTCAAAAATTGATGGAGCTAAGGTAATAAATTTAAAATCTGAACAAGATGTTGTTGGTTTAGTTTATGTTTTGAATGGATTAAAAGAAAAATCAAAACTTAGAGCAATTATACCTTCTTTTTTAGCTTATGGACTAAAAGGAGATGGAGATAGAATTCCAAAGCGTGCAAGTTTAGTTTATGAAATTGAAATTAAAGAAGTAAAATAAGAAAATAGGGATGAAGTCAAAAATATCATTATTTATACTATTTATATTAGTAAGTAGTGCATTTATTTCCTGCAAAAAGGATAAAACAAGTGAATTTGTAACAACAGAACTTGGATTTTCTTTCAAGCATTGCGTTGAAAACAAAGATAACTACAAAGCAAAAGAAGGCGATATTCTTTATGGTGAAATGGAGATAAGAGTTAATGACTCAGTAAAGCTATATTCCAATTATGGAAAACCTGAAAGACTTTTCTCAATTCTTAGTTCTAAGAAAGGATCTGTAGATGAATTCTTATTAAACCTACATGTTGGCGATAGCGCCATTATTATCATTCCTGCAGATAGTGCATCACAATATGCTTCAAACTTAGTTTTAAGACATACTGATAAAGTATATTTCTATTTAAAAATTCAACAAATAATTTCACAAAAAGAGATAAGTCAGGAAGATCAGTTGATGATTGAACAACAACAAAAAGAATTTGACACAATAGAACAATACATTCAAAATAAATCTCTTAAAGCAGAGAAACAAGAAAGTGGATTATACTTTATAAAGCAAGTTGAAGGAGAGGGAGAAGTAGCAAAATATGGCGATGAAGTATTGGTAAATTATTCTGTTTCTACTCTTGATGGAAAGGTAATAGATACAAATATAAAAACTTTGGCTCAAAATTCAGGTATTTATTCTAAGGATAGAACCTATGAACCTTTTAGTTTTTTGATAGGTGATGAAGGACTAATTCCAGGATGGACTCAAGGAATTACTTTAATGAAAAAAGGAGGTAAAGCAAAACTAATTATTCCTTCCAAATTGGGTTATGGTCAAAAATCTTATGGACCAATAAAACCTAATACAGTATTGATTTTCGATATAACATTAATTAACATAGTAAGAAACTAATAGTAGAAATTTAGTATGAAAAAAACATTTTTATTAGTTGCATCAATATTATTTGCAACAACTATTTTTGCCCAAAAGAATCCTTTAGAAGGATTTACAACTTCACCAGAAAATGTCATCTACAAGTTTGAGGTAAGAAACCCTCAAGGACAACAAGTTCAAAAAAATGACTTATTGATTGGTAAGTTCTCAATAAAGTTTGGTGATTCGCTTGTTGCCGATGGAACAAAAATGCAATCACAACCAATGGTTAAAATTGAAGATGCTTCAAAGATTTTTAAAGGAGATTTAGTTGATGGAGCATTAATGATGCGTAAAGGAGAAAGTTGCACATTTGCTTTTGCAAAAGATTCAATTGAAAGACTATTTGGTGGAAATCTTCCTCCATATTTTCAATCAGGTATGTATGCATATTGGACTCTTCAAATTGATGATATAAAAACTCAAGCTCAACAAGAAGTTGAAGAAGCTGAAATGCGTAAGAAACAAGAAGAACAAATGAAAGGACAAAAGCAAATTTCAGATAGTTTGGCTTTATTAGAACCAGCAACAATTGAAAAAGCAATTAAGGATTATGGTTTTGATAATAAAATGGTAAATGGAATTTACTTTAAGAAAACTTTTGCTGCAAATTCAAAAGAAACTCCAAAAGCAGGAGATAAAGTAAAGGTTCATTATGTTGGTAAATTTACTGATGGAAAACTTTTTGACACAAGTGTTGAATCAGCAGCAAAAGAAGCTAACATGTACAATCAAGGTAGAAAATACGAACCACTTCCTTTTACAATTGCTCAAGGACAAATGATTAAGGGATTTGAAGAAGGAGTGAAGATGATGAATAAAGGCGATAAAGCAATTATTTTACTTCCTTCCAAATTAGCTTATGGTGAAAGAGGACAAGCTGCAATTGCTCCACATACTCCACTTATTTTTGAACTTGAATTAGTAGAAATTGAAAAGGGAGAACCTGCAAAGCAACCAAATAATCAAGCTCAACCAATTAAGGTAACTCCAAAAGCACAACCAAATAATCAAACTCAACCTATAAAGGTAACTCCAAAAGCACAACCAAAACAAGTTAAAAAATAATAAAATGCAACTAAACCTAACCAAACCTATCATATTCTTTGATATTGAAAGCACAGGAGTAAGTGTAGGTCAAGATAAAATTATTGAAATATGTCTTTTTAAGATTTTTCCTGATGATAAACAAGAAATTAAAACCTACAGGATAAATCCAGAACGTCATATTCCAGAACAAGCAACAAAAATTCACGGAATTACAGATGAAGATGTTAAAGACAAACCAACATTTAAACAACTTGCTGGTGAGTTAAATGCTTTTATTGGCAATTCCGATTTAGCAGGATATAACTCTAACAAATTTGATATTCCAATCTTGGTTGAAGAATTTCTTAAATCAGGAGTAGATTTTGAAATATCTAACAGAAGATTTGTTGATGTTATGAATATATTTCACAGAATGGAATCCCGTACGCTTAAAGCTGCTTACAAGTTCTATTGTGGAAAAGAATTAATTGATGCTCACACAGCAGAAGCAGATACAAAAGCAACCTATGAAATTCTTCTTGCTCAATTAGACCGATATAATGGAGTAGAGTATGTAGACAATGAAGGTAATGTTTCAACTCCTGTTGTAAATGATGTTAAAGCATTACACGAATTTACTCGAAATAGCAATTGGGTTGATATGGTTGGTCATTTGGTTTATGATGCAAATGGAAAAGAATGTATTAATTTTGGAAAATACAAAGGAAGAATTGTAGAAGATATCTTCAAGAACGATCCTTCTTATTTCTCCTGGATGATGAATGCTGATTTTCCTCTTTCAACAAAGAAAGTAATAACAGAAATTAAACTAAGAGGTTTCTCCAAGTAGAATTTCTCCAAAATAACTAAACTCGTTGAACTGATTTATTTCATTCAACGAGTTTTTTTATTGCCTAAAATTTATCTAAAAAGCTATCAATAAAATTATACTTCTTTTTTGTAGATATATATCTTATTATTATCTCTTTATATAAGCTTTTAATCTAACTAATCCTTGTTTAAATTTAGTATAATGGCATTATATTGTCGGTTTAATGGCATTATACTACAACTATAATGCCATTATATCATAAGTTTAATGGCATTATACTGAGATTATAATGCCATTAAATGAGATTTATACTTTGATTATGTCGTTTCCTGAAATAGGTTTACACTTTTTAGGTTATTACTAATTCAAATTTACAGTTTATTTTTTTATTTCTAAAACTAGTTTATTGATAAAA
>JAFNAR010000045.1 GCA_017860255.1 Bacteroidota bacterium | reverse complement strand
AGTGGCACTCTTGATAGTTAAGAATACCACTCTTAAGCAACAAGTATGCCACTCTTGAATCATGAAAACAAAGTCTTTTTACCCTGAAGACTTTATAAAGATAACCCGAAGACTTTATAATCAGATTGTTATATAAACAAAAAAAACGTCTCATTCCTGAGACGCTTTTAATATTATTGTCAATTATTTAGCTTAACAAATACCAAGTTCAATCATAGAATCTGGAATTTTAACAAAGGTTCTGTTGCCTATTGTTTAGTGTATTATTTTTACCATGGTCTTGCACTATATTTTGCTTTCGTTATATTTACCCATAAAGGATGTTTAATATAAAAACGATAAGGTTTACCTTTAAAGCTAAGGAAAGAGTCCGAATTATTACCAAATCTAATTTTAACTTTTTCCTCATCGATTGGAATATGACGGTTTGTAGCAAAAATCGGTAATTTGTCATTTTCATTATTAACGATCAGAGGTAGATCTTCTTTCTCAAGTGTAAATGCATCAATAAAGTCAAATAAAGCCCAAGAACATTTTAGAGGTCCAGTAATAAGTTCCTCATCATTCTTTAGCAGGCTACGAATTAATATTCCTCCAAAATAATCTTCATTAGGCTTCCGCTTATCACAACTACAATCTTTATCTGTACATTTACTATCAAAAGTTATATCAACTCCACTTTCATGGAAAAACCATTTCCCACCACTAACATTGCGAGGATAGGTAATAATATCTTCAAAATCTTTGGTATAGTAGTAGAATTCTATTTCCAAAAGTTTGTATTGGTCGTTACCTTTTTTAATACAATATTCCTGAAATAAAAGCTCTGCTATTTCTTGAAATCTTTGCTCTATATTGTTGATTCCAACATTGCTTAAATCTAATAATTCTCTTAGTCTCATGATATTTTATTTATTAAATATGTTATTTTAGATTTTGCTTTTTCATCTCTATTTTATTCTTAAGATTACTAAACAAAAAAAGCGTCTCATTTCTGAAACGCTTTCATATTATTGTCAATTATTTAGCTTAGCAAACACCAAGTTCAATCATTGAATCAGCAACTTTAATAAAGCCTGCTACGTTAGCACCCTTTACATAGTTTACATATCCGTCTTTTTCTTTACCATATTTAATACAGTTTTCATGAATTGAATCCATCATAGCGTGAAGTCTTTGATCAACTTCAGCTCCTGTCCAACTAATATGACCTGCATTTTGGCTCATTTCAAGACCAGAAACTCCTACTCCACCAGCGTTAGCTGCTTTTCCTGGAGCAAAGATAACTTTTGCTTTTTGTAATTCGTGAACAGCTTCTGCTGTACATCCCATATTTGAAACTTCACAAACTAATTTAACACCATTAGCAATAAGTTGTTTTGCATCATCAGCATTTAATTCGTTTTGGAATGCACATGGCATTGCGATATCAACTGCAACATCCCATGCTTTCTTTCCAGCAACAAATTTTGTTCCAAATTTGTCAGCATATGGTTTTACTACGTTATTGTTAGTAGCACGAAGTTCTAGCATATATTCAATTTGTTCTGCTGTCATACCGTTTTCGTTAACAACATATCCATCAGGACCAGAGATAACTTTAACTTTAGCTCCTAATTCAGTAGCTTTTAAAGCAGCACCCCAAGCAACATTACCAAATCCAGAAAGAGAAATAGTTTTTCCTTCAATTGACATGTTGTGAGCTTTTAACATATTGTTTACAAAGTAAACTCCACCGAAACCAGTTGCTTCTGGACGTAGGATAGAACCTCCCCAACCAGCACCTTTTCCTGTAAGAACTCCTGTGTTTTCACGAACTAATTTCTTGTACATACCATATAAGAAACCAATTTCACGTCCACCTACTCCGATATCTCCTGCAGGTACGTCTGTGTCTGGTCCAATATATTTAAATAATTCTGTCATGAAAGCTTGGCAAAAACGCATGATTTCTCTATCTGATTTTCCTTTTGGATCAAAGTCAGAACCACCTTTACCACCACCCATAGGAAGTGTAGTTAAAGAGTTTTTGAAAGTTTGTTCAAAACCTAAGAATTTTAATGTATCAAGTGTTACTGTTGGGTGGAAACGAAGACCTCCCTTGTATGGTCCAATAGCGTTATTGAATTGTACACGGTAACCACGGTTGATTTGGATATTACCTTTATCATCAACCCATTCAACTCTGAATTGGAAGATTCTATCTGGTTCTACCATTCTTTCGATGATTTTATTATCATCATACTTAGGATTCTTAGCAACGTATTCTTCAATAGTTTCTAAAACTTCTGTTACTGCTTGAAGGAACAATGGTTGTCCTGGGTTTTTAGCTTCTACGTCAGCTAAAACTTTTTTTACGTCCATAATGTATTTATTTTATGTTATTAGTTATTTTTTTCAATTTCAAAACATTGAAATTTGAGACTACAAAGTTACTTAGTATCTTTGATATAAAGAAATTATTTGTTGAATATTTTTTTATTCTTTGATTTTTTCGAGACTTAAATGTGTCGTAAGTTCTAAAAAGGTATAACTTTGCAGATATTTATCATGAGTATGAATTTTACACTAAGTTATTTTTTAGAAAGAATAAATTCTAAGATTTTTGGTTCAAAAAGAGAGGATTTCATCGTAAAAAACCTTCTCTTTGATAGTAGAAAATTAAATATTATTGACGGAACTGTCTTTTTTGCAATAAAGACTCTTTCTGATAATGGGCAAAAATATATTGCTGAACTTTATTTTAGTGGAGTAAGAGTTTTTGTTACAGAAAATCTACCTCAGGAATATGAAAAATATGAGGATGCTACCTTTATTTTGGTTGAAAGTACAATAGGTGCAATGCAAGAATTTGCTCGACTTAAAAGAGAATTGTTCAAAACTCCAATTATTGCTATAACAGGTTCAAATGGGAAGACTATTGTTAAGGAATGGATTGTTCAACTTATTGGTAATAATCTTAAAGTTTGCCAAAGTCCAAGAAGTTATAATTCTCAAATTGGAGTTGCTTTATCTTTATGGAATCTAACAAAAGATGATAATTTAGGAGTTATTGAAGCTGGTATTTCTAACAAAGGAGAAATGCAAACTTTAGAAAGAATAATTAAGCCTCAAATAGGAATTTTTACCAATATTGGAGATGCTCATCAAATTTACTTTAATTCTATTGAAGAAAAAATTGAAGAGAAACTAATACTTTTTAAAGATTCAAAAACTATAATATACTGCATGGATAATATTCAAGTGCATAATATTATTCAAAATAAACTTAAAGGAAGCAATAAAGAAATTCTAACTTGGGGAAAAAACGAAAATGCTGTTTTAAGAATACTAAAAGTAGGAAAGCAAAAAAGTAATTCTATTATACATTATATATATAAAGGAGAAGAATCCCTTTTTACAATTCCTTTTACTGATAGAGCAAGTATTGAAAATGCCATAAATGCTTTTGCTGCATGTTTAACACTTAACATTAACTTGGAAACTCTACAGGAAAGAACTCCTTGTCTCCAATCTTTAGAAATGCGTCTTGAAATTAAAGAAGGAATTAATCAAAATCTTATTATAAATGATAGTTATAGTTCCGATTTAATGTCACTTTCTCTTGCCCTTGACTTTATTAATCAACAAAAAGATTATTCTCAAAAAACTGCTATTCTATCAGACATTACTCAATCTTTTAATTTAAAAGAAGAACTCTATAAAGAAATTAACAGACTACTGATTGATAGAAAAATAAATACTCTCGTTGGAATTGGAGAAGACTTCATCCAATACAAATCTCTTCTAACAATAAATAATAGAGTATTTCCTACCACCCAAGACTTTCTTAAAGAATTCTCTCTAAAAGACTTCAATAATCAAATTATACTTATAAAAGGAGCAAGAAGTTTTGAATTTGAAAGAATAAGCAGACTTTTTGAAAAGAAAACTCACCAAACTGTATTAGAAATAAATCTTTCTTCATTAGCTCATAATGTTAACTATTTCAAGAAAAAACTAAAAGAAAATGTTAAACTTATGGCAATGGTTAAAGCTCATTCTTATGGCTCTGGTTCATACGAAATAGCTAAATCACTTTCCAAGCAACACACTGATTACTTAACTGTAGCTTTTGCTGATGAAGGAGTTGAACTTAGACATAATGATATAAAACTACCTATTATGGTGATGAGTGCTCAATCCAAAGATTTAAACAAACTCCTTCACTATAATTTAGAACCTGAAATTTATTCTCTTTCGATTCTCAAGGAATTCATTGATCAAAAACGTCAATATGAAATAATTGGGAACTCACAACAACTAAATATTCATATTAAACTTGATACAGGAATGCATCGTTTGGGAATGGAAGAAAAGGACATTGAACCTTTAATAAAACTACTAAAAGAAAATCCTACTATAAGAATTAAGAGTATTTTCTCCCATCTTGCTGGAGCAGACAATCATCTTTTTGATGATTTCACTAAAAAACAAATCAATACTTTTGAAGCTCTAAGTCAACAAATAACTAAAGCTTTTCCTTATAAGATTCTTAGACATATTGCCAATTCTGCAGCAATAAATCGTTTCCCTGAAGCTCAATTTGATATGGTAAGACTTGGAATTGGAATGTATGGGATTGGAGATAGTGCCGCTCAAGAGCAAGAATTAGAATATGTTCATAGTTTAAAAACCCACCTTATTCTTAAAAGAGAAATAGAAGAAAATGAAACTGTAGGATACTCTAGAGCATTTGTTGCAAAAAAGAAAATGACTATTGGAGTGATTCCTATTGGTTATGCAGATGGACTTAGTCGCCAAAGAGGAAATGGCAGAGGAAGAGTTTGGATAAATGGGAATCTTGTTCCTATAATAGGAAATGTTTGTATGGATATGTGCATGTTAGATTTAAGTGGAGTTGAATGCAAGGAAAATGATATGGTTATAATTTTTTCAAAGGAATATCCTATTTGGAATATTTCTAATGAATTAAATACTATTCCTTATGAAATTCTCTCAACAATTTCTCAAAGAGTAAAGAGAGTTTTCTATCAAGAATAAAATGAAAAAATTCATTTTAAAATTATTTGGTTTACTAAGTTTAATATTGGCAATAATAGGAATATTCTTACCAATACTACCTACTACTCCTTTTCTACTTCTTTCTTCCTTTCTTTTCCTGAAGAGCTCCAAAAAACTTCATAATTGGTTAATTGAGCATAAAATATTTGGACAATATATTAAAGACTTCCAACAAGAAAAAGCAATACCAATCAAGATAAAAGTTTTGAGTGTAAGCATGCTTTGGCTAAGCATTATTTCAAGCGTAATTTTCTTTACTGATAAAATATGGCTAAAAACACTATTAATTGTAATTGCTATAGGAGTTACAATTCACATTCTCAAATACAAAACTAAAAAGAAGAAATAATTAATATATCTTTATTTATTTGGATATCAAATCTATTATTTGGTCTATTGTTAAAGAAGTTTGCTCTCCTGAAATCATATTTTTCAAAACAATTACTCCGTCGTCAATTTCTTTTTCACCAAGAAGTGCAACAAATGGAATTTTCTTATCATTAGCATATTTCATTTGCTTTTGCAACTTTACTTCTTCAGGGTAAATCTCTGTTTTAATTCCTTTTGAACGTAAAATCTTTGCATATTGAAGACATTGTTTGGATTCCTTAATACCAAAATTTACAAATAGAATTGTGGTTGAAGCAGAAATTTGATCTGGGAATAGCTTAAGTTCCTCTAAACAATCATAAATTCTGTCTGCACCAAAACTTATACCTACTCCACTAACATCAGGCATTCCAAAAATTCCAGTTAAATTATCATAGCGTCCTCCACCAACAATACTTCCCATTTTAACATCTTTGCTCTTAACTTCAAAAATTGCTCCAGTATAGTAGTTCAATCCTCTTGCAAGAGTTATATCAAAGTCTATATCTAAACTAAGATTTAGTAATTGAATATTTTGGAAAACCTCTTCTAATTCAGAAATACCTTTTTGACCTATTTGAGAATTGGAAAAAAGTTTTTTTAGAGAAAGGATTTTCTCTTCAATAGAGCCTTTTAAATTAAGGATTGGATTAATTTTTTCAATATCTTCATTAGTTAATCCTCTTTCCAATAATTCCTCAATTACTTTATCATAACCTATCTTATCCAACTTATCAATTGCAATTGTTATATCAACAATTTTATCCGGCTTTCCAATAAGCTCTGCAATAGCAGCTAAAATTTTTCTATTATTTATTTTTAGTTCTATTTCCAACCCAAGTAAAGAAAAAACCTCATCAATAATTTCACAAAGTTCAACTTCATTTAATAAGGAATAACTTCCAATAATGTCTGCATCACATTGATAAAATTCTCTATATCTTCCTTTTTGAGGACGATCTGCTCTCCAAACTGGTTGAATTTGATATCTTTTAAAAGGAAAAGTTATATTATTTCTATTATTTACAATAAAACGAGCAAAAGGTACAGTTAAGTCATACCTTAAACCTTTTTCTGATATTTTATTTGTAAGTTTTTTATAGTCTAATTCTTGATTTATGTCTACCTTATCTAAAAAATTCCCACTATTAAGCACCTTGTATATTAACCTATCACCTTCTTCTCCATATTTACCCATAAGAGTTGACAGATTTTCCAAAGCTGGAGTTTCAATTTGCAAAAAACCATGTAGTTGATATACTTTCTCTATTGTATTGAATATATAATTTCTTTTATTCATTTGCTCGGGAAGAAAATCCCTTGTCCCTTTAACTACATTATAATTCATTTTCTGTGAAAATTTTTATTCATCAATAAGATTTACTTCTAAAAAAAACTTGTTTTTAAATATCAGCAAAATCAAGCTTTTGAGAGTATATTGTTTAGTTTGCAAAGATAGTATTTTTTCTGTTTTTAATTGATCTTTCATTTTTTTTACACTCTTTTACTTACTTTTTTTTGATTTTAGTTGTATATATTGGTGAATGGGTTTTAAGAAATGTATTGTATTTTTTTCATTACTTATTTCCATTCAGAAAAAATATTATATATTTGTACAATCAAAATAATGTAGCAATATGAAAAAGTTAGTTTTAATTTTACTATTAGTCATTGGATATCTTTTACCCAATATATCTAATGCTCAAGGAACAATTTACAAGCTTGACTCAAATTATAATGAGCAGACTAAAACAACTTGTGAAGCAATATTAGTAGATAATGGTGGTTCATTTAGTAATTATGATACCAATATTAATTATTGGATTGCTTTTTGCCCCGATCAACCTAACTCAAGGATTTCTTTAAGATTTGAGCATTTTGATATTGATCCTTCTGATAAAATTGAGATATTTTCTGGAGTTGGACTAAATGGTTCTATTCATACTACGCCCAACAATACTCCTTTTTTTACAAATAATGATTTACTTGGGCAAACTATTATGGCCTATGTAAGTGAGCCTAGTGGATGCTTAACTGTTCATATTATTTCTGATGGAGCTAACACTGCATCAGGATTTAAGGCTTTAGTTGAGTGCGTTGCATATTGTCAATATCCTATTGCTGCATTGGATACTTACTTTAATAAAATTAATCCTGACGGTTCAAAAACTCCTTTTCAAATACGTAATTTTACTGACACTTCAAGGATTGATAGTGTAAGTTATAATTTAATTCACTATAAAGCTATTGACTTGTGTGAAAATGATTCAATTGAACTTGTTGCAAAACCAGTATTCCCTGATAGTGCATATGGATATCCTCAAGATATTTCAACATGTATTTTCAGCTGGAATTATGGAGATATGTCTTACGACACAATACTGTTTGACAATCATGCATCTCATAGATGGGATGAAGTTAGAGGTTATGATTTAGGACTAACAGTTTTAGACACACTTCATGGTGGATGTAGAAGTAGAAATCCTATTGATGTTCGTGTTAGAATTGCCAAAAATCCTATTAAAACTGTTTCCCCTATTCCAGACATGTGCTCGGGGCAAGTGTTTACTTTTAACGTCGGATACGAAGGAAATAATACTATTAAAATTGACTCCATTCTGTTTGAGCGTGGTGCTACCCAAAGATTTGACAGTGCTGTATTTATTCCCGACGGGCCTAATTGCGCACAACCTTGTTATGAATCTCCTGTAACATTCTCTGAATTTATGCCTGGAGCAGTAATTAATAGCGTCGACGATATTCTAAGCATTTGTGTAAATATGGAGCACTCATTTTTAGGTGACCTTAGTCTTGAAATTGTTTGTCCTAACGGTAATAGTGCAATTTTGAAATATTTCACCCAATCAGGTGGAGCATTTATGGGACAAGCTTTAGATCAAAGCTCTGGCTGCGACCCTACAAATGCTTCTAATGCGATGGGAATTTGCTGGACATATTGTTTTTCAAATCAATATTTGAATATTCCTAGAGGTGTTATTAGTGGAAATATGACTTCTCCTATTGACTCTACTCATATTGTTGACTCTACTGGATACTTCCAAACTCCAGATCAAACCGCAACAAGTATGACTACAGGTTGGGAAACAACAGATTTAAATGGATTTAGCAACTTAATTGGTTGTCCTTTGAATGGTGAATGGAAAATTAGAGTTTGTGACTATTGGGCAATTGACAATGGTTGGGTTTGCTGGTGGGATATGTCATTATCCCAAGGCTCAATGGCTGATTGGGAATACCAAGTTCCTCTTGATACAGTTATGTTAGATGGTCCATTTATTATAGGTAATTCTGACACTTCCCTATTCTTTGCTCCTCCTATTGATAGTTGCGGTTCATACAATTATGATGTTCATATTATTGATGACTTCCTATGTGTTTGGGATACTGTTACTAAACTTGAAGTTGTATGTACTCCTCAAGTTGATTTGGGTGATGATATTCAAATATGTGAACAGTTAAATACTGTTCTTGATGCAGGAAACCCTGGAGCATCTGAATATTTATGGGAACCAACAGGTGAAAAAACTCAAACAATTAACATAACAACTCCACCTAATGCCAATGATGTGCTGACATATATTGCCGAAGTTATTAATACTAATGGTATGATAAGTTGTTATGGGCAAGATACCATACTTATTCAAGTTAGGCCGGCAGGATTAGCAGCATTCCATACCGATCCACTAATTCTTGAAGGATGCGAACCATTTAACTTCCAACTAATAAGTAATTCTACAAACGCAGATACTATTGAATGGACTGTTGGTCAACTTAAGTCAAGTTTACCTAACCCTTCTTTCTCATTCCCTTATGGAACTTATGATGTTAAACTAAAGGTAAAAACACAATATGGATGTGTTGATTCAATCACCCAACCTCAAATGGTCCATGTTTACAAATCCCCTACTGCTGATTTTGGATGGCAACCTACAAATCCTTCTTCTACTAATCCTACTGTAAACTTCTTAAATCAAACAACCCCTTACGATATTACAAATCAATATTTGTGGAAAATTCAAGCTGCTAAAAGCAATGAATTAAGAGAGAATATCTTTGGAATGGAACCAAGCTATACTTGGAGACCTTATCCTGGAGCGAATGTTGTTGGTGATTACAAAGTTACTCTTGATGCATACACAGTAAACAACGGACCAAGTGGAATTATATACGAATGTCACGACACAATAACAAAAGTTATTTCAATAATCAACGATAGCTTAATGTTCCCTAGCTTAGTCAGTCCTAATGGAGATGGAATTAACGATGTGTTTATTATTAGAAATCTTGTTGATGGTCAAGCTTTCCCAGACAATGAACTAATTATTTACAACAGAAATGGTAAACGTATATTATATATCCAAGATATTAGATCTGAGGATGAAGCTTGGGATCCAAACAAAACAAACTCTCCTGCAGGAACCTACTTCTACAAATTTATTGGACGTGGTCCTACCAAAAATGTGGAATTTAATGGCTCGATTGAGGTCATGAGGTAAAGATAGAAATTTTATAATGTTGGGAAAAGGAGAGAATTTTATATCTCTCCTTTTTTTAATAAAACAATTTCCAAATATCTAGAACTGGAAGTTCAATAATTTAGACAAGAAAATCATTAAACATAAATAATTTGAGAATATGAAAAAACTATTATTAATTTTATCAGCAATCATAGGAATATTCTTTTTCTATTCTTGTGAAGAAGAAAACAATAACATTGATATAGATCCTGTAAATAAAAGCATTAATTTTCTAAACATAAAAAACTATGTTGGTGACTCATACAGTAGAGTGAATGGATATATATTAATAAAAGGCTATAAGCTTATAGAATCTAATGAAACCAACTATGAGAATAACTTAATCCACAATTATGTTTATTTATCAAAGGACTCAGTAAAATATATAAAGCTTCAAACCTTTAACAATAAAGTTTTTGCATGCGAATATCACTATGGGGACATGTATGCTTTGAATACTAATGTTGATAATGTTTTGAATGAATACAAAAATCTATCTAATGAAGCTAGTGTTTTATTTTCAGGATTCAATTATACTGGGAATCTTGATGAAAGTTCTTTTTCTAATCATCAAGCTCTGATTGAAGTTTTTGATTCAGTTAAATATAATATGAATTGGTGTGATGAAAAATGGGAAGAAAATAGTATTAGAAAAGCAAAAGTAACATACTTCAATGAAGAGTATTTTCTTCCAGTTCCTCCATATCCAATTAATCATGTTGCTGTGGAATATTGGGATTATAGCTTCTCTCCTTATATCAATCTAAAATCTCTTGCAAAAAAATAAATAAAGCATAGCAGAAAAAAGCTTGATATAATTAAAAATATATCAAGGAAAAATAAAAATATAAGCCGACTTTTTCAAAAAAGTCGGCTTATATTTTTTAATATGATTGATGTTTTTTTGAGAGATTAAATCCTTATTCTATTTTTCTAACTCCTTATTTCAGCAAATTAAAACCTTATTCTAATTTACTGAATCCTTATTTTAATTTTCTAAAACCTCGTTTTATTTTATGAATAGGATTTTAGATAATTGCCTTTTTAATTTTAACTAATTTCTCCATTAAATCAGAAACCAAATTTAAAGAAAGCATATTTGCACCATCACTCTTTGCCTCTTTAGGATTTGGATGTGTTTCCATAAAAAGACCATCTGCTCCAACAGCAATTGCAGCCTTAGCAATGGTTTCTATCATTTTTGGCTGACCTCCAGTAACTCCGCTTGCTTGATTTGGTTGCTGAAGAGAGTGAGTAATATCCATAATAACTGGTACATTATTTTCTTGCATGGTAGGAATTGAGCGAAAATCAACCACTAAATCCTGATAACCAAACATTGTACCCCTATCGGTAAGCATAATTTGACTATTTCCCTCTCTTTTTATCTTTTCAACAACATATTTCATTGAATCGGCAGAAAGAAACTGTCCTTTCTTTACATTTACAATTTTTTTTGTGTCTGCAGCAGCCAAAAGAATGTCAGTTTGACGACAAAGAAAAGCAGGAATCTGCAAAATATCAACATAATCAGCTGCCAATGTAGCCTCTTCTTTTGAATGAATATCAGTTATAACTGGAATATTATACTTTTCTTTAACCTTTTTCAACACTTCCAAACCTTCAATATCACCAATACCTGAAAAAGAATCAATACTTGAACGATTAGCCTTACGATAGGAAGCCTTAAAAACAAATGGAATATTGTATTTATTAGTAATTTCAATAAGTTTTTCTGCAATTTCAAATGGCATTTCCTTGTTTTCAATCACGCAAGGACCTGCAATTAGAAAAAAATTATCTCTATTGTCTTTTAGTCTTTTGTATAAATCCATAATATCAACTATTATTTGTTAATAAATCTTTTTGAATCGCTTCTCTATCTTTTGCAAAATTAATACTTTTGTAAGCATAATGGCAAGAAATGAAAAATAAAAAACATAAACACTCACCTCATAAGATAGTGCTTTCAAGTTCTGATGAAAAGCTTTTGCTTCGCTATTGTGCAATAAACAATATTGGACAAACTGTTGCAATTAAGCGTATTTTGAGAACTTATTTGCAAGATAATTTGCCTGAAATTGCTCCTGAGGTCGAAAATCAATTAGGTCTTTTTGACCCAGTTCAAATGAATATCTTTGATAGATAACTAAAAACTTAAAGGAACAGACAATCCAAATCTTTCCTTAAATTGTAAGTTTGAATTAAAATCGTTGTTATAAACTATTTGAAAGTTAAAGAAAGCTGCAAGGTATTTATTAACTTTCAATGTTACAAAAGTTTCAAAGTTTATGTCAGTATTTTTGTAGAAAAAAGATTCTTTACTGTAATCACTAAAGAATTCCAATTTTGAAAGTACATGAACATTCTTAAACACTTCCTTTTCAACAAAAACTTTAATATATGAACCTAATGCAAAATGGAAATGATCTCCAGGAGTAATATTAAAAGCATTTCCATCAGTGATTAAATCCTCATTAAGAACAAAAGTAGTTCTTCCTGTTATTGGAGAAATAAGTAAAGACAGATAAGGTCTTGGTTTATATTCCAACCCTATTGAAGTAATTAAGTAGGCAGGAGAAAGAAAAGACGAAACCAAAATAGTGTCATTTTTAAAACCATCATCAAACTGCGACTTAAAGTTAACAAGTGCAGAATAGTTCCAAGATTTAAATGCTTTGTAACCAAAAATGGAGTTAAGTTCTATCTTATCTTCATTTTTTCTAAACTTATTGCCTGAGTCAAAAATTCCTTTACCATTATTATCTTGAAGCATTTTACCATAACTTAGCTCAACAGAGTTATCCCATTTAATATTTTGTTTTCTATAGTTATAAAAACCTTTGAAAAAAGCAGAAAAAGCCAAACTTCCAACTCCTCCTTGTTCCCAATTCTCAAACATATTCTGTTCTGCATTAAGAGTAAGGTCATTTTTCAATATCCAAGCCTTAGGTTTTGCTGTTGTATCACTAATTATTTTTGCAGCTTTTGTAGCTGCATCATTAGCAGCAGAAACAGCATTATTCTTAACATCATCTTGTGAGAAAGAAAGGATTGAAACACAAAACATCAATCCTAAAAATAGAACTATTTTTTTCATATATCAATATTTTTCATTATTCAACAATCAGACTAAAGCTCTAAAAAGGAACTCATTCAAATCTTTCATTGACTTGTAAGCATCTAACACATAATCTAAAAAGCCTTCTTCCATTGCTTTTTCAACAGAGAAAAAGAAAGCAGGACAATATTCTTTATTTCTTAATAAATCAATATCTTTCCAATCTTTAGGGAAACCTTTAGGTGCAGTTTTTAATCTCTCTTCAGAGTTTATAGTGGTAAAATATTTAACAAACTCTTTATTGTTTATTATAGATTTAAACTCATCAACATTATAAAATATCTCCTCTCTAATTTTTTTCAAAGTAAAAGCCTCTGGTGCATGAATACCTCCAGCAATCATTCCAGAGCCATCTTCCAAATGTAAATAATAGCAAGGAATATTGCCTCCTAATCTTTTATTTCCATAAAATAATACAGATGAAATATAGGTTTTATAAGGTGATTTATCTGGAGAAAATCTAATATCCCTATTTTGTCTATACATTGTATCCTTTGCGTCAATAATATCTATATTATTATCAAACTTTCTAACCTGAGGAATTAATAAATTGACAAAATCCTCCATTTCTTTTCTTGCATCATTAACTCTTTGTTTATTGAGCAAATACCAATCTCTATTATTATTCAAACGGATATCTTTTAAAAGCTCGAAAAACTCCTTACTAAAACTTGTTTTCATAAGTATAATTAATTCTTTTTAAACAATAAATATGTCTCTAAACTAACACTTAACAAAAGCAAAATTAGTAAAATAATTGAAACATTATTCCCATTCTTGGTTTTTTTGAAATAAGAGCTAATTACTTGTTTTTTTGTATCTAAGATATCATAAGAATCTAAAGAGTGTTTTTTAAGTTCAGAATTTATATTATTTCCATCCATAAAACTTAAATTTGATTCTATCCTACTATAATTAAGAGATAATCCACCAAAAACTTCACTTTCCTGCTCAATATTATAGTTCCCTGCCCTATTGGTTTGATTATGTATTACCAAACTTTTCATCCTATTGCTTTTCCTTAACTCAGGAATAAAAGAGACTTTCTTATCGGTTGATACTATTTCTGCAACATTAATTTTTTTGCTGTCTTTGAGTTTAGATATATCAATTTGAATATTGTCTTCAAAGAAATAATAAGGCAAAGGAATAACTTGACTGAATAGAGCCATATTCCAAATTGTTGGAACAAAAAGTGATTGCTTAACAAAATCTGTATAATCTTCAGTTAAATTTGTAGCAAACACATAAGCCTTGCTATTGTTTTCCTGACTAACCAATAAGAAATCATCTTGGCTTTGAAGCTTCATAATAGATTCTCTTGCAGTTTGAGAAGTGGAAGATAGTTTATAGTATTGTTTGGCTGTTGGCATTTCAATATTTTCAACCGATTGACTAAACACTCCTTTGTATAGCTTGTTATGTTGATTGATTATTGAAACCTTATTTTGTTTTTTAACAAGTTCAGAAAAATATGGAATACCAAGAGTTCGCATTGCATTTTGGAAAGAAGGTAAATTCATATTTTCTGAAGGTATTATAAGAATATCTCCTCCGTGTTCTCTAAAGCGTTTTATTTCAGAAACCAAACCTGATGAAAATTCGCTTAGTTCATTCAAAATAATAAATGAATAGTTATCAAAATCATTGAAGTCGATTGTTTTCTCGCTCATGTTTTTAATTTCAATTTCATTATTATTGGAAAACAAACGAGATAAATATGGATTTGGATTATTTGAATTAATTGAAAGAATTTCTAACTTAGGGCTTGTTTGAAGAGTAAAGAAGAAATCATCGTCAAAAGTTATTGGATTGTCAATTATTGAAACTCTTCCATGTTGAATGCCATGTTCTTTAAGAGTAAAGTTTAATTTAACAATCTGTGATTGATTTTTATCTATATCAACACTTGAAACTGAAAGTTGCTTATTATTTAAGAAAAGCTTAACAGAAACTTTCTCCGCTTTCTTTTCCGATTTATTTACAATACGAACATTTAACGCAATATTTTGTCCTACTTGAAATATTGGATCAACAAATGAAAGTGAATCAACATAAATATTATCAATATTATTTGCATTTAAAGGAACCAAAAGAGTTTTTATTAAGCTGTCCTCAGGAAAATTTGAAACATCAAAACTTGGAGCTTGAAAGTCAGAAATAAAAAACATTCTTTTATTAAATCCATGTTTGGTGTTCAATAAATCTAAGGAACGAGAAATCAATTTTGAATTAAACTGTGAAGAAGGAGAAATTTCCACCTGATTCAAAAGTTCAATAAACTTATCTTTATTTACAAACTGCTGATGCCTTCCCTCTAAGTCCATTGTCAACAACAAGAACAAATCATTACTATTATATTGTTCAATAATATCCTTTGCATTTTGTTTTGCTTCATCCAATAATCTTCCTTGTCTACCTTGATTTTGCATAGAAAAACTATTATCCACTACAACCACAACAGCATTCAATCCCTTTTCAACAAGCTTTTCTTCCTTATTTGGAAAAAAAGGTTGAGCAAACAAGAGTACTAATAAAATAATTGAAAGAATACGAGTAAAAAGGAGAAGCCTATTTCTAATCTTATTTTGTTTTTTTGTACTTATCTCAACTTCCTTAAGAAACCTGACGTTGGTAAAGAAAACCTTCTTAAATCGGCGAAAATTAAAAAGATGTATAATTATTGGAATTGCTATCGCCAATAGACCAAAAAGATAAAATGGATTTATAAAGTGCATTTATTGTAAAAACGTTATTTTAATTGTGCGAAAGTACAAAAAAAATATATACCTTTGCGAAGTATTAACCTTAAAATATAAATATTATGGAAGAAATTACAATTGAAAAAGAAGTTCCTCAAGAACAAGAAGAATTAATCATTAATCAAGAAATTAAAAATAATCTTTTGATTTATTGTAAATGGGGTAAGTTTTTCGGAATACTTTCCTATATAGGAGCAGCATTTATGCTTATCTTATCTTTCTTATACTTATTATTGGATACGCTTACATCCGCATTGGAATTATTATGGGGAAGTTACGTAAATATTATTTCTTTTATTGTTTTCTTTGCTTGTTCAATTCTCTACTTTATTGGAGGAAGATTAATTATTCAATCTTCAAATTACACTAAATTTGGAATCACTCAAAACAATCAAATAGAAGTAGAAAAAGGAACTAAAAAACTTGCTTCATTAATGAAATTTATGGGAATTGCTACCATAGTTGGAATATGTCTTTATATCATTTTTATTATTGTAATGGTTATAGTTGGCGTTAACACTGCAATTCAATCATTTTAAACTATAATATACTTATTTATGAAAAGAAATCTTTTATTAATTAGTAATTCAACTAATGCAGGAGAAGAATATCTTGGATGGTGTCAAGATTTGATTAAAGACTTTTGCTTAAAACATAAAGTTAAGGATGTTTTATTTATCCCTTATGCTGGAGTGTCAATGGGCTATGATGTTTATGAGCAAAAAGTTAAGAAAGTATTTAAAACTTTAGGCCTAAATCTTTATAGTATTCATAAGGAAAAAGATCCTGAAGAAGCTGTAAAAAATGCAAAATGTATTGCTGTTGGTGGAGGAAACACTTTCCATTTAGCTTATGAGCTTTACCAAAACAAAATAATGAAAGCTATTGCTAATAGAGCTAAAAAAGGTATGCCTTATATGGGATGGAGTGCAGGAAGCAATATTGCTGGTCCTACCATTAAAACAACCAACGACATGCCAATTATTGAGCCAAAAAGCTTTAACTGCATGAACTTAGTTCCTTTCCAAATAAATCCTCACTACACTGATTTCTTTGATCCAAAACATGGTGGAGAAACAAGAGATGATCGTTTGACTGAATTTATTAAAGTTAGCCCTGATATGTGGGTTGCTGGAATTAGAGAAGCAACTGCTCTTTCTTTAGAAAAAGGAAACTTAAAACTTATTGGAAGAAACAATAAGATGAAAGTTTTTAGAGGAGATAGAGAAGCAAAAGAATATACATTGAAAGATGATATTAATTTCTTAATGCAATAAATTAAATCATCAATATCTTTTCTCAATTAAAAACACAAAAAACCTATTGAAAGAGATAGAAATTTTAAATAATGGAGGGATTATTCTTTACCCCACAGATACAATTTGGGGTTTAGGATGCGATGCCACAAACATAAAGGCTATAGAGAAAATCATTTCTCTTAAAGGAAGAGATTCAAGTAAAAATCTAATTATTTTAGTAAGTGATATTGAAATGTTAGAGAAATACATTGAATTTCTTCCCTCTCAAGCCTTATCATTATTGAATGAATTTAAAACACCTCTAACCATTATTTATCCAAAATCAAAAAACCTTCCTTCTCTTCTTTCTCAAGACGAGACAATTGGGATAAGAATTCCCAAACACAAATACTGTCAGGAACTAATAAGAAATTTCAAAAAACCTATAGTAAGCACTTCTGCCAACATTTCAAATCAGCCTTCTCCAAAATGCTTTAAAGAAATAAGTATGAAAATAAAAAATGGCGTTGATTTTATTGCAGAAGTTGAGCAAGATAAAGAATATTCTCAAGCCTCTTCAATCTTCAAAATAACTTTGGATGGAGAAACAATCAAAATAAGATAAATTACATTTAAATTACTTATGAATGTATTTAAGAAAGTATTTTTATTCTATTACGAAGGGTTTCGCTCAATGACCTTGGGTAAAACTCTTTGGATAATTATTCTTATTAAATTATTTATAATGTTTGCTATATTGAAAGTCTTTTTCTTCCCTAATTTTCTCTCATCAAAAGGAGACACCAAGGAAGAAAAGTCAGAATATATTGTTAATGAAATGGAAAAGAGAACAATTAATAATTAAAACTTTAATTTATGGAAGATTTAGTACTTTGGTCAAGGGCTCAGTTTGCACTAACGGCAATATATCATTGGCTCTTTGTTCCTTTGACTTTGGGTCTGGGAATTATTATTGGAGTAATGGAGACAATCTATTATCGCACCAAGAATGAACAATGGAAAACAATTACTAAGTTTTGGATGCGACTATTTGGAGTTAACTTTGCAATTGGAGTTGCAACAGGTTTAATTCTTGAGTTTCAATTTGGAACAAACTGGTCAAACTATTCTTGGTTTGTTGGTGATATTTTTGGAGCGCCACTTGCAATTGAAGGAATTTTAGCATTCTTTATGGAAGCCACTTTCATTGCAATTATGTTTTTTGGATGGAACAAGGTTAGCAAAGGATTTCATTTAGCATCAACTTGGCTTACTGTTTTTGGAGCTTCAATTTCTGCTCTTTGGATATTAATTGCCAATGCGTGGATGCAGTTCCCAACTGGAATGAGTTTTAATCCTGACACTGTTAGAAATGAGATGACAGATTTTTGGGCAGTGGCTCTATCCCCTATTGCAATTAATAAGTTTTTCCATACAGTTACTTCCTGCTGGGTTGTTGGTTCAGCTGCTTGCATTGGAGTTAGTGCCTGGTTTTTATTAAAGAAACAACATATTGAATTTGCTAAAAAAAGCATTAAGATTGCTGCTATAGTTGGATTGGCAGGTATTGCTCTAACAATTTATACTGGCGATGGTTCTGCCTATCAAGTTGCACAAAAACAACCAATGAAGCTTGCTGCAATGGAAGGTTTGTATAAAGGTCAAACTCAAGCTCCACTTGTTGCATTTGGTATATTGAAACCTCATGAAAAAGCGATGCAAGATATTGAAAATCCTTCCTATTTTAATATTGGCATTCCTTATGTTCTTTCTTTCTTATCATATAGAGATATAAATGCCTATGTTCCTGGAATTACAGACCTATTGAATGGAGGATATCCTACTAAAGATGGTTCTAAAGAACTTTCTGCAAAAGAAAAAATGGAAAGTGGCAAGAAAGCAATTCAAGCATTGGCCGATTACAAAAAAGCTAAGAAAGCTGGTAATGAATATGAAACTCAAAAGCAATTAAGAATCCTGAATGATAATTACTCCAACTTTGGTTATGGCTTTATTAAAGACGAATCGGAACTTATTCCAAATGTTGCAATTACTTTCTATGCTTTTAGATTTATGATAATATTTGGTTCTCTCTTTATTTTAATGTTTATTGTTATTACCTATTTAATTGGTAAAAAGAAACCTTTTGAAAACTATAAATGGTTCTTGTGGTTATGTATTTTATGTATTCCTCTTGCCTATATGGTTTCTCAAAGTGGATGGATTGTGGCTGAAATGGGACGTCAACCTTGGGTTATTCAAGATCTTATGCCAACCTCTGCTGCCATTTCTGCATTAAGTTCAAGTTCAGTTGCAACAACATTTATTATATTCTGTGTTTTATTCACTGT
This sequence comes from Bacteroidota bacterium, assembly GCA_017860255.1. Taxonomy (GTDB): domain Bacteria; phylum Bacteroidota; class Bacteroidia; order Bacteroidales; family P3; genus UBA10566. The sequence continues at coordinate 1,573 of JAFNAR010000045.1, read as the reverse complement.
TTTGCTGATTGCTGAACTCAGCATTATGTTTAAGCAAATTAAAAAAGGATTTTAAAACTTAAATTTTATGGATTACAATTTTTTCATACAATACTGGTGGTTTATTATTTCTCTACTTGGAGCAATTTTAGTTTTTCTTCTTTTTGTTCAAGGAGGACAAACCCTGATTCCTCAATTAGGTAAAACTGAAATAGAGAAAACAATGATGGTAAATTCCATTGGAAGAAAATGGGAATTTACATTCACAACCTTAGTTACCTTTGGAGGAGCTTTCTTTGCTGCCTTCCCTCTTTTCTATTCCACTTCTTTTGGTGGTGCATACTGGGTTTGGATGATAATTCTTTTTTGTTTTATTATTCAAGCTGTAAGTTTTGAATTCAGAAAGAAAGAGAATAATTTTTTAGGCGAAAAAACTTATAACATATTCCTATTAATTAATGGTTTTTTGGGAACATTCCTTTTGGGAGTTGCTGTTGGCACTTTCTTTACAGGAAGTGAATTTGTTGTTAATAAAGAAAACATAACAAACCCATTTATGCCTATAATTTCACAATGGACAAACCCTCTTCATGGATTAGAAGCACTTGCAAATCCTCGTAACCTTTTGCTTGGATTGGTTGTTTTGTTTCTTTCCCGTACTTTGGGCTTGTTATATTTTATTAATAATATTAACGACCAAACCATTCAAGAAAGAGCAAAGAAAACTCTAAAACTTTGCGGAACAATGTTTGTTGTTTTGTTTGTAACATTCTTAGCTGTAACTTTTCTTTCTGATGGATTTGCAGTTGATAAACAAACAGGAATTGTTTCAATGCAGGAATATAAATACTTTAATAACCTTATTGAAATGCCAGTGGTTTCAGGACTATTATTAATTGGAGTAATATTGGTTTTATATGGATTAATAAAAACAATGTTTTCAAAGACAATATTCAGAAAAGGAATCTGGTTTGCAGGAATTGGAACAGTTTTGGCAGTGCTTAGTTTATTCCTAATTGCAGGATATAACAACACAGCTTATTATCCTTCAACTTTTAATCCTCAATCCTCACTGACAATTTACAATTCCTCTTCAAGCCTTTTTACTCTCAGGGTAATGTCAATTGTTTCACTGATTATTCCTTTTGTTTTAGCTTACATTTTCTACGCATGGAGAAAAATGGACAAGGTATCAATAACAAAAGAAGAAATGCAAGAAGACGGACATAAATATTAGAAATTAATAAAGTTCTTTTATAGATAAAAGCCTTCCATTACTAAAAAATGGGAGGCTTTTTCTTTGTTCTACTTTATAGATATAAATTTATAGGGAAATAATTATATACAAATAATTACTTACTTATAAGTATAATAGTCAAATTTACTATTTAACCACAAATTTAGTTGTTCTAACTCCTTTTTTGGTATAAGTTTTGGCTATATAATTTCCTTTTGTGAGATTAGAGACGTCTATTTTAGTATTTTTAGACTTCATTTCTTTTGTGTAAACTACTTGTCCAATAATATTTAATATTTCAATCTTTGATATTTCAATTGAAGAAGAAACATTTAATTCATTTTCTGCTGGATTAGG
>JAFNAR010000008.1 GCA_017860255.1 Bacteroidota bacterium | reverse complement strand
TTACTAGAGAAATTATTTTCAATTTCTCTTCAATTGTGTGTTTGGACATAAATAATAAACCCCAAAAGTTTTTTGTCTAACTTTTGGGGTGCACTTCAACTAAAACTACAGCCTTTTTCTAATATAAAGTTTAGTAATAAATTTCTTGTTCAACTATAAATAAGATATAATATTTTTGGTTATTTCCTCGAATTCTTCTTTTGAAAGTTCCAATTTAGGTCTTTTAAAGTCTAAATCTCCAACATTATTTAAAGGAACAAGATGAATGTGCGCATGAGGAACTTCAAGTCCAATTACCGCAATACCTACTTTTGGACATGGATAGGCCTTTTGAATAGCTTTTGCTACTTGTTTAGCAAAAATATTTAATTCAGAAAGCAACTTATCTTCTATATCAAAAATATAGTCAATTTCTTTTTTTGGAACAACTAAAGTGTGTCCTTTAGAAAGTGGTGAAATGTCTAAGAAAGCAAAACAATTCTCTGTTTCTGCAATCTTATAGCATGGTATTTCACCAGAAATTATTTTTGAAAATATTGTTGCCATATTAATCTCTTGTTATTTTAGTTATCTGAAATTTCATAACTCCTGCAGGAACATGGATTTCAGCAACATCACCTACTCTTTTTCCCAAAAGTCCTTTTGCAATTGGTGAAGTAACAGAAATTTTACCCTCTCTTAGATTTGATTCACTTTCTGGGACTACTTCATAAACTTGTGTTTGATTGTTAGCAAGATTAATGAATTCTACCTTTGAAAGTAGAAGTACTTTAGATAGGTCTAACTTACTTTCATCTAATAAACGTGCATTGCTTATTAGTGCTTGTAGTTTAGCAATTTTTGCTTCCAAATGTCCTTGTGCATCTTTTGCTGCATCATATTCAGCATTTTCAGATAAGTCTCCTTTATCTCTTGCTTCAGCTATTGCAGCTATTATTGCTGGGCGTTCCACAGCAATCATGTTTTGTAGCTTGTCTTTAAGTTGTTGCAAGCCTTCTTGTGAATAATACTTTATTCCTGACATAATTTTTGTGTATTGGATTAAAAAGAATCGAAGACCCTTAATAAAAGGTCTTCGATCTTATTATTAAATTAATAAATTATTCTATAGGGAAAGAACTACTCCTATTGTGTGGATACCTCCACCAACTTTGGTTAGTCTATATGCGTAGTCAAAAGAAAGATTAACTCCATTATCATCTTCTGATTTTGCTTTCTTTAATGGTGCTATCACTGAAACCCCTGCTGATAAACCAGAATAAAGTGTTGTTGCTCCATTGTCTGAATCAAAAATACTTTTAGTTATAGCATCTTCGTAGGTGTATGAAGTACGTAGCATAAATAATTTAGCAAATCCATATTCAAGTCCTAAAGTGTATTGGTCTTTTGAGAACGCCATTGCTGAAAAGTTACCTGCAACTGTTAAACGATGAGTGTTTTCAGAAAATAAGAAGTCATAAGATGCTCCAATATTTAAACTTGAAGGCATTTCGAAACTTGCTGAACGTTGTTCCAAAGACATTTGACGGCCATAGAATGAAGCTACGGATGACAAACCGTCTCCACTATAACTCATTGAAGGTCCCCAGTTCTTTAGTGTGATACCGAACTTTATTTCGTAATTTGTTCCAGTTACATATTGGATACCTGCATCGATTGCAAAACCAGTTGCAGTAACATTATCAATTCCTTCATTAACCAACTTAACTGATGCTCCTCCATATATTGAAGAAGAAAAAGCTTTTGCATAAGAAAGAGCAATGTTCATATTATTCATTGAAAAAGTACCATTATTAAATTCAGGACTTCCTTCTTTTGTTCTATCAATTAACCCAAAGCTCATTGAAGTTACAGATAGTCCAATAACTCCCATATCACCTAAACTTTGTCCAATTCCAAATGCACTTACACCTACTCCAGAGTTTTGTAACCAATTGTTGTATGAAGCATAAGCTTCAGTTCCTGGGGTTCTTCCTAAACCTGCTACGTTAGAAAACAAAGCATCTATTCCAGTGCCACAAGCTGTGTTAACTCCTCCCCAGCCAGCACTTCTTACCCAAGGGTTAATCAAAAGTGAGCCTGCTCCTGCAGTTCCTCTTCTGTCGTCATTCCCTGCTTTAACGTTCGTGTTAGAAAATAACATGACTCCTAACATGAACAAAGCAAATATTCTATATATATCTTTCATAATATCTCTTATTTAAAATATTCTTTTTTGTGCTGTTTATTACTATTGGAAAGAGTTTAAGTCAACTGGACGTAATGCTCCAAACCATTTAATGATTTTTTCTCCTACTCCTTCAGCTTTAATATGTATAATGTAAGCTCCACCAGAAATTGGCAATCCTTTATGATTTTTCAAATCCCAATCAACGGATGTAAGAGCTGTTCCAGTTCCTGAAACCACATTCTTTGAAGGTCCACGAAGTTTTCTTACAACTGTTCCATCAACTGAATAAATAGTAATGTAACAATCTGGAGGTAGGTTACAAATCTTAACAAGATTTTCAACTTGGTCTCCTTCGTAAATTGAAGCAGCAAAATAAGGGTTAGGTACTACAGTAATTTGATCTAAAGCTGACTTAGCTACTTCAACGTTTCCTACTGATGTAGCAATATCCTTTGTGATGGAGAATTGATACATTGGGTAGTTATTATTTTGAGGTGAAGTAGAAGCTCCATTAATATTATTAATGTAGTTCTGCTTGTATGCTTGACGAACTCTTAATGATACAGTAACATCTGTTGGTATTTCTGCTCTTGGATTTGTATTGAAAGCAGTTGCTAAAGGCATACCAACCCACATAACTGAAGCAAATAATTCAGATACAGATGTTAAATTATCATTACTATAATCATTATATGGTGTTGAGTTAGATATAGTTAACGCATCTAATTTTTTAAGTTTATTATATGCCCATGTTCCCATGTCCATAACTCCATTGTTGTCTTTATCATAATATGAAGGAGGAAAAACATCTCTCATATCTCTGTTAGATTCAAGTCCATTAGGTGTATATAGTTTAAATTGTGAAGCACCTAATACATAAATGTAGTGCATACCTCCAAACACAACTCCACCACCATCGGTTTGTGTTGAAGTAGGATTCCAAATTAAATCTCTACCATTTCCTGGTTGGCCAACTCCTAATTGAGAGTTTTCTCCAAACATCATATTTAATCTTTGGCCAGTTTCAAGATTGATAGCATAACCTGGGAACCAACCCCAACCTTGAGTTTGATCATTAAGAGAATTACCATTTTTATCAACAGAAGCATGTCTTCTTAATTGGAAACGTTTTGCTTTTCCTTCTGTTTGTTCTGGATCATTTCCCATTTCAATAACAGGGCAACGTGTCCATTTTGTTTTATCACTTGTGAAAACAATATCAACAGAAGCCATATTATTCATGTTATTAGATGCTGTTGAATAAACGAATGAAGGATCTAATCTGTATTTTGTTATTGATGCTGGAGTAGCTTCACTACTAAAATGATAGTAAGAGAAACCTGGGTGAGGTATAACTGTTCCTTGATAGTTAGCATATAGAGAAGTTAATCTATATGGTGCCCACCATCCATTTGCAAAGGTTTCATAATCTTGAGCTTTATCTATAGGATGGCTAAAGAATACAGTATCTTTTCCTCCATTAATAACAGACATTGTAGAATAATAATAGTCTTGAGATAGGTAATCAAATACACTTTCAGAATTATCATCAGTTCCGAATGCTCTAATTATTGATTCAGATGATATTTTACTTCCTGATCTAATCCAGTTTGTTAAGTCACTACCATCATTATCTGAAACTCCAAATAACCAAGTTTTATTAGGATCTTTTGCAACTATACTTGAATATAATGCAGTTCCTTCTCTAAGCTCACCTCCAAAAACTCTTTTTTGTTTAGAATATGAATCATTTCCAATATATTGAGGAACTACTGTTGATAATGGATTTGTTAATGAAATTGAAATTCCTAATGGGAAGATAACTTGTTCATTAATATCACCAATTACTCTATCAGATGTTATTGAATATATATCAGTAGAAACTCCATTAATTTTTTCAGTGTAAAGAGGAAGATTAGTGTCTGCATTCTGAATTTTCCATTTTGCATACATTAAATTTGAAGATGTATCAGAAGGAATTATCTTAATATTAAATGCTCCTGTTCTTAGTTTAATTGGGTCAATAACCTTAATATTCAAAGGTCCAAAATTCTTTTCGTATTTTAATTCTGGAACAAACGAAATACCAGTAGGTTCTTCATTAGGTTTACCCATTAATTGTTCTAATGTTTCCTTTTTAAAGTTAATTATCATTCCTCCATTTCCATTTCCTTCAATTCTAGTTATTTCAGGACTATTTCCATAAGCAGATTGAACTAATGTTCCATTTTGTTCTGGTTCTAATAAGTGAGGAATTGCAATCACTGGAGAAATACTTCTACCATATCCAGTCTTTCTACTTGCCAAATAAGTAGTTTTTTGTCCATCAAGTTTTGTAGCGTCTTCAGGATTATATTGTTTAAAGTTATTATATGCATAAGCAACAGCAACATAATAATATTTTTTATTATTAACTATTGTCTTATCATTACTAGTTGCAAACATATCTTCATTTATTCTAAATGAATGTTGAATTCCTTTATTTAATCCATTAACCATCACTTTAGGCACTAAACCTCCTATATTATCATCCTTAGAATAGTTAATCAATTTTGAAATAGGAGCATCATTTTGCTTGCTATCAAAATTTCTAATGTCACATTGCGCTACTAATCTTGCCTTATCTTCATCATAGATATCAGCTACAGAAACTGTTCTATCTTTTAATTGGAAGATTTGATATCCTTCAAACTTGTAATATTGATTATAGTAAATACAAGATGTATCAGCATCGTATGTATAAATGTATGGATTACCAGAATTATCATATAAAATTGAATCCTTAAGATTTGTATTTTCATATTTAATCGGAATTGAAACATCAATCTTATTGTATGATTCATTAATGTTATTTGAAGAAGGTGCATCATTAGTAAGGAAAAGGATCAACTCTCTGTTAAGTTCTTTTATCGTTAAATCTGGTGCATCTGGTCCTTCTAATAAGTTAAAGCAGTTATCAAATAATGCTTGACATTTATCATCAATTTGTCTTAAAAGATTTACTGAAGCATAAGGACCTCCTGATGTTGCTTGAGCAAAAGGAATACCAACAGTGATATAGTTAATTGCTCCTGGTTTCAATTCAAAAGGACCAGCTGATTGCATAAAACGTCTATCTCCTGCTGAATTATTTGAAGATTCTTCAGTCCAACCTCTTTGATCTGTCATATTAGGGTCAACACCTTTTGTTCCCCATTTCCATGGGTCAGTATTTCCTGGGAACATAAAATCACATTCAACAGTACCTGAAGTTCCGTCTCCACCAAATGTCATCTTAACACCAGTTTTCCACATACCTCTTAAGTAGTTGTAATAGTCAGTTGCTTTATCAGGTTCACCCTTGGTTGTATGTCCACTATTTTCATAATAAACAAATCTTCTCATACCGAAACGTTCATCATCAATAATTCCATTTCCAAAGTTAACACCATTAATATTAGCACCATTTGAAATTTTATCATTTACATTATACCAATAATCAATAAAATCTTCAGCGTTTGCAGTAATTAATAATGTATCATAATTTCCAGGTATTGGTTGTCCATTAGCATCTTTTTTTAAATACTTATCTAATTTTTGTGGTTCTTTTCCTAATACTAAATCAATATAAACTTTAGGGTTATCTAATCCATCTGGATCTAAGTAGGGTCCTTGGAAAAAGTCAATACCAACAGCAGGAGGGTTTCCTGAATACGCTCCAGTTCCTGGTCCATCAGTTGCTTTTCCATTATAACAATAACCTAAACCTCTTTTAACATCACATCCAACAAAGTCATCTTGAGAATAACCTAAATCTGGGTCAACCCATTGACTGAAGTATGTATTTTGAAGAGTAAATGTTGAACGATTAATAATTTCATATGAATAGAAAGTCATATTGTTTATTTCATCATTCATACTGAAAGCGAAAGCTTGAGCACGAATTTCCAAACCAATTGGGTTTTGAGATTTTGATTCAGTGTGCGCATTACCTTTATCATTAAACACCCACCAAAGAGTTTCGTCTCCTTTTAAAACTTGGTCAACTAAAATACCACCATGTACAGGTTCTCCTCCTGTTCCAATTGAATCTTCCATTGTTCTAATTGGATTGTATCTTTGACCACTTTGTTTTGCAACAACTGGACAAAGGTCTCCATTAAAATCATAGTAAGGATAATCTCCCTTTGAATAATTATATTCACCATCTCCATCAACATCCTTGAAAGGTGCTAAATATTTTGATTGTTTTAAATCAGCATAATTTTCTGGATGAGCAGGCCATGTTTTAATAGCTTCCGTAATCAAACTTGGATCAGTTGGACCACCAATAATTTGACCTTGAGCATTCTTTGGACATGAAGCAACAAATGCTTCAACCTCTGCTTTTGTAATACGGAAATGTCTATCCCATTTTTCACAAACAGATTTATTAACTGCAGCATTTTTATCTACAGTTAAAGGACCAGGCCAAAAATCATCTCCATCTTGACCAAAACGTAAAGCAGCAACCCTTAATTGTTTATTTTCGTCTTGTCCTCCAATCCATAATGCGGCACAGAACATAGCAGTACTACTACCATCTTTAGGAACGTAATATCTAGCAGTATTTCCATCATACCACATATTACCTCCTGTATTGATACGAGCTCTAACATTATTAATACTTAATTCAGCCGAACCTTGAGCTCTTCTACATCTTTCAACCCCAGTTTCTGCCTTTGCAGATTTTGTGGTTTTTTTAGTCGCTCCAACATATTCTCTTGCAAAAAGAGAATTTTGCAACAAAAGGCAGACTAAAACTAACGTTGTTATTTTAAATATATGTTTCATCTTGCAAAATTTTTCTATTTAATATTTTAACTAAAATGTATAAGTTACTCCCAAGTAAACCATTCTTGGACGTTGATAATTATATTCATAATTATTTAGATACATCATATAGTAATCTCTAAATGAATTTTCATCCAATTGGTTTGCAATAATAGTTTGAGTTTCAGGGTCAGTTAAATAACCATTATCATCAGGGTCTCCAGTAACTCCGAATACTTCAGCAACATTTTTAATATTTAACACGTTGCTTATTCTTGCAAATAAGTTTAATTGAGTTACTTTTTTACCTACTTTTATGTTATAAGTCTTATCAATATTCATATCAACACGGAATACCCAAGGTAAACGAGCTCCATTAAAGCTACCAACAATTGTTTTTTGTGTATTACTGAAATATTTAGTGTATGGTCTTCCTGATTGAGCAACTCCAGTTATGTTAACTCCAAAATTTTGTAGCCAATTAATAACTTGAGATCTGTCTTCTCCAGTTGCTTTATCTTTAACAACTCTTTTTGTTGTTGGTCCATTATAATCTTTTCCACCAAAATAACGGAAGTCTAATTGAAGTTTAAATTCATGTCTTCTATCGTCATTGATTGGATAAAGCATTTTAATATTAGGATAACCAGCTTGAATTAAAGATACAACAGTTGTTCTTGGAAGACCTGTAGTTCCTTCAGCGTATTGAAGTGTGTAGTTAGCATTAATACGAATATTATTTGAACGTTTTAATTCATAAGTAACAGTAAGTCCTTTAGTTGTTCTAAAATCTTGATTACCGAATGAATAATATAATGATGTTGGGTCAGCACCTACATATTGAACATAAGCAATCAAATCTCTTGTTTCTTTATAATATGCTGACATAACCAATACTGATGATTGTGATAATACTTGTGTAAAACCTAATTCATAGTTAGTAATTTTTTCTGGTTCCAATGTAGGGTTATTCAAAGTTTGTCCAGATTGTCTTTCCATAAATAAATAATCAACATAGTTTGCCTGCCAATAGTTTTGAGGACGACGGGCAATCATATCATATGATGCTTTAAATTCAGACTTGTCAGAAACAGGGAATGAAAATGCTATACGAGGCATTGGAATAATAATTGGTTTATAATCTTCAAATGCATCAGTAGAGATTTGATAAGGTAAACCAGTGTCATTTAATTTTCCTTTTCTGAAAGGAAGAGGTTGACCTGAAGCTGCAGCAACTGATTTAGGGTCTGATACTATTTCTCCGTTTGCATTATACCAAGTATTTCCATTTCTATATCCTCTAATAAAACCATCATTGTTTACATCGGAAGGTGAAGAATTTCCATTTAAACTACTTACATATACAACATAATCATCGCCAATATTTGCAGGACGGTTAGGGATTGCAAGTTCTCCTGCAGTATAAGCTGAGTAAAGCAAATAAGGATCTTTTAGTCCCATTTGATTACCATCAAATCTATCTACACGTAAACCAATATTAAAAATTAAATCTTTAAAGAAGAATTGATCTTGAATATATCCAGCCATATAAATAGGTTGCCATGCACCTAATGTTCTATTTGTAGGGTCAGAGAAAAAGCTTTGTAAATTTTGTTTTCCTTTAAGAACATTTCCTTTATGATCATAACCATAATATGTTACAATAGAATTATTTCCTCCATTATTAAATAACTCATCAGCAGAGAACATATCCATACTAAAAGTTGATGGGTCGTAACTATCAATATCAATAAATTCAGTTCCTGTCACACTTAATCCTAATTTTTGTCTTAAAGCTCTATCAAAAAATGTTTGACTAGCTTGGTCATAAGATCTATTGTATGTTACATAAGGGATTGAACCGGAGTTATCAATAATTGGATTTGCTAAATCTCTATATAATATATGTGAATTTGCTTCTTGTTTCATAATAGTCCATAATGCGCTTGCATTTAATGAGTATGCACGATAAGTAGATTGGTCATATTGGAATCCTAATTCTAATGAATGTTTTCCAATATCAGCAGAAACTTTTGCTGAGAAATAAACATCTTGTCTTTCACTTTTTGTATAAGTACTATATGGTGTCCCAACATTTGTCCAAGAAAAATCTGTTGTTGGATAAATTGTATTAGGAACATCACCATTTGTTAATCCTAAGAATGATCTAATATTATCATAATTATATAACATAGGTCTAATCGATGCAAAACTTGGATCATTATATAATTGCCAAGTATATCTTGCAAGTCCAGGATTATTATCTGAAGGAGTAAAATCTACTTGATAATCTAACCAACCATTATGTTCCATTACATCTTGCATTACACCATTTATCTCCATTCTTGATAATTGATAAGTGTTTCTTTTGTATGTATGGAAAGTACCTATATGACCATATTTAAATAAATCATCTCCATGATCTTTATTATAAGTTTCTCTATAGCTTCTAGAATAAGAACCATTAATATTAAATATAATATTTTTAATTTTTGAAGTTTCAGAAGTATTAGAGAATTTTTGAGTAAAGTCTGCCATTATCATAAAACTGTTGTCTTTAGTTTCAGAATTATTAGCATTATTTAAAAGCATACCATTTAAAGATCCATCTTTACTTAAGCTATTTACATATTCACCATTAATTAATAATGCACTATTATCAGAAAAACGAATATCTAAACCACCTTCCAAGTAAAGATTATTATCCCACATATTAGGTTTTCTTCCAACCTGTTCAAAATCGGATAACCTTAAGAATGATGCTGTATTATAAACTGCACCTGATGCAGAATTAAAAGTAAGAGGATTATTATTTAAGAAATTTTGCTTATCTTCTTTTAGCATATAAAATGCTCTATCACTTGGACGATTGTTTGGGTCTTGAGTGTAAGAATTGAATCCAGCTAAACGGAAGCCGATAATACTCTTTTCTATACCATCAGCTGTTTTCTTTTTATATAATGGTCCTGTTAAATAAACATCAAGTCTATGATATCCTCTTGTATCAAAAGGTTCGGATGTTTGATAACCAACCATTCCATTAAATTTATTTGCAGGAGGTCTTAATGTAATATTTGTTGTTCCCCCAATTGATTCACCAAATCTTGCAGGAGTACCTCCAAGAATAACTTGAACTTCTTGAATTGCTTGTTTAGGAATATTTACAGTTCCTTTTTTAGCAACTCCATTTACATAGGTTACCATACTACCTTCACCACGAGTGGTTCCAGCTTGACCATCATTATCAGAAACTCCTCCAACTGTTGCAATAATTCCTTCAACAGTGTTCGCAGTCATCTTATCGATGTCTTCATTGGTAATACGTTTTCCTTGTTCAGGGGTACCAGGGTCAATCAGAGGCACTGTATAAGCTTCGATAACTACAACATCTAATTGTGTAGTTGATGCTTCAAGAGCAATACTACCTCCGGTGGAATAACCAGATGCGTTTACACGTACACCTGTTTTCATCCCCTTTTTGTAACCAACAAAGCTCGCAACTACATCATAGCTACCCGCACTTAATGGCTTAATTTGGTAGTTGCCATCCATATCTGTTTGGGCTCCACCTTTTTGTTGACCATTTTGTTGAACAATAACATTAACGAACGGCATAGGTTCGCCTGTTTTAGCATCTGTAATTGTACCCGTCAATGTTCCTTGAGAGTACAAAATTAAACTGGTTGTTAAGAACAAACCAAGAGTAAAGAATAATTTTCTTAACATATTTCTTTATTTATTTTTTTATGTAAAGAATGAAATTTAATTTTTCAATTTATTATCTTGAGAGAAAAGGATTATTTAATATCTCAGAATAAATAACTGCCTTTCTTAAATCAAATTCATTTTCTTCTTTTATTTCTACTTCATTAATTGAATTAGTTATTTTAGTATTAATAATTTTATTATATTTTTCAATGGTTTCAATATTATCTTTAGATTTAACTTTTTTTATTGTTTCTTTTCTTTCAAAAAAGTCACTAAAATCAGGTTGATGAATATTTTTATCAGGAATTTGATCTTCCATTTGAGGAATATTCTCCATTATTTTCTTAGCAAAAGAAGAAAACAACTTTTTGAATATCAATACAAATCCTATTAAAGCAAGTACTAAATATACACTCATCTTACACCTTTATTTTGCCACAAATTTATACAAAAAACTGATAAGACCAAAATATAATTCTATTTTCTAAAAAAAACTTTAATCGATTATCAGTTTTTCGCTACTATATTATTCTATTTAACTTTTACTATCTCTTTTTGTTTTTGCTTTCTAATTAATAAATATGCAATTGGAGAAGAAATAAACAATGTTGAGAATGAACCTGAAACGGTTCCAATTGTCAAAGCAAATGCAAAACCTCTCAATACATCTCCTCCAAATACTAATATAATTACCAGTGACATAAATACAGTTAATACTGTGTTAATTGTTCTACTTAAAGTTTGATTGATTGACATATTCATAACTTCACCAAAATCTCTATTTGGATAAAGGTGAGTATTTTCACGAACACGGTCAAAGATAACAACAGTATCATTAATTGAAAATCCTATAATTGTAAGAATTGCCGCCACAAAGTTCATGTCAACATCCATACTAAATGGTAATACTCCATTTAATGCTGAAAATACTCCTATTGTAAAGAATGCATCGAATGCTAAAGCTACAATACCTCCCAAACTATATGACCAATTTCTAAAACGAATAGCCACATAAATAAATATTGCTATCAATGAAATAATAATCGCTATAATTGCTGAAGTCTTAATATCATCAGCTATTGTTGGTCCAACAACTTCAGAACTAATAATTCCAAGTGGTGATTTTTGAGTAGATTGGAATTCTTCTAATGTAATATTCTTATTTTTATAGAATGTCTTAGTACCATTATATAGTTTTTGAATAACTTCTCTCTTAACATCTTCATTATCTTCTTTAACCTTATAGTCAGTTGTAATCTTAACTTGATAAGATGGACCAAAAGATTTAACTTCAGGAGCAGAACCAAATTCTTTAGTCAATGATTGTCTAATATCATTTGGATTAACATCTTGATCGTATCTAATAACATAAGTACGACCACCAGTAAAGTCAATTCCATAATTCAATCCTCTTACAACTAAGAATCCAGTTAAAATAATTACAACTGTAGCCATTATAATTAACTGTTTCTTTGCATTTTCAACAAAACGAAAATGTGGTGCACGATAAATTTTTGAAGATAATTTATTTGTAAATTTAAGCTTATCTTTAAGTGATTTCTTATTTATCATATATTCCATCACTAAACGTGCTACAAAAATACTTGTGAATAGAGAAGTAAGTAGACCAATACATAATGTAATTGCAAATCCTAAAACTGAACCAGCTCCAAAATACGCTAAGATGATACCAGTTAATAATGTAGTCACATTTCCATCAATAATAGCAGAATATGATGCCTTGTAACCATCAGCTATTGCATTACTAATATTTTTACCCGCTGCAAGTTCTTCTTTTATACGTTCATTAATAATAACGTTGGCGTCAACTGCCATAGCAAGTGTAAGAACAATACCTGCAATACCAGATAAAGTTAATACTGCTCCAATTGATGCTAAAACTCCCATTAGGAAGAATAAATTAAATAGCAATGCAATGCAAGCAGCAATACCAGCTACACTATAGAAGAATATCATAAATAAAAATACTGCTAATAGAGAGAACAAGAATGAAATAAATCCAGCTTTAATTGATTCTTCTCCAAGAGATGGACCAACAACAGATTCTTGAACAACTTTTGCAGGAGCAGTTAATTTACCAGATTTTAAAATATTTGCTAAGTCCTTTGCTTCTTCTATAGTGAAACTTCCTGATATTTCAGAACGACCTCCACTAATTTCACTATTTACTCTTGGCGCAGAATATACAACATCATCCAAAACAATTGCAATACTATTACCAATATTTGAACCAGTTATCTTTTCCCATTTTCTAGCAGCTTCAGCCTTCATCGACATTGAAACAACTGGATGTCCTTGTTGATTAAAGTCTTGACGTGCATCATCAATAACATCTCCGTCTAAAAGTGCAGTTTTTGCCTTATTAGTATATTGTATCACATATAGTTCAAATTCATTTGTCTTTGGAATTGGTTGAGCACTCCATAAGAATGTAACATCTGTAGGTAGAACTTTTGAAGCTCTTTCTAATTGACGATTAATATCTTTCTTCGCTGCAGCTGTTGCAGTACCAATTACTGAAGGAGCTAAATCTCCCTTATTTAGTCTTGTGAATAAACTTAATAATGGTCTAGTTTTTAAAGTTTCTTTCTTAGCTAATGATTTTTTTGGTAATGTATCTTTATTAACAAGTGGTTTTGTTTGTAAAGAATCTATATTAATTAATGTATCATTAACTATTGTAGTATCTTTTTCTTCTCCAACATTAGCAAGAAACTCATCAGCTGCTCCAAATGCTTGGAACACCTTTCCTGCATCACCTGCTAACCAAAACTCTAATTGTGCAGTTCCTTCCAACAAACGACTAATACGTTGCGGATCTGAAACTCCAGGAAGTTCAATTAAAATTCTTTCTGAAGATTCTAATTTTTGAATTGTTGGTTCTGAAACTCCAAACTTATCTATACGTTTACTTAAAACTTGGAATGTTCTATCAAAAGCATCTGTACATTCTTTCTTAATTGCAGCAAGAACTTGCTCATTTGTGGAATTTGTTGTGATGCCACTTTCTTTTAATTTAACACGGAAAAAAGCAGATAGATTTACTTTTCCAGTATTTCCTTCATTAAGTACTACTTCTTGGAATGAAGTGAAGAAATCTCTTCCTGTCTTTTTTTGTAGTTCTAATGCTTTATCATAAATCTTCAAAAAAGCTGGATCGGTAGGATTTGTAGCAAGATTTTTAACAACATCAGATGTTGAAACTTCCATCTTAACATTCATACCTCCTTTTAGGTCAAGTCCTAACCCAACTTCTCTTGCCTTACATTGCTTGTATGTAAATTGACGCATCCATAAAAAATTATAGACAGGTTTCTCAGAAATTGAGTCTAAATAATTTAACTCTCTTTCATTAGAAATTGAATCTAAAATTTCTTGTTCTTTTATTGCGTTACCAGCGGCAAGAGTTTTTGCTTGATTTTTAGCATAACTATTTAATGCATATTCTTTAGCATCCTTTTCTACTTTTTTAGTAAAATAAGTGAATGATAGTTGATACAAACAAACTAAAGAAAAGATAATTACGATAATTTTAATAGCTCCCTTGTTTTGCATATATTATAATGATTTATTTGGTAATATCACACTTTTTTTTGAATTTGCAAAGATAGGAGATTATTTAATAACTCCATAATATCATTCGAAAAAAAACTATTTTTTATTTTTTCCTACTATTATTTTTCACTTAATCAAAAGCTTAAAGTCTATAATTAAATAAAAACCTTGTAAATAAAACTTGGTTTAATAAAAATATCATAGCTTTGCAATCACAAAATAACAAAATAGTAATACAAATATATAATAATATGACAGAAAAAATTCAAACTTTGAGAGATAACCCTAAAATGAGATGGTTTGCTCTTGTTTTATTAGCGTTTGCTATGTTTTGTTCGTATATCTTTATGGATATACTTTCTCCAATCAAGGACTTAATGCAATCAACAAGAGGTTGGGATTCAACAGCTTTTGGAACAATGCAAGGAAGTGAAACATTTTTGAATGTATTCATTTTCTTTTTAATTTTTGCTGGAATTATCCTTGACAAAATGGGAGTTCGTTTCACTGCAATTTTATCAGGTGCAGTGATGTTAGTTGGAGCAGTTATTAAATGGTATGCTGTATCATCTTCATTTGTTGGTTCAGGCTTAGAAAATTGGTTTACAAACAATCTAAACTATATTCCAGGATTCCAAGAACTTGGTATTGCACCTTTCTATGAAGGAATGCCTGCAAGTGCTAAACTTGCATCAGTAGGATTTATGGTTTTTGGCTGTGGAGTTGAAATGGCAGGTATAACTGTAAGTCGTGGAATTGTAAAATGGTTCAAAGGTAGAGAAATGGCTTTGGCTATGGGTTCTGAAATGGCTTTGGCTCGATTGGGAGTTGCTACTTGTATGATATTCTCTCCAATGATAGCAAAGGCTGATATCTTTGGAGGAGCTAATGTTTCTCACTCTGTTGCTTTCGGTGTAATTTTATTGATGGTTGCTTTAATTATGTTTATTGTTTATTTCTTTATGGACAAAAAACTTGATTCTCAAACTGGTGAAGCTGAAGAAAAAGATGATCCATTCCGTTTGAAAGATCTTAAAGGCATCCTTACAAGTTGGGGATTTTGGTTAGTTGCATTGCTTTGTGTACTTTATTACTCAGCAATCTTCCCATTCCAAAAATATGCAGTAAATATGCTACAATGTAACCTTACTTTCACACAACCTGAAGCAGGTAGTTTCTGGGCAGGTAATACAGTAACATTTATTCAATATGTTATAATGTTAATCAGTGCAGCAACAGCTTTTATGTCAAATTTCTCAAAGAAAAACACAAAAATAGCACTATTGATAACATCTGTTGTTGGTTTAGTTGTTTTCTGTTATATGGGCTATATGCGTCAATCAGCAGAAACTATTTTCGCAGTATTCCCTCTTTTAGCAGTAGGTATTACTCCAATTTTAGGAAAATATGTTGATAATAAAGGTAAAGCAGCTTCTATGTTGATGATTGGTTCACTTCTTTTGATTGCTTGTCACTTAACATTTGCATTCATACTTCCAATGGCAAAAGGTAATGCAATTGCTGGAGTATTAATTGCTTATATTACCATTTTAGTTCTTGGAGCATCATTTTCACTTGTTCCTGCAAGTTTATGGCCAAGTGTTCCTAAATTGGTTGATAGCAAGGTTATAGGTTCTGCATACGCATTAATTTTCTGGATTCAAAACATAGGATTATGGCTTTTCCCTCTTCTTATTGGAAAAATACTTGATGCTTCAAACCCAGACATAGTTTCAGCTGTAGCAAACGGAACAATGACTCCAGAAGTAGCTGCTCAAAGTTATAATTACACAAATCCACTTATTATGTTAGCTTGTTTAGGACTTGCTGCATTGATACTTGGTTTGCTATTGAAAAGAATTGATAAGAAAAAAGGACTTGGTTTGGAATTACCAAATATCCAAAAATAGTTTTTAACTAAACAAAAATATTTAATAGGCTAAGATTAATTTCTTAGCCTATTTTTTTGCCAATAAAATACTATTTCTATATATTGAAATCAAGTTTCAGTAAAATGGAATCAAATAATAATTTATTAGAATCAAGTTTTAATAAAATAGAATCAAGTTTCATTTTTCTAAAACAAAGAAAGAAGAAGATTATTTACAAACAAGAAGAAATTAAATCTGACAGATATAAAGCTCAAAAAAAATTAACAAATCTAAAGCATGAGAATTGCAACAATAAGACCTTTATTAAGCCTGCTCTCAATTTTTAAATTCTCAGAGCGTTTAGAAAACAATATTGAAAAAAGGAAAATAAAAGAGCTTAGTTGCTGCAAACAGGATATTTAGCATAAAAAAAGCATGATATTTTTAAATAAACATCATGCTTTTTATTTTATGCTTAACAAGATTATTCTAAGAAAGATAACTTATTTCCAATCGCTCTCCTCTAAAGCAAAAATATCTTCAACTTTTTTACCAAAAATAAATGCAATCTTCATAATAACCGTTGCTGAAGGCACATATTTTTCTAATTCTATAGCATTAATCGTTTGACGAGAAACACCAATTCTTTCGGCTAACTCCTGCTGCGAAATTTTCAATATAGCCCTTTCAACTCTAATATTATTCTTCATCTTTCTTTGCGCTACGATTAAACCTAAAAATATCAATCCTAAACTTTATCACAAACAAAAGTAAAAAGAAAAGGAAGTCAAACCAAAAAACATAAAGTGCATCCAACCCATAAATAAGCAAATTTGCAAGAATTAAAACAGCACAAGTAGCCAAAACTGACCAAACCAAAGCTCTCTCTCTAATTTTTGAAACATATTCATCTTCATTTCTTTCTCTTGAAAAAGCAATAAAAACAAGACCAATAATCATCAATACAGGGAAAAGCGTAGTGATGAATGAAGTATGAGCTAAAACAAAATACTTCGTTTCCTCACTAAAAAAAGGGATTTCTCCATATCCAACTATTGCAGGCATCTTAAAATTAAAGTCGTACTTAGCTTCAAAAAAGATTACTCCAATTACGAAATATAATAACGTAACTATTGAAATTATCCAGCCTATTTTCCTAAAACAAGTTGGAAATAAAAAAGTTTTTTTCATACTTAAATATTTTAATTATTAATATTGTTTTAACGATGCAAAAGTATAAATTATTTTTTATTATGACAAATATTTTTTACATTTTGTCGAAATCTTTTTTCTTTTTGATAATGAAATCCTACCTCAAAGACATTATTATTTTATAGAATAACATTAATATTTCTCTAAATAACACTATTATTTTTCTCCAAGATAGTTATCTCGAAGGTTAATGATAACTATCTAACAATTAAAAAGTGCGACTTTTTGATTTGGAAGTGCGACTTTTTAGACTAAAAGTGCGACTTTTCTGGGAAGAAAGTCGCACTTTTTGAACTTGAGATAACTATAAAAGTTTTATGAGATAACTATAAAGACTTAAAAAGATAAGCTCTTAGAATAAAATAATAAGGTTTTAAAGTTAAAAGATAAAGTCTTTTGAAATCAGAACCTTACTATTAACTTAATTCTTATGGATGAGGGACTCCTTCATCTAATACATATAAAGATACTGTTGCAGTATCAGCAATTTTTGGAACTACAATCATATTTGCACTTCTTCCAATTGCAGATTGAGCTACTGAATAATTATAAGTTAACGCCCAACGAAATTCACTTGAAGAGAGTTTCCAAAGGGTATCTTTTATTTCTGATGGATTTAGATTCCTTGTCCAAGTATATGCTAAAAGCACTGTTTTATCCACGAAATTGATTTGGCAGTTTCCAGTGCTGTCTTGCAAATCAACATATCTGCTTAGAGTTTCTTGATCATTAATAATATAAAGCCAATCCTCCATACTTCCATGTTCCGATAAAGTATCCCAATACACAGCATATGGGCAGGAAGGACCAGGAGAAGGTATTTGAATTGGATATGTTTCTTCGGTTGGAGTTACTGGTTTTGTTGGCTTTGAATCATCATCTGTTTCACATGAAGTAAAACCTATTGCAATAACTGCAATTAAGATAAAAGCTAATAATTTCTGTGCTTTTTCCATTTTATACTCCTTTTTGAAAGATTAATATAATGTTTGATGAGGGCAAAGGTAGTAATTAATAATTATTAAACAAATATTTAGAAATCTATTTGTTATAAAAACAAATAAGCCTTAGCAAAATATTGCTAAAGCTTATTAATATAAAGGAGAATAAATTTATTCTTTTACTATAAGTTGTATATTTAGCTCGTCAAGTTGGGATTGTGAGATTGTAGATGGAGCATCAGCCATTGTGTCTCTTCCATTATTATTTTTTGGAAAAGCAATAAAGTCACGAATTGATTCTACTCCTCCAAATATTGAACATAATCTATCAAATCCAAATGCTATTCCTCCATGAGGTGGTGCGCCATATTCAAAAGCATTTAATAAGTAACCAAATTGTGAATTCACAACCTCTTTACTCATACCCAATACTTTAAACATATCATTTTGCATATCTCTATCGTAAATACGAATTGAGCCTCCTCCAACTTCTACACCATTGATAACTAAGTCATATGCATTTGCTCTTACATCTTTTGGATTAGTAAATAACATAGAATAATCCTCTGGTTTTGGAGCTGTAAATGGATGATGTTTAGCATAAAAACGATTTGTTTCTTCATCCCACTCCAATAGAGGAAAATCTATAACCCAAAGAGGTGAAAATTTATTTGGATCTCTAAAACCTAATCTATTACCCATTTCTAAACGAAGAACACTTAATGAAACTTGAGTTTTTTCTTCCCTTCCTGCCATTATCAACATCAAATCCCCTTCTTTTGCATTAAATTTCTTAGCAATTTCTAATAGTTGTTCTTGAGTAAAGAACTTATCTACAGATGATTTTAATATTCCATCAGTATTGTATTTAATATAAACTAATCCATTAGCTCCTACTTGAGGTCTTTTAACGAAATCAACAAGTTCATCTAATTGTTTTCTTGTATATTCAGCACATCCTTCTGCACAAATACCAACAACTAATTCTGCATCATCAAAAACAGAAAAACCATTACCTTTTGCAACATCATTTAATTCTACAAACTTCATTCCAAAACGAATATCTGGTTTATCTGAACCATAATACTTCATTGCATCTGCCCAAGTTAATCTTGGAAAGTCAGAAAATTCTTTTTGCTTTATTTCTTTAAATAGATGCTTTATCAATCCTTCAAATAAATTAAGAATATCTTCTTGTTCAACAAAAGACATTTCACAGTCTATTTGAGTGAATTCAGGTTGGCGGTCTGCTCTTAAATCTTCATCTCTAAAACAACGAACTATCTGAAAATAACGGTCATAACCAGCAACCATTAATAGTTGTTTAAATGTTTGAGGAGATTGAGGCAGTGCATAAAACTGATTAGGATTCATTCTTGAAGGTACAACAAAATCTCTTGCTCCTTCTGGAGTTGAATTAATAAGATATGGAGTTTCTATTTCCATAAACTTCATATCATTCATATAGTTTCTAACAATAATAGAAAGTCTATGACGAAGTTCCATATTTTGTTTTACCTGATTACGACGAAGATCTAAGTAACGATATTTCATTCTTAATTCGTCTCCACCATCAGTATTATCTTCAATTGTAAAAGGTGGCGTTTTGGATAAATTAAGTATAATAATTTCGTCTACAACTATTTCAATATCTCCTGTTGGGATTTTAGTGTTCTTACTACTTCTTTCTTCAACCTTTCCTCTAACTTGAATAACATATTCTCTTCCAAGCTTTCTTGCCTTTAAACAAAGGTCTGAATTTGTTTCCATATTGAAAGCAAGCTGAGTTATTCCATAGCGATCTCTAAGGTCAATAAATGTCATTCCTCCCAAATCACGTGAACGTTGCACCCAACCACTAAGTGTTACTTCACTGCCAACATTATTTATATTTAACTCTCCACAAGTATGTGTTCTTAACATATAAGTATTTATTTATTTCGGTTTTCTTTGCTCAAATTAAAGTTCTTTGGAAATTTTGCAATCTTATCCTTATAGAATTCTTGTATTTCCATCATATCTTTTTCGTAGTTGCCAGTAGGATAAAATATCTTTACTGCTCCTCCTTCTTTTTTATTATAATTAAGATAAGCCAGATAGATTGGGACATTTGCCTTTGTGGCAATATAGTAAAAACCTTTCTTCCAATGATGAGTAAGTTTTCGAGTTCCTTCTGGAGTTATAACTAAAGAAAATCTATCTCTTTGATTAAACATCTCAACAACTTGCTCTACCATATTTGAACTCTTGCCCCTATCAACAGGCATTCCTCCCAAGGCTTTTAATATTCCTCCTAAAGGGAATACAAACATTTCTTTTTTAATAAGAAAATTAGGTTTTACCTTAAGCTTCCACAATCCAAGACAACCCCAAACAAAATCCCACATTGAAGTGTGAGGAGCTTCAATAAAAATACATTTTTGCATTTGGGGTTCTGGTTTGCCAATTAGCTTCCAGCCCGAGAGCCACAACAGAAAACTTGCAATCTGTCTTCTCATTTATTTTTTTGCTAAAGAATATGTGTCTTTTGCAATTACATATTCTTCATTAGTAGAAACCATCATAACCTTAACCTTTGAAGATGGTTTTGAAATCATTAAATCAACTCCTCTTTGATCTTTATTTGCTGCTTTGTCAAAGTCAACTCCTAAAAATTCTAATCTTTCACAAATCTTTTCACGAACATCATCAGCATTTTCTCCAATTCCTCCAGTGAAAAGAATTAAATCAACTCCTCCCATAGTTGCAGCATAAGCTCCAATATATTTTCTTACTCTATTGCAGAATAAATCAAAAGCAACAACATCTCTTTCTACTCCTTTTTCCTTTCCTTGGCAAACTTCTCTCATATCAGAATGTCCACTAATACCTAAAAGTCCAGATTTCTTATTGATTAAATTGTTTGCTGCATTTATGTTTAATCCTTCTTTTTCACAAATATATAAGAAAGCTCCAATATCTAAATCACCAGCTCTTGTTCCCATTACCAATCCTTCAACTGGAGTAAATCCCATTGAAGTATCAACACTTTGACCATCTTTAACAGCACAAATTGATGCTCCATTTCCAAGGTGACAGCTTACAATTTTTGAATTATTTATATCTAAACCAGCCAACTTTGCTGCTTTTTCTGCAACAAACTTATGGCTTGTTCCATGAAAACCATAACGACGTATTTTATCATCTGTGTAGTATTTGTAGTCAATTGCATACATGTAAGCTTCCTTAGGCATAGTTTGATGAAAAGAAGTATCAAAAACAGCCACTTGAGTTATATTTGGCAAAAGTGCTTCCATTGCTTCAATACCCTCCAAGTTAGCCGGATTATGAAGTGGAGCTAAAGCACATAGTTCTTTAATTTTTGCTTTCTCGTTAATTCCAACAACAACAGATGATTTAAAAACTTCTCCTCCATGAGCAACTCTATGACCACAAGCATTAATTTCATCTAAAGATTTAATAACACCTATTTTTTCATCAATCAATGCATTAAGAACAAGGTCTATACCCACTTTATGAGTTGGGATTGGAGTCTTAACATAATATTTATCTTTTCCTGTTGGTTTATGGGTAAACTCTCCCATTTCCAAACCAATTCTTTCTATTAATCCTTTTGCCAACACAGCAGCATCATTAGCCATATCAACTAACTGATACTTAATTGAAGAACTACCACAGTTCAACACTAATACATTCATGATTTTTTATTTTTAGATTCTAAAATTATATTTGAGCTTGCAAATTTAGAAATAATTAATGAATAGTCAAAATAATTATTCTATTTGCCTGAATAATAGAAAGAAAAAATAAGTGCGGACTTAATGAAAATTAATCACCGACTTTTTTCAAAAAGATGCCGTTTATTTTTGAATAAGTCCCGATTAATTTCCTTTCAAAGAATAATATTTATGATTTGTTGAATATCTTCAATTTTAAACTAAGCATCTTTTGCAAATATAACAAACTAAAAAAGGGATACCTATTGAGTATCCCTTTTGACTTATAGAATATTAACTTTAGAAACTAAGTTCTAAAATCTTTCTTCAACTTTCTTCCAATCAACCAAGTTCCAGAATGATTCCAAATATGCTGGACGACGGTTTTGTTTGTCAATATAGTAAGCATGTTCCCATACATCACAAACTAAAAGTGGAGTTTTGCCTTGACGCATTGGATTTTCAGCATTAGAAGTTTGAACAATTTCTAATTTTCCATCTTTATCCTTTACTAACCAAGCCCATCCTGAACCAAAAAGAGTAACAGCAGCATTTGTGAATTTTTCTTTAAATTGTTCATAGCTTCCAAATTCTTTTTCAATTGCGTCCAAAAGTTTACCTTCAGGTTTAAGATTTGATTTTGGAGTTAAGCAATTCCAATAAAAAGTATGATTCCAAACTTGAGCTGCGTTATTGAACATTCCACCACTTGATTTTAAAACAATTTCTTCTAATGTAGAGTTTTCAAATTCTGTACCTATGATTAGTTTATTTAAATTATCTACATAAGTTTGATGATGTTTTCCGTAGTGAAATTCTATAGTTGTTTTTGAAATATGCGGTTCTAATGCATCTTGCGCAAAAGGAAACGCTGGTAATGTAAATTTTGACATAATTTCTTTGTTTTTAAATTAATAAATATAATATACTTTAAAATAACGACATCATTGGTCTTATATTGCATTAAAAATTAATTTAGGATGAAATATTTGTGGCAATGAAAAATAAGTTATAATTTTGAAGGCTGAAAATAATGAAAAATAAATATTAACAAATTAAAAACAAATAAACAATGGCAGCAAAAGGAACAGTTGTAATTGATAAAGAGCGTTGTAAAGGTTGTGGAGTTTGCATTGTAGCATGTCCAAAAAGTGTACTCGCTTTAGCAAAAAACGTAAATGGTAAAGGATATAATTATTCTGAAGCAGTAGTGGATGAATGTATTGGTTGTGCTTCTTGCGCAATGGTATGTCCTGACGGAGTAATTACTGTTTACAAAGCAAAATAATAACGAATTAAACATTATAAAAAATGGCAAAAGAGCTAAAATTAATGAAAGGCAACGAAGCAATTGCAGAAGCTGCAATTCGCTCAGGTTGCGATGGATACTTTGGCTATCCTATCACTCCCCAATCTGAAGTAATGGAACATTTGATGGCAGAAAAGCCTTGGGAAAAAACAGGGATGGTAGTGCTTCAAGCTGAAAGTGAAACATCTTCAATTAACATGGTATATGGAGGAGCTGGAGTTGGAAAGAAAGTAATGACTTCTTCTTCTTCTCCTGGAATTAGCCTTATGCAAGAAGGATTAACTTATCTTGCAGGTGCTGAACTTCCAGCAATTGTTGTTAATGTTGTTCGTGGAGGTCCTGGTTTAGGAACAATTCAACCTTCACAAGCAGACTATTTCCAAGCAACAAAAGGTGGTGGTCATGGTGACTATCAACTATTTGTTCTTGCTCCTGCAACAGTTCAAGAAATGTACGATTTCGTATTTCTTGGCTGGGAAATAGCTTTTAAATATCGTAATCCAGTTATGATTTTGTCTGATGGTGCAATTGGGCAAGTTATGGAAAAACTATATGTAGGAGATTATGTTCCTCGTTGGACAGATGAAGAATTAAGAAAGAATGCTCCATGGGCAAGTTTTGGCAAACCAACAGACAGAAAACATCATATAATCACTTCCTTAGAACTTGATTCAGCAAAACAAGAACTACATAACCACAAACTTCAAGCAAAATACAGAGAAATGGAAGAAAAAGAAGTTCGCTTCGAAGCCATTAACTGTGATGATGCTGATTACATATTTGTTGCTTATGGTTCAAGTGCACGTATTGCAGAAAAAGCTATGCAATTAGGAAAAGAAAAAGGATATAAGATTGGCATTTTAAGATTAATTACACTATTCCCTTTCCCAAAAAAGAAAATTGCAGAACTATCAACCAAAGTAAAAGGTATGTTAGCTGTTGAAATGAGTGCAGGTCAAATGGTGGAAGATGTTCGTTTAGCAGCTGAGTTCCGTTGCCCTATTGAACATTATGGACGCTATGGTGGGATTATTCATACCCCACAAGAAGTATTGGAAGCATTGGAAGAAAAAATCATTAAAAGAAAATAGTATATGTTTAATCAAGATATAGTTAAACCAGAAAACTTGGTTTACAAAAGAACAGAAGTGCTAACAGATAATGTTATGCACTATTGCCCAGGCTGTGGACACGGAACAACTCACCGTATCATTGCTGAAGTTATTGAAGAAATGGGTATTCA
The DNA here is from genome assembly GCA_017860255.1 of Bacteroidota bacterium. GTDB lineage: Bacteria > Bacteroidota > Bacteroidia > Bacteroidales > P3 > UBA10566. Next base: position 41,449 of record JAFNAR010000008.1, on the reverse strand, counting down.
AGATAAAGCTATTTGCGTTGCTCCAGTTGGATGCTCAGTTTTAGCTTATAATTATTTTGAAGTTGACTCTTTAGGAGCTGCTCACGGAAGAGCACCTGCTTTAGCAACTGCTATTCAAAGATTGAATCCAGATAAGCATACATTTACTTATCAAGGAGATGGAGACTTAGCTGCTATCGGAACTGCTGAAACAATTCATGCATGTAACCGTGGAGAAAATATTGTTATTATCTTCATCAACAATGGTATTTATGGAATGACTGGAGGACAAATGGCACCAACAACTTTAGTTGGAATGAAAACAGCAACCACTCCTTATGGTCGTAACGTTGAATTAAATGGTTATCCATTGCAAATAACAGAACTTTTGGCACAGTTGCCAGGAACATACTTAGTTACTCGTCAATCTGTTCACACAGCTGCTGCTGTTAGAAAAACAAAAAAAGCTATTCGTCAAGCATTCGAAAACCAAAAGAACAAAAAAGGAACTTCTTTCGTTGAAGTTGTTTCCAATTGTAATTCAGGATGGAAAATGCCAGCAACAAAAGCAAATGAATGGATGGTTGAAAATATGTTCGCTAAATATCCAATTGGAGATATTAAAGTTGATGGAGAATTAGTTCAAAAATAATAAAATAATAAAGCAATGACAGAAGAAATCATTATAGCCGGATTTGGTGGACAAGGAGTTTTATCAATGGGCAAAATACTTGCTTATTCAGGTGCAATGCAAGATAAAGAAGTTAGCTGGATGCCTTCTTATGGTCCAGAAATGCGTGGAGGAACTGCAAACGTATCAGTAATTATTTCTGATGAAAGAATCAGTTCTCCAATTATCAGCCAATTTGACACAGCTATTATTCTTAATCAACAATCACTTGATAAGTTTGAAAGTAGTGTTAAACCTGGAGGAGTTTTATTATATGATCCAAACGGAATAACTAATCCTCCTAAACGTACAGATATTAACATCTATAAAATTGCTGCTACTGAAAAAGCTGCAGATCTTGGATTAGCTAAAGTTTTCAATATGATTGTTCTTGGAGGTTTCTTAAAAGTAAAACCTGTAGTTACAGAAGAATTTATTGAAAAAGGTCTTATGAAATCACTTCCTGAACGTCATCATGGAATGATTCCAGAAAACCTAAAAGCAGTTCAAACAGGAAAAGAATTAGTTCAAGCTGTTCATACTCTATAATCTTAGAGCAACACAACTAAATACTTAATAAAAAAGAATTCAAGAACCCTAAAAAGTTTTTGAGTTCTTTTTTTATACTTAAAATTTATCCTCTTGAGTAAAAAGATTGAAAGAATTTAAGAATTATAAGTAGAGATAATCTTCTTATAGAATTGCTCGTAAGAAAGTTCTTTTTCAAAATATATCTTTCCTTTTTGACCAATCTCTTCTCTTAATTGCTTGTTATTAATTAAGATGTCCAATGAATAACTAAGCTGGTCAGCATTTCCTGGTTCAATAAGAATTCCAGTTTCATTATTAATAATGTATTCCTTTTGAGCTCCATTATTTGTGGTAATAACTGCCTTGCCTTCTTGCATAAATTCTATTATTGAAAGTCCAAATGGCTCTCTCCAAACAGAAGGGAAAACTCCAATATCACTTTGATTTATTAATGAGGAAATATCTCTAATAAATCCTAAGAATATTACCCTTGAAGTTAAATTATTCTCAACAACCAATTTATTTAATTCTTTTAAGTATTCCTCTTTTCCACTTCCTGCAATGATAAGATATGTGTTTTCTGACTTTAGTTGAGAAAAAGCCTTTATCAATACATCAACACCCTTATCTGGAACAATTCTTCCCGTGAATGTTACTAATAAAGCATCATTACTAATATTATATTCTTCCCTTATATTTAATGTATTGTTACTCCCCTCTTGAGGCTTAATGCTATTATGTATAACCAAAGTTTTTGATTTTTCTATTCTTGGATTAGAGAGGAAGAATTCTTCTCTTGCCATATTTGAAACAAAGATTATCTTATCAATCTTTGAATAGAGAAAATTATATAAAGGATTATTCTTAGCCTTCTTAATCAAATGTCTTGAAAGAATTATCTTAGGTTTTTTCTTAGATAAAATCTTTGCATAAATAATTGGGAAAAGAGTTTTAAAATTATGAACATGAATAATATCAATACTTTCTTCTCTTATTATTTTTCTTATTCTGAGAGCAGAAAACAAATCAAAAACTCCACATAGGGGTAAATTATAATAAGGAATATTAGATGACTCTAATTTATCAGCAATTATTCTGCTTTTCTTAGATATGCAGACAACTTTATGATTATCTTCTATTAATCTTTTTGACAAATCAAAAACATAAAGCTCTCCCCCTCCCCAAAAGGAAGAAGAAAACACTTGTAAAATATTATTCTTTTTCACGATAATATTCTCTAAGCTTAGTATATTTCAAGAATGTTGCGAATGAAGATATTTTGCATACTTGATATCCTGCATATCCATCAAGTATTCCTCTTAAAAGAATATAATCTCTGAAGAATTTCCATTTAGGTCTAAACCAAATTCCAAAACAAGAAATCTTTTTCCCTTTTTCAAAAGCTTGTTTTGCAGTTAGATCTGTAAATTTCTCAACTTGTTTAATGTGGTCAGAGGTAGTATGAAATGAATAGTGATAAAGATCTCCTTTAAGAAGTTTAATTTTGATTGAAGGCAAATAAAGCAATTCCTCATGAATATCCCCAACCCATTGAACTGATTTATTAAAGATTCTTTTTTTTATGTCGGGATACCAACCACAGTGTTTTATCCATGAACCACAGTAATTTGTTAAACGTTTAACTGAAAAGATTATATTAGGATTTGAAATATTATCATACTGAGCCTTAATAGTCAAAATACTTTGCTTAAGTTCAAAAGAAAGCACCTCATCGGCATCAACAGAAAGAATTGTATCGAAAGAAGCTAATTTATTAGCATAATTCTTTTGTGTTGAATAGCCAAGCCATTCTTGAGAATAAAACTTAACTAAGTCGTACTTTGAACAAATTTCTTGAGTTTTATCTGTAGATAAGGAATCAACAATAATAATTTCATCAACAACACCCTGCAAGGAATTGATACAACGTTCAATATTCTTTTCTTCGTTGAATGTAATTATTACTGCCGAAATTTGCATTTAAAACTATAATAAAGGAGTTATATCTTTAGAAACATATTCTTTTATTGCTGGCTGCAAAGAAGCAACATCAATAACATTAATAACTTTTCTTTTAAACTTCTTATCCATTAAAGCATCTATTTGATGAGCATCATATTTATTTGCTTTAGTTTTATTAAGTTCAATATAAATAGTAATGTTATTAACTTTCTTTTCTTCAGCGTTAATAAAATGCTTATGAGCCCAAGCTTTATTTACTCCTAATTCTTTAAGAGAGGTTTTAAGTTCAAGAACTAATTTTTTCCTTCTTGTTCTAACCCACCATGAAGGTTTCTTTGTCTTTTTTTGAAGTCCCTTAGAAAGTTTCTTACTGGTTTTATCTTTAACAATAGATTTTATTGGTTCAATATCTATTTTTTTTGTTTCTTCCTTTGAAACATCTGATGCGGAAACATTTTTAATTTCGCTATCATTCATAATCTTAAATTTTAACTAATCCAGCAAAACCCATAAATGCCATAGCAAGAATACCAGCTGTTATAAGAACAATTGGCATCTTTTGCATTCCTTTTGGAACTCCTACCAAATCCATTCTTTCTCTAATTCCAGCAAAAAGAACCATTGCAAGAGTAAATCCTAAAGCAATACCTATTGTATATACAAGTGCAGTTATTAAATTAAAATCTTTTTGAATAACCAATATTGCAATCCCAAGAACTGCACAGTTAGTTGTAATAAGAGGTAGATAAACTCCAAGAGCTTGATATAATCCTGGGCTAACTTTCTTAAGAATAATTTCTACCATCTGAACTAAGGCAGCGATAACTAAAATAAAAACTATTGTTTGAAGGAATCCAATATTTATAGGATTTAGAATATAAATTTGAATTAAATAGGTTACTAATGTTGATAAAGTCATAACAAAAACAACAGCTGCCCCCATTCCAACTGCAGTTGAAACCTTATTTGAAACACCAAGGAAAGGACAAATTCCTAAGAATTGTGAAAGAATAACGTTGTTTACAAATACTGCAAAGATAATAATTGCTACATATTCCATAGTTCAATACTTTTATATTTTAACATGCAAAACTATAAAAATTCTGCAACCTGTCAAAAGAATAATCTATTTATTTTCTATTTTTGCATACAGATAAATAGAATTGTTGCTTAAAAATAAAATCTAAAAGATGGATTTCTTCTTTCGTCAGTATGGTCAAGGTACTCCAGTTATTATTCTTCATGGTTGGTTGGGAGTAAGTGATAATTGGATTTCAATTGGCAAATTTCTCTCCACACAAGGCTTTAATGTAATTATCCCCGATTTACCCAATCATGGTAAAACCTTTCATACCGAAGAGTTTTCTTATAAAGAAATGGCTGAAATCATTTATGGATTTTGTAAAGTAAAGGAATTAGAAAAACCTGTTATTATTGGTCATTCCATGGGAGGGAAGATTGCAATGGAAATGATAAATATTGATAAGGATTATTTTAAATCATTAATTGTTGTTGATATTCATTTCAAAGAATACACCCCTAACGCCATTAATTCATTGCTTGTCTCAACGCTTATTCAAACCAATATATCTCAATTCAAAAATATAACTCAGCTAAAAGAATATTTAATTGAGCAAGAAATCCTTTCCGATTTTATTGGACTAATCTTGAAAAATGTAGATTATTCAAGAAATAAAATAAGTTGGAGATCAAATATTCCACTTCTTGCAAAAGATTACTCAAAAGTTTTAGAAAAAATATCTATTAGCAAGAATAATATCCCTACCCTTCTTTTAAGAGGAGAAAACTCCAATTATGTTTTAGACGAAGATATAAATAGCTTTAAAGAAGTATTTAAAAACTCCAAGGTAAAGACAATACCAAATTCAGGACACTGGGTTTTGGTTGATAATCCTGCAATGCTAATAAAAGAGATTGTAGAATTCTTGAAATAAACCCTATCCTCATACTTTCTTCAAAATATTGCAAGAGATTTCCCTTGTAAAATAGTGTTACAAAATAAGATTTATAAAGTGGAAATTTGATATAAATTTATTCTTATTTGATATAAGTGTATCAAACCCTTATTATAGTTGAAAAAGATAAGGTATAAATTTCATAAGGTACGACCTTAATATTGCTAAGGTACGACCATAACTAACTTATGGTCGTACCATAATCATTTTATCATGCCACCTTAAAGAATTTATTCCTTGTTTAAATAAACTTTTTCTTGATTTTAGTAAGCTCACTCCTTATTTAGCTAAAAAGAAATTTGATTAAAATTTAAATAACAAGTATTTTGGAGGATAAATAATGGAAATAATTTATATCTTTGCCTAATTCTTAGTAACATAATTATTTGTCAAAGATTTTTTGTCAGATAAAAAAATAAGAACAAAACAAATTAACCCTATGAAAAAAGTATTGTTCATTTTAGTTATTTCCTTGATTAGTTTTTCAAGCAAGATTAGTTATTCTCAAGTTAATAAATCTATTGTTGACACAACAAAGCAATGGAATACATTAAGGAATAACGGATATGGAACAGGAGTATATACAATTATTAACAAAATAGGAGAAGATACAATAGTAGATAATAGGACATACAAGAAAGTATATACAAATAAGTATTGTATATGGGAAGATACTTCAATGAATAATTGGATTTGCAATCATCTAATTAGAGAAGATTCCAATATTGTGTATCTATATTTCTTAAATAATAATAATGTATCTAATGAAGAAATAATCATTTATAATTTTAATCTCAATGTTGGCGATGAATTTAATGAGCCAATTATTCTTGGAGGAGAATACAATGGTCTTTTTATGGCAAGTAATGCAGTAGTTGACTTAATAGACTCAGTTGAAGTTAATGGAATACTATTAAAAAGAATTATATTTGACCTATATGATGCTGAAACTGGGTACTTTCGTTTTGCATGGATAGAAGGTATTGGAAGTATTCAAGGATTTTTAGAATCAGGATACATAATAGATGCAGGAGGTTCATCTCTTCTATGTGTCAAACAAGGAGAAGATTATCTTTATATAAACACCTATACAGGTTGTTTAGTAACTTACGGCTTAGATGAAATTAAAATAGATGAAGAGATTAAAGTCTATCCAACACTTATTGACAAAGAAATAAATATTAGTTCGGAAAAGTATCCAATAAGTTTAAGTGTAATTGATTTATTTGGAAGAGAAGTTTTCAGAAAAGAAATATTTTATAATAGTGCTATCGATTTAGACTTCTTAAAGAAAGGAACCTATATATTAAAGCTTAAGCATAAAGATACTATCATAAATAGAAAGATAATTAAGAAATAATTAGCCTTATGAAAAAAGTATTGTTCATTTTAGTTATTTGCTTGATTAGTTTTTCAAGCAAGATTAGTTATTCTCAAGTTAATAATATTGTTAGCTTGGATTCATTGTTGTGGAATCCGCCACATGACTTATATGATACTGCTAATGTTCTAAACAGATTCCACAAAATAGAAGTATTTTCAAGTTTAAATTCTGTTTCGGATTCTATTATTGAAAAAGGAATATATATTACAACGAATAATGAATGGCAAGACATTCTTCTTTTCCCATTGCCAGATAATCCAAATATTAAAGTAACTGAAGCTTATGTATCAATAATTAATGAAGAATTTGATACAGTATTATATTTTATTCCTGACTATAGGAATCTTTACTTTCAATCATATATAATAACAACAATTGATACATTTTACAGCGATACAATTATTGAACAATATTTATTTGGAGTTGGTCTTAAAGAGATTTCTGATTTAAGTTTAGATGTAAAAATATATCCAACAATAATAGATAAAGAAATAAATATTAGTTCGGAAAAGTATCCAATAAGTTTAAGTGTAATTGATTTATTTGGAAGAGAAGTTTTTAGAAAAGAAATATATAATAACAGAGCTATTGATATAGACTTCCTAAAGAAAGGAACCTATATATTAAATCTCAAACATAAAGACGCTATTATTAATAGAAAGATAATAAAGAAATAATTAGCCTTATGAAAAAGACATTAATCCTTTTATCTATTTTCTTGATTAGTTTATCAAGCAAGATTAGTTATTCTCAAGAAGATTACATTCCTCCAATAGTAAAAATTGACTCTATCACTCAAGACTTTCCTCAAGGGTTCAATACAAGTATATTTGCTTCTTTTATTCAGGGAACAGACTCAATAATTGAAAAAGGATTGGAGATAAAAGGAGTTTATTATCAAAGTTTTCTACATTTATCAATTAATAATGATAATTTTGATACTACTCTATTTTTCAATCCTAATCCAGAGCAATATTGGGTGGTAGCATTTGTAAGAACAGATACTTCCATTATTAAAAGTGACTCTTCTTCGTTTTTAACAGCAGGTGTAGATATTCCTAAAACAACTTTTAATAATAATTCTATTAAGATTTATCCAACTATAATTGATAAAGAAATAAATATTAGTTCGGATAAATATCCAATAAGTTTAAATGTAATTGATTTATTTGGAAGAGAAGTTTTTAGAAAAGAAATATATAATAACAGAGCTATTGATATAGACTTCTTAAAGAAAGGAACCTATATATTAAAACTTAAACATAAAGACACTTTCATAAATAGAAAGATCATTAAGAAATAATTAGCATTATGAAAAAGACATTAATCATTTTATCTATTTGCTTAATAAGTTTATCAAGCAAGATTAGTTATTCTCAGTCTCAAAATACCATTGTTGACACAAATAGTATTTGGTCAATTTATAACGAATTGGTTATTGCAGAATCAATCCCAACAAGTTATTATATCCACTTAAAAGGAGATACAATTATTGATTCAAAACATTATATAAAAGTATGGACTAATAATGATTTATCCCTAACAGATGATATAGAGTTTCACGCATTAATAAGAGAAGAAAATCAAAAGACTTATGTTAGATATTATCATTCTGGAATGGATTCTATCTTGGGAGAGAATTTATTATATGATTTCTCTTTGTCTAATGGTGATACTTTTAACCTTAATATATATGAAGAAGTTTTTTCTTTTAATGTATGTGTAGATTCAATTCAAATCAATAATGAAATGAGAAAGAGAATTATTTTATCAGGAAATTTTATTTCTAATATGACTTGGGTTGAAAAGATAGGTTGTTTAGAGGCAGGTTTATTATATGAATCATTATTTGGTGTAGGAGTTATAGAAAAATTATTATGTTATTATTATAATGATAATGTTCTATACTCTAATCCTGAATTTAATTATTGTAATATTGTAGGCATAAATTATCCTAGAAAAGAAGAAAACCAAATTAAAGTCTATCCTACAATAATTGATAAAGAAATAAATATTAGTTCGGATAAATATCCAATAAGTTTAAGTATTATTGATTTGTTTGGAAGGGAAGTTTTCAGAAAAGAAATAAATAATAACAGAGCAATTAATTTAGATTTCCTAAAGGAAGGAGCCTATATAATAAAGCTTAAACATAAAGATAATATCATAATTAGAAAGATAATTAAGAAATAATTAGCCTTATGAAATTTATATTTTAGTTATGCTTGGAAGTTTATAAATAAATTTCCCTTGGGAAAAGCTAATTAAATTTCAATAACTCCTTGTTTAATTTTTCATCCACTTATTCCCCTACAATTTAACCCATAATATAGCTTCAATAATTCTTTTTTACTATCGCAAAATCAAATTTTTAGTCAATTTAGAAGCCTAAACCATATTTCTTATCCCTTTTCTTTTTTTGTTCAATATATTTTTTGTAACTTTGCAAGCTAAAATAGTGAGGTATTTTCACTTTAAACGAATTTAATTCAAATACTTATAAAATTAAAAGAAATGGCAAAAGAAAAGAAATTTTTGACTTGCGATGGTAATCAAGCAGCAGCTCATGTAGCATATATGTTTTCTGAATGTGCAGCTATTTATCCCATCACACCGTCTTCTCCAATGGCAGAATATGTTGATGAATGGTCAGCTAACGGAAGAAAAAATATATTTGGAGAAACAGTTAAGCTTGTAGAAATGCAATCTGAAGCAGGTGCAGCTGGAGCTTTACACGGTTCACTTCAAGCTGGTGCTCTATCTACAACATTTACTGCTTCTCAAGGGTTATTATTGATGATTCCTAATATGTATAAGATTGCAGGAGAATTACTTCCTGGAGTTTTCCACGTAACAGCTCGTACTCTTGCGGCTCAAGCTCTTTCAATCTTTGGAGATCATTCAGATGTTTACGCTTGTCGCCAAACAGGTTTTGCAATGTTAGCATCTAATTCTGTTCAAGAAGCGATGGATTTGGCAGGAGTTGCTCACCTTACTGCAATTAAAGGTAGAGTTCCTTTTATGCATTTCTTTGATGGATTCCGTACTTCTCACGAAATTCAAAAAATTGAAGCTCTTGACACTGAAGATATGGCTAAATTGATTGATCAAAAAGCCTTAAAAGAATATAGAGAAAACGCTCTTAACCCAGAACATCCAGTAACAAGAGGTACTGCTCAAAACCCTGATGTTTTCTTCCAAGCAAGAGAAGCTTGTAATCCTTTCTATGATGCAATTCCTGACATGGTTAATGACTATATGCAAAAAGTTGGTCAAATAACTGGCAGAGAACATAAACCTTTCGAATATTATGGAGAACCTAATGCAGAAAACATTATTGTTGCTATGGGTTCTGTTAATGATACTATAAAAGAAACTATTGATTATTTAGCTAAAAAAGGAGAAAAAGTTGGATTGATTTGTGTTCATCTTTACCGTCCTTTCTCTGCAAAATACTTCTTTAACGTATTCCCTAAATCAGTTAAGAGAATTTGCGTTTTAGACCGAACAAAAGAACCAGGAGCTAATGGAGATCCTCTTTACTTAGACGTAGTTGAATTATTCAACAATATAGAAAACCGTCCAATGATTATTGGAGGTCGTTATGGTTTAAGCTCAAAGGACACAACTCCTGCGCAAATAGTTTCTGTTCTTGAAAACCTTAAATCTTCAAATCCTAAGAATCAATTTACAGTTGGTATAGTTGATGACGTTACTAATCGTTCTCTTCCAGTTCTTCCAGAAATTTCAATTTCTGAAGCTGGAACTTTTGAAGCTAAATTCTATGGTTTAGGAGCTGATGGTACTGTTGGAGCAAACAAAAACTCTATTAAGATTATTGGAGATAACACTAACAAATATTGTCAAGCATACTTCTCTTACGATAGTAAGAAATCTGGTGGTTTCACTTGTTCTCACCTTCGTTTTGGAGATACTCCAATTCGTTCCCCTTACTTGGTAACAACTCCTGATTTTGTTGCTTGCCACGTATTTGCTTATTTAAACATGTACGAAATATTAAAAGGAATTAAACCTAACGGAACCTTCCTTTTAAACTCAATGTATAATGCTGAAGATACTGTTAAGAATCTTCCTGCAAAAATTAGAAAAGAATTAGCAGAAAAAAATATTAATTTCTATATCATTGATGCTACAGCTATCGCTGAAGAAATTGGTTTAGGAAACAGAACTAACACTATTCTTCAATCTGCATTCTTCAAGATTGCTAACGTAATTCCTTTCGAATTAGCAGTAACTCAAATGAAGAAAGCTATTGACAAATCATACGGTAAGAAGGGTGAAAACATCGTTAAGATGAACTACGCTGCTGTTGATCGTGGAGGTGATGCAATTAAAGTTGAAGTTAAGAAAGAATGGGCTAATGAAACTGTTACTTCTGAACAAGCAAGTACAATCCGTCCTGAATTTATTAAGAATGTTGTTGATGTTATTAATGCTCAAGAAGGAGATTCTCTTCCTGTTTCAGCTTTCACTGGAGTAGAAAATGGAACTTTCCCTTGTGGAACATCACAATATGAAAAGAGAGGTATAGCTTCTCACGTTCCTGAATGGATACCAGAAAACTGTATCCAATGCAATCAATGTTCTTATGTTTGCCCTCATGCAGCTATTCGTCCTTTCCTAATCAACGATGAAGAAAAAGCTAAAATCCCTGCAGATACAAAAACAATTAAAGCTACTGGAAAAGAATTTGAAGGACTTCAATTCCGTATGCAAGTTAGTGTTTTAGACTGTACTGGTTGTGGAAACTGTGCTGATGTTTGTCCTGCTAAAACAAAAGCTTTGGTTATGAAACCTCTAACAACTCAAATGGAAGAAGCAAAACGTTGGGAAAGTATTACTGAAAACGTAAGCTATAAATCACATTTGGTTGAAGTTTCTAAGAACGTTAAGAATTCTCAATTCTCTCAACCTTTGTTCGAGTTCTCTGGAGCTTGTGCTGGTTGTGGTGAAACTCCATATATCAAACTTATCACTCAATTATTTGGTGAAAGAATGATGGTTGCTAATGCAACAGGATGTTCTTCAATTTACGGAGGTTCTTGTCCATCTATGCCTTACACTAAGAATGCTGAAGGTAAAGGACCAGCTTGGGCTAACTCACTATTTGAAGATAATGCAGAGTTTGGTTTAGGAATGGCTACAGCAACAAGAGTTATGAGAGACAGAGTTGAAAGCCTAATGAAAGAAGGTTTAGCTTGTACTTGCTGCTCTGCTGAACAAAAAGAACTATTCCAAAAATGGATTGATAATCGTGAAAATGCTGAAATCACTCAAGATATATACAATAAGTTAATGCCTACTTTCGATGCTTGCAGCTGCGATATTTGCAAACAATTGAAAGAAAACAGCCAATACATCATCAAGAAATCTCAATGGATATTTGGTGGAGATGGTTGGGCTTATGATATCGGTTACGGTGGATTAGACCACGTTATTGCTTCAGGAGAAAACGTAAACATTTTAGTAATGGATACTGAAGTTTACTCTAACACTGGTGGTCAAGCATCAAAAGCAACACCTGTTGGAGCAATTGCTAAGTTTGCTGCTTCTGGAAAACGTATCAGAAAGAAAGACCTTGGTATGATTGCAACAACTTATGGTTATGTTTATGTAGCTCAAGTTTCAATTGGTGCAAACCAAGCTCAATACTTAAAGGTAATTAAAGAAGCTGAAGCTTATAATGGACCATCTCTAATCATTGCTTATGCTCCATGTATCAACCACGGACTAAGAGCAGGAATGGGAAAAACTCAAGAAGAAGGTAAACGTGCAGTTGAATGTGGATACTGGCACTTATGGAGATATAATCCAGAACTTGCTGAACAAGGACAAAATCCATTTACTTTAGACTCAAAAGAACCAGATTGGGCAAAATTCCAAGAGTTTATTAATGGAGAAGTTCGTTATTCTTCTTTGAAGAAAGCATTCCCTCAAGATGCTGAAGAATTATTCCGTTTAAGCGAAGAAAATGCTAAATGGAGATATAATTCTTACTTAAGAATGGCTTCTCAAGATTGGAAATAGGAAACATAGAAAATAACTAATCTATATAGGCTGAGTTGAAATTTCAACTCAGCCTTTTTTTATGATAAATTGTTTGTTAATAAATTTAACAATAGAAAATCATAATTTTCGTTTTACAGCCTATTACAACTTGTTTTACGCCGTTTTACTAACTGTTTTACGGCGTATTACAGGGGTGTTTTAGGGCGTAAAACAGATTGTATTAAGGCGTTTTACAACTCATTTTACGCCGTAAAACGGAATGTTTGGCTTGATTAAGCTTTTTATATGTTAATGATTCTTAAATTATTCTTTTTAAGTTTACTTTTCCTCATTTAATGATGTTATATAAAATACAAGGGGTTAATTAATATACACACCTTGTTAAGTTTCGGAGAATTGTAAATAAAATTCTCATAGTATTAACTTAAAAACCAAATGTTATGGCAATAAAATATGTCATTGTAGAGAGAAAAATCTCTGTTGGTTCTAATCCAGGTATTAAGTTTCTTGCTAAAATTGCCCAAGATGACTTACTTGATATCTGGAACATTGCAGACAAAATTGCCGAGACTTCTGCTCTTTCAAAAGGTGATATTGTAAGCGTTTTGCTTCAATATGAAACTGTTCTGGAATGGGCATTTTTTGAAGGCAATGCTGTGCAACTTGGAAGAATGGGAAAGTTAATTCCTGGCTTCACTGCAACAGCAAAAAATTCTAAGGATGAGGTTGATGCAACAACCATTAAGCGAGTTTATATTCGTTTTGCTCCTTCAAAGAAGTTTAGCCGTAAGCTAAAAGAAGCCAAAGTTGCTCCTCAGCAACTTGACTTCAAAGGTTTGCAAATACCAACCAAAGAGGAGAATTCAACTCCTTAAGCAAAAAAAATGGAAAACATTGTAGCGACTTGCCATTTTATAAATGGTATTTAGGAAAAAGTTAAACCGTTGAACTAATAAATTGTTCAACAAAATGAAAGGAGAAGTTCAATTGAATATTGGACTTCTCTTTTGTTTAATTCTTAACTATCTTATAGCTACCAATTCCTTCATTGGTTTGGAGTTTTAGAATATAAATTCCTTTTTCAAGATTGGAAATATCAAGGGAGAAATTATTTTGGTTAGGAGTTTTTGAAATAGCCCTTCTCCCTAAAGCATCATAAACTTCAAGCATTTGAACCACTTCTTTTGTTTCAATACTTAAATAATCAATTGCAGGATTAGGATAAACCTTTGCTTCAACAAAATCTAATTCAATATCATCCATCCCAATTGAACTACAATCAAATGTTCCGTAAGATGGAGGCATTAATTGATAATTTCTATCCGTAGGAAACCAATTCTTAGATATTAAATTCTGTGAGTTTGATGACATATAGGTAGGGAAATCTGAATATGTTGAATCATATATTACAACAATCATTCCAGAAAGGCTGTCCGAACACTCAGGCAAAGCACAGAATAGAGAATCATAGCCCATAGTTGAAAGATTAGTATTATAGCAATCTATGTCTCTTAACTCATTTAATCCATTAATATTAATATCTGATACTCCAGTATTTTGAAACATTAAGATTTTTAATCTTGTCAGTTCTCTTAGATCAAGTTTGGTTAATTCTTCATTCCCTGGGACACCAAGATATATTAAGTTTTCCAAGTTGCGAACATCAATACTTTCTATACTGCTGTATTGTAAATACAAAACCTCCAAATTATTAGAATTATTGAAAGAAACATTTTTATATACTAAGTTATATGCCCATATTTGGGTTAAATAAGAATTACTATCTATATTAAAACCTCTTATAATACCATCAGAACATCTAAAGTCTATCTTTGTTACATTACCATATATTCTTATAATTGTATCTCTTGTATTTAAATTATAAGACGGGGAACTAAATAATCCAATCTGAATATTTACTATTTTTTCATACATCCCATTCTTTATTATTGCCTTTGTATTTGATGAGTCAGCTGCAAGATTAACAGAAAAATTTGCACCTACATTACATTTAAACTCAATAAATCTCTCCATATTTACTTGTGAATATGAATTAATTGAAGCAACACATAAAAGTAGAAGAAGTATTTGGAATTTAATAATCTTGTTTTTCATAAAAATATTGTGAATTTTGGTTATAAGCGTAAAAGAAAATTGCAGGTAATCCAATAAACTTAATTATCAAATTACCTGCAATTAGAAAGTTATTATTTTACAATTATTATTTTATCAGACTTAATCACGCTCTTACTATCTGTAATAGTATAGTAATAAGCACCGGATTTAAAATTTTTTAATTCTATTGTCTGCACTCCCTTATTATTCTTAAGAGTATTTGTTAATAATTCTATTCCCTTATTATCATATATCTTTATAGTATATATTTGTCTTGGAGGTAAATTATAAGTTAAAATAATATGATCTTTAGCTGGATTAGGAGAAATTTTTACATTAGCTGCAAACAATTTATCAAGAGATGATGTTACTCTTCTAATAACTTTAGATTTTTCGTTTAGTTCTAAATCTACATAATCAGGATGATAATCTGTTTCTTGATTATTAAAGTATAAATAAGCTTTTGCTTTTGCTCCTGCTCTTGTGGATGAATTAGATAATGTTTCTAATCTTTCATCAATTGGGATAAGATTAGTAGTGTCATTTTTATCTCTCATAATGCTTAATAGTAATAAATAGTCATTAATATCATTAGCATTATACTTTTCATTGTTAGGGTCAGTGAGTAATGTATTGAGCAAGGTCTCTGCTGTATTGTATTCCTTTGTTCCAATATATGAGTCTACCAATTCGTATTTTGCTTCAATATTTCTAATTGAGTTTAACCTATCTCTATAGTTTGAAATATTTACTCCTGTAGAATCATTAATAATTCTATATATTATTGTTCTGGAGACTTCTTCCATATCACTTAGCTTTGATGATATATTACTTTCAAGTGTAGCTCTAAATGTTTTTGTATCCCAGCTGCCTTTAATAAGTTCTATTCCTGTAGGGGTTAATAAGTTTTCTCCTTCTGTTGATTTCATAAAGTCAATATATTCATCTTTTTGAGTACCTTCTGGATTTGATAGTGCAACTTCTAAATATACTGCCAATGGCAGTTTCTCTGATAAGGCAAGTTCTTTCAAAACATCAGGAGACAAATAAGGTGATGCATCTAAATATGCTTGTCTTAAGTCCCAAACATCTCCTTCCCATGAGTCTAATAATTTATCAAGTAATTCATCTTTTGAACCTCCATCTAATAAATTATTATAATTATATAGTAATGTCAGATACTCATTTTCAATGAAGGTATGATGATTATGTAATTCCAAATCATCCAATATTCCATAATCTCTTGTGCAATCTGTTTCACTAGCTACACCATTCCCTGCACCATTTTTTATAATATTAGAACTTATAGACAAAGGATCTTTATTACTACCATCTAAAAAACAAGTATAAAAAATTGGTCTAGAATCATCTGCTATATAAATATCACTAAACAAAGGATTTCCCTTGTTATCAAAAATATTTTCTGCTGGTTGAGTAATATTCCCTCCATTTTGATATATATCTATACCAGACCAGGTATCATTAGAATTATTAATAACAGATATTCCATATTTAGTATCTTTAAAATCATTACAAATATATTTTAACCCAACCGAAACATCATAATCTCTTCTGTTTCTTCCAATCGCATTAGTTGAGTATAATAAATTTCTAAATATATTGTTTCTAACTTCATTCGCAACTTTGCCTGAGTTTTTAATTTGCAGTCCAGTTCCTTTTAAGTTTTCCTCTTCTCCGAAGAAGTTATTTTGTTCAATTTTATAACCTATACTATTATCTATAACAACACCATAAGCTAATTCTGTTGGATAAAGTTCTCTAATATTAAGAACAGGCTTTAGCTTCAATTCATTCGTAGTAATCGTAAGGTTATTAGCTGATGTCGCAAAAACTCCACAGAAATTATCATCAAAATAAGAATCCATTACCTCAACGGATTTTTCGGTATTTGATACTCTTATTCCATAGTTTAAACTGGAAAATTGACTCTTATCCAAGATAAATCCTTGAGAAGATGGAGTTATTTTGGCTAACACCTTAAATCCAGCGTCCTCAGCAAGTATCCCATGTTTTATAATAGAATTATTTAGTATTTGGTTGTCTGTAAAATCACATCCAATAAACATGACATCCTTTACATCCCATAGGGTTACATGACTTAGACTTGTTTTATCATGATGGAACATACTTCTATCCCATGTGAAAGTACAATTTGTAAACCTGCTTACATTTGATATTTCTTCACTGTTAGAATTAGTATTTTTATATGATAAAAATTCTGCACTACGTATGTTGTTTCTAAAGGTAGAATTTTCCGCCTTAACAATTCCTCCCATTGAGTTCCAATCATTAGTCCTCCATGTTGATATTGCATTACGTGAATTTTCTATTATTGAATTATTCTTTACTATTAATGTACCTTGATATTGTTCTAATTGAGGTTGATTTTTATGCCCATAAACTTCTATTCCTCCCCAATAATTACTACCACAATAATTTGTTAGTGTAGAGTTATCAATAATAAGCTTTGCTCCTGCTTCAATTTTAATTTTCACATCGTAAGCAATGGATATTCTTGCATTTTGAATAGTCAATGTATGTCCTGTTTTTATGGTAAAATCACTACCAATATTTAAATCAGTATTCCAAGTAGTGCTTTCTGTTGTTTCTGTTGATGTGATAAAATCTGTGCTCCCTACATATATTTGATAATAAGCTAAAGTATCTTGCCTATAATCAGGAGAATTTATGGCTCTTATCCATCCATTGCCTGGTTGAAGAGGTTTAATTGACAAAGTATGATTTCTTGGATCTGAGATAATTTGTAAGTTATCACTGCATTCCCATTGTAATGTGCTATCTACATTAAAACTATTAATAGTATATTGATATGTACCACATATTGTAAGCTCTCTTTCTCCTTTAATATAAGTATCAAGTTCTTTATTAAACCACTCGTGTAAAGATTTGTTAAATGTAACGTGTGCCATATTTGAACCTATAGATCCCCAATAGTTGTCAAAAATGGTATATTGACCAGCAACTAAATCTCTATCTGATAAATCTTCACATAAATCAGGACGACCATTTTTATAAGCTAATGTGCTTTTTGTAGGCATAAAACAATGAGATGGCTGATCTAAACTTGAATAAATAAATAAAGAATATTTTTTCATTATATCCCGAATATCTTTGTAAGTATCCAAAGTACCCCCATGTGTAACATCATAACTACAATGATTTGTTGATGATGATTGTTGTACTTCATGATTTGGCATAATCCATAATCCTTTAAATACTACCTTGGGACCTGCACCATATTGTGGAGCCATTTTTATGTCACAAATTCTTAAATCAGAAAGTAAGGTGTAAATAGGATCTTTAAAAGCTATCGATAAACCTAACAAGAATAAATTATTAATTGAAGCTGATAAAACAGGTTTTTCTGCATATCCTGTCCTAATATCCTTCAAACTGCCATTTGAAATAGCAACTTTTCGTAATTTACTAGGAAACCCATATCGTACACTTTATTATAATATAATGAATATAAAGGATCATGAGAGCAAGAATAATTATCTTTATTATATGTCTCCAAATGTAATAATAACATTTGTCTTGCTGCTGTTGACCTTAAAATATTATCGTATTTAAGATATGCGTCAGAACTTATGTTCCCAAAATATTTTACTGCTGCTTGTGCGCCTAATGGAATATTTGCTCCTTGATGAGGAGAATCGAATGATACCCATAAACGTGTATTATGTTCTCTATAATCTCTACTTGGTAAACTATCTTCCATATAATTTAATGCATAACGAGTTATCTGTCCGCCCATACTTGGACCAATTATTACTAACTGTTCTTTACTCCCAAATTCTTTAAGAAAATAATTTATTGTATCAATTGCTTTTATACAAGCTAAGGCATTTCTTTCTATAAAATCTGAACCTCCATCACGATAATAATAACCATTTGGATCAAATGAACTATTATGTTGATTAGAAACCTTTATTAATGGAAAATTTAATATAATAATATCGTATCCTTTTTTCAATAAAGTATCTCCCAAATAAATAGTATCTTCATTATATTCATATTTTAATAATCCCCAAATCCCTCCTTTATCATCCGCAGGGTTATCAACAATATCTTCTTCAAATTGTCTTTTATCGCCAGGATCAAATCCATCAACAATTAAAATAGGTCGTTTTATTTGTTTGCTCTCTACTGTTTCATCTGAATAATAGACTCTCATCTCTGCCTCTCCTTTTATTGCAGTTGTTTCTCCATTACCTTTATATGAAATATCTGATACTATATAGAAATCTGCTTTCCTTTCTTTCTCTACCAAATCTGCTTTAGCACGAACAAATATTTTGGCAAATGAAGTCAGGGTATCTCCATATTCTGTTATACCTTTTAGTGTAATTATTTTTTCTCCATAATTTGAATAAATTATATTCTGAATAATGTTAAAATTACTATCAATAATAAACTCTCTAAAGCTTAATCCATCTCCAAAATTAATCAATAATTTATTTATGCTAATTTCTGTGTTTTTAAAATAATAATCACTATTTATCGAAAAATTCAAATATAGATTATGGGTGTAATTAATTAATGGTGATGATAAAAATAATGTTTTCTTGGTAAATAATGGATTTGAATTAGTGTCATTTATATAAATTGAACTATCAATTATTAATAACTTCCCATTATAGAAAGCATTAGTATCTATAATATGATAATCTGAATATATAATACCAATGTTAATATTTGAGTCATTAGGAATATTCATTGGTAAATATAATTCATCTATAGATCTATCAAATATCTTATCTTTTGTTACTGTTGCATTTTGCAACTCATAGTATGCTTGAATAAAATGTTTTGCATTAGTTGTGTCAGGAACATCATTATAATTTTTCAAATTAGCAAGTGAAAATATTACTCTATTATGCAAAATACCACTTGAAACTGTATCAAACTTTACGTTTTTATAAACATTATCAAATATGTTTGTAAATTCTGTCTGAGAAAATAGAGTTATTGACGTAAAAAATAATCCTATAATTAATAATATCTTTTTCATATATTCTATTGTTTTACATTTATTACTATTGTATCTCTTGGATTCATTATTTCATAATCAAATATTTTTATAGTATCAGTTGCATAATACCCACCCCAGCCTGTTGATGCAGCAACTATATAAAAGTCATATTTCAAAGAATCATTAATAACTCTTGTGTAAAGAAACTTATCAACATAACGAGGTTGTCCATAACTACTACCAATCATACCTTGATTCCATCCTCCTCCACTTTTAGGCATAATTACTTTCAAATATCCATAACTTATAGCAGAAATGTTTGCTCTTACAGAGGTTGTTGCAAATTGTTTACAGCTAAATTCTCCACCTTCAAAATTATAACCTGAAATATCTTGCGGATGAGGGAATATTACTTCAAATTCCATATCCTTATTCCCTTTTGGAATTCTAATTTTATAATATCCTCTTGAATCTGTAGTTGCAACACCTTCGTAATAATATCTTTCTGTTTGATTTTGCATACCTACAAAATATTTCCCACAACTAATATCAAAAGAAACATTGGCAAGTGGTTTGCCAGTATGATAATCGGTTACATATCCATCCAAAGCATAAGGATAATACTCTAAATCTTCATAATCTTCTTCTCCATTACAAGAAAAGAATAACGGAATAATAAGTGAAGTTACTAATACAATGATTAGTGCCTTTAAGTTAATAAGCTTCTTTTTCATTTATCAATAATTTTTAAATAACTTATTTATGCTACTTTTCATTTTACATGGTTTAAGCATTTTCTATTCCATGGTTCTGCTACCCTTTATTTTTCATGGCTCTCACTAAACTCCATGTTTGTAAGTCTCCTTAATCTTACATTATGATAAATATCTTCTTGACTATTTCTAGAATATAATCTTATTTGACATTATCAAAAAAGCTGACAATGTATATTTTGTGATGTTTATACTTATTATACTATATGGAATAGGAAGAAAGTAATAAAACAATAATTCCTCAGTTGCCTGAGGAGATTTCAGGGGGAATTTGTTTAGGGTTATATAATTGTTAAGCATTAAGTATAAAATATAATTGTTTAACGCTGCAAATATATAAAATTATTTATACCTCGCAACTATTTTGGAAAATATTTTAATCTCTTATTATGAATAAATACAATGAGATTATGCTTCCCTATATTTTATACAGCAAATATATAAACAAGAATTTATTCAAATAATTCTTGTTATTTAATGAAACAGGATACTTATTTTGTGAATTACTCTTTTTGTGAAAAGAAAATCAAGTTTATCCTAATAGTTCTTTTACAATTTGAGATACTAATTTGTTATCAGCTTGTCCTGCAAAAGTTTTTTGAGCTGATTGCATAACTTTACCCATATCTTTGGGTGATGTTGCTCCAAGAGTAGTAATTATTGTTTTTACAGCTTCTCTAATTTCTTCTTCGGAAAGTTGTTTTGGTAAATATTGTTCAATTACTTCTAATTGAAAAACTTCATCATTATAAAGGTCTTCTCTATTTTGTTCCTTATAAGTTAGTGAAGCTTCCTTTCTTTGCTTAACAAGGCGTTGAAGGGTTTGTATTTCTTCTTCAGGAGTTATTTCCTGTCCTTGTGGTTTACTTGTTTTAACTAATAAAACGGCAGCCTTAACAGCACGTAGTGCATCCAATTTGGCTTTATCCTTTGCAAACATTGCTTGTTTGATGTCTGCATTTATTTTTTCTTCTAAGCTCATTGTATATTTTATTTAATCGTTTGCTTTAATTTCTTTGAGGTTTTCCTCTATCATTTCACGAAGCATTTTAATTATATCCATATTGTTTAAAGACATGCCATCCAAGGCTTCTTTCACTTCAAGGGTATCAAATTCAAAGGTATCAACATCGGTTTGATAGTTTAGCTTAAATTGAATTGCTTCATTTTGTGCAATGGTTAGAACAAAAACACCTGCCAAATCTCCCATTGGAGGTCTATCCAAATGATTATGTTCAAACCAAAAACTAAGTTTTGTTCCTTTCCCAAGGGTGCTTTCTATTTCGAATCCTCCTCCACAATGTTCGGAATTCATCTTTATAAGTGGCAGTCCTAAGCCAACTTTTCTTGTTGTTCTGGTTGTGCTGTAAGGGTCTGTAACTTTAGATAGAAATTCCTTGCTCATTCCTCTTCCATCATCGGTTATTGTAAATTTAAAGATATTCTCTTTTATGCTATCTTTAATATCAAGAGTTATGATTGAGGAATCAACCACAGTTGAGTTTTGGAGAAGGTCCATAACGTGAAGTGATAGGTCTTTCATAGCTATTATTCTATTATTGTTTCAACATAACGTCCATCGTTTCCAGCAATTGCCAAACGAAACTCATCAAAAGAAAGCTCTTCCATAATAAGATTGCAATATGTTTCTCCTAATGTATTAATATAATGCGAATCGGAGCTTTGAATAAATTGGAACTTCTTAAGGTAAGCATTCTTTTTAATAAAGTTTGTTTTAGAAATATGATGTGATATTTCTAAGGCATCAGCTTTTATGTCTGGGGGAATAAAACCAAGTTGAGAAGTTAAGCTGTTTGCTCCTTTATTAACGTGAGCAGGGATAAACAATCCATTTAAGGAATGTACCTTTTGGTATATCTCATCTAAATCAGCATCAATTGCACTTATTAAAAGATATTCTTTTTGGTCAATAATCTCTTCTTCTTCGTTAACCACAAGCTGATAGCCAAACTTATCTTCATCGAGTTCTATCTTTGGAAGCTTTTCATCTAACCAGATTTGGAACTCATCTAAGCTTTTATCATCCTCAAAAAAGCAAAGACAATGTGCTTCTTCTTTTGAGGTTACCTCAGCCCCCATCAAAACAAAAACACCTTGCTCTCTACCCAACCGTTTGGCTAATTTGGAGTGCAAGGTGCAATTGTGATCAGTAATTCCAATGCAGTCTAATCCTAAGTCTTTCGCTTTAGCAATTATGTTTGTGGGACTCATTTCCAAGTCTCCACAAGGCGAAAGTACAGTATGGACATGTAAGTCTGCTTTGAAAGATTGCATGATTTATTTTAGCAATGAATATATCTCTCCAGTTATTTCAAATGCTTCTTTAGAAGATGAAAGAATAGGAATTGCTTCTTCATTACTTTGTTCAATAGTATCAGAATTTGGCTCAAGGTCTTTCACCAAAATAATACAAGCAAGTTCTTTTAAAGAAGCTATTGCCATAATATTTTTGTGAGTTTGCAATGTTATCCAACACTGATTCATTTCAGCATTTCCCATAACATCACTCAAAAGATCAGAAGTGTAACCTCCTTCAACAACCCTATTCAATCCCTTTGCTCCTGAAATCACTTTAAGGTTTAATTTTTCTTTTAATTCTTGTACTGTCATATATTTTTAATTGTTTAAATCTTTCTTTTAAGACTAACTTTTAATTTGAGATAATATTGTACGAGCAGCTGTTTTTGGATTGTTAATTGTATCACATCCATTAACACAACCTCCTGAACAAGACATTATTTCTATAAAGTTGCCTGGGCACTCACCCTTTTGAGCATATTGTTTTATTTGACGAATATTAGCTTTGTTAAGTCCATCAATAACTATTTCATTAACTATTGAAGCATCAGGTAAGGTTTGTTTAACTGAATCAACAACTCCAGACACCATTGCATATCCTCTTCCATGTCCTGATATTGTTGGGTCAAATTCAGTTATTTCACATTCATCAATATTAATATTTGCAGCTTTAAACAAAGCTTCAAGCTCTTCATAAGTAATAACGAAATCTACTTCTTCTGTTCTGAATGCTTCACTCCTTTTTCCAACGCAAGGGCTAATGAAAACAGTTACAGCATCTGGATTAGCTTCTTTAACCAAATTGGCAGTATATACCATAGGAGAAGATGTTGTAGAAACATAAGGCTTCATTTCAGGGATATGTTTATTTACTAAATTCATCCATGAAGGACAGCAGGAAGTTGTCATAAAAGGAGCTCCCTCATGCAAACGTTCCAATAGTTCTTCTCTTTCTTTTTCTGTTGTAATATTAGCTCCTTTGGCTACTTCAATCACTTGATCAAATCCAAGCTGTTTGATTGCTGTTAGAACTTTTCTATAATCAGACTTAAACTGACCCCCTAATGAAGGAGCAACAAGTGCAACTACTTTCTTACCTTGAGAGATTTCCTTAAATACATCAACCATAAAGGTTTTTTCCATTATTGCTCCAAAAGGACAAGCAACCATACATTTCCCACAATATATACATTTATTAGGGTCAATATGTTCTATTCCATTTTCATCTTTTGAAATTGCAGCAACAGGACAAGATTCTTCACATGGGACTGGTTGATATATTATAGCATGGAATGGACAAGCTTCTTTACATAATCCACAGCTAATACATTTTGACGGGTCTATTTCAGCTTGATGTTCTCCAACTTTTATTGCATCTTTCTTACATGCGTAAGTACATGGTCTTGCAACACATGTTCTGCATAAATTGGTAACCATATAACTGCTCTTGACACAAGAAGAACAAGCTTCATCAACAACAGTCATCATAACATCTGATGTTTCATTTCTTTCAAATGCTCTTTTAGCATATTCTGAAATTGGAGTCATTTCATCAGTTTCATCATAAATGTTATAACCTAATAGAGCCATTAGTTTATATCTAATTACAGCTCTTTCCTTATGAATACAACAACGAGTTTTTGCACTGTTTCTCGGACGCATTTCATAGGGAATTCTGTCAATCTTTTCTATTACCTTGTTTTCAATAATCAATTTTGATAGTTGACAAATAATTTCTCTTCGAATTTCAACTGCATTATTTATTGCCATAGTAAACAATTTTAAATTATTTAACTAATGATTATCTTTCTAAACCAAGTTGAGAATAGATTTCATTTAAAAGCTTTTCTTCATTACATTGTTTGATTAACACATCTCCAACCTTTGCATAAGGAGGATTTGGATTTTCGTCACTTTCGTCACAGCCCAAACAAGCTGAGCCAATGAATGAAACTTTATCTTTTATTTCTTCTGGAAGTCTATCTTTTAGTTTTATCAAGTCAGAACTACCTGTAATATAACAGTATGTTCCAACACATATTCTTACGTTTAACATAACTATTTGTTTTTGATTGTTTATATTTTGTTTGTTTATATAAATTTGAGATTAACATTTTTCATATATTCTTGTTCTAAAAGTAGAGCAAGCTTTTTAACTATATTCCTTCTAATTTCAAGCTCAACTGGTAGAGTTGGGTCTTGATGTGCTATATTTATTTTTGTCCCTGCCACAATATCTATTACATCAGCATCAAGAATCATTCTATAAATATCCCAATCAGCACCTTTTTGGTCAATATTGTGTGGAATTTCTTTTTCAAGAATTTCAGCAAGAGAGCCTAATGTGATTATTCCTTCAGTAACCAAATCTATACCTTTCATTTTTGACACAGGAGGTATTGACGAAACAACATCCTTTAAATCAACTTCAATTTCAAGATTCAACTCTCTTGATACTATTTTAGAGGTTGTTCCTCCACAAACTATCTTTCTACCTTTATAGTTTTTAATTATTTCTGCTAAATATTTATCGTCTTCTTCTTTAAATGGAGGACCGGTACAAATTAAAAGTTTTCTTGGCTCTCTAACATACAAAACAACACAACTTGTATCATCTTTGGGTTTGAAAATATCATTAAACTCCGATTGCTTTACAATCATTCTTGAAAGTTCTCGAGCTGAAATATATGGATTAGTTTTTAAGGTTTCAATAATAAAATCATTCACTCCATTCTCCCATCCAAAAGGCATTGTCATATTACCTATGCCTGATTGACTAACACCATCCGAAAAACATATTAATCTATCTTCTTTTTGAAGCTCAATATTAGAAAGCATAATCATTCTATCATTACCTTCCATTTGATTGGCTTCTCTTTTTATTAAAGTCTCTTCTTTCTCTAATTTAAATAATTTTCCATCTCTAATCAATATTATAGGAGGATTATCATATTCAACAAACCTAGCATTACCATTAGATTCAATATCAATTATTGTAAATGTAGCATAACTAATATTACGCACACTATCAATTGGAAGAGTATCCATTATGATTTTTGCTGTTCTAACAATTGGCTCTCTTCTAATACTAAAGTTTAAAGCCATTGAAGCAGTCATGGTTGAAAGCACATTTGCTTTAACTCCAGAGCCCAAACCATCTGAGACAACAGCTATCGTTCTATTTTCTTCAATAGATTTATGCATCAACACCATATCTCCACAAACTATATTACCATGTTTGTTTTGTTGGAAACTTCCCGCTTCAATAAAGAGTTTCTTGGTATTTGACAGCATGTTATTTAGTATTAGTTAGCTCATCTTTATCATTAGAATGTGATTCTAATATGGAATTTAACATAGATTCAGTATATGAAGCATTCTCTCCTAATAGGAAAGCTATTTGTTGAACAACTTTCATATTTTCCATAATAACTTCTTTTGTTCTATTGAGAACAAGATCTTTTCTCACCTCAGGAGCATGTAGATTTTTAATAATTCCACATACTAAACTATGATTTTGAACAGAAAAGACTGATAACGTAAAGTAATGCTCGCCATCTCTAATGTCTTGTTCTACAATGTCAACACCTGTTTCAAGCACTTGAGAAAATAAATTATGATAAGAAATAAGTTTGGTTACATCTGCTCCATATAAGCCAGGATTTGCTTCAAATATCATTTTAACCTCATCTCCTAATATATCAGCAAAATTTTTATTTGCATCAACAACCTTTAATTTATCATTAACAATAACTATTCCTGATGGCATTTTCTTCAACAAAATATTTGTTTTATCTTGAGCTATCTTTCGCATATATGATATACACATATCATTTTCTGCTTTGCCAGCAATTAGAGCTTTTGCAAATTCTCTACAATTATCATATCCACAACCTCCACAATTCAACTCATCAGCCTCACTCTTTTTGTTAACCATCTTAAGTGCCTCATAAATTTGGTTAAGCGTATATTCTTCCTTTTCTATTTTCTTGATAAAGTCATATTTAGTTGAAATGTTTAATTCATTTAGCTTACTAACTATTTCTTCATTTCTTGGCTCAACGCTAACTTTATCCAAAACATTTAATCTTTTTGAAGCTGAAGATTTATTGCTAATTGCTAAAGGACCTTTAATACAACCACCATCGCAAGTCATAACTTCAATAAAGGTTTTGCCACTATTTTTCATAGAGTCAAAATCTCTCATTATTTCCTTTAAGTTCTTTACTCCAGAGAAAGTCATATATCTAATTGATTCCTTCTTATTGGAATTATGATTAATTCTATCAATATCAGAGTTAATTGAATCAATCATACAAGTTAACATTCCTCCATCAATGGGATATAAATTTCCTTTATTTGCTCTAATAGGGATAAAGACATCATCTTCCGTAGGCTTCATAAACTCAAAAAATATTCCAATATCCTCAAAGAAGGCTTTAATATCTTTGAAAGAAAGAACATAATCTATATACTCTCCAAATTGATTTACTTCTTCCTTTTTAGCAATACAAGGACCTACAAACAAAACCTTTGCATCTGGATAAATTTTTTTAAGGAACTTTGCATGAGTAACCATTGGAGAAAGAATTGGGGCAACTGCTGATGAGTGTTCAGGATAATATTTGTTTATAAGCAAGACTGCTGAAGGGCAACAAGAAGATATATAAACTCCATTTTCTTGTTTATCTATCCAATTCTTTGTTTCTAAAGCAACTTTTTCTGCGCCAATTGCTGTTTCACTTACTCCATAGAAACCGGCTTCTTTAAAAGCTGCAATTATTTTATTTGTTTCTATATTTTCATATTCACTTATATAGCTTGGAGCAAGAGAAACAATAATTTTTTCTTTTTTTAATGCTTGTTTTACAACTGGCAAATCATCCCTTACTTTTTTTGCATTAGCAGGACATACTTGTGTACATTTTCCACAATAAATACATAATTCAGGAATTACAGATGCTGAATTATCCTCTAATTTAATAGCTTTTACAGGACAATTTTTTACACATTTATAACAATCTTGACAATTATTTTTCTCTGTATAGATTGAAGATAATTTATTCATGGTTATTTAGCTCCTTTTCTAAAATATCTATCAATTTGTTTTTGGAAACCTC
This sequence comes from Bacteroidota bacterium, assembly GCA_017860255.1. GTDB lineage: Bacteria > Bacteroidota > Bacteroidia > Bacteroidales > P3 > UBA10566. The sequence goes on along the minus strand of JAFNAR010000008.1, from coordinate 13,573 downwards.
ACTAAATGTTTTACCATTGATTATCAAAATTGGACCTTGAAAACAATTTTCAGAACATAATTGTCCTTTAAAAGTTATTTCAGCGTCCAATCCTCGTGTTGAGATAAATTCTTTTATTATTTCAAGATTCTTATTATTCCCCCTCGAAAAGCACGAACTACCCAAACATATTGTTATATTCGTTTTCATATAAAAAAGTATTGTTACAAGTGTGGAATGTCTTTAAAGTTTATATTTGTTTATTAACGCTAAAAGCAAATTAAAATTACTTTAAGCAAATCTTTTTTGGATTTCCTCCTTTAGAACTTCTTGAGCCAACTCTAAAGGATTTTTCTTTCCTGCAAATTGCTCAAATAATTTCCCTGCAAAACCTGTTGGTGTTATATTTTTTTCTTCCTTAGTGAAAACAGTGTTAATTGTTGATATCATTTCTTCTTTAGCATTTTTAATTAATGCCCAAGCTTGATTTGAAATATAAAGCTGTTGAGAAAGATTATGTTCAAATTCATTTCTTATATTTTGAACCATAACATCTTTAAGAAGTTTCGAATCCATCGTAGGCTCATAACAACGCAAAACCAAATTATCTGGATTCATTCTTTCTAAAAACAAAACCAAACGCTCATATGCTTGTAATTGAATTGGAGTAACAACTTTTCTTGTTTCAGATTCTTGTATTTTCTTTATCTCAAGTAAAGTTTTCTTTTGTTCATTTTCAACAAATTGCTTAATAGATTTATTATTGAAATAACCCATTGCAAAAATAGCCCCTACAAAGGCTACTGATAAAATTATTGATGTTAAAATCATTGTTTTTATTTTTAATTGTTTTTAATCTAATTTCAATACAGCAAGGAAAGCTGATTGAGGGACTTCAACATTACCTACTTGACGCATCCTCTTCTTTCCTTCCTTTTGTTTTTCTAATAGTTTTCTTTTACGAGAAATATCACCTCCATAACATTTTGCAGTTACGTCTTTTCTAACTGCTTTAACTGTTTCTCGAGCAATTATCTTTGAACCAATTGCAGCTTGAATTGCAATATCAAATTGTTGGCGAGGAATAAGTTCTTTAAGTTTTTCACACATTTTCCTTCCAAGTGGATAAGCATTATCAACATGTGTTAGAGTTGAAAGAGCATCAACAGGATCTCCATTAAGTAGTATTTCCAATCTAACAAGTTTTGAAGGTTTAAAATCGTGTGGATGATAATCAAAAGAGGCATATCCTTTGGAAATTGACTTAAGCTTATCATAGAAATCAAATACAATTTCTCCTAAAGGTAATTCAAATATTATTTCTGCTCTATCGCAAGTAAGGTAAGTTTGATTTTTAAGGATTCCTCTCTTTTCAATACATAGAGTTAGTATTGAGCCAATATAATCTGCTTTTGTAATGATTGAGGCAATTATGTAAGGTTCTTCAATATGTTCAACATAGTTAGGCTCTGGCAATCCAGAAGGGTTATAAACATCTATACATTCACCCTTTGTTGTAAAAACTTTATAATTAACATTCGGAACAGTTGTTATAACATCTATATTAAACTCTCTTGTTAAGCGTTCTTGAATTATTTCCATATGCAAAAGTCCTAAGAAACCACATCGAAATCCAAACCCTAAGGCTAAAGAGCTTTCTGGTTCAAATGTTAGAGAAGCATCATTAAGTTGAAGTTTTTCAATTGATGCCCTAAGTTCTTCATAATCATCTGCATCAATTGGATAAATTCCAGCAAAAACCATAGGTTTAACATGTTCAAAACCTTCTATTGCATTTTGACAAGGATTTGCTACAGTTGTTATTGTATCACCGACATTTACTTCCTTTGAAGTTTTTATTCCAGAAATTATGTAGCCCACATCTCCAGCACTTAATTCTTTTCTTGGAGACATATTAAGTTTCAAAACTCCAATTTCATCTGCCTCATATTCTTTTCCTGTATGAAAAAATTTAACTTTTTCACCAGTATGAATAGTTCCATTAATTATTCTAAAATAAGAAATTATACCTCTAAAACTATTGAAAACTGAATCAAATATTAAAGCTTGCAAAGGAGCATTAACATCTCCTTTAGGAGATGGAACTTTATCAATAATTCTAATTAATATATCTTCTATTCCTAATCCAGTTTTTCCACTGGCCTTGATAATATCTTCTTCATTGCAACCAATTAATTCAATTATTTGATCACTTACTTCTTCAGGCATTGCATTCTGAAGGTCCATTTTATTAAGAACAGGTATTATTTCTAAATCATGATCTAAAGCTTGATATAGATTAGATATGGTTTGAGCTTGAATACCTTGAGTCGCATCAATAATTAGTAATGCACCTTCACAAGCAGCTATTGAACGAGAAACTTCATAACTAAAGTCAACATGCCCCGGAGTATCAATTAGGTTTAAAATATATTTTTCACCTTTATAATTATATTCCATTTGAATGGCATGTGATTTAATGGTAATCCCCCTCTCTTTTTCCAAATCCATATTGTCCAAAATCTGAGACTGCATATCCCTAGCAGATATAGTTCCTGTAAACTCCAATAATCTATCTGCTAATGTGCTTTTTCCATGGTCTATATGAGCAATAATACAAAAATTCCTTATGTTCATCTAAAAGTTATAACGTTACAAAATGCCTTAAATTCAATTTGCAAATATACGAGAAAAACCTTAATCTCTAAACTTAAAATCTATTTTCACTCAACAAAATAGAATTACCAATCTATAAGATATAGAAGTTGATAAATGTGAGTTTTGATAAATTAAATTCAAGCATAACATAATTATACTTTTTTATTTGATAAAAACATTCAATATTCTCTATGAAAAACTTCTATATTTAGCTTTAAATATAAGGGAAAAATAAATAGAGAAATCAACAAAAAAACTTCGATTATGCGCACAAATATTATAACTTCTTTATTATTTGTATTATTTTTTCTCTAAAATCATAGATGATTTTCAGTTAATTATTACATCTAATGTAAAATAGAAAATAAATAATCCATAATTGATAGAAAATATTGCTATTTTTGCTGTATTAATTAAATAATAGGCGGTACTCGAAAAGCCTAATGAGTAGAGGTAATTAAAATTTGAAAACTTATGAAAAAAATTATTTTTGTAGCTATTTTAGCTTTAGGATTTGCTTTTACAGCATCTGCCCAAACTCCTGTTTTTCAAAAAGGGAGCAAAGTTGGAAATGTTGGTATTGGATTTGGTAGCTATGGCCTTCCAATTGAAGTTGCTTATTCTCAAGGAATAAAAAATAACATTTTTGATGTTAAAGGATTAAATTTTGGAGTTGGTGGATACTTAGGTTTTCGTACTTATAGTGAAGATTATGAGCTTTACAACTATCCTGACGTAGGTTATAGATACACTGAATTTATCATTGGACCAAGAGCTCATTTGAACTATACTTTTGTAAAGAACTTGGAAGTATATTCAGGAATAATGTTAGGATGGAATATTTCATCTTCCTCATCTTATGGAAATTGGGATTCTTCTCATTATGAACCTGAAAGTCATGGTGGCTTCTACTTTAGCTGGTTTGCTGGAGCTCGTTACTATTTCAACCCAAAATGGGCTGTTTATGTTGAAACAGGATATGGTATAGCATATGGAACTATTGGAGTTTCTCACAAATTCTAATATAGATTTTAACTTACTAAAAAGCCTTCAGTTAAAAACTGAAGGCTTTTTTATTTTGTTTCTTCTAATAGTTCTTTATTAATTTCTAATGGGGAGTATCTTTTTTGTGACTTACATTCATCATAAACAGATTTCTTTCCACAAGAGCACCCTATTCTTTCTCCTGTTAAAGGATCAACAGTTGAACATTGTTTTTTAAATTCCCCTCCTTTTTTCAAAAACATCTTTATTCCAATAAAGCAAAAGCTTAGAAGAAGAAGTATTGCTGTTATAATGAATATCAATAATATGTTTTCCATAATCTATTCTTTATTCTTACTATCAATAATTATTGTTACTGGACCATCATTAATTAGTTCTACTTGCATATCTGCACCAAAAACTCCTGTTTTAATATCTTTTTCAAGTTCAAATTGAAGTTTGTCAATAAACTTCTCATACATAGGAATTGCAAAATCGGGTTTAGATGCTCTAATATAAGTTGGCCTATTCCCTTTTTTAACGCTTGCATGTAAAGTAAATTGGCTGACTAACAAAATTTCACCATCAATTTCAGTTACTGGAATATTCATTACACCATTCTCATCATTAAATATTCTTAGCTTACAAATTTTTTCGCATAGCCAATTAATATCTTCCACATTATCTAAATCCTCTATTCCTAAAAGAATGAGCATTCCTTTCCCAATTGAGCTTTTTACTCTATTGTCTATACTAACACTTGCTTTACTTACTCTTTGAATTACTACTCTCATAAATTACTTATCCTCCCATTTTTCTATCTTTAACTCTTCTCCATGCATAATATTAAGATAATTTATATACCTTTCAACACTAATCTCTCCTTTTTCAACAGCATCTTTAATGGCACATTTAGGTTCATGCTCATGAGTGCAATTATAGTATTGGCAATATTTAAGTCTTTCCCTCATTTCTGGAAAATATAATCCAACTTCTTCTTTTTGAAAATCAAACATTCCAAAACTTTTAACGCCTGGAGTGTCAATAATATCTCCTCCAAAACTCAAAGAGAACATTTCTGCAAAGGTAGTTGTGTGAGTTCCTTTTAGATGAGTTATAGAGATTTCACCTGTTCTAAGATTCAAATTACTATCAATAGCATTTATTAAAGCCGATTTGCCAACTCCACTATGCCCTGAGAAAAGAGTTGTTTTATTTTTCATCAATTGTCTTAACTCCTCAATATTATCTCCTTCAAGAGCCGAAACCTCAATACACGTATATCCAATTCTTTCATATATGCTCTTTATCTCGTTGGCATATTCCCTTAATTCTTCATCGTAAATATCTATCTTGTTAAAAACAATTATTGTTGGTATTTGATGAGCTTCAGTTGTAACTAAAAATCTATCAATAAAACCAGTTGGTGTTCGAGGAAATGCAATGGTTACAACCAAAAAAGCAATATCAACATTAGCTGCAATTACATGTGAACGTTTTGAAAGATTGACTGAACGACGAACAAGAGTGTTTTTCCTTTCGTGTATATTGGTAATAAGGCCATCTGAAGTTTCGGTAGATGTAATAAAATCAACCATATCCCCTACCGCAATAGGATTAGTAGATTTAATATTCTTTATCCTAAAATTCCCTTTTATCCTACAGTCAAAAATCTTTCCATCCTCAGTTCTTACCGTATAAAAACTCCCTGTTGTCTTAATAACTTTTCCTTCTAACATAAATAAATTCTCATCGAATAAACAAATAATTATTTTAAACCTCCAAAATCTAACTTTCCATTTTGAGAACTTAAACTTGGCTCAAAAAACATATATAAGAATTCCTCATAAAAATCAAAGTTAGTATCCTCACTTTCAGATTTTTCAATTAATTTACTTACTGTATCCTTAAACTCATCGGTTTTAATATATCCTTTATATTGAGCCTCTTTCAATAAATTATATTCTTCATTAGATAGAAATTTCTCATTCAGTACTTTTCCTTGTTCTACTTCAATAAAATTGTATCCTTCATAATCTGATGCATATCCCATATGAACATAATTTGTTTTCTTACCAATTGGAATACGTAATATCCCTGAGAATTCTTTTAATAAATATTCTTTTTGATTAGGAAAAATTGAATCCATTACATTAATATTCTTACTCTGATATTTTCCTTTTTCATCTCTATAGTTTTCTTCACCACAGACATCAACAACATAAAGATTTCCTTCCTTTATTTCAAAATATGCAACATATCCTCTCCAACATGCAGTACTAAAATTTCCAACAGAAGATAAGTCTCTAAACTTTAAGTTATGAACTTTAAAATAACTCTCTAATGGATTAGTAAGTAAACGAAGTGTATCCCCTTTGTATATAATATAATCAGGCACTTGCCCTGTTGCAAAGCTATTTAGAGAGATAAAAAACATTACTAAAATAAAAATTAATCTTCTCATAAGATTTATATTGATTGTTATTTGCAAAGGTATTAAAATTTTAGACATTGGAAGTTAAAATATTAGATAATAGTTTGAGGGAAGAAATTCTGCAATACTCAATAAATAAACTCTAAACAATATGAACGCAAATTAAAATTTGGGCATAATTACTTAACTTCAACTTAGAAAAGAGCACATTCGAGTATAGATATGCTTACTCACGATACTTCACATAACTTAATGAGAACAATACAAAGAGAATGGAAGAACTATCACAAAACAGAAGAAATTAATTACTGTTATGTATAAATAAAAATTGGAATAAAATTATATCTTTGCAGAATATAGAGATATTTATCTTGGGTTTTAAAATCTATTTTTGATAAAATGTAAACTAAAAATATAACGATGAATGAAAAGCGTAAAACATTTAGTCTAAATAATAATCTTTCATGCATCAATTTTAGAGAACTATTAGTTTGATGACTATACAAAAAAAAGATGCATATATGAAGTCTGGCTGCAATTAATTAAACAACTATCTACAAAGATAAAATATTACAAATTATTGATATTATTGAAAACGAAATAAAAAATATTATGAGAAAACTATTACTATGTATAAGCTTAATGTCTTTAAGCTATTTTACTTATTCGCAAAATAAAATTGACACTGTAAAGGTTAAGTATTTAGATGAGATTATGATATTTTCATCAATTAAAGGCAATCCTCAACAAGAACCTGTTTCTCTTTCTACTATTGACAAGAACGAAATTGATACAAAGCTAAGTAATCAAGAGTTCCCAGAAATATTAAAGACTACACCATCTGTCTTTGCTACAAAACAAGGGGGTGGAGTTGGTGATTCTCGTATTACATTAAGAGGTTTTTCTTCTGATAATATTGCAGTATTGATAAATGGTGTGCCTGTCAATGGAGCAGAAAATGGAGCTATTTTTTGGTCTAATTGGTCTGATCTTAGTGATGTAACAAGAATGATTCAAGTTCAACGTGGTATAGGTTTATCAATACTTGGATTATATTCTGTTGGAGGAACAATAAATATTGCAACCAATCCAACAAACAAAACTCCTGTGGGAAGTGTTTATTATGGAATAGGTAATGATAATTATCAGAAAAGGTTAATAGATTTTTCAAGTGGAGAAGACAAAAGAGGTTGGTCAACATCTTTTATGTTATCAAATACTTCTGGAGATGGATATATTAAAGGAACTAATTTTGAGACGTGGAGTTACCTTGTAAATATTTCTAAAAAAATAAACAATCATCACAAACTTCTTTTTACAGCATTGGGAGCTAATCAATGGCATAACCGCAGGAACAATAAACATTTTATTTCTGATTATGAGAACTATCCTGATGGCATAAGAGCTAATACAGATTTTGGATATATAGATGGTCAATTGACACCTACTCATTCAGGATATAATGAATATCATAAACCTCAATTATCTTTGTCTCATTTTTGGACAATTGATAATAAGAATAGTTTGACAACTGTAGTTTATGGTTCAATGAGTAGCGGAGGAGGAAAAAAAGTTTATGGAGATTCAGTGAATCTTATACAATATAATTACAAAACTGGACAACCGTATCCATCAACCAATCTCACTCCTTATGGTCAAATAGACTATTCTAATATAATGAATATAAATCGTAATTCTTCAACAGGCTCAAAAGCTATCTTTACAATGGGAACAAATTCTCATGATTGGTATGGTATAATATCTACATTTACACATGAGTTTGATAAAATTTGGACTCTTTCTTGTGGAATAGATGGAAGATACTACAAAGGATATCATTATGATGTAATAACAGACCTTTTAGGAGGGAGCTATTTTATAGATAATAAATTAGCATGGAGAGATCCTTCAACACATCTAAAAGTAGGAGATAAAGTAAACTATGATTATGCTTCATACATAACAAATATTGGAGCATTTGCACAATTGCAATATATTAAAGATCGTCACAATGCTTTCTTGTCCTTAACTGCAACAGATTACATGTATAAAATAAAGAATCCAGGCAGATATGGTGAATATGGTAATCAAACAATTTATCCAAAGGAAGATTTAGAAAGTGAGACACAAACATTTTTACCTTATGGAATAAAATTTGGGTATAATTTTGAAATAACAAAACATCAAAAAGTTTTTGTTAATGGTGGTTATGTAACAAGAGCACCTTGGTTGGATAATACTTTTTCTGATAATAAAATAGTGGATAATGCAATTTTGGAAAAGATAACTTCTGTAGAGATAGGTTATGGTTTGTATTTAGATAATTTCTTTGTTCAAGTAAATGGCTATTTTACAAAATGGGCAGATAAAACAACATCAAAAACAATAGGAGGTTGGAATGGGCCAAAGGCATTTATTCCAAATTTAGATGCTTTGCATAAAGGCTTGGAATTAGAATTTAATTATAAACCATGGAAAGAATTAAGAATAAACGGATTCCTTTCTGTTGGTTCATGGAAATGGACTAATGATGTTAACTTCGAACTTTTTGATGAGCATTATCAGTCTGTTGGAACATATCATGCTTATATTAAAGATTTACATGTAGGAAATGCACCACAAACATCTGCTGCACTATCATTTAGCTGGGAGTGTTTGAAAAATCTTTATATTGGTGGAACATTTAATTATTATGATCGCTATTATGCAGATTTTGATCCTACAAACAGAACAGTAGAGAATGACAAATCTGATTCATGGGAATTACCTTCATTCTATACATTAGATTTGAATATGAATTATAGAATTAGCGTTTATAAAACAAATATTGATTTCTATGCTAATGTTAACAATCTGCTTAATGAAAAATACATATCAGATGCAGCCGATGGTATATCTCATGATAAAGAAACTGCATTAGTTTGGTATGGATTTGGCACAACATGGACTTGTGGTATAAAAGTTAGTTTCTAATAGTTTTGTGTAGATAATTTTTAACTATTTACTAAAAAGAAAGTTATTTTTCCTATTTAATTTTACTTGTTTTCTGGACATATTAACAAATAAAATTACTGTTGTTCAATAAAGTATAAAACTATCATTTAGCTATAAAGATATAGGCATAATCTAAGGGATATAAGAAATAGACTTTAAGCTCACAACATTTTGCTTATTAATATTTAAAACACACAAAATATATTATTTAACAGACAAAGTTTTTAGATTAAGTTAAGAATCTTTTTTCTATCTTTGCCAAATCAAATAAATTTCATTATGAAAAAAGATTATGAAAAGTATTGTCATAACTGCGGAGCAATTATTGACAAACAAGCAGAAACCTGTCCTAAATGTGGTGAAAGACAAAGCCGTTTCTCAAATAATAATCCACAAAGAATAAATGCAGAGATGAATTCTCAATGGCTTATAACTCTTTTGCTTTGCGTCATTTTGGGTTATCTTGGAGCACATAGATTTTATCATCATAAATATGGAACAGCTATTTTGATGATTATCACTTGTGGCGGTTTTGGTATTTGGTATATTGTAGATATTATTTTTATCATCTTAGGACAATTTAAAGACCAAAATGGTAATTTCGTTACTATGAATTAAATTCCTATTTATGAGAGTTCTTTTCTTTGCTTTTCTAATATTTAGTTTTGCTCTGCAATCTTTTTCTCAAAAAGATGCAAAAATTTTAACATCAGATACAATTCTTACAAAGGATTTAATTACAAATTCTGATATTAAAGCTAAGGTATATACTTTTGAAGATAGAGTTTACAACTTTTACATTGACTCTACTTCAAATACTACAACCATTTCTTTAAGAAAGCTCGCAAAGAACCAAAAGGAATACAAATCAGAAGGGAATATATTAGTATTTGATTTTAATAAGGATGACATATTGTGGGATAAAAAGATTTCATATGATAATGAAAATTTTTATCAATATGATTCTCTTTTAATTTATTCAGAAAATAGCAAAATTGAACTTTGGAGTATTCGCAATGGAAATCAATTGTGGAATTCAGATAGAAATCTTTACTATACTATTCCAAAAAAGAAAATTGCATTAACTTATCCTAATACCCAAAACTCAGAGAAGCTTGAAGCTCTTGACTTAGCCACTGGTAATTCTCTTTGGAAAAGGGAAATTGAAAATGAAAGTGGATGGGAGGATATTCAATCTGTTAACGATTCAATTTATTTAATTTACGCCAATGGTTTTCACACCGTTAATATTAATGATGGTAAAGGCATAGACTTTAAAGCCACAACTGACGATAAGGATTATACTGGAGTTATTATTGTTTCTGCAGCAAGTATTGCTTTAGGAATATTAACAGGCTCCTATGATATTCCTGAGGCAGAGCCAAGTGTTGTAGATAATATTCGCTCTAATGTCTTAATTGATTCTTCTGCCATATTATTTGCTTCAAGAAATAAACTATCAAAAATAGTTAATGATAAGCTTACTTTATGGGAAGTGGATTTACCTAAGAAAGAAATAAGCCATTCAAATTTATTTAAGAAGGATTCTGTTCTTTTTATGGTAAATTATGGATATGCAAAAAAAGAGGGGAAAAAGATTGCATACGGAAAACCATTTCTTAAGGCTTATAATGAAAGTAATGGTAATTTAATTTACTCTGTTATTTTAGAAGGTGAATCTGTTCTGGAATATAAAATAAGTAAAGATAGAATTATCTTTCTTTTTGACAATGGAATTTCTAAATATAGTTTGATTGATGGTTCTTTTATTTCTAACAGAAAATTTGATACTGAAAGATATGGCAATATAACTTCTTTTGTTGATAGTAATGTTTATTACAATAATAATTATATCTATCAGTCATTAATTAAAGAGGGAAGGAACAACTATTGTGTTAATTTCTCAACTGGTTATATACAATTATTAAATTCTCGCTTTGAAACCATTGAAGAAAAACCTTATGATGAACTTTATTTCTTGGATTCAAAATATAATGAATTTGAAATTTTAACTCAAGATACTCTAACAATGTTAATTAATAAAGACGGAGTACCTGTTTTAAATTTATCCAATTTCTATTATGCTAACATTAGCAAAGGAAAGCTTTATGGTAAAAACGGAAACAGCCTTTTAGAGATTGACCTTAATCAAATTCGTAAAAAAGATAATTAATAATCTGAATTAAAAAATTAGTTCTTTTTTAGATTAACTCCTTCAAAACTTCAATAATTGCTACTATCTTCTTTGAATCGGTATATGGAATATCATATTCCTTATTGAAATCTTCATTTGACATACTCACACACTTGTTTCTATATTCCATTTTGCTTTCTTTAATTGTTTTTGCACTTAAATGGAAATGATTAATCTTGGTTTTTGAGTATATTTCTTTTGCATTATCAGCACTTACTCCTGAACCTGCCATCACTTCTATTCTTCCCTTGGAATTAAGTTGAATTTTAGCAATATTATCTAATCCCAAAACAGCTTTATTTTCTTTTCCTGAGGTCAGAACTCTTGTACAACCACATTCAACAATATCTTCAAAAGCTTTTAGATAATCATTTGTCATATCAATTGCTCTATGGAAACAAACTTCCATTGGATATGCAAGTTTGACTAATTCTTTTGTCCTTTCCTTATCAATATTTCCCACAGGAGTTAGTATTCCAAAGACTACTCCATCAACATTCAATTCCTTACAACAAAGAATATCTTTTTTCATAACTTCAAATTCAAGTTCAGAATAGAAGAAGTCTCCTGCTCTTGGGCGTATCATTGCCATAATTGGAATCTTAAGCATCTTTTTAGATAGAGCAATTAGAGCAAAAGAGGGTGTTAGGCCTCCTTCAGCTAAAGAAGAACAAAGTTCTATTCTATTTGCTCCAGCATTTTCAGCAACAATTGCTGATTCAATTGAATCTACACAAACCTCAACTTCAAATTTAGTTTTCATAGTCTTAAATAAATCTTTTTTTCTCTAATTCTTCTTCCAATTCTTTTATTTTTTGCAAATGCAACTGATAATCTTTGGTTGTAGTGTCAAAAGAACGATGTTGTTTTAATTTGTGTAATTTCTCAAACTCCTTAGATAATGATATTGTATCGTAACTAAAATAGGTTTGAGAAAACTTTTGCCATATATAATCAATTGCTTGAGGAGTTGGATGCAACATATCTGATTCATAAAAACGATAATCTCTCAAGTCATCCATCATTAATTCATAGGAAGGGAAGTAATCTGTTTTTGAATTTTGTTTTAAGAGTTCTTCAACAGCAACATGAAGCATTGATTTACTTAATTGATTTTCTCTATAACCATCTTTGATATGTCTTATTGGAGAAACAGTAATTATTACTTTCGGATTATTTTGATTAGTTGTTTTTATATATTTATCAAGGCTTGTAGAAAGAACTTCTATTGTTTTTTCGATGCTTAGAAGACTTTTAGTAAATTGAGGAGAAGGAATTTTATGACAATTACCCATTATCTTATTGGTTTCATTGTGAGTATAAATCCATGAAGTACCAAGAGTAAGGATTAGATATTTTGTTTCTTTTAAAAATTTATGGCTTTGGGCAATTTCACTGTTTATCTTATCTAATAATTCTTCTGGAGTATGTCCTTTAAATGAACCATGATGAGAATAGGAATACCAACCATTATTTTCAATTAAATCATCTTTTGTAAAGGGTTTGTTTTCCAAAACATAATCCAAACACTGAGAAATGGTGAATGAATTATATATTATTCCAAATGGATTAATTGAAGTTTGAAAACCACTGTTTATTAATTTATCTCCTATATTTTGAGTAAAGCATGAGCCAATAAGCATTATTTTGTCTTTATGGTCAATGTTTTGTTTTGACTTTAAAGGATTAATTTCTGTTCTAAATATCATAATTTATAAGTTGAATCCAATTAAATGGGATTGTCAAAGAGTTATTAATCGCTTTCACTTAATTTCTCTCTTATCTCTAATTAATTTATGCAAAAATATTATAGTTTTTTGATAAAACCACCTTATTAGGGTAAAATAAAAACTTAATACCTTTTCATTTTCAATTAACAAACTTAGTCTTTAGGGGTTTAAAATAAAGATATTTCAAGGGCTAAAATAAGTATAAAAATATAAATGAATTATACCTTAAAAAAGAAGCTTAATTTAACCTACAAAAAAGAAGTTTTAATCTCTCAAAATCAAGTATAAAACTAATTAAACTTCGTTTTAATCTCCAATTCATGGCATGATGTTCTCAGATTCATGGCATGAATTACTCCAATTCATGTCATGATTTAGTTGATTTCATGGCATGATTCTAACCAATTCATGGCATGATTCTAACCAATTCATGGCATGATTCCGAGTAATTCATGCCATGAATTCGAGAACATCATACCATGATTCCAACATCAACTCCCTATTTGACCCGTCCTGAATAAGGTTGACAAATTATTAATTTGTACTAAATGATATTTACACTTTTGATTTATCGTCCTATTTTTAGTTTACACCTTATAT
>JAFNAR010000067.1 GCA_017860255.1 Bacteroidota bacterium | reverse complement strand
CGGTTGTCTTCTGTCCAGCAGAGGTATCTCTCTCTCCATTCATTTGAAGAACTTCTGTGAGCAACCATATTCCCTTTAACATCCCATGAGAAACTTTCTCTCTTTCCATTTAGAGTATTTGTTATTCTATCTACTGCGTATGGGTTATTTGGAAAGTTATAACTGTATGTATTATCGTAGACTTCATTATATAGTCCATACTGATTGCTTAGCTTTTGACTTGTGGTTTTTTTGTTGTTTATTCTTCCTGATGGACTGTATGTAAAGCTTTGTTCATAAGTAAGGTTATTTCCCAGCCAAGTACCATTGCCGTTTGCATCTGTAAGTCTATAAGATGCGTCATAGGTGTAGTTGTGTTCAAATGGATTTATTCCATCGCCTTTTATCTGAGTGATATTACCTACATTATCATAAGTGTAAGTATTCTTTTGTAGCACTATATTGTTTTGTTGTGTTGATTCACTGTAGAGGTTGTCCAGTCTTCGAGTTTCAGGATTATATGTGTAGTTATAGGTTACTCCATTACTTTATTATAATGATAGCTCACCTTCTCTCCATCAGGATAGATGATTTCTCTTACTCGGTTCCAACTGTCGTATGTCCAACTGGTCTTTAGGGTGATTGGGTGATTATATGTTAATGTTTTTACTTTCACGCTTCAAAGATAGTAATTTTATTTATAATACAATGCTTTTAGATGTTTGTTTTTTAATGTTTTGGTTAAGATAAAATGTTGCCATAAATTACACGCCGTCTCATGGGTCAAAACACGCCGTCAAACGCATCAAAACACGGCGTCTCTTGGGTCATTACACGGCGTGTAAAATATCAAGATACGGCGTGTAAATAAAATGCAATAAAATTCAAGCTTTATTATTTTAATTCCTTTAAGATTTAATATTGGTATATTATTGTATTTCTGTCTTTTATTCATAATTGAAATACTCAACTCCAATTCTGATACACCACATTATAAAATCTTCTTTGATTGATGTTTTAAATTCGTTTTAAAGGATTAAAAATAGAAAAAGACAGAATATTATTCTGTCTTTTCGGTAAATCAATTTTAATAATAAATGTTTTTCAATCACTTACATCATCAACTCCAAATCTGATACACTACCAACATATTTTAATAATTAATGTTTTTCAGGTACTTACATCGCCAACTCCAAATCTGATACACTACCCTGCATTTTAATCAAAATATTCTCTGTTTGGATAGCCATACGGATTTATATTTTCTCTACTTCTAAGTTTTCCTTTCCTATCAAACCAAAGAGCATCTGTATAGGTTTCAAACCAAAGAATATTACTAATATTTGGAAAAGAAAATCTTTCCCATTTAATAATTGAGGCAGGTGTTTTTTTTATGTAATGTATTTCATACAATAAAGAATCTTGATGGTATAATCTATTGATAAATATATCTTTATAATTTATCGTTTTATTTTTATCATAAGAGAAAACAGACCAAATCCCTTCTTTCTTTTTATTCATATACATTCCTAATTCAACATAATCTTCTTCACAATTTTCTACACTCTCTTTATTACTATATGGATAATATAATCTTACTTCATCATTTTTCTTATAATATATTCCTACCGAAGTAGAATTATGTCCCCAATTTTCTTTACTTAATATATTGTTTTGTTTTTCAAAGGAGTTTATCCATTTTCCTCTAATATCAAACCATTGAACACAAAATAAATTGTCAAACATTGTGGATGTGATATTCTTTTTATCATCATTAAAACAAGTACTAATTATTGAACATATTTTATTTTTGATATATTGAATTTCAAATAACAAAGTGTCATTTTTATATATTCTATTAGCAAGCACAGAATTTAAATCAATATTTTTATTGTCGTTAATTAATCTATATACTGTCCACATACCTTCTTTTTTATTATCCTTATAGTACCCTTTTTCTTTAGCATTTCCATCGAAATAAATTAAATGAATATTTTTCTTTAATACAAATATCTTTATATATGTATCTTCTACCCACAAACCTTGTTTGTTTTTTAATGAATCGAAAGTAAATTGATTGATTGGTTTGTATTTATCTCCATTCTGACAAAAAGAATAATTAATTAAAAGGCTAATAAATAATGTTAATAATGCTTTTTTCATTTGTTTTTTGATTTATTGTAATAAGCTTTATATTTATCTCCTCCTGTTCCATATATTCTATATTCATATTGTCCTATAAAATCTCTTCTTCTTACATACGCTCCTTCTCCTAATTTTCTTGCCATATCTTTAGGATTATTTTTAAAATATCCAAAATGAGTTTCTTGTCGCATTCCTCCTTCATCGTTAAAATGTGTCTTAATATTGCTAATATTATTAATAACCCATGTTTTAGCAGTAACTTCATTCTCTATTCCATAGCCTTTATTCCCATTCTTTATTTCATAGCCACCATTTAGTCCATCATTTAAATGAGCAGATTCTTCAAAGAGAGCACTAGTTCCTAATTTATCTGTAATACTTGGATCATAGGAAACTTCATAATGATCTTTTATTTTATCATTTGGGTGATAAGTATAATCGACTGTGCCTCCATCTTCTCCTCCTGAAATTGTTGTGAATTTCACACTTATGGAGTGATCTCCTTTCCATTTGTTATAAAGTTCAGCAAATTTAGGCTGATAATCTTTATTCTTTTTACCGTCAATCATTTCGGTAGTGTATCTTTCTATATCTGCTTTAGCCGCTTCACTAGTTTCGGGGTCAATATCTCTTCCGTCCGGATCAATAAGCATTACAGGATTATTTGCACAATAGTTATAAGATGTTAGATGTGGGTATTTATCTGACATTGGGTCGACGCTTAGCCATATGCTTAGTGTTGGGTTTAGGTATCTTGCTCCGAAGTATTGGTAGCCGGTTTCTTCGTCTTTTTCTTTGCCATTGAATCTGTATGGGGTGATGTATGGTGGTTGGTTGTCAAGGTCTACCCAGTCTTCTCCGTATGGAAGGTAGGCTAAGGTTTGGGTTATTTGTCCT
Source organism: Bacteroidota bacterium (assembly GCA_017860255.1). Classification (GTDB taxonomy): domain Bacteria; phylum Bacteroidota; class Bacteroidia; order Bacteroidales; family P3; genus UBA10566. Next base: position 594 of record JAFNAR010000067.1, on the reverse strand, counting down.
TGTTGATTTGTTATGTAGGTGCTGGAGCCTAAGTGGTCGTTGGTATAGTAGAACTGGTATTCTGCATCGTTACGGTCTTTCTCGTGGTCTTTCATTACTTTGAGTATCTTGTCATTAGTATTCTCAAGATCGACTGGGGATTTGATACATTCATCAAAGGTTTTGAATATGCCGTCTTTTGCATTACTCCACTGATCTACGAATGGGGTGATTAGTTCAATGGGGTCCGTTATGTCATATCCTGCATCTCTAAAGCCTCCGCCTATATTGCTGCATACTCGCTTGTTTTCTTCAAAGTAGTGTTTGGTGTAGCCTTTTTCATTGATGGTTATTAATCCACTGGCATAAAGAGTTGGGGATTCTAATATTACATAATCATAAGGAACGCCATTTTGTGACATCTGAACTACTGCTCCTGTGAGTTTGAGGTTTCTTTCCCCTGAGGCATCATAGTTATAATATGCTCCCATTTGATTGTCTTTTACGGCTTGCAATCGGTTGTCTTCTGTCCAGCAGAGGTATCTCTCTCTCCATTCATTTGAAGAACTTCTGTGAGCAACCATATTCCCTTTAACATCCCATGAGAAACTTTCT
>JAFNAR010000060.1 GCA_017860255.1 Bacteroidota bacterium | reverse complement strand
TACTTTGTAGCGAAATGCATCGGTAATGGGTTCTTTTCTTAAATTTTTGTCCATGTTGATTTGGGTTTTTGTGTCAACTTTTTTCAGGACAAGTCAGAGATTTATATTTCGTTTATTTTAACTGATGTTTCTTTTTGTTTTTTGGTGGTTTGTTTGTTATTAAAAAAAAGACAGTGGCATTTATTTATTTAGCCACTGTCTTTGTGATTAGAATGAAAGTTGTTTATATATTAGATTATTATTCGTTAATAATTAGTTTTTGAGTTCTATTAATTTCTTTGTTTTTAATTCTAATATAATATACACCTTTTGTTAGGTTAGATAGATTAATTTTCTTTTCAACTTTTTCATTAACAGGCTTTGCTAACATTGTGTTTAATACTCTTCCATATAAATCAATTAATGCTATATTTATCTCTTCCTTTAAGCCAGTAATTACTAATTCGGTTTCTTCACTCGCAGGATTTGGATAAAGTATTAAGGAAATTTTCTCTCCTTCAAGGTTTACAAGGTCTATTGTTGAAAAAGGAATTGTGTCGCCATAATACTTGTCACTTTCAGTTCTTGCATAAGCTCGAACTTCATAATCATTAGACTGAAGTATTTCTACAACTGCAGATATATTTTCAGTACCTTGTGCGGAAATGTTTACTGCTTCTGTCCAGTTTTCTGAAAGTTGTTTATATTCAAATCCACGTGAATTAATTGGCTCTGAGCCTTGAATTATAGTTCCAGTGAAAGTTACTTGATTGTTATCAACGCTTGGAACTCCTGTTGAAACAGTTGGACTTACTATTTGAGGAGTTGTAAATTCTAAGCTATCTCCATATAATTTCCCTTCTGATAGAGTAAATGCATATGCTCTCACTAAATAGGATGTGTTTGGATCTAAAGTATTTATTTGAAAAGTAAATGGTGTTACTATATTGCTTAATGTAATAAGTCCCCAATTTGTGCTATTTGTTTTACGAAATTCAAATCCAATTGTGTCTATTGGTGATGTTCCTTGAATAAAACTTCCTAAGAAAGTTGCCGATGTTTGAGTAATATTTGAAGCAGAAATTGTAGTTACCTGAGTTGATTGAATCGTTGTGAAAGAAGTTTGTGCCCAAGAGGAATTAGTAGCTCCACAAACTGATCTAATATAAACAGTATAGGTTGTTCCAGAACTTAAACCTGTAATGTTAAAATTTGAATTATTGTTAGTAGTTTGAGTTACTCCGTTTTCTCCCAATCGTACTTCCCAAGAGTTTTCATTACCTCCTGCACTCCAACTTAGTGATACAGAATTAAGACTTGGAATAGATGTGATAGATTGAGGCATAATACAAGGTACAGAATCAAAAACCTTAATATCATCAAGAAATACACCTTCTCCTCCACCTCCATAACCTTCAAAAGCTATTTGATATGTTGAAGTTGGATTTGGCAATGCAATTGAGTCTCTTCTGTAAACAGGAATATTTGAATTGAAATTGAATAATTCTACCCATTGTGTTGTATTGTTTGTGTCAGAACGATAATAAACTTTTAAAGAATCTTGATAGTTTGTGTAATAGCCACCTTGATAATATTGTTTATGCCAAAAAGATAAATATGGTCTGTTTAAGGAAGAAATATCTAAGGTTTGAGAAATTAATTTAGTCCTATTACCAATGCTATTATTTAAAAAAGCATAATTTAATCCTGAATGAGATGAAGTATTAGATATATCATCAGTCCAATTTGCTCCTCCTGAAATGATTTCTTGCCTCCAGCAATTAATGCCGTTTTCAAAACTTTCAATCCATGGGAAGCTTGCAATAGGATATGTTATGCATGGAGTTGTATATGTAATTATGGAAGTTGGATTAGAAAAGATTGTATCTTCACAAAGGGTCTTAATATATATTTGATATTTTGTTTGTAATGATAGATTATTTAGTGTGGCTGAATTTTGAGTTGTAAGAGTTGAATCCCAATAAGTACTCGAAATAGGTTTATAATAAACCCACCATTGATTATTTACATTGTTACCAGCAGAGAAGTTAACACTTATGCTTGTTTCAGTTATTGGCGTAATAGTAACAGAATTAGGACGAGCACAAGATGGAATATAATCAAGATAAATATCATCAAAATATAAATAATTTGCCTCAGAATTATATTCGCTTTTAAATGCTATAAAGTTTCCTGTTCCTGAGTAAGTGTTAAGGTTAATTTCGAATTCTTCCCAATTTGTTGTGTCTGATGGTGCAATAGTATCAATTGCAACAAAAGAATTAATGTCTAATGAATCCATAACTCCAATTATGAGTCTTGAGCTTAAATTAGATTTCTTCATCCAAAACGAAAGCATTAAACTATTAACGGGAATTGAAGCATCAATTTCTGGAAGAATTGAATAATTGTATTCATCCATAGAGGTATAGAACCTTAAAGAACGTGGATAACTGTGATAAATTTGTTGATTAAATGGATCATCTGTATAAGAGTCTATTCTATTCCAGCAATAAGGTACCAAACCTCCGTAGTAAATATTAAAGTCTTCAGTAAATGGGAGAGAGGAAATAGTTGAACATTCTGTATTAAAATTGAATATTTCGGAACTATGAGATAGTTGGTTATTACAGTTTGATTTTATGTAAACCAAGTATTCTTTATTTGGAATTAAGTTATTTAGAGTATATGAAGGGTTATTTGAAACTAAGATAGAATCATAATTAAATGCATCATAAGGTTTATAATATAAATACCAAGATGTTGCATTACCTGTTTCTGTCCAAGAAATATTAGCAGATTGTGTTGTAATATTATTTGCTATTAGATTTATTGGTCTTGCACAGCTCATAGATGTAATAATTATATTATCAACAGCAGCAGGAGGATTAACTATTGTGTTGTTATCACTATGCCAAACAAAAATTAATCTTTGAATAGTATTTGCATACATTGAAGGGTTAAGATAAATGTTTATATTTTGCCAGTTTGATTGTGAAACTTCAGAAATAAATATTCTTCTACCAATTGGATAATCGTTTTCTGTCATAGCTATGCCATAAGGTTGAGTGTAAACACTTAAATAATCTCCATTAATATCGCCAGTTCCTTTCCAATCAAATGAAAGATTAAAGTCAGCAGTTTGACCAAATTCAAGAACTATTGAAGCATAAGTAAAGGTTGATGTTTGAGAATATGAATTGTTTACTCCTCCATTAGAAGAAACATACATTGAACTACCAGGATTACCAGTTGCATTTCCAATACACCACATATCTGTTTTCGTGTAAGCAGAACTTGAAAATTCCCATTCTGAAACAGAATTAGTGTCAGAGAAGAATTGAGCATAAGGAACTGAAGTAGTTGAGGTAGGTAATGTGATTTCTTTTGGTAAAGACCATTTTCCTCCACAGGCATTTCTAATTGAATATGTATAAGTTGTGCCTGAGGTTAAACCAGTGTGAATATATGGGATGGATGTTGTTGATTGTAATTGTAGAATTGTTGCTGTTAATGTGTCAAAATCAGATAAACCAGTATGACTAAAAGCAATTTCCCATCCAGAAGTACTTGTAAAATCATTATCCCAAGATATATTTACGGAAGTAGTTGTTCTGGCAGAGGTATTAAAGTTATTAACATTTGGACAATTAGGAATATAATCTATAATGAAATCATCTAAATAGAAAGCAAAATTTTCAAAACTATTTTCACTTCCTTGTGATTTTGAAATAATAGCTATGTATTCTCCATTACCTGAATAATTACTAAAGAGAACTTGTTTGTCCTCCCATGTATTGCTGGAAAATGTTTGTTGTATGTTTTCAACAGGGATAAAAGTAGAGAAATCATTAGGGTCAGTCATAACTCCAACTTGAATTCCATAATCATTTAAAATAGAACTATTCATTTTAAACTTAACCATAATTGTACTCAAATCAATAGATGTATCAATAATTGGCGTAATTGCAACTCCATCCCTATTAAAATATAATGATCCTGTTGCTGAAAAACTTGTAGTAGAATTGGTGCTTGAATTGTTATATATTATTCCTTTTTGCCAACAGGAAAGATTGTTATATGATAATGAATTTGGTTGAGTCGCATAATAATCAAAACTTTCTTTATAAGGTAAAGATGTTATTGAATTGCATTCAGTGTGGAAATTAACCACTAAACTTGAATTAGAGTAAGTGGAATCAATACAAAAACTTCTTATAAATAATTCATAATCTGTGTTTGGAATTAATCCTGTTAATTGGTGAGAAGTTGAATTAATAACTTCTTCAATCCAAGTAGAACTGCCAAGTTCTCTATAGAAAATCTTCCATTGATTATTATTAGTATTTGTAGTGGAAAAACTTATGTTTGCAGTGCTTTGAGTAATATCAGAAATTTGTATATTGTTTGGATTAGAACAGGATGCAATCTTGTCTATTGATACTTCATCAATGAAAGAAGTAATTGATGAATATGGATTGATATCATATATATTCTTAAATGCAATATATCTTCCTTGACCTGAATAAGAATTAAAAAATACTTGTTGTAGTGTCCATAAATTATTTATTGGTAATTGAATAGTATCAACTGCTACAAATGTATTTGTGTCATTAGGGTTTGACATAATACCAACCAGTAATTTGTTATTAATTTGGTCGGTTTTAAAATAAAATCTTAATACTAAGGAGTCAATAGGTATAGAAGAGTCTAAAACTGGCATTGATACAATATTATAATTTCCTGATACAAGAGATGAAAAACTTAAACATTGATTTATTTTTCCTCCATAATTTAGATAAGGATTATATTGCTCAGCAGCAGTTGAAATCCAGCATTGAGGGGCTTGAAGGATATATGGATTTATAGGTTCTTCAAAACCTTCGAAATATGGTAAAGAATTTATTGCTCCACAAAGAGTACTAAAAGAAGAAACCGAACTTTGTTCAGAAGTTTGATTTCCACAGTCAGTTTTAATAAAAATAGTGTATGAAGTGTTAGAGTTAAGGCTTTGAAGTGTGTAAGGAGGATTGCTTGTGATATGTATTGAATCATAACTTGACGATGAAGAAGGTTTATAAAATAACCACCATGCAGTACTTGTAGTGTCTTGAGAAGTCCAGTTAATAACTGCACTATTTGTACTGATATTTGAAGCAAATACTTCTATTGGTTTCTTGCAATTTGGAATTTGGGAGATTTCAATATCATCAATGTAAACATTGCTGGAATCAACAGCAAAAGCAATATAAGTTCCTTCTCCAGAATAAGAATGAAAATCAACTTCAAAATTTTCCCAACTATTTTGAGATGTTGGACTAAGATTATCAATTTCTTGGAATGTGGTATAATCATCAGGGTTAGACATAACGCCTATTGAAAAATCATATTCATAATATTCTCTCTTAAGTTTAAATTTTGCTCTTAATGTATTTATTGGAATAGAACTGGAGAATGAAGGAAGAATTATTAGTTTTGTTCCTTGAAAAACATATAATGAATTTGGTCCTGAATAGTTTGTGTTTGATATATAAGAGTATAAGTTTGAGATGTTTTTATTAATCCAACAATTAGGGAATGTATCTACGCCTGCTCCATAAGTATCAAAGGACTCTGTATAAGGTAAAGTAGAAATAGAGTTACAGGAAGATGTGCTTATGCTAATTGGAAATGTTGTTTCGTTTGATTCTACATAATTTGCTCTTAGATATATACTATATTGGGTTGATGGGTCTAAATTTTGTAACACATAGCTTGGGTTTGTTTGAATTAGAATTGAATCATAATATATTTCGTTAGTTTTTTTGTAAAACAAATACCAAGATGTATCATTTGTATTTCCAGGTGTCCATGATAGTTTAACCTCTGAATTAGTAATATAATTTATTTTAATATCAGTTGGACGAGCACAAACAGGTATTTCACTTATCATAATATCGTCAATACTTAATCTTAGGTTCTCGTTGCCATTTTTAACAAAAGCAATTTGAAACTCTCCATCATATTGACTTAAATTAAATTCAAATTCTCTCCATTCTCCTTCTTGAATAAATATATTTGACTTAAAGGTATCAAAAAGACTTGTATCGTTACTATTGCCAACACCTCCATGCTCTGAAATATTCAATATTTTTAAATCAAGAGTTGTTGAATATTGTGTTTTAGCCCAAAAACTAATTCTCTCACTTCCTCTTAAAAATATAGCAGGACTTATTAACCAGTCATTATTTCCTATCCCAGAATAACCACTATAGCTAATTTTAACAGCCTTAGTTCCAGAATGAACATAAGAAGTATCTGTTGTTGAATCCCAATTATTATAATAATAAGAATTATCGCCACCATTAATGTTAGTCCAACACCAAATATAACTTCCTGTATTTACTCCAGAGGCAGGAAACCAAACTCCCTCAAAGCCTTCATTCCATGGGAAAACAGAAATTCTTTGACAAGGAAGCCCTACTTCTATTGGTTGGCAAAAGAAAGTAGTATCTCCATCAGAACAAATAGCGGCTAAACGGATTTCATAATAACCATTTTGTATTAATCCAGATAGAGTATAAGGGCTAGAATTAATATTTATTCGCTGCCAAATTTCACTTCCAGAGGTTCTGTATTCCAAAATCCAAGATAGTGCATTATTATTGTTTGTTGTATTCCAGTTTAATTCAATTGAGTTTGAAGTTGAGGTATTTGTATTGCAAGATAGTCCAGACGGTACATCACATGAAAGAGATTGGTAAAATATTACATCATCTAAAGAAATTGCAGAAGAAAATCCTTCGCCTTGAAGTTTAAAAGCAATATTATTGCCTAATCCTGTGTAACTTGAAAAGTTGACATTAAATACCTCCCATTTATATAATTCTGTTGGAGAAATAGTATCAATGGCAATAAAAGTATTTGTATCTGTTATATCAGAAATAACTCCTATTATTAAATTTGATGTATTACTATTTTTATATAGTCTGCAATTTAAACTTAAACTATTAATAGGAATAGAAGATTCAAAAGTAGGACTAATTAAATAATTATATTGATTAGACGTTGCATATAAATATATTGCTTTTGGTGTAGAATACCCACTTGCAGAAATATTAGGATAATTATTTGAAGATATTTTTGCCCAGCAATTAGGGAAAACTGTTGTCCCAGAACCATAGGTATCAAAAGATTCATAATAAGGAAGAGTACTTATTGTATTGCATTCAGTTTGGAAATAACCATATAACCATGAACTTTTGTTTGTTGGAGAACAACTAGCTCTGATTCTTAAATTGTAATTGCTGTTAGGAATTAAATTATTTAATGAAGTAAATGTATCATTGGAAGTAATTGTTGTTGCATTAGTCCATGAAGTGTCTGTATTAGTTTTATATTCAATTTCCCATTGACTTGCACTATTATTCCCCATCCATGAAATAGTTGCACTGTTTTGTGAAATATTACTTGATGTCATTAATGAAGGTTTGAAACAAGTGTTTGATGCTCCAAAATTTAATTGAATATTATTCCTTTGTGAAATTAATGTTCCACTGCTTAGGAAATTAATGTTGATTGGATATGAATAATCAGTATAATTTAATGTTTTATTGTTTGAAGTATGGGTATAAAAAGTATTACCCAAACCATATATTGCAGAAGTATTATTATCTAAAACAGAAATAACAATATTGCTTACCCCATCCCATTGAAAAGGTGTTTCTAATTCTATATCTACCCAATTATTTGGAGCAATATTATATAAAGATATGCTTCCACTAAAAACCTCAGTCATTGAAGAAATATTTACCCAATCTCCTGGAGAAGAAAATGTAGATTTAGTTGTGTTTCCAATATAGATAGTTATTGAATCAACTACTTGAGGAGTAGGGGATATGTACTGAAATGAGATAGAATTAATCATCCCACCTTGAGTTGTGATTTCACTTGCATCAAAAATTTGTTGAGAATAGGAGTATCCTGAAGAACTTGAAAAAGGCAGAATAGAATTCCCATTTGTTCCTGAACCAATAATAATGGTTTGTCCTAACAAACCCTGAAATGCAAAAATGATTGCCAAAGAAAATAATAATAATCTTTTCATTACTCTTAAAGATTTAGTTAAACAATTATATCTTCCCCTAAGAAGATTTCTTTCTTAAAAGTTAATTCTTGTATTTATTTATTATAACAATCATTTTCAATAAAAAGTAAACAAAAAGAATAGAATTAAATTAATATGATATTGTATATGTATCATTTCTAAAGTTTTCAATATAAAAAAAGAAAATAATTCTAATTTTTTTTAGTAGTTTATTTCAATTATCTCCTTGAATCAATCTTAATATATGAAGTTTTTATCCAAATAATCCTTGTTTAAATCTCAATAAATAAGCTTTCAAAGTGCTTAAATAGGGTTTAGAACTTTTTTAATAACGACTTAATCTAAGAATATGTCGTTTCCTGAAATAGGTTTACACTTTTTAGGTTATTACTAATTCAAATTTACAGTTTATTTTTTTATTTCTAAAACTAGTTTATTGATAAAATT
>JAFNAR010000007.1 GCA_017860255.1 Bacteroidota bacterium | reverse complement strand
ATAAAAAACAAGTTAAATGGAAAGAGCCCAGTGCAATACCGAGCTCTTATAGAATCAAATTATTATTAATCTGTCCAACTTTTTGGGGTCACTTCATTTTTATTAACTAACAGCCTTTTTGCTTTATTTTGACTATATATTCACTTTTTGTTTGAATCACTATATACTTTATTGAGAAATTTAATTGACAGACTTGAATATGAAATCTCGCTGATTTATGCGATTCTTTTTAGTTACTTCTTATTTCAATTCACTAACTCTTTACTTTAATAAATTCTTTCTTTGTTTTATTTTACTGAAGTAAGGTTTTATTTTTTTCTTTCCATATTCTTATTTTTCGGATTAAGTATTACTTAGAATAAACTAATAATGATATAATTTGTGAATTAAAAATAAAGAATATTGGTTTTTTAATATCTTAACTCTCAAGTTGTATATAAGCTATCATTTAATAACAAATAAATTTACTATCTTTGAAGCGTGAAAATAAGTAATGTAATATATAACCGTTTTCCTTTTCTAAATGCTTTCTAAGGATTATTTAATCAATGAGTTTACTTCTCCAATTGATTCACTCAGTTTGGATGAGCTATCGGATATGATAATTAGTGAGAATTTCCCTTTGATTGAATTAATAGAGTTGAATTTTCATAAAGACAGGAGGATTAGTTTTAGGAGTGCATGGGTTATGGAGAAGATTGCTTATAAAGATATTAATTACATAACCCCTGTTTTTGAGGATATGTTAAATCGTTTCAATAAAATACATAATCCTTCTCTTGCAAGACATTATAATAAAATACTCCTTCAAGTTTTTAGTTTAAAAAAACAAAATACTCTTCCAGAACCTTTAATGAATATTTTGGATAAATCTAATCCTGAAATAATTATTGAAGGATGTTTTAAATGGATACTTACTCCCAAATGTCCTGTTGCAGCCTTAATTTGGTCAATTGATATACTTTTAAATTATATTGATGATTTTCCATGGCTAAAAGAGGAACTCCCTCCAATTATTCAAAGAATAAACGTTGATTCAACCCCAGGTTTAAAGAATTATTGTTCAAAAATCTCCAAGAAGTTCAAATATTTTAATCAAAAATAGATATTAATATGGCTTTATCGAAGTGATTATATGTTATTTTGATTTATTCCTTAGCTTAAAGAGAAATAAACAATCATAAAAATCAATATAGGAAACAATATTAAAACAAATTCAAAAGACTGTAACCAAAATAAAATTGTAAATTTGCCAAAGAAATTTTAATCTTATTTTGTGCAAGATTACTTTTCCAGAAGAACTATTGCTTCGTAAAAAAATCTAACACTACGACTGTATTATTATGAGTATTGAAACTCTTGGATTAATAATATTTATTATCACTTATATTGGAATAATATTTACAAGATTGCCAAAAGTAAATATTGACCGTCCTTCAGCAGCTTTCACTGGAGCTGTTGCAATGATTGTATTTGGAGTAATAAGTTTTGAAGATGCAATTAAATCAATTGACTTCAATACCATTACCTTATTATTGGGTATGATGATAATAGTTTCAACTTTAAAGATAGAAGGTTTCTTCTCTCTAATTGCATCTAAAACAATTTCGTATTCCCATTCTCGCAATAAGTTATTAATAATTATTGTTTTTATTACTGGAATAGCCTCAGCATTCTTAGTAAATGATGCTGTTGTTTTATTATTTACTCCAATAATAATTTCAATTTGTCGTAAAACAAATCTCAATCCAATACCTTATCTAATAGCTGAAATTTTATCTTCTAATATTGGTTCTGCAATGACCATTACTGGCAACCCACAAAATATGCTTATAGGTATTAGCTCAAATATTACTTATTTGGATTTTCTTATCAAACTACTTCCTATTTCAATCATTGGAATGATAATAATTGTATTTGTTGTAAAGCTATTTTACAGAAAGCATTTTCAAGACAAGAGTAAACTTGAATTTCAAACTGACTATAAATATGATTTTAAAAAGATGAGAATATCTGTTCTTATTTTTCTATTAGTTATTGTAGGTTTCTTTTTAGGGAAAATCCTTTCATTATCAATACCTATTATCGCACTAATAGGAGCAAGTTTAATTCTTCTTTTTGGAAAAGCAAAACCTTCATCAGTTATAAAGGATGTAGATTGGGTATTATTGCTTTTCTTTGCTTGTCTTTTTATACTTGTTTCCTCTATCCAATCTTTGGGACTTTTAGATAGATTTATAAATATAGAGCTAAATGAAAACTTAAGTAGCATTATAGGTTTACACTCTCTAAGTTTGGTTATGTCTCAAATCTTAAGCAATGTTCCTTACACAGTTTTGATGACACCGTTAATGGAGGTTGTAAATAATGAAAATCTTTGGTTAGCCCTTGCTTCTTCTGCAACTCTTGCAGGAAATGCAACAATAATTGGAGCTATGGCAAATTTAATAGTTATTGAATCCTCAGAAAAAGAAAATATAAAAATCAGCTTTTGGGAATTCTTTAAAATAGGAATAGTTACCACAATAATAACACTATTGTTGTCAATAGCACTATTCTATATATATAGTATATTATAATGATTTATTTAGCTTACAGCTTCTTTAAGTCTTTCTGCGTTTTCAGCCAATTGAAGTGCATCCAAAATATCTTGAAGATCACCATCCATAAAAACAGCTAAATTATACATAGTGTAATTTATTCTATGGTCAGTTACTCTTGATTGAGGATAATTATATGTTCTAATCTTTGCACTTCTGTCTCCAGTGGAAACCATTGTTTTTCTCTTTGAAGAAATCTTTTCTAAGTATTTGTTATATTCCAATTCAAAAAGTCTTGTTCTTAAAACAACCATAGCTTTTTCAAGATTTTTGATTTGAGATTTTTGATCTTGGCATGAAACAACAATTCCTGTTGGAATGTGAGTTAAACGAATTGCAGAATAAGTTGTGTTTACTGATTGTCCCCCTGGTCCAGAAGAGCAGAAAGTATCTTTTCTAATATCAGATTGTTTTAGTTCAACATCAAATTCTTCAGCTTCAGGAAGTACAACAACAGATGCTGCAGAAGTATGAACTCTTCCTTGGGTTTCAGTTTGAGGAACTCTTTGAACTCTATGAACCCCTGATTCGTATTTCATTTGTCCATAAACACCTTCTCCACTAACATTCAACACAATTTCCTTAAATCCTCCAACTGTTCCTTCAGTAGAGTCAACCAATTCAACTTTCCAGCCTTTCTTTTCAAAGAATTTTAGATACATTCTGTAAAGGTCACCTGCAAATATACTTGCTTCATCACCTCCTGTTCCTGCTCTAATTTCAAAAACAGCATTCTTGCTATCTTGAGGATCAGATGGGACCAACATCAAACGGATATCGTCTTCCATTTTTTCTTTCTTTTCTGAAAGGATGTTTAATTCTTCTTTTGCCATTTCTCTGAAGTCATCATCTTTTTCTGTGTTAAGAACTTGTTTGGCATTGTTGATGTTTTCAATTGTGTTTTTATATTCCTTGTAAGCAGCAATAATAGGCTCAAGGTCTTTATGGTCTTTATTCAATTTAACAAAGCGTTTTATGTCAGACATAACATCTGGCTGACTCATTTGCTCTTCAATTGCTAAGAATTTTGAATAAATTGCTTCTAATTTATCTAACATATCATATTTTTGAGGTGCAAAAATACAATAAATCTTTGTTTTTAGAACTTTTATGTCTCTTTTCTCAATAAAATTTAGGATATTTGCAAATTAAATTTTCCTGTATATGAAAAGAATAAATTTTAGTATAGCATTATTTTTCATGGTGTTATCTTTTGTTTTTGTGCTTGGTTGCTCAAAAAATGATAATAAAAATGGAGAGATTAAAACTTCAACTTCCGAAAATCCTCAAAATTTACCTTCTTCAGGAGGTAAAACTCTGGAAATGATATTAGTTATTCCAGACGAAATATATAAAGGAGAATTGAAAGATTCTATTGGAGGATATTTTATGAAAGCTTGTGAAGGTCTTTCTCAACCAGAGCCTTTGTTCGATGTTGTTCAAATGAATCCAAATGCTTTCTTTAAATCAGAAATGTTTCAAAAACATAGGAATGTTTTCATTATTGATTTTAAATCAACAAACAAAGAAAATACAATTTTTCAGAAAATAGATTATAAATCTTATCCTCAAGCATATTTCCAAATTATTGCTAATAATAGAGATAGTTTATACTCATTAATTTCTAAATACTCTCCAAGCATTATTCGTCAATTCTATGATAACGAACATAGAAGAGTAGCTGCTGCATTTAGAAATTATGAAAATATTGAGATAACCAAAAAACTTAAAACCACATTCAAGTTTTCATTAGCTTTCTCAAAAGAATATTTGATTTCAATATTTGAAGATGATTTTGCATGGTTTAGAAAAGATTTTAAAGTAAACAAAGAACAAAAGACTTTAAATATAATGGTTTATAAAACTCCATTTTTAGGAAATGGAATGTTTAATGAAGAAAAGATTATTGAGTTAAGAAATAAGATTTCCAAAGCAAATATTCCTGGACCGACAAGAGGTTCTTATATGGGTTCGGAAGGGAGATTTCCTTATTATAGAAAAACTATAAATTTAAATGGAAAGCCTGCCGTTGAAACAAGAGGATTGTGGCGTTTGTATAATGATTTTATGGGAGGCCCATTTGTAAACTATTGTTTCCATGATGAAAAAAATAATCAGTTTGTGATGATAGATTGCTTTTTGTATGCTCCAAACCAAACAAAGAGAGATGAACTTATGCAATTGGAGTCGATTGTTTATAGCTTGAAATTAGATTAATTACTAATTATTTCTTTAAACAAAAAAACTGTTTTATCTTTGCAAACTCGTTGAAATTAGAATAATTAATCATAAAAAATTTATAAAATATGAAACTTAAAAAGATTGAACATATTGGTATTGCTGTTTCAAATCTTGAAGAAGCAATTAAATATTGGGAAGAAGTTATGGGATTAAAATGCTATAATATTGAGGAAGTGGTTGATCAAAAGGTAAAAACAGCTTTCTTTAAAGTAGGAGATGTAAAGATTGAATTGTTGGAAGCTACTTCTACAGAAAGTTCAATAGCATCTTTCATTGAGAAAAAAGGTCAAGGGGTTCATCATATTGCATTCGCCGTTGATAATACAAACCAAGCATTGGAAGAAGTTGAAAAAGCTGGAGTAAAATTAATAGATAAACAAGCACGTCAAGGAGCTGAATCTTTGAAGATAGGATTTTTACATCCAAAATCAACTATGGGAATTTTAACAGAATTATGTTCTGAATAGATATCAAATTACATATAAAACATACAAAATAAATGACTTTTGAAAAACAAATAAAGCAACTTCTTGATAAAAGAGAAGAAGCAAAATTAGGTGGAGGACAAAAAAGAATTGACTCTCAACATGCAAAAGGGAAACTAACAGCTCGTGAACGTATTGAAATACTATTAGACGAAGGTTCCTTTGAAGAATTTGACATGTTTGTAACTCATCGTTGCACTGACTTCGGGATGCAAGACAGCGTGTTTATGACTGATGGTGTTGTTACAGGATGTGGAACAATTGATGGACGTTTAGTTTATGTATTTTCTCAAGATTTCACAATATTCGGAGGATCACTTTCTGAATACTTTGCAAAGAAAATATGCAAAGTTATGGATCAAGCAATGAAGGTTGGTGCACCAGTTATTGGACTTAACGATTCAGGTGGAGCACGTATTCAAGAAGGAGTTAATTCATTAGCAGGATACGCAGAAATATTCCAACGTAATATTTTGGCTTCTGGAGTTATTCCTCAAATATCTGCTATTTTTGGACCTTGTGCAGGAGGAGCAGTTTATTCTCCAGCTCTTACTGACTTTATTATGATGTCAAAAGAAAATAGTTATATGTTTGTTACTGGACCAAAAGTTGTTAAAACTGTAACTGGTGAAGAAGTAACAGATGGTGATTTGGGTGGTGCAATGGTTCATGCATCTAAATCAGGTGTAACTCATTTTGTTGTTGATAATGAAACTGAAGGTTTACTTATGATTCGTAAGTTAATGGCATATCTTCCTTCAAACAATATGGAAGATGCTCCTGTAGTTCCATGCAATGATCCAATCAATAGATTAGACGACTATCTAAATACAATAATCCCTGAAAATCCAAACAAACCTTATGATGTTAAGGATGTAATTAACGGAATAGTTGATAATGGAGAATTTTTAGAAGTACACGAACATTTTGCTAAAAATTTAGTTGTAGGTTTTGCTCGTTTCAACGGAGCATCTGTTGGTATTGTTGCTAACCAACCTAATTGTATGGCAGGTGTTTTAGATATTAATGCTTCAAGAAAAGGAGCTCGTTTTGTTCGTTTCTGCGATGCTTTCAATATTCCAATCGTTACTTTAGTTGACGTACCTGGATTCCTACCTGGAACAGCTCAAGAATACAACGGAATTATTATTCACGGAGCAAAATTCCTTTATGCATACGGCGAAGCAACTGTTCCAAAGGTTACAGTTACTTTAAGAAAGAGTTATGGCGGAGCTCACGATGTTATGTCATGTAAACAATTACGTGGAGATATTAACTATGCTTGGCCAAGTGCAGAAATTGCAGTTATGGGAGCAAGTGGAGCTGTAGCAATTCTTTATGGTAGAGATCTTAAAAAGATAGAATCAGAAGAAGCTAAAGCAGCTTTTATAGCTGAAAAAGAAAAAGAATATAATGAAAAGTTCGCTAATCCTTATGATGCTGCAAAATATGGTTATATAGATGATATTATTGAGCCAAGAAATACTCGTTTCAGAGTAATTCGTGCTCTTCAACAATTATCAACTAAGAAATTATCTAATCCTGCTAAAAAGCACGATAATATTCCACTATAAAAAATATTGCTATGAGTTTTTGGAAAAGAAAGAAAGAAAATGTAGAACCTGAAGAATCTAATCAATCTTCATCTTCTGCAAAAGTATCTGATGAAATCTATGCTGCAATAGCAATGGCTATTTTTTCTTCAACTGAATATCATGATGAAGAAAGTGGAATTTTAACCATACAAAGAACGGCGAATACATATTCACCTTGGAATTCTAAAATTTACGCATTAAAAGAATTACCTATAAGAAAATAAGAAATGAAAAATTTTAAATATAAAATTAATGGCAACGTTTACGAAGTTGCAATAGATAGTATTGATGACACAAATGCCAAAGTTGAAGTAAATGGCGTTGCTTATGATGTTATTATTGAGCAGTCAGAACAGCAGATTTCTAAACCAGTTAAAAGAGCTGCTCAAGCAACTCAAGCTTCTACTTCATCTTCTGCTCAAGGTAGTGCTGCTTCAACAGTTAAATCTCCACTTCCAGGATTAATTTTAGATATTACCTGCAGTGTTGGAGAATCTGTTAGTAAAGGACAGCAAATAATGTCATTAGAAGCTATGAAAATGGAAAATGCCATTAATGCAGACTGTGATGGTGTAATTAAGGAGATTAAAGTAACAAAGGGCGAGACTGTATTGGAAGGTGCAGTCTTAGTATTAATTGGATAATATATACAGATTATGAGTGTATTAACTTGGTGGTGGATTGCATTTATTGTAATTTTCCTAATAGTTTATGTAATTGACATGTATGCAACAGGACATCGTCATGAAGAAATTTCTATTAAATCTTCTTTATCTTGGACTGCATTATGGATTAGTATTGCTCTACTTTTTGGTCTCGCAATATTTTTATTCTTCCCTCAAAATCCAGGTACTGACGCAAAAACATCTACCGAAATGGGAATAAAATTCATTTCAGGATATTTGACAGAATATTCTCTTTCCGTAGATAACCTATTTGTGTTTATTATGATTTTCTCAATGATGGCAATCAATAAAGAAAATCAACCGAGATTACTAAAATTGGGTATTTTGATTTCTATTGTCCTAAGAGTATTATTTATATTTTTAGGAATGTCATTATTGCAAAAATTTGAGTGGTTAATTTATTTGTTTGGTTTACTTCTTGTTTGGACTGCATTTAAAATGTTATTTTCAAAAGAAGAAGATACTGTTAACCCCCAAACAAATATTTTGTATAAATTGGCTTCAAAGCTTTTTCCTATAGACCCCGATGTTCATTCCCCAAAGTTTTTTACAAAAATTAATGGGAAAACTCACCTTACTATGATTTTTCTTTGTCTATTGGTATTAGGCTCTACAAATATTCTGTTTTCAATGGATTCAATTCCTGCAATTATTGGAGTAATTGGAGAAACAGATGTTTTAGATTTAGCAGAAAAGAACTTTTTAGCAATAAGTAGTAATGTTTTTGCTGTTATGGGATTGGTTTCACTATTTTTTGCACTTAAAGGGATTATGGGAATGTTCCGTTTTCTTAAACACGGAGTATGCTTTATTTTGTTCTTTATTGGAGCAAAAATGCTTTTAGGTTGGTATGAACCAATTGCAAAATTTTTCAATGACTATTCTTGGATATCTTTAGCTATTATTTTGTTTACATTATTGTTCTCAATAATAATTTCAAAAGTAATATCTGAAGAAGTTGATGACGGAAAAGAGATAGAAGAAAAATTAGAAGAAACAGAAAAATAATAATAAGGTATGGAATTTAATGAATTAATGCCTGCTATTGCAGGAATGACTTGGCAACATTTGGTTATGATTGCTGTTGGATTAACGCTAATTTTTTTAGCAGTAAAAAAGCAATATGAACCAACATTGCTTTTGCCAATGGGATTTGGAGCAATACTTGTAAACTTCCCTTTCTCTGCTGTTCTTACACAAGTTCAAGGAGGAGAAACTATAGTTGGTGCATTGAATGTATTATTTGATGCTGGGATTGCAACAGAACTTTTCCCTCTACTAATTTTCATTGCTATTGGAGCAATGATTGATTTCTCACCACTATTTCAACGTCCAAGCTTATTACTTTTTGGTGCTGCGGCTCAATTTGGTATTTTTATAACAATGATTTTAGCTACTATATTTGGATTTGATTTAAAACAAGCTGCTTCAATTGGTATTATTGGTGCTGCTGATGGTCCTACATCAATTATTGTGGCAAATCAATTTGCAAAAGATCTTTTACCAGCAATTTCTGTAGCTGCATATTCTTATATGGCACTTGTGCCTATTATTCAGCCACCAGTAATTAAATTGCTTACATCAAAGAAAGAACGTCAAATGCACATGAAAACTAATTCAAATAAAAAGGTTTCTCGTACAACATTAGTTCTTTTCCCAATCGTAATTACTATTTTAGCAGGATTGATTGCTCCATCATCATTAGCATTAATTGGATTTTTGATGTTTGGTAACTTAATTCGTGAATGTGGAGTTTTAAATTCATTATCTCAAACTGCACAAAAGGAATTAGCAAATCTTGTTACAATATTACTTGGTATTACAATTGCAAGCACTATGACAGCAGAACGCTTTGTCCAATTAGATACTTTAATGATTCTTGGACTTGGTATTTTTGCATTCGTATTTGATACAGCCGGTGGGGTACTTTTTGCTAAGCTGATGAATAAGTTTATGAAACCCGAAAATAGAATTAATCCTATGGTAGGAGCTTGTGGTATTTCGGCTTTTCCAATGTCGGCACGTGTAATTCATGGAATGGGACTTAAGGAAGATCCTACCAATTATTTGTTAATGCCAGCGATTAGTACTAATGTTGGAGGACAAATTGGTTCTGTAATTGTTGGAGGATTATTATTAATGTTAGTTCCTCTATTTCTTTAACCCTTAAAAATAATAAGATTATGAATTTAGAGTTTTTATATAAAGCATTAGAAATTTCTGGTATAGGAATTGCAACTGTATTTATTTTTATGGCAGTTTTTTACTTTGTAATTGTTGGGATAGATAAAATCTTCCCATACAAAGATGAAAAAAAGAAATAATAACAATACAAAAGAAGTAAGTTTATATTATTTCTTACTTTAGAAATTGATATAATTTATTATTGTAAAAAGAACAAATCATAATTCATTTAAATGTTTTTATTTGAATTATGATTTGTTCTTTTTGTTATAGAACATAATTAAGCACTTGAGTGAAATTATACAAGGATTAAACGGCCTTAAAACAAAGTAAAGACGACCCTTAATCCTTATCTTTATGAAGGAGAAATGCCATTTCGCCTTCACAAACTCCTTATTTAAATTCATAAAAACCTTGTTTTGCATTGATAAACTCTATGTTTCTTGGGTATCAATTCTTTATTTTATGGCTTAAATGTGCGAAAAAAATGATTATAGATTAGATGTTTACGCTCTAATTTATTCTTTTGTAAATCCGTTAAATAAGATTTTTGAAATAGATTTATTAGTAAAATTTTCTGAAGGAAGTAATATATTATTAACTTTGCAAAAAATTTGCGACTATTTTTCGGAGACCTTTTTTAATAAATAATATTTTTAAATGGAGAGATAATTATGAATTTTATTTTACTGATTACAGCTGTTTTAACTGCGTTTGCTTTAGTTTTTGCAGCTTATTGGATTGCAAAATTATTATCACCTCGTTCTTATAATCCCCAAAAGGGAGAAGTATATGAGTGTGGTATTCCTACAAGAGGAAAATCATGGATGCAATTTAGGGTTGGCTATTATCTTTTTGCAGTTCTATTTCTAATTTTTGATGTTGAAACAGTGTTTCTTTTCCCTTGGGCTGTTGTTGTTAGAGATTTAGGTGTTGATGCAATTATTAGTGTTTTATTTTTCTTTATAGTTCTAGTTGGAGGATTGGCATATGCATGGAAGAAAGGAGCTTTAACATGGGATTAAAAAAACCAAAGATAAAATCAATTAAATACGAAGAATTCCAAGACAATGAGTCATTGGAAAAAATGGCAGCAGAGCTAAATGCTAATGGAGCAAATGTAATATTAGGAGCAGTTGATGATGTAATCAATTGGGGAAGGGCAAACTCACCATGGTCTTTAACTTTTGCAACAAGTTGTTGTGGTATTGAATTCATGGCAATTGGAGCTGCTCGTTACGATATGGCTCGTTTTGGCTTTGAAGTAACTCGTCCCAGCCCACGTCAAGCTGACTTAATTATGGTTTGTGGAACAATAACTCACAGAATGGCTCCTGTATTAAAAAGATTATATGATCAAATGGCAGAACCTAAATATGTAGTTGCAGTTGGAGGTTGTGCAGTAGGGGGAGGTCCATTCACAAAATCATATCATGTTGTTCAAGGTGTTGATAAAATAATTCCTGTAGATGTATATTTACCAGGATGTCCTCCAAGACCAGAAGCTTTCTTGTATTCAATGATGCAATTGCAAAGAAAGATTAAACTCCAAAAATTCTTAGGTGGAGTAAATCGTAAAGAAAAAAAGCAAAAATAAACATGGATTTAAAAAAGAGAATTTTAGAAATTGCTCCTGAAACTCAATTTGTAGAACAGGGAGATATAAAAGCTATTGTTCCATCTTCTTCATTTTATGCTTTAGCTAAAAAACTAAAAGAAGATGAAGATACTTCTTTTGACTTTTTGTTAAGTTTGACAGGAATGGATTTTGGAGATTCATTAGGTGTAATTTATCATTTAGAATCTACAAAATATGGTCATACATGTGTACTTCAAACAAGCACAACTAATAGAGAAAATCCAGAACTATATTCTGTTTGTGATTTATGGAAGACAGCAAATTTTAATGAAAGAGAGGTTTATGACTTTTTTGGCATACGTTTTATAAATCATCCAGACATGCGTCGTCTTTTCCTTCGTGATGAGTGGAATGGATATCCTTTTAGAAAGGATTATGATATGGATTCAAATCCATTGAATATGACAAATGAAGTTACGGAAGATAAAACTACTGAACTAACAATTGATGCTGAAGGAAATGTTATTGAAAAAGAAAATACCCTTTTTGATGACAAAGAATATGTAATCAATATAGGTCCTCAACACCCTTCCACTCACGGAGTACTTCGTTTTAGAACATCTCTTCAAGGAGAAATAATTAAAAAGATTGAACCATATTGTGGCTATATTCATAGAGGAATAGAAAAGATGAATGAAAATCTAACTTATCCTCAAACACTTGCTCTAACAGATAGATTAGATTATTTAAGTGCACATCAAAATAGACATGCTTTATGTATGTTGATAGAAAAAGCACTTGGAGTAGAAATTCCAGAAAGAGTACAATATATTCGTACCATTATGGATGAACTTCAACGTATAGATTCTCATATTTTATTCTATTCATGTTTAGCAATGGATATGGGAGCTATAACTCCTTTCACTTATGGATTCCGCGATAGAGAAATGATATTGGATATTTTTGAACAAACAACAGGAGGTCGTTTAATTCAAAATTATAATGTTGTTGGAGGAGTTCAAGCTGACATTCATCCTGACTTTGTAAACAGTGTAAAGAAATTTATACCATATTTCCGTAACATTTTAAAAGAGTATCATGATATTTTTACAGGAAATGTTATTGTTCATCAAAGATTAAAAGGAGTTGGAGTTTTATCCAAAGAAGATGCTATTTCTTTTGGTACAACAGGAGGAACAGGAAGAGCTTCAGGTTGGGCTTGTGATACTCGTAAGCGTAAACCTTATGCTATGTATGACAAAGTAGATTTTAAAGAAATTGTATATACTGAAGGAGATAGCTTTGCAAGATATATGGTTCGTATGGATGAAATGCTTGAGTCAATGAAAATTATTGAGCAATTAATAGATAATATCCCTGAAGGAGCATATCAAGTAAAGATGAAGCCAATAATTAAAGTTCCTGAAGGAAGTTATTTCACTTCCGTTGAAAGTAGTCGTGGAGAATTTGGCGTATTTTTAGAAAGCAAAGGAGATAAATATCCTTATAGATTAAAATATCGTTCAACAGGTTTGCCTTTGGTTGCAGCTGTTGACACAATAACTAAAGGAGGGAAAATAGCAGACTTAATTGCTATTGGAGGAACTTTAGACTATGTAATTCCTGATATTGATAGATAAAAAAGAATCTTTTATGTTTGATTTTAGTGTAGTTTCAAGTTGGATACATCAATTTTTAACAAGTGTAATGCCAGAAGGTTTGGCAATATTTTTAGAATGTCTTGTAGTAGGAGTTTGTATCTTGGCAGCTTACGCAGTAATTGCCATGATACTTATTTATATGGAAAGAAAGATATGTGCATGGTTCCAATGTCGTATAGGTCCTGATAGAGTAGGTAAGTTTGGACTATTGCAGCTTTTTGCTGATGTTATAAAGATGTTGATTAAAGAAATTGTAGAATTAAAAAATACAGATAAATTTCTTCATGCATTGGCTCCATATATAGTTATTCTTTCTTCAATATTAGCTTTTGCCTGCCTTCCTATAAACAAAGGAATGGAGATATTAGATTTTAATATTGGAGTAGTATTTCTTGTTGCTGTTTCTTCATTGGGAGTTATTGGAATTTTGCTTGCAGGATGGAGTAGTAATAGTAAATACACAATGATTGGTGCTATGAGAAGTGGAGCACAAATTATCAGTTATGAACTTTCAATAGGTATGTGCTTATTGGCAGTTGCTATTTTTACAGGAACATTACAATTTTCTGAAATAGTAGCTTTTCAAGCAGATGGTTGGCTTATATTTAAAGGACATATTCCTGCTGTAATTGCTTTTATAGTTTATCTAATTGCAGGGAATGCAGAAACAAATAGAGGACCTTTTGATATGCCTGAAGCAGAATCAGAATTAACTGCTGGATATCACACAGAATATTCTGGAATGCATTTTGGCTTTTTCTATTTAAGCGAATACTTAAATATGTTTATAATAGCAGGAGTTGCAGCAACAATATTCTTAGGAGGTTGGATGCCACTACATATTTCTGGATTGGAAGGATTCAATGCTATTATGGATTATATTCCTGGATTTGTATGGTTCTTTGGAAAAGCTTTCTTTGTAGTCTTTTTATTAATGTGGATGCGATGGACATTTGTCCGTTTGAGAATAGATCAATTATTAAAATTTGAATGGAAGATTTTACTCCCAATAGGATTATTTAATCTTGTTTTGATGATATTGGTTGTAGTATTTAAACTTCATTTTTAACTCAATAGAATATGAATAATTTTTGCAAATATTTTGATTCATTTTTCCGAGGACTAAAAACTTTACTTGTTGGATTGAAAACAACTATTAAAGTATTCTTCAGAAAAAAAATCACAGAAAAATATCCAGAAAACAGAGCAACATTAAAAATCTCAGATAGATTTAGAGGTACATTAACAATGCCTCATGATGAGAATAATCAACATAATTGTGTTGCTTGTGGTCTTTGTCAAAATGCTTGTCCAAATGGTACAATTACTGTACATTTTGAGACTGTTGAAAACGAAGAAGGAAAGAAAACGAAAGTTCTTACAAATTATGAATATGATTTGGGAACATGTATATTTTGTCAACTTTGTGTTAATGCTTGTCCTCACAATGCAATAACTTTTGAAAATTCTTTTGAGCATGCAGTCTTTAATAGAGAGAAGCTTGTAAAGAAATTAAATAGAGATGGTTCAACTGTTGTAAATAAAAAATAATATGGATATAACATTACAAAATGTAGTTTTTATTATTGTGGCAATTTTCATTTCTGTATTTTCAGTTTTGACAGTTACAACAAAAAAAATTATGCGTTCAGTAACATATTTGTTATTTGTACTTTTGGGTACTGCTGCAATATATTTTCTTTTGGGATATACTTTCTTAGGAGCAGTTCAAATTATGGTTTATGCAGGAGGGGTTGTTGTGTTATTGGTCTTTTCAATCTTCCTGACAAAAGCAGATGAAAATTTGAATATAGGAATAAAAATAAAAAAAGTATTACCAATATTACTTACTGTACTCATAGGAGGAGGATTAATATTCTTTATTATTTTTACTCACAACTTTTTACCAATGGCTTCAACTGATGCCATTGAGGAACTAAACATGAAAACAATAGGATTCGCTTTAGTTGGTGGAGGTAAAAATCAATACATATTACCTTTTGAAGCAATAGGTGTTCTTTTGTTGGCATGTATAATTGGGGGATTATTAATAGCACGTAAAAGATAAAAAATATGGGAGTTGAACTTTATTTAGTGATAAGCACAATAATGTTATGTGCAGGGATTTACGGATTCTTAATTCGTAAAAACACTTTGGCTATGTTAATTTCTGTAGAATTGATTTTAAATGCTGCTGATATAAATTTTGCAGTATTTAATAAGTTCTTATTTCCAAATCAATTGGAAGGACATTTCTTTACTTTATTTGCAATAGGAATTGTTGCAGCAGAAACAGCCATAGCAATTGCAATAATAATTAATATCTATAGAAACGTTCAAAGTTTGGATGTAGATAAGATAGATAAAATGAAGCATTAATAGGAGAAAATATGGAATACACAATACTTATACTACTTCTCCCAGCCATAATGTTTATATTCTTAGGATTAGCTGGGCATAAATTAAAACCAAAAATTGCAGGTATATTTGGAACAATTTCTTTAGGAATAGTTACCTTATTATCTTTAATAACTGCATGGGAATATTTCACTTCACCAAGAGTGAATGGAGTATTTGAAAAAATAATACCATTTAATATAGAATGGTTGCGTTTAGGAGAATTCTTACACATTGATATTGGAATATTACTTGATCCAATTTCAGTAATGATGCTTGTTGTAATTTCGTTAGTTTCATTTATGGTTCATCTATACAGTATGGGCTATATGCATGGAGAAAAAGGATTTCAACGCTATTACGCTTTCCTTTCTTTATTTACTTTTTCAATGTTAGGATTAGTTGTTGCAACCAATATTTTTCAAACTTATATATTTTGGGAATTAGTTGGAGTATCTTCTTATTTGTTAATAGGATTTTATTACACTAAACCTTCTGCAATTGCAGCATCAAAGAAAGCATTTATAGTAACACGTTTTGCCGACTTAGGTTTCCTTATAGGAATATTAGTTTTATCATTCTATGGCCAAACATTTGGCTTTATAGATTTGATGGGTGGAAACAGTGATTTAGCTCTTCAAGGAGCAGCACAAAAATCTTTCCTTGGAATTGGAGTTTTGTCTTGGGCAT
Organism: Bacteroidota bacterium; assembly: GCA_017860255.1. Taxonomy (GTDB): domain Bacteria; phylum Bacteroidota; class Bacteroidia; order Bacteroidales; family P3; genus UBA10566. The sequence continues at coordinate 51,770 of JAFNAR010000007.1, read as the reverse complement.
TAGGCCTTATGTTTATTGGAGCAGCAGGAAAGAGTGCAATGTTTCCTTTACATATTTGGTTGCCAGATGCAATGGAAGGTCCAACACCAGTTTCTGCATTAATTCATGCAGCAACTATGGTTGTTGCTGGCGTTTATTTGGTTGCAAGAATGTTCCCTCTTTATATTGTTTATGCTCCAGGAGTATTAGAAATAATAGCTTGTGTTGGTGCATTTACAGCTTTGTTTGCAGCAATTATTGCTTGTGTTCAAACAGACATTAAAAGAGTGTTAGCATTTTCAACCATATCACAAATTGGATTTATGATGGTTGCCTTAGGGGTTTCTACTTCAATGGATGCTCATGGTGGTTTAGGATATATGGCTTCAATGTTCCATTTATTTACTCATGCTATGTTTAAGGCTCTATTATTCTTAGGTGCAGGTTCAATTATACATGCAGTTCATAGTAATGAGATGAAAGATATGGGTGGATTGAGAAAACATATGCCAATAACACATATAACTTTCTTAATAGCTTGTCTGGCAATTGCAGGTATTCCTCCATTCTCAGGATTTTTCAGTAAGGATGAAATATTAGCTGCTGCTTTTAAATTTTCTCCAATGATGGGTTGGGTAATGACAGTAATAGCAGGTATAACTGCTTTCTATATGTTCCGTTTATACTATAATATATTTTGGGCTAAGGAAGCAAAACATGAACATAAGCCTCATGAATCAGGTTTCTCAATGACTATTCCTTTAATGGTATTGGCTCTTATTACATGTGTGGCTGGATTTATCCCTTTTGGACATTTTATTACAGCAAATGGACTTGTTTATGATATACATTTAGAAACATCAGTTGCTTTATTAAGTGTTGGAGTTGCCATAATTTCAATACTAATTGCAACAATATTCTATAGAAAAGAAACACAACCAATTCCTGAAATGCTGGCAAGTAAATTCAGATTTATACATAAGTCAGCTTACAAGAGATTTTATATTGATGAGGTTTATCAATTTATAACTCATAAAGTAATCTTTGCATGTATATCAACACCTATTGCATGGTTTGATCGTCATATTGTTGATGGATTTATGAACTTAATGGCAACAGCAACTCAAAAACTATCTTATTTAATACGTAATTTCCAATCAGGAAGAGTGCAGCAGTATGCTTATGTATTCTTATTAGGAATAGTTGTTATAGTTGGACTTATTCTTTTGATATTATAAAAAAGTAGAAATATGAACATATTATTATTTTTCGTAATCATTCCTATTTTGATGATATTTTTCTTGTGGATAAGCAAAAATAGAAATCAAATTAGAGGTATAATGGTAGCTGGCTCTTCTCTTTTGCTAATTTTAGCTGGAATACTTACTTATTTATATTTAACACAGCGAGCTGCAGGAGATACAGCTGAAATGCTTTTCCGCTCTGATTACTCATGGTATTCTTCTTTGAATATTAAATTATCATTAGGAGTAGATGGAATATCTGTGGCAATGTTAATTCTTTCTTCAATAATAGTATTTACAGGAACTTTTGCTTCATGGCAGTTAGAAAACCAAACAAAAGAATTCTTTCTTTGGTTTTGTCTTCTTTCATTAGGAGTGTTTGGATTTTTCATAACAATAGACCTTTTCACAATGTTTATGTTTTATGAAATAGCACTTATTCCCATGTATTTGCTTATTGGAGTTTGGGGAAGTGGAAAGAAAGAATATGCAGCAATGAAACTTACTCTTATGCTTATGGGAGCATCTGCAATTCTTATTGCAGGTATTTTAGGTATTTACTTTGCCTCTGGAGCAACATCAATGAATATTCTTGAAATAGCAAAAGCAGGAAATATACCTCATGATGCTCAACTGATTTTCTTCCCAATGACTTTCTTGGGCTTTGGAGTTCTTGGAGCTCTATTCCCATTCCACACATGGTCTCCTGATGGTCATGCTTCAGCCCCAACAGCTGTTTCAATGCTTCACGCTGGAGTGTTAATGAAACTGGGAGGTTATGGATGTTTCCGTGTTGCCATGTATCTTATGCCTCAGGCAGCAAATGAACTTGGTTGGATATTCCTAATCTTAACTTCCATCTCAGTTATTTATGGTGCATTTAGTGCAATTGTTCAAACAGACTTGAAATATATTAATGCTTATTCTTCAGTTAGCCACTGTGGATTGGTTCTTTTTGCAATTTTGATGATGAATCAAACAGCAGCAACAGGAGCAGTTCTTCAAATGCTTTCTCATGGTCTTATGACAGCTCTTTTCTTTGCTTTAATTGGTATGATTTATGGCAGAACACACACAAGAGATATTCGTGAGTTAAGTGGATTAATGAAAATTATGCCATTCCTATCTGTTTGTTATGTTATTGCAGGTTTGGCAAATTTAGGTCTTCCTGGCTTTAGTGGTTTTGTTGCAGAAATGACAATATTTGTTGGCTCATTCCAACATACAGATATTTTTCATAGAGTAATTACAATAATTGCAACAACTTCAATTGTAATAACTGCAGTTTATATACTTCGTTTAATAGGAAGAAGTTTTTATGGCGAAGTTAAAAATCCAGAACATTTAAAACTAACCGATGCAACTTGGGACGAACGCCTTTCAGCAATAGTTCTAATTATTGCAATTGTTGCTTTAGGTGTTGCTCCTTTATGGATGAATAATATGATTGGTGATAGTGTGCTTCCAATTGTGAAAGCATTAGTTATAAAATAGGTAAAGAAATTTAAAGATAGAAAAAATGGATTACAGTCAATTTCTATATATGAAAGAAGAAGTATCGCTTATAGTAGTGATGGCTATACTATTCTTATATGATTTAATTGCTTCAGAAAAAGCTCGTAAATACTTTTCAGTAGTTGCATGTGTATTGTTAGGTGCACATATTATCTACAATCTAATACCAACTTCAACACCTGGAAGTGCTTTTGGAGGAATGTACTACTACACTCCAATGATGACAATAATTAAAAGCATTTTAACCTTTGGTACTCTAATAGTTTTTATGCAAGCTGACCTTTGGTTAAAAAGAGAAGACACAAAATTTAAACAGGGAGAGTTTTATTTCCTAATACTTTCAACACTTTTGGGTATGTTCTTTATGATTGCTTCAGGACATTTCCTAATGTTTTTCCTTGGATTGGAAATGGCTTCAATTCCAATGTCAACTCTTATAGCATTTGATAAATATCGTCACAACTCAGCAGAAGCAGGAGCAAAATATATTCTTACTGCAATGTTCTCTTCCGCTTTACTTCTTTTTGGACTTTCCTTCCTTTATGGAGCATGTGGAACACTATACTTTGAAGATATTCCAGCTCTACTGACATCTGGCAATTATATGCAATTAGCTGCATTTGTATTCTTCATTGCAGGAATTGGTTTCAAGATATCAATAGTTCCTTTCCATCTTTGGACTGCAGACGTATATCAAGGAGCACCAACACCAGTTACTTCATACCTTTCTGTAATTTCAAAAGGCTCAGCAGTATTTGTACTCCTTACAATTCTAATGAAAGTATTTGCACCGATGGTTACAGAGTGGCAAAATATTATTTATGGACTAATTGTAATCACAATAACAATAGGTAACCTATTTGCATTGCGTCAAAAGAATATGAAACGATTCTTAGCTTTTTCTTCAATCTCACAAGCAGGATATATTTTGTTAGGAGTTATTGGAGGAACAGCAATTGGAATGGCTTCTTTGGTTTACTACGTATTGGTATATATGGTTGCTAACCTTGCAATCTTTGGAGTTATTTCAATAATTGAACAAAGAACAGAAAAAGTAAGTATGGATGACTATAATGGATTATATAAAACAAATCCAAAACTAACCTTCCTGACAACACTTGCTCTTTTCTCTTTGGCAGGTATACCACCATTTGCAGGATTCTTTAGTAAGTTTTTCGTATTTATGGCAGCTTTTAAGAGCGGATTCATAGTTTTAGTGGTTATTGCATTACTAAACACAATAATCTCTCTTTACTACTATCTTTTAGTTGTAAAAGCAATGTATATAAACAAAAACGATAACCCAATTGAACCAATAAAAACAGATTGCTACACAAAAATAAGTTTAACAATTTGCCTGATTGGAATAATTGGATTAGGAATTGCAAGTATAGTTTATGAAACTATCACAGCATTCAGTTATGGGATGTAAATAGATTAAACCTATTTAAGCAACAAAATAAAATACAGGGAAGAGAAAATCCTAAAAAGATAAAACAAATAAAAAGGAGCTTTAAAATCTCAATAGTTTTATAGCTCCTTTTTCATTTTCATATTCCTTTCTTTTTTACTCCTATTAAATTAAGCTAAGATAAAAACAATTTTAGTCTTGAGGTTAGATGATTTTTTTCTAATATCCTTAGCAGTTAATTAATATGTAAAAAAGAAAAATAATAGATACTTAAACATAAAAATGATATCAATAGAACAAATTACTGTCGAGTTTGACAGCAGAAGATTATTAGACAATATAACATTTCTTGTAAATCAGAAAGATAAAATTGGATTAGTAGGAAGAAACGGAGCAGGGAAATCTACTCTTTTAAAATTAATAGCAGGACACGAACAAGCAACAGGTGGGAAAATTGTTTTCTCTCCTGATTTAACCGTAGGTTATTTACCTCAACATATGATTCATAATGAAGGTACAACAGTAATGCAAGAAACCCAGAAAGCATTCGACCGTATCAATCAACTACAATTAGAAATTGACAGTTTAACAAAAGAAATGTCGGAAAGAACAGATTACGAATCCGACGAATACTCTGAGATTATTGATAAACTAAGCCGCTCTTATGAACATATGCAAATAATTGACAGTGGTAATTTTCAAGCAGAGATGGAAAAAACCTTATTGGGATTAGGATTCCTTAGGAGCGATTTTGATAGACAATGTTCTGAGTTTAGTGGAGGGTGGAGAATGAGAGTTGAATTAGCAAAAATCCTTCTACAATGCCCCGATGTAATATTATTAGATGAACCAACAAACCATTTAGATATAGAATCTATACAATGGTTAGAAAACTTCCTTGCTTACACCTCAAGTGCAATATTATTAGTTTCTCATGATAAGATTTTTATTGATTCGGTAACTAATCGAACAATTGAAATATCATTAGGACAAATTCACGATTACAAAGTAAATTATTCCAAATACTTAGAACTTCGCCAAGAAAGAAAAGAACAACAGCTTCATGCTTATGAAAACCAGCAAAAAATAATACAAGACAACCAAGCCTTTATTAATCGTTTTCGTTGCACAGCCTCAAAAGCTGCTTTGGTTCAATCAAGAATAAAACTTTTAGAAAAGTTAGAAAGAGTGGAAATAGATATTGAAGATACTTCAAACCTTAGACTTAAATTTCCACCAGCTCCACGTTCAGGTCCTTTACATTTAGATATTGACCATTTAACCAAAGCCTATGGCGACAAGGTAGTTCTTGATAATATTGGAATGGTAATAAACCGTGGGGAGAAAGTTGCATTTGTAGGTAAAAATGGAGAAGGAAAGAGTACATTAGCAAAATGTATTTTGAAAGAAATAGAATATTCAGGGAAATTAGAATTAGGCTATAATGTTAAAATAGGATATTTTGCCCAAAATCAACCTTCATTATTAGACGAAAGCCTTACTGTATTCCAAACAGTGGATAATGTTGCAGTAGGAGATATTAGAACAAGACTGAGAGAAATATTAGGCTCATTTATGTTTGGAGGAGAAGCTATAGAAAAAAAGGTAAAAGTATTATCAGGAGGAGAAAGAAGTCGTTTAGCAATGGTTCGATTGCTATTAGAACCAGCAAACCTACTAATACTCGATGAACCAACCAATCACCTTGATATTCCTTCAAAGGAAGTATTAAAGGAAGCAATAAAAGCCTTTGATGGAACAGCAATAATTGTATCCCACGACCGTGAATTCTTAGATGGCTTAGTGGATAAAGTATTTGAATTTGGCAACAAAAAAGTAAGAGAACATATAGGAGGAATCTATGATTTCCTTCAAAAGAAGAAGATAGAAAACCTAAATGAACTTGGCGTATAAACCCACTAAATAACAAAATAATCAAAAGGAGCTTTTAAATAAAGAAATAGTTTTAAAGCTCCTTTTTTTATTTTCCCAATTCTCCCTTCTATAAATCCCAATCGCTAAAATAAACCACCAAATCCAAAAGGAATAACTCCAAATAAACAAGGAATAATTTTGTAGAAACCCTATAAAAATTTCTTTAAACGAGATAAAAATTTTGCAACCTGCCAGGATGCACTATGCAAGGTGGCAGGATACACTATGTAAGGTGGCAGGTTGCAAAAATTATACCTTAAATAAATAAACTTAAATCAAGTATAAATATATTTATATAAGGCTTTTGCAGATTTATTTCTTGATAAAAATAAAAGTTAATCAAGACTTAAGTTTCGTAAACTAAAATAAATATAATTTTTGTATATTTTAAACATTAAAAAGATATTGTGCAAATAAAAAGTTTACCTTTGTAGAATTAATAGACAATTAAATAGTTAAATAAAATGAAAAATAGTTGGATTTCTTATGTTGCTATTATTTTATCAGTTTTAGCAATATTACTTGTTATTTTTAGAATAACACCAATTGAGTTTACAAATGAAACTTATATTGGAATAATTGCATCATTTATTGGAATATCAGTTACACTATTAATAGGTTATCAGATTATTAATACATTGGAAATTAAAAAAGAGATGTCTGAGCAAAGAAAACGTTCTAATGAATTAGGAGTAATGTTTGATGAGGCAAAGCAAAGTATTGAAATGCAAAAATATGAAGTGCAAGAAGGTTTTGATATTATCAATACATTAATAAACTATCAGGCAAAAGGAAAGAGATATAGTCTTGATGCCTTTATGTCTTTACATCATGCATTAGTCTCTTCAATAAATACAGATAGAGATGATTATGAATGGATGTTTGATCTTTTCAGAGAATATATTTCAAATATTGATTATCATAATATATACGATGGGGCAACAAATACTTTACAAGACGGTTCTTTTGTTGGAGCAAGTTCAGGCACAAAGAATTATCAAAAAGATATAAGAGAATGTATTATGGAATACACAAATATCATTGACGTTGATGAGGAGAAGATAAGAAATAATCGAAATTTTATTCGCATAAAAATTGAATATGATAAAATAATGAGATTATTTAAAAAAAGAATTAGTGAATTAATATCTAATCCAGTAAAAGACCTTACTATTGAGGAAAAGGAAAATATCAGAAATAATGAATAATTTTATTACAAATAATAAAAGGAGGATTTTGAGTAATAGGGATATTAATTTAATTTTATTAGTGAGGAATTGGAGTTTTTTGCGTTTAGTCCGGAATATTGCATAAAATTGAGACTTAGATAATGTTAATAATTGATTTTGTATAATAAGAGAAGTATTTATGAGTGCGAAGAAACCTACTGTGGCTTTGATTTATGATTTTGATGGAACTCTTTCTCCTGGGAATATGCAGGAGTTTGGTTTTATTAAGGCTTTAGGACAGAATTCTAAGGATTTTTGGAAGAAGAACGCTACACTTTCAGTTGAGAATGATGCAAGCCCTGTGCTTTGTTATATGAATTTAATGATTATGGAGGCTAAGGCTAAAGGGATTTCTTTGAAGAGAGATTCTTTTAAGCAATTTGGAAAGGATGTTGAGCTATTTAAGGGAGTTAAAGAGTGGTTTGGTATAATTAACAGGTATGGGAAAGAAAATGGCTTAGAGATTAAGCATTATATTAATTCTTCTGGAATGAAAGAAATGATAGAAGGAACTGAAATTGCTAAAGAGTTTGAAGCTATTTATGCTTGTTCTTTTATTTATAATGTAGATGGAATTGCTTATTGGCCTGCTATTGCTGTTGATTATACAACCAAAACTCAATTTCTTTTCAAAATAAATAAAGGGATTAAAAGTGTTAGTGATAATATTGCAATAAATGAGTATGTTCCTGATGATGAAAGACCTGTTCCTTTTAAACAAATGATTTATTTTGGAGATGGAGAAACTGATATCCCTTCAATGAAACTGGTTAAGGAACATGGTGGGAATTCAATTGCTGTTTACAAGCCAAGAGATGGTAAAAAGAAAATTATTGCAGAGAAATTGATTTCTGAAAATAGAGTTAATTTTGTTTGTCCTGCTGATTATTCAAAGGACAGGGAAATATATAAGGTTGTAACTACCATTATTGATAAAATAAAGTCTGATTATGATTTTGAGAACTTACAGAAGCTTCATAAAGCAAATGCTGATAAGTCAAAATCAAAAAAACAATAAGTAAGCTTTTTTATTTATATCTTTGTACTGCTTTTGCTTTATGAATTAAACAAGGCAAGACGGTTTGTTGAATTAATTTAATTGAAATTTATGATAGATCATATAAATTGTTCTCTTGAGAATGTTTGTGCTCACTGGGTTGGTAATAAGAATGATGAATTGCTTATTTTGGCTAAGAAGGAAATAGATATTGAAGATGAAATGTTGAGAAATACTTTAATAGATTATTTCTTTTCTTCTTTTAAATCGGAGGAGTATTTCAACTTCTACCACGATAGCGATTTGAGGTTTAATGAGGTTTATAATTATGTTTCTGATATATTTGATAATCCTTCAAATATTTATGATAAATCGGTTTTTTTGGCTAAGCATTTATATGAAAAGAGCATTCATCCTAAGGTAAAGGGAGGGGAGTTTTATGTTGTTTACCTCAAGGATTGTTTTATTAATGGTAAAACTGCAGATTGCGTTGGAATATTTAAGTCAGAGAATAAAGATACCTTCCTGAAGGTTCGTTCAACATCAGATAATTTTAATGTGGAATTGGAGAGGGGTATTAATATTAATAAGCTTGATAAGGGTTGTTTGATATTTAATATTGAAAAGGAGAATGGTTATATTGTTGCTGTGGTTGATAACACTAATAAGAGTTCTGAAGCTCAGTATTGGATTGATGAATTTTTGCATGTTAAACAACGTCAGGACGAATATTACAACACTCATAATGTTCTTTCCATGTGCAAGAATTTTGTTACAAAACAACTCCCAACGGAGTTTGAAGTTTCAAAGGCTGACCAAGCTGATTTATTGAACAAGTCGGTTAAGTTCTTTAAGGAGAAAGAGAGCTTTGATATGAATGAATTTGCTAATGAAGTTATGACTCAACCTGAAGTTATAGAAAGCTTCAATAATTATAAAAATGAATTTGAAGAAGGCTTTGGTGTTGAGATAATGGATAATTTTAATATATCCGATAGTGCAGTAAAGAAACAGGCTCGAGTTTTCAAGAGCGTTATTAAGTTAGATAAAAATTTCCATATCTATGTTCATGGGAATCGTCAAATGATTGAGCAGGGGGAAGACGATAAAGGTAAGTTCTATAAGGTTTATTATAACGAAGAGTCTTAATTTACTATCTTATTAGATATAAAAAAGTGCCTATGATAACTATTATCAAGGCACTTTCTTTATTAAGTTAGGATATAATCCTTTGCTCAAGTTTTCCTACAATAAAACATTATTGTATTTGAAAATAAATCTATTTTAATTTCTTATTTATTTCTCCTTGAGACTTTGATGCTCTTTTAGCTTCTTTGTTAACCTTTGTAGCTTCTTTGTTAACTTTCTTTTGAGTTTTTACTGCTTTTACTTCAGCTTTTTTAATTTCTTTGTCGGCTTTCTTTAAAGCTTTTTGAGCATCTTTTTCTGATTTTTTCAAATCATTCTTTGCTTGAACTTCAATTTTCTTCACTTGACCTTTATTAGGTTGTTGTGCGATTAATGATGTAGAACCAATACCAACAAGAATTAGTCCTATTAAAATTAATTTTTTCATGGTTATAATTTTTTAAATTAACATTTGAATAAGTAACAATTTCTGTTCCAAAGGCAATAAAAATGTTAATCGAAAAATAATCAATTAAACGATATCTCTTTTGTAGTTTTGTTTTGATAGATTAGTCGTCAGGAATAAGCGTTACATATTTCACAGTTATTTTTTCATAACTTTATCCAAGAAAATAATTGTGAAATATGTAACGCTTAATTAGAACAAGATAATAATTAAATAAATGACAAAAGAAATATTTTTATTCTGTTCAAAAATAAATTACTAATTTTGCATTGTGATTAATTTAAATGAATTCAATATAAAAAATAAGGATACTAATATGATTTTTCCAAGACCAAATGATAAACAGACTTGTTTATTAAAGGAAATAATTAATAATGATAATATAATAGTAGGTGATTATACTTACTATCATGACTTTAATGACCCATTAAAATTTGAAGAAAAAAATATTTTGTATCATTATCCTACTATAAATAATGATAAATTAATTATAGGTAAATTTTGTTCAATAGCATCGGGTGCTAAGTTTCTTTTTAATGGTGGTAATCATAAATCCAAAAGTTTTGTTAATTATCCATTTTCTATTTTTAATGATATGTGGAATAATGATTTGAAAATTAATGATTCATGGGATAATAAAGGTGATATAATAATAGGAAATGATGTTTGGATAGGATGTGAAGCTATAATTATGTCTGGAGTAAAGGTTGGGGATGGAGCAATAATCGCAACAAGAGCAGTAGTTACAAAAGATGTGAAGCCATATGAAGTAGTAGGAGGAGTCCCTTCCAAGTTAATAAGAAAAAGATTTGATGAAGAAACCATAGAATTATTAGAAGAATTAAAATGGTGGGATATGAGAGAAGAAGAAATTAAAAAGAATATTCCAATATTGATGAATGCAAACAAACAAGAAATAATTGAATTGATTAAGAGAAGACCAAAATTATGTATATAGACCATATAGCAATTTGGACAAATGATTTAGAAAGACTGAAAGATTTTTACTTACAATATTTTAATTGTAAAGCATCTGATAAGTATGAAAATATAAAAAAACAATTTTCTTCATATTTTTTATACTTTATAGATGGAGCAAGAATAGAAATAATGAAAAGATATGATATCAAAGAAAGAATTGATAAAGAAAGGATAGGATTAGCTCATTTTGCAATTGTAGTAGGAAAGAAAGAAGATGTAGATGAATTTACAAAATATTTAGATGAATCAGGTGTAATTATTTATAGTTATCCAAGAACAACAGGTGATTATTGTTATGAAAGTGTAATACTCGACCCAGATAATAATAAAATAGAGTTAATTGCTTCTGATAATTGAAGTCATATAAGGTTTTAGGAGATAAAATATTTTTTGTTGTATTAAATTAAGGTAAATAGGTATTGAATAGAAAATAATTTGGATATTATATGAGATTTTGTAGATATATTTATTCCTTTATGTATATATGCAATATATAATCAAAACATAAGTTTTTGCAGTAAAAGATTTTAAATGAAAATTTATCAAGATAATATAGATCAACAGTTTGAATTTAATCAAGGTAAAAACCTATTTAATAATGGAATTCTAAATTCATTAAGATTTAGTAAAGAAACATTAGATGCAATTAAAGATATAGATTTAATTGATAGTGAATCAGAAAATTTGTTGATTGATTATTTAACAAATAGAGCTATACAAGAGTTCTGTAAGATTAATCAATATTACACCTTTGATAATCAAGCAAAGATAATGTTGAGAAATTTGTATGTTGATTTATTTACAAATATAAAGAATCATGAAGATTCAATAAATCTTATAGCAACAAAGCACTATGATAATTTGATAAAATGTTTGCAGGAAACCAACTCATTTGCAGAAAAAATTTATAATTCAAAAGAAGAGTTGATTCAATCTGTTGTATGTTCAGAATACAGTCCAGAATTGCAGATAAAAATTTTACAGATTGACATTGACAATATAATTGAACCAGTTTTGGATATTGGATGTGGAAGAAAAGGTGATTTAGTATTGTATTTACGTCAAAAGGGTATTGAAGCTTATGGCTTTGATAGATTTGCATATAAAAATTCATTTCTCATTAATTCAGATTGGTTTGAATATAAATTTGAAAGAGAAAAATGGGGTACTATAACAAGTAATCTTGGTTTTTCAAATCATTTTCAACATCACCATTTTAGAAACGATGGAAACTTTATTGATTATGCTAAAAAATATATGGATATTTTGAATTCCTTGAAGATAGGAGGAAGTTTTCATTATGCTCCAGATTTACCATTTATTGAGCAGTATTTGGATTTAGAAAAATATAAATTGATGAAAGAAAATGTTTGCAATTATAAATTTAAATCAATGAAAATTGAACGATTAAAATAATGTACTATTCTATGTAACTGTCTCCTCCTTGTATCCCATAACGAATTTGGGCTTCTCGTCTTGTTAGAATCCCTTGTTCTATTTCTGATACAATTTGTAATTTTAAGGACATCGAATAATCCTTTTGAGTACGCTTAACATACTTTGATTTAATGTGTTCTTTCATATTATTACTTTTTGTGTAACGCTATGTTCGGACGAGACATTATACAAATAAAAAAAGGAAGTCATATGACTTCCTTTTTTTATATATTCTAATATTACTATTAGTTATCTTAATCTTATCTTTTGACCAGCCTTAATTTTTGAGCCTTTAATTTTATTTAGCTTAGCAAGTTTCTTAACGGTAGTACCATTTCTTTTAGCAATTGAAGCTAAACTTTCTCCTTTTCTAACCTTTGTGTATTTGCTTCTGGGTGAAGTTCTGCTGTTTTTTGCTAAATTATTATTGCTTTGCTTAATAGAATGGTGACGGAAATTATCTTTAGTAAGTGATAAATTATCATCTAAAAGAGCAAAATTATTAAAGTTGATTACATCTTCAGGGTTAATAGCTGCACCTCCATAACGAATTTCAAGATGAAGATGAGGTCCTGTTGAGCGTCCTGTGCTTCCTCCCAATCCTAAAACTTCTCCTGCTTTAATTTCATCTCCAGGAGCAACATTTATTCTTGAAAGGTGAGCATAATATGTTTCTAATTGATTGTCGTGTTCAACAACAACTAAATTTCCGTAAGCTCCAGCTCTTTTAGCAACTCTAACTCTTCCATCAAACATTGCTTTTATTGGTTCTCCTGTTCTTAAGCTAAGGTCAATTCCATAGTGGTAACGATTTCTTCTTGGACCAAAACGAGATGAAACCCTAACTCCTTCACAAGGGAATGAATAGAATTTCTTATATCTATTATCAACAAGAGGTAGGTTTATTGCTCCATTTAGATTAGAGAAGTCTGTCTTTTTACGATGAATGGATGTAGTAGTTGGTAAAGCTTCCTCTAGGATATCTTCTTCATTTTCTGCTGCATCGTCATAAACAAGACTTGTTCCAACAAATTTCATTAAGGATTTACGGAAACGAGTAGTGTCTTTAATTATTCCAATTTGATATTCTGAACTTTCTTTATCTACGTTTGTTCTATTTTTCATCATGCCTCTTTCATGAATTCCATCTTTGCTTGGCAATTGAGCCATAGCAAAAACAGGTAACATACAAAGCATTAAGATTGATAAAACGAATTTTGATTTATAAGTCATGCGCTATTATTTTGTATATGATAAATGTTATAATTGGCAAAGATAGGAAAAAAACGATATAATTTTTTATTTATTGGATTAAAGTGTGATTTTTTAAGTTTTTTTAATTATTTTTCTTGATGTTCTTCTCTTAGCAAATCATTAATTGTTTTAACTGGAGTAAAGGTTTCAAGGGGAACTTCAACAAAAATTGTAATCCAATCAGCCATTGCTCCATTCCATAATCCAGGCAATTCTTGTGCCTTTATTAGTTCTCCATCTTTTGATTTTGTGGAAATAAAACCTGTGGTTTTGTCCACATAATCAGTCAAATTGAAGTTATTCCCTTTATAGTCTAGAACTCCACAAACTATATCTACTGGATTGAAATGTGTTGCCTCAGAGAAGATTTCTTTTTGTGTTTCGTCCAATAAATCTACTTGAGCTTTTTCGACAATTTGCAAACTTCTTACTCCATTATTCTTAACCCAGAATGGTCCTCCTCCAGGTTCTCCAACATTTTTAACCATTGCACAAACTCTAATAGGTCGGTTTAGTTTATTGAAAACTTGTTTTAATATATTCTCTGATTTATTTTCTGAGATTTCTCCCTTGCTTAATCCAATTCCTAATTTATTAGTTAACTCAATTATATCTACAAGTTCTTGGGAATTGAGTTTGCCTTTTTCTAAAGCTTTAAGAGATGAAAAAACTTTTTCTTGAGTTTGAAGAAGAATTCCCGCAATTAGGTTTTTGTATTTGTAAGTTGAATTTTTAAATCTGTCATGAGCAACATTATCGATGTTCTTTATAAATATAATATCACCTTTAATGTCGTTTAAATTCTCAATTAAAGCTCCATGTCCAGAAGGGCGAAATATGATTTTTCCATCCTTATCATAGGCTAATGTGTTGTCTTGGGTGAGAGCTATAGTATCTGTACTTTGCTTTTGAAAAGAAAATGAAATATTATATTTTACATCAAAAAGCTTCTCATAGTAAGGTTGAATCTCTTTTAAAACTCTTTCAAATTCTTCTTTATGCTCTACAGAAATTGTGAAATGAATATTAACATCTTTGTTCTCCTCCTTGCAATAGTTGGCTGCTTCAACAAAGTGCTCCTCTATTGCATAGCGACATTTCCTTTCTTTATCTTCGGGATATTTATGAAAAAGAATTAGAGCTTTAGGCAGTTTCCCGTAGTTGAGTCCAATTTCTGTAAGTATGTAATTTACTATTGTGGTGTAGTCTCCTCTTTCTAAATATTCTTCTAAGGAAACTGAATGAGCTTCAAATCTTTTTTTTAATTCATCGAAAAAGGCGAATTTGTTTAGATTATCTATGGTTTTCTTAGCTTCTGGAAATTCTTTTAGGGTGTATTGAAGTCCCATGTAAAGTGCAGAAAACTCAAATAAATCCTTAAACATTCTGGTTGCAGCCCCTGATGAAGGTACAAATTTTAAAAGAGAATGTTTGTCTTTATTATTTTGAAAATATTGAATTGCTTCTTCTGCTTCTTTTTCATTAAGCTTTAGTATCCCATTATCAATAGTTGCAGCTTCCGATAATTGAACAAATGGGAAGCCTGTAATGAAGTTCATATATTGAGTTTGAACATCATCAACACTTAATCCATGAGCCTCAATTTGCTCAATATCGCTTTGAGTTAGGTCCATTTCTTATTAGTTTAAATTAATAGTTTATTAGACTAAAAGATTTATTCTACTGTTACGCTCTTTGCTAAATTGCGTGGTTGGTCAACATCTCTACCTTTAATTGAAGCAATATAGTAGGAGAGTATTTGAAGAGGAATAACAGTTAAAAGAGGAGTTAAGCATTCATCAGTAGAAGGTATTTCTATACAAAAGTCTGCCATCTTCTTTACATCAACATCACCTTCATTTACTATTGCTATAATTTTTCCCTTACGAGCTTTTATTTCCTGAACGTTACTTACTACCTTATCATATATTCTAACCTTAGGAGAGATAACAACAATCGGCATTTCGTCATCAATAAGTGCAATAGGTCCGTGCTTCATTTCTGCAGCTGGATAACCTTCCGCATGTATATATGAAATTTCTTTAAGCTTTAAAGCTCCTTCCAAAGCAACTGGATAATTGTATCCACGACCTAAGTACATAAAGTTGCGTGCATAGGTAAAGACTGTGGAAATTTTCTCTATCTCTTTATCTAATAAAAGTATTTTTTCAATTTTATGTGTGATTTCGGAAAGTTCTTGAACGGTCTTTTTATATCTTTCTTGACTAATTGTTCCAAGTTCTTTACCAAGTGTTAGTGCCATCATTGTAAGTACTGCAACTTGAGTTGTGAAGGCTTTGGTGGATGCAACACCTATTTCAGGACCTGCATGTGTGTAGGTTCCACTATCAGTTGCTCTTGCTATTGAGGAACCAACAACATTACATATTCCATATATAAATGCTCCCTGTTCTTTAGCAAGTTCTATTGCTGCTAAGGTGTCGGCAGTTTCTCCTGATTGTGAAATAGGAATTAGAATATCGTCTTTTTCAATTACAGGATAACGATATCTTAACTCTGATGCAACTTCAACTTCAACTGGTATTCGACAAAGTTCTTCTATTAAATATTTACCAATAAGTCCTGCATGCCATGATGTTCCACATGCAGTTATTAAAATTCTCTTTGCTGAGCGGAAACGTTCAATATTATCAGTTATCCCACTTAGTTTAATTTCCATCAATTCTCTGTTCAAACGACCATTCATACACATTTCCAAACTCTTTGGCTGCTCATGAATTTCCTTTAACATAAAGTGTGGATATCCTCCTTTTTCAATATCTTCAAGTGCTAACTCTATCTTTTTAATTTCGTGATTTACTTCTTGATCTTTTAAAGTACGAATCTTTGGACTGGAACCAAGACGTAATTCAGCCACTTCTTCATCATTCAAATAAATAACATTTGAAGTGTATTCTATTATTGCAGTGGCATCTGAGCCTAAGAAGAATTCTCCTTCGCCCACACCTAATATTAAAGGACTTCCTTTACGAGCTGCAACTAAGGTGTCGCTATTTCCTTTTTCTATAACTCCAATTGCATAAGCTCCAACCACAAAATTAAGACTTCTTTTAACTGCATCAAAGAGGTCTAACTTGTAGCGATTTTTAACATACTCAATTAAATGTACCAATACTTCAGTATCTGTATCGCTTTTAAAGCTATAACCTTCATTAATTAGAAGTTTCTTGATGCTAAGATAATTTTCAATTATACCATTATGAATTAATGCTAAATTTTCTGATTGTGAGTAGTGAGGATGGGCATTTCTATCGTTTGGCTCTCCATGAGTTGCCCATCTTGTGTGAGCAATTCCAATGTTTCCGCTAATATCTTTACCTTTGCAATATGCTTCCAATTGCTTAACCTTTCCTTTGGTTTTATATACATTAAGGTCTAAGTCCTTATTCAAAAGCGCAACTCCTGCACTATCATAACCTCTATACTCCAAACGCTTTAATCCCTTTATTAAAATTGGAAAAGCTTCTTTATGACCAATATAGCCTACTATTCCGCACATATATTATTTAGTTTTATTTAAAATTAATTTTAGATACTGCAAAGATAAATAAAAGTATTCTATATCTCAATACAAAATTTCAATTATTTCAAATCTTTCTTTCTGCATTTGAAAAAACTCATCTTAATATATAGTCAAAATCTATCTTTTCATATATTATTCAATCAAATATATTTTAATCTAAATAAGATAATTGAGATTTTAATCCTTATAAATATGACACTAAATAAGGAGTTTTAGGATGCGAAATGCCATCTCGTTTCACTAATGTAAGGATTAAGAGTCGTTAAAACCTTGTATAAGTGTCAATAAAACTCTGTTTTGATTCTTGTAACTAAGTTATACATATAGTAAAATTGCAATATGTTTTATTTTACACTTTATGAAAATATCCTATCTTTGCAATCCATTAAAATAAGAATTAGGATGAACAAATTAATAGTAAGTGGAATGCGACCAACAGGTAATTTACATTTAGGAAGTTACTTTGGTGCGTTAAAAAGTTTTATCTCTTTGCAGGAAGAACATAAATGTTACTTCTTTATTGCAGACTATCATTCTCTAACAACTCATCCTAATCCAAAGGATTTACATAATAATGTTAGAATAATTCTTTCACAATACTTGGCTTGTGGATTAGATCCAAATAAAGCTACTATTTATGTTCAAAGTGAAGTACCAGAAATATCAGAATTATATATGTACCTAAATATGAATGCTTACTTGGGGGAATTGGAAAGAGTTACTTCATTTAAGGATAAGGTACGTCAGCAACCTGATAATGTTAATGCAGGTTTATTAACTTATCCAACCCTAATGGCTGCTGATATATTAATTCATAAGGCAACACATGTTCCAGTTGGAAAAGATCAAGAGCAACATTTGGAAATGACAAGAACATTTGCTGGTCGATTTAACAGAATGTATAATGTGGATTATTTCCCAGAACCTCTTGCTTATAATTTTGGAAATGAATTAGTAAAAGTTCCTGGTTTGGATGGAAGCGGTAAGATGGGAAAATCGGAAGGAGAAGGAAATGCAGTATTTTTAATTGATGAACCAGAAGTTTTGAGAAAGAAGATAATGAGGGCTAAAACTGATTCTGGCCCAACAACACCTAATGAACCTAAGACTCAAGAAATAGAAAACATATTCTCATTAATGAAATTAGTTTCAAGCAATGATACAGTTTCATTCTTTGAAGAAAAATACAATGACTGTTCAATTCGCTATGGTGATATGAAGAAACAATTAGCAGAAGATATGATTGCTTTCACAACTCCATTTAGAGAAAGAATATTGGAAATTGAAAATAACTCGGAATACTTAAAACAAGTAGTTAATCAAGGCTCTGAAAAAGTAAGAGAATCAGCTCGAAAAACTATTAAAGAAGTAAGAGAAATAATAGGATTTAAACCTTTCTAATAAAACAGCAATGGCTAAGCTTTATCTTGTACCCACACCAATTGGAAATCTTGAAGATATTACACTTCGAGCCATAAGAGTTTTGAAAGAAGTTGATTTAATACTTGCAGAAGACACTCGCACATCAAGGCCGCTGCTTAATCATTTTGAAATTAAAACACCATTGAAAGCTCATCATTTATTTAATGAACATGAGCAAGTAGAAAGAGTGGTTGAAGAAATAAAGTTTGGGAAATCCATAGCCTTAATAACAGATGCAGGAACTCCTGGAATTTCAGATCCTGGCTTTCTCTTGGTAAGAGAATGTATTAAAAATGAAATTGAAGTAGAAACTTTGCCAGGAGCAACAGCTTTTGTACCAGCTCTTGTTAATTCAGGACTTCCATGTGAAAGGTTTTGTTTTGAAGGATTCCTGCCTCATAAGAAAGGAAGACAAACAAAATTAGAAGCCTTAGTTGAAGAAGAAAGAACAATGATATTTTATGAATCACCTCATCGTCTTTTAAAAACACTAACTTCATTTTCCGAATACTTTGGAGAAGAACGCAAAGCATCAGTAAGCAGGGAAATATCTAAACTGTTTGAAGAAAATAAAAGAGGAACATTAAGTGAGTTGATAGAATACTTTTCTCAAAAAACAATAAAAGGAGAAATAGTAATAATCATTGAAGGTAAAAACGATTAAGCTTAAACTTTAAACCAACTTATCAGGATTCTTCTCAACAAATGATCCCCAAGCAGATTTTGAACTTTGTTTCTTAGCTTTTGGAACAGTTGGCAAAGGATTATCTTGACAATGAAAATGACAAATAGCAACTGCTAATGCATCGGTTGCATCCAAGTATTCAGGCATATCAAACTCCACCATTCTTTGCAACATTAAAGCAACTTGTTCTTTGGAGGAGGCTCCATTTCCAGTTATTGATTGTTTAATCTTTCTTGGTGAATACTCCACAAAGGGAATACTTCTTGAAAAAGCAGCTGCAATGCACAAACCTTGAGCTCTTCCGAGTTTAAGCATAGACTGAACATTTTTCCCGAAAAAAGGAGCTTCAATAGATAGAATATCGGGATTATACTTATCAATAATCTTAACAATAATATCAAACAATTCTTTCATTCTTGTAGACATATCCTTAATCTTACCAAGTTTCAAGACATTCATTTCTAATAAAGTAATTTGCTTCCCTTTTTGTTCAATTACCGAATATCCCAACACATTTGTTCCTGGGTCAATCCCTAAAATTATATTTTCTGAGAAAGTTTTCGCCATAATAAAATCTTCTTATCCCCTTATTTTGAGCAAAAATACTAAAATTATTCCATAAAATTACTTCTTAATTTGGGTAAATAAAATAAGTTGCAGTATATTTGCAAGTTAAAATCAAAAAATCAATTCAAACTATTTAATAATTTAAAAACAGAAATCTATGTTTAAAAGTCATCCAAAAGGGCTTATTACGGCAGCCCTAAGTAATATGGGAGAAAGATTCGGCTACTACATTATGAATGCCGTTTTATTGTTATTCCTTTGCTCTAAGTTTGGTTTATCTGATGGAGTATCAGGTGCAATATATTCAGTATTCTATTGCTCCATTTATATATTAAGTCTTGTTGGAGGTATTATTGCCGACCGTACTCAAAACTATAAAGGTACTATTCAAAAAGGTTTGATAGTAATGGCATTAGGTTATGTTCTGTTAGCTATACCTATTACAGCATCTTCTACAAATACAACATGGTTGCTTCCTTTTACTTGCTTGGCTTTGGCTTTTATTGCTTTTGGTAATGGCTTGTTTAAAGGTAATTTGCAAGCTATTGTTGGACAAATGTATGATAACTTTGAAGCTGAAGCTGCAAAAAAAGGTCCAGAAGAATTAAAAGTTGCTAAGAGTAAAAGAGATTCTGGTTTTCAAATATTTTATGTTTTTATTAATATAGGAGGTTTGATAGCTCCATTTGTGGCTCCTTTGTTAAGACAATGGTGGTTAAAAACCAATGGATTTATCTATAATTCAAGTCTTCCTGAACTTTGCCATAAGGTTATCAACGGAAATATTGGTGATCAAATGACTAAATATCAAGAATTATCAACAGCTGCAACAATTAATGGAACAACTTTTGAACCATCTGCTTATCTTGAAGTTTTCAATCAAGGGGTGCATTTCTCATTCATAGCATCTGTTGCAGCAATGATTATTTCTCTTGTTATATTCCTTTATAACAAAAAAACATTCCCAACCCCAGCTAAAAAAGCATCAACAGAGACTATTTCTTATACTCAAGAAGAAAAACAAGCTATGGCAAAAGAAATCAAACAAAGACTTTATGCTTTGTTTGCAGTTCTTGGTGTTGCTGTATTTTTCTGGTTTTCATTCCATCAAAACGGACAATCTCTTTCTGTCTTTGCAAGAGACTTTGTAAAAACAGATGCAATTGCTCCAGAAATTTGGCAGGCAGTTAATCCATTTTTCGTTATTGCTCTTACTCCTATCATTATGGCTATCTTTGGTTCTATGGCAAAAAAAGGTAAAGACATTTCTACTCCAAGAAAAATTGCAATAGGTATGGCAATAGCAGGTTGTGCTTATTTGTTCTTAACTATATTCTCTTATATACAAGGTTATCCTTCAGGAGAAACATTTAAAGCAATGGACGTTACCACATCAGAAGGTATGAAAGCAGGTTGGTGGGTTCTTATTGTAACATATTTCTTCTTAACTGTGGCAGAGTTGTTTATTTCTCCACTTGGGCTTTCTTTTGTATCAAAAGTTGCTCCAAAACATCTTCTTGGACTTTGTCAAGGACTATGGCTTGGTGCAACAGCAGTAGGTAATCTTCTTATTTGGTTAGGACCTGTTATGTACAATGCTTGGCCTATTCAATATTGTTGGTTAGTATTCTTAGTAGTATGTTTTATTTCTATGGGAATTATGCTTAGTATGGTTAAATGGCTTGAAAGAGTTACAAAATAATAAATAATCAATTTTATAATAGAGCTCTTATAAACAAAATAAGAGCTCTTTTTTTATGTAGAACTAAATAAATTAGCAAGAATAGCGTTAACATATCCATAAAATTGTATTTTTGCACCCTTTAATAAAATAGTATAATGAAAACGCAGTTTCCTTTAAGAAAGGATCAAGAATATATACATTTAATTCAACTTTTGAAAGCAACAAACATGGTTGATAACGGAGCTTTGGCACAGGAATTGGTAGTGCAAGGAGAAGTAAAGGTAAATGGAGAGGTGGAATATCAGAAGCGAAAGAAAATTCGTAAAGGAGATAAGGTTGAAATTTGGGAAGAAATAATAGAAATAATTTAATAAACTAACTAAGTATTTTATAAACTAATAATTTTTTAAGTATGGATTTAAGTAAGATATTATCAATATCAGGTAAGCCAGGACTATTTGCATTAATTTCACAAGCAAAAAGTGGAGCATTAATAGAATCTTTATTAGATGGAAAACGTCAAACCGCTTTTGCTAATGCAAAGATTAGTTCTTTGCAAGATATAAGTATTTTTACAATTGATGACGATATACCTTTAGTAAAAGTATTTCAAGAAATATACAAAAAAGAAGAAGGTAAAGATTGTATTGATCCAAAATCTGACTCTAAGAAGTTAATTGCATACATGACAGAAATAGTTCCTAACTTCGATAGTGAAAGAGTATATGTTTCAGATATGAAAAAACTATTCACATGGTACAATTTGTTAAACAGCAAAAGACTAATTGACCTTAAGGAAGAAGATGAAACTATAGCTGAAAACCAATCAGAACAAAAAGACTCAGAATAAAAATCATAAGATTATTTCTTAGCTTTCTATAAACTCCGTTTATTTAATAAATATTAAACGGAGTTTTTTTATAGTATTATGATTGTCTTTTCTATTTCCACTTTAATGTAGAAATCATATAATCAATATCTGTTTTAATTCGATTTATTATTGGAGCAAGAGAATCATTATTAGCTTTGTAATCAAAATATAAAGCTCCACGAAGGAAGTATTTAGAACTATCGGTAACATAAAACTGATAAGGAGAGGCAACTTGAGATCCTTTTATATCAAATAAATAACCATAAACCTTATCTTTATTATTTACAAACTCTTTTTCAATCACTCCACTTGAGAATTTATCATGCTCTTTGGTAAAATTGTAGCTATCATTAACCAATGTATCTAACTTAATGTTGTTATTCAATTTAACAAAGGTCATATATAACTTACAACCATACTCCTTAAAGTAAATATTAAACCAATTAATATTTGAATTTTTGTCTTGCTTTTCTTCAATAACTCCATAATCGGGATATTGAAAAGTAAGAGGAAGAGATAAAGTATCAAATGTTATGTATTTTGGCTTTGGAACATCAATACGAAAATATGTTTTTGGTTTTGGAGTAGTGTTTTGATCATTAGAGCAACCAACAAACCCAATTAGGCTTAATAAAATGATAAAAAAATATTTGACTTTCATTATTATTTAACTATTAATTTAACACGTTCAATTTTTCTGTTATCGGCTTTTTCAATTATGAAAAAATAGTTATCGAACTTTATAGTTTCACCCTTTTTAGGCAAATATCCAGCAATTTCAATTAACATACCAGCCAAAGTATCAGCATCTCCTTTAATTTCTTCAAACACTTTATCATCTGGAAGCCCAATAGCCTTACAGAAATCATTAATACTAATTTTGCCAGTAAACATATAGGTTTTCTTTCCAAGTTTAGTAACTAATGAAGGTTTAAGATGATCAAATTCGTCGCTAATTTCTCCAACAATCTCTTCCAAAATATCTTCTAAACTAACAATCCCAATTACAAATCCAAATTCATCAACAACAATAGCCTGATGACGTTTTTCTTCCAAAAACTCCTTTAATAAATCATTAACATCTTTAGTTTCTGGAATAAAAAAAGGTTCTCTAATAATTTTGCTCCATTCAAAATCCTTTTCATTGCATAAGTATTTGAATAAATCTTTAACATGCAAAACCCCTTTAATTTGATCAAGCTCCTTTTCATAAACTGGAATTCTTGAGAATCCACTTTGAGCAATTGTCTCCATAACTTTATTAAAAGGAGTTGAAGCCTCAAGGGCTAAAATATCAACTCTTGCAGTCATAATATCTGATGCATCATGACCTAATCCAATTGTTTTTCTAATTGGATATCTGTCAAAAGTGTAATTGTCTTTATCTTTATTATCTTCAAGATAAAGTTTTAAGTATAAATTATAGAAAGGTTTAAGTACCTTTTTTGCTAATATAGATTTTCTTTTCAAACCAAAAAATTAATAATTTTATATGGCAAAAGTAAACATTTTTTGAATTTTGAGTGTTATATCTCTACAAAGATAAAATTTTTATTACCTTTGTGCATTGATTAATAGTATGACAAAATTTATTGATGATGAAAAAAGTATTATTTCTTTTGTTAATAACTTGCCCTTTTTTGATTAGGGCACAGGTAGTGTGTACTTCTCAAAATGGACAATCAGCACAAAGTGTTGTTGAAAACTATTTTTTAGGGGGTGGAGTTGATGTCTCAAATGTTAGGTTTAATGGGCAGTTAAATGTTAATTCTAATCAATTTGGAACTTTTACTAATGCAGATACTTCAGGTCAAAATATTAAACTTAATAGTGGATTAGTTATTGTTACGGGAGATATATTAAATGCTGCTGCACCAAATCAACCTCCTGCTGGTTATGGTACTAATCCTGCAAGTGATGGTAATAATGTTTCACCTTCACTATATTATTTATTACAACAATTAGGTCTAAATTATGCAATGAATGATGTCGGAGTTTTGAGTTTTGATTTTATTCCTCAGGGAGATAGAGTCTCTTTTAAATATGTTTTTGCAAGTGATGAATATGAAAGTTATGTATGTTCGCAATTTAATGATGCTTTTGGATTTTTTATTTCAGGACCGTTTGATGAAAATGGAAATTTTGTAAATATTGGAGGAGTTACACCTTACATAAACGAAAATATTGCAATTATTCCAGGTTCAAATCCTGAACTTCCAGTTACAATCAATACAGTTAATAGTGGTAATCCAAGTGGTTCAGTTCAGCCATGTGTTTTATCAAATACTCATCTCCATATTCTACAATCATCAGAAACATGCAATAGAATGATAGGATATACGATTGCTTTAGAAACTAAAAGGGTAGATGTTGCACCATGTTATAAATATAGAATTGAAATGGCAACTTGTAATGTAAGTGACCATGCATTGCCTTCTTCCGTTTTTCTTGGAGCAAATTCATTTAAGGTTGATGAATTTCAACTTAGTGCACAAGTAGGAGGAGTAACTCATGGAGATACTGTACTAAAAGCAAGTTGTTCTTCAACAACTGTTAGAACAACTCTTAATCGACCTGCAGAAGCTGGAGATGCCTATACTTTTAGGGTTGAAGGAGATATGGTTGAAGGAATAGATTATCTTCCTTTTGGAAATACACTAACTTTCCCAGTTGGAGATACTGCTGCTGAAGTAACCATTAATTTTGTTTCAAGTCCTACTGATGTTCCTGGTCAAATAAAAACAATGTATATAATTACAGAAGCAAGAACAGAGTGTTCTGTTGATGACACAATAACTGTTAGAGCAGTTGTTCCAGAAAATTTCATTGTAACTAATATCTCAGATAATAAGGTTTATTGTAATGATGTTTTGCCACAAAGAGAAATGGTATTCATTAATGTTGCAAATCCAATTGGAAATGTTACTTATTCATGGAAAGACCCAGATGGAAATCCAATTGGAGAAAATCCAATTTCAGATACTAATTACATAACAATAACTGAGCCAATAACTGTATCTATAACAGCTTCTGATGAGTGCGACAGATCAATAACAAGGTATATACAATTCTCAAAGAATACTGCAACAACAGTAGTTACTTCAGATAAGGATAAAATTTGTGAAGGAGATAGTATAATTTTATCTTGTACAAATGCCACTTCTTGTGTATGGACTTCAACACCTGCAGATATTAGATTAGCTCAAAACAATACATCCATTAATCCTGTTGCAATGCCAGCTTCTTTAACAACTTATTCTGTTACGATAATAGATGCAAATGGATGTCAGGCAGAAGGGCAAGTAAGTGTTCAAGCTTATCCCGCAGTAGAAGCAAAAATGTCTTTGAATCCAAATAAGTTAACTTTCATCAATTCTCAAACTCAATTTAGCGATCAAACAGCAAAAGATTTTTCAAGATTATGGGACTTTGGGGATGGAACAAATTCAACTTTAGAAAATGGTTATCATAGCTATCCAAATAATATTGAAGCAGAATATGATGTTATTCTTGTTGCTTATAATGAAGCAATGTGTCCTGACACTGCAAGAGGAAAAATAATTGTTAAGCCAGACTTCGGAATTTATATTCCAAGTGCCTTCACTCCTGGAGCAGGAAATTTCAATTCTTATTTTGTGCCTATTTCATCAACTCCTGTTGATTATGAATTTAGCATTTACAATAGATTGGGAGAAAGAATATTCTATACAAATATAAAAGCAGGTTCAACTGATGAAAAAGCAGGTTGGGATGGTAAATTAAAGGATGGAAGTTATGTTCCTGATGGTAATTATGTTTGGTATTTAGTGTATAAGGATGGTGATGGTAAAATGCAATCTAAAAGTGGCACAGTAGCAGTAATGAAAGGAAAATAGAACTATAATTAACTTAAATAAATGAACTTCTAATCAGTAATGTATTTTAAAAAGCTTATTCTAAAATTTTGGGATAAGCTTTTTTTGTGCTTTATTTTAATGGGATTTTCTTTATAAAGAAAGAGAAAATGAAATAAGGAGTATAAAGACATTAATGCCCTTAAAGACCTTAATGCCTTTAATCTTCCTAAACACCTAAGCTCTCAAATAAGTCAATCATAATGAAAAATAAGTCCATCATATTGGAAATATGTCCCTTATATTTTTATTTATGTCCTTTATATTTTTAAATATATCCCTTATATTTTCAATTATGATTGATGTTTTTTGAAAAATATAATATGCAGTTAGTAAGATGATTTATTCAATAAATAAATGTTCTAACTATTAACTTTTTTATGTTGAAAAATATACCATTTAATACCTTTTATTACGTTTTTAATATGTAATTTTATCCCTTGAAAAATAATGTAATTATGAATAGAAAACTTTTTGCACTAATTCTTTTAACTAATATCCTGTCTTTTGGACTAATGGCTCAAAAGACTGAAGTTTTAAAAGAACCAGAGCGCATTTTAAGCGATGCGAAAACTCTTTTTAATCAGCAAAAATATGCAACAGCATATCAACTTTATGTTAATTATATAGATTTGAATAGGCAGAATAGAGATGCAAGTCTTTCAGAAGCTTATTTCTACAAAGCCATTTCGGCTGCAAATTTGGAAAACAACGATGCAGACAAGCAAATAAGAGAATTCTTAGCTCTTTTCCCAAATGATGCAAAAAAGAATGAAGCATATTTTAACCTTGCCAATTTCTATCAAAAACAAAATAACTATAAGGAAGCAATAGACACTTATCAAGAAATTGAGCTTGGAAGTTTAACCAAAGAACAAAAGCAGGAATATAATTACAAAATAGGATATTGCTATTTCAATTTAGGAGATTTTGAAAAGGCTAAAGTAAATTTTGAAGCAGTGAAAGACACCAGAAGCAAATATTCATCACCTTCAACCTACTACAATGCCCATATTCTCTACACTGAAAAGAAATACGACCAAGCTCTAAAAGAATTTAAGAGCTTACAGAAAGACAATAATTTTAAAGGAATTGTTCCTTACTATATTTCACAAATATACTATATACAAGGCAATTATCAAGAATTGGTTAAACAAGCACCTGAGCTTTCCCGACTTTCAAGTTCAAAACGAACAGGAGAAACAAATAGAATGCTTGGAGAAGCATATTGCAAACTTGAACGCTACGATGAAGCAGTTGAATATTTGGAAAAAGGAGTTAAGGACAATGAGGCAAGCACACCAGAGGAAAATTATTTGTTGGGTTATGTTTTAAACAAAAGTGGAAGACATAATGAAGCAATACCGTATCTTTTGAAAGCATCCACCAATAAAGACTCACTTTCACAAAATGCAATCTACAATTTAGGCTATTCCTACCTGATGACAGGAGATAAAATATCAGCACGTTCTTCATTTCAAGAAGCCTATAATTTAGATTTTGACCCAAAAATCACAGAAGACGCACTACTAAACTTTGCAAAACTTTCCTATGAACTTCCAAACCCATTCAATGAAACAATACAATCCTTCCAACTATATTACGACAAATACCCTAAGTCTACCAAAATTAATGAAGTGAAAGAATATCTTGCACAGCTATATGCAAGCAGTAAGAACTACCAACACGCATTAAAACTTATTGAAGAACTTCCAAAAAGGAGTAAAGCAATAAATGAAGCATATCAAAGAGTAGCTTTAAACAGAGGTATAGAGATTTTCAATGAAAGTAACTATAAAGGAGCAATTGAAATGTTTAATAAGAGTTTGGAAAATCCAATTGATGACAACCTAACAGCAGCAGCATATTTCCTTAGAGGAGAGTCCTCTTACAGATTAGGAAACTATGAAGGTTCAATTAGAGAATTAAATTCTTTCTACAAAACACCAAACGCAAAGAAAAGCATATACTACTCAAAAGCTAACTATTCAATGGCCTATAACTTCTTCAAGCAAAAGAAATATTCAAAGGCAAGAGAATATTTTACTCTATTCCTAAATGCAAGTAAGAATGAACACCCAAAACTTGTTTCCGATGCTCACAACAGAGTGGGAGATTGCTATTTCACAGAAAGAGACTTCCAGAATGCAGTGAAGGAATATGATTATGTTATTAAAGCCGATTTGATAGATGTTGATTATGCTAATTATCAAAAAGCCCTAAGTGTTGGAGTAATGGGAGATCCAGAACAAAAATCAAGAATCTTACAAAAAGCCATAGCCTCCTATCCAAACAGTTCCTACAAAGCAAGTATGTTGTTTGAACTTGCAAACTCCTATTTGGTTTTAGAACAAAATGAAAAAGCAATGCAAACCTACGAAAAGGTAGTTAAGGAACATCCACAATCCATACATGCCAAATCAGCAATAAGCAAGATAGGAATGCTATACTACAAAGAAGGAAAAGATGACTTAGCTCTAAAAACCTTAGATAAATTGGTTAAAACATATCCAACAACCGAAGAATCACAAGCAGGAATGAAAAGCATAAGAACAATTTATGTTAACCAAAACAAGGTTAATGAATACTACGATTATGTTAAAACAATTCCTAATGCTGATTTCACAGTTAATGAAGAAGACTCTGTAACTTACGAAGCAGCAGAAAATGTGTATATGAAAGGAGATTGTGAAGGAGCAGTTAAAGGATTTAAAACCTATTTAGATAAATTCCCAGTTGGTTACTTCGCTGTTAATGCACATTACTATTTGGCCGATTGTTTAAAAAAAGCCAATGAAAAGGAAGAGGCTTTAAAATCATATATGTTTATCTGTTCAAGTCCAAAAGGAGTCTTTTCTGAAAAGTCCTTACTCTATGCAGCAGAAATAAGTTTTGCAACAGAAAAATATAAGCAGGCAAATGAACTATATAAACGATTGGAAAAAGAATCAGAAGTAAACTCCCATAAGTCAATAGCTGAGTTGGGAATAATGAGAACAGATTTCTATTTGTCAAACTATGCATTAGCAATTGAAGCAGCAAAGAAAGTGCTTACCAACACCAAAAACACAAATTCAATAAATGAAGAAGCAACTATGATATTTGCTAAAAGCAGTTATACATTAGGAGATACAGCCACTGCTTTGAAAGAATTTGAAAAATTGAAAAAATCGAAGAATGGTGAATACTCAGGAGAAGCAAATTATATATTCTTTGAAAGAGCCTTTAATAATAAGAAATACGATGAAACCGAAAAACTTATCCTAAAATATTCTGCCAACCCAACAAGTGAGTTATGGTTAGCAAAGTCAATTGTATTGCTTGGAGATGTTTATTACAAAAAGGGTAAAAATACCTTAGCAAAACAAACATATCAAAGTATTGTTGATAACTATGAAGGAGAATTGGTTGAAATAAGTAAAAAGAAAATAGAGGAAATTCTTAATGCAGAAAATGCAGAGAAAGCTAAACAAGAAAAGAAAATTGAGACAAAGAAAGATGAGGTTGATGAGGTTATAATTGGTAACTCAACAGGAAATAATAATTCACTTCCTTCTCCTTCTGAAAACAAAGCACAATAATTGAAAATACACTTTAATATATATTGAAATATGAAAGCTATAAATAAAATAGGACTATTTGTTTTTCTAACCTCATTTGGAGTTTCATTAATGGGGCAAGAGGCAATAACTGATACAACAAGCAGAGCAGTAAGAACCAATTTAAATGAAAGTGTTATTATTTCAGCACAGTTTGACCCAATTGTGAATGAAGCAATGAAGTTATCAGAAAACCCAAGCATATTTGACACCACATTTAAAGTGCCAGATTTTAAATACGAAATAATCAATAAAGTATATCCAACACAAATAAGAATTGAAGAAATAAAACCAGCAAGAGTTAAAGGAGAACCTGTTTCTATGCTTTATAATGGAAACATAAAGGCAGGAATAGGAACATATTTAACACCTTATTTTGAAGGA
The DNA here is from genome assembly GCA_017860255.1 of Bacteroidota bacterium. GTDB lineage: Bacteria > Bacteroidota > Bacteroidia > Bacteroidales > P3 > UBA10566. The sequence goes on along the minus strand of JAFNAR010000007.1, from coordinate 21,545 downwards.
ATATACTCCGAAACAAGAAACAGAACATTCCTGTACTCCATTCAAGCAAGACATTATTCTTCACACTGGTCAATTAAAGACTATCCAACAAGTCATTTTGCAAATAATGATATTAACCTCTATGCAAAGAAGATTTGGGATAAATTCTATGTTGATGCCAAAGTGTATTATAATAACTCAATAAACTACTATTATGGATTCAATAATGACTCCATAAAATTGAAAGATAAAAATTTTAGAGCCTTATGGCATAATGTAGGATTTAAAACAACCTATTCAAGCCTGTACAGAAATGACAATTCTTTGCATCATTGGGTTAGTCTTGGAGTAGAAAACCTTTCAAGCAAATGTAGTAGCAATGAGCTAACATTTTTCCTTATGGGAGATGCAAACAAACAATTTGAACTCTTCAACAAAGAAGAGCAAGTTTTAGGGGTAAAAATCAACTATAAACATTCTTTCTTTAAATACGATATTAAAAATATTTACTCAGCACCATACTACCTGAATCAATTATACCCACTTCTTAATTTTAACACAGAAGGTCTTGTAGGAAACCCAACATACAATACAGGCATTGTTGAAATTAAACCTTATTTTGATTTCAAGATTAGTCGTTTCCAACTTCACACAGCATTAAATTTCTCTCCTGAGTTTGGAAAAAAATCAGATTTCAGACTACTTCCAACAGCCATTGTTTACTTCCCAATTATACCAAAGAAACTTTATTTTCAAGGAGGTATAGAAGGAAATGTTGAAAGAATAGCACTAAACAGTTTTAGAATAGAAAATCCATATATAAGCCCATTCTTACAAATTAAACCAACAACAAAAATTAATCTCTTTGCTAAACTAAACTCCAATATAAATGATATGGGAATAAGTGTTGAAGGAGGAATCCAAAACATATATAACCATCATTTCTATGTAAATGACACCTTATCCTATTATAAGAATATGTTCAGTATAGTTTATGATGATGTTGTTAGATTTTACGCAAAGGGACATTTTGAATATAATATTGCTAAAACATTTTCTCTAATGCTTGATATGCAATGCCAAACCTTTAAAATGAAACATTTAGATTTTGCTTACTATCAACCAGCCTTTACAACATCTCTTTCTCTTCAATACATAGTAGCCAATAAACTTATTATTGATTTTTCTCCAACCTTCAAAACAGGGGTAAAAGCAATATATATGGGAGAGGAAAAGAAACTTGACCCAATTGTAGATATTAATCTTAATGCTCAATACATTTACTCTAATCAACTATCTTTCTTCCTTAAACTTAACAACCTTGCATTCCAACGCTATGAACAATACTACAGCTATCCTTCACAAAGATTTATGGGAATGATTGGAGCATCTTTTTCATTCTAATAAAACTATAAGTAGACTATTAGGCTAAATTAAACAATATTTAAACTCTCAATTCGTTAAATAATTCTACTTAATATAATTATTTTGAGCATGAGAATTAAATTTTCCTTATCAATAGTTTTAGCCTTTCTGCTACTTGCACCTAATTTTTTAAAAGCACAATTTCCCAATGTACCAATTGGACAATGGAGAGACCACTTGTCTTATTATCAAACTAAAAAATTAGCATTGGTAGAAGATAGAGTTTTGGTGTCAGCAGGAAGTGCAATGTTTTACTTTGACCCAAATGATAATTCTGTTGAAAGATTTTCAAAGGTTGATGGATTAACAGATGCAGGAATAACTCAACTTGCTTACGATAAAAAAACAAAAAGCATTATTGTTGTTTACGAAAACTCCAATATTGATATAATACAAAACAATAAAGTTTATAATATTCCAGACATAAAGATACGTTCCATAGAAGGAAGTAAGATGATTAATAATATCACTTTCTACGATGAAAAAGCATATCTATCATGTGGATTTGGTATAGTTGTTTTGGATTTGAATAGAAAAGAAATTTTTGAAACCTATTATATAGGAAACAATAGCTCTAAGATAAATGTTAATAATGTAGTTATTCAAAACGATTCCATTTATGCAGCAACAGTTCAAGGGCTTTTGTATGCCCCTTACAATTCACCATCCTTAGCAACAAGTGAAACATGGAGTAAATATCAAAACTTCAATAACCCCAACGATAAAGAAATACTCTATCTTTTTGAATTTAACAACAAACTTCATGTTGGGATAGAAAATTATAATGCAAATATTAATCTCTTTGAAAAGAATGATAGTGGATTTGACACAGTAATTGCCAATCAGTTTGCCTATTGGATTAAACCATCAAATAATCATTTATTTTTAAAAACATGGGGAACAGCACCAGCATTATTTGTTTACGATACACTCTATAATTTAGAAAGAATAATAGACACAGCTTGGTTCCCAATTAAATATGACTGGGATAAACAAACAATAATTATTCCAGAAATAGGGGATGCATTAATAATTGGAGATGAACTTTTAATGGCACAAGAAAGAGAAGGAGGGCTATTGCAATTAAAGAACTTCAAAGAAAACATGTATGCTAAGCCCAATTATCCCAATGGACCATTATCCAATGATGTGTTTTCAATAACTGCCACCGACAATATGATTTATGTTGCACCAGGTGGAAAAACCATTCAACACGCTCCAAGAGGAATGCCAGCAAACATATATCGTTTCGACCGTAACTATTGGGATTGTTTAAGCAATTTCCGTGAGTATGAAAACACAGTGAGAGATATTGTTCAAATTAGTGTTGACCCAAGAAATCCAAAACATATTATGGCAGCCTCCTATTGGAATGGAGTTGTTGAAGTAATGGACAATAAAATCATTAAGGTTTGGAACAAAGACAACACAAATAATGTTTTGAGCGAAAGTTATGGATATAGAGTTATATCTTCTCAATACGATATGTCAGGCAACCTTTTAATTGCCAACTCACTTTCAAGTACAGCTCTCTGCTATTTGAATTATAGAAACGAATGGGGCAATTTCAATACCTATGGACTAATTGGACAAGATGAAACCTTAGGACTTCTAATAGATCAAGTTTCAGGCAATTTCTACAAATTCCTATGGACAAGCAGTAATAAGATATTAGCCATAAACAATAATGGACAACAAGTAATTATTGATCCAAACAATGGAGCAAAAGACCAGTCCAACAAAATTAACTGTATGATTCAAGACAAGGAAGGAGAAATTTGGATTGGAACAGACAAAGGAATAAAAGTTATTTACTCCTTAGACGATATATACTCAACACAAGACAATGGCATCTCACAAGTAACATGCAATAATATAATTTATCAAGAAGAAGGAATAGCACAATACCTGCTTAATTTTGATAATATAAACACCATACTTTGCGATGGAGGAAACAGAAAATGGGTAGGAACTGAAAGAAATGGAATATTTGTATTCTCACCAAATGGAGATAAACAACTATATCATTTCACAGCAGAAAACAGCCCACTATATTCCAATAGAGTTTTAACAATGGCACAAGACCCATTAACTGGCGAAATTTACATTGGAACAGATAGAGGAATTATATCCTACAAAGCCGAATCAACAGCTCCAAAAGAAGAAGCAGGAGCCTTATATGTTTACCCCAATCCAGTTAAACCCGACTATAATGGAACAATTGCCATAAAAGGATTTGTTTACGATTCAGATGTTAGAATAACCGACATAACTGGAAATATGGTAGCACACCTTAAGTCAATAGGAGGACAAGCCGTTTGGGATGGAAAAAACTTTAAGGGCGAAAGAGTAAGTTCAGGAGTCTATTTGATTTTTGGTTCAGCAAGCGAAGGACAAGAAAAAGCAGTTGGAAAAATCCTCTTTGTAAGGTAAGTCAAACAAAAATGATATACGAAACAAAAGGGGTAGTACTACGAACCTTCCCCTATTTGGAAAGCAGCACAATTGTAAGAATACTTACCAAAGAGTTTGGAGTAAAATCGTATATCCTAAAAGGAGGGAGGAAAAGCAAATCAAACCTTCGTTCCAACATATTTCAACCACTCTACATTTTAGACTTGCAGGTATATAACAACCCCAAAAAAGAAATTCAAATTATAAGTGAAGCAAAGATAGATAAAGACCTCACACCTTTATTTTCCGATATAAAGAAAACCTCACTTGCATTTTTCCTTTCAGAAATCATAAACCAATGCCTTAAAGAAGAGGAAAGGAGCGAAGTGCTATATGAGTTTATTGAAGAAAACATTCTAAAACTAAACAATTTAACCGACAACTATTCCACCTTTCATTTAAGCTTTCTAATTGAACTATCGGAACATTTGGGATTTATGCCAATGAATAATTATAGTCTTGAAATACCATTCTTTGATATTCAAAAAGGACATTTTGTAAGCAATAATCCCTATTTAAGCAACCAACTTTCAAAAGAAGACTCCCTTTTAATTTCCAATTTTCTTTTCTCACAAGAAAACAGATCACAAAACTACACCCCAATCAAACTTACCAAAGAAGAGAAAACCAAAATTCTTAATATCCTAATTCAATTTTATCAAACGCATATTCTTTCTCCTAATAGCATAAAATCACATATAGTTCTTGCTACTATATTGCATTAAAAGTTTTAGACTATTTTTTCTTTAATATCTTAATCTTAATGTATTGGAAATCATCTAAATTATTTTCGTAATTTTGGAAATATGTAGATGGGCTATTTATTGCAAGATAGAGATAATTGTCATTAGTAAAATAATTTACTTTATCGTAAAGCAACATAAACTTAGTGAATGAAAATTCAGTAATTAAATTCAAATTTCTTTTGTCCTTAACTTCATAAAGCTGTATACTTGTACTAACATCATAAGGATCTATATAAAAAGCAACAACATATTTTTTATCACTGCTTAAATATGTTTCATAATTTGTATATGTTATTTCTCCTGTTGTTTTATCAATAAACAAATTGTCTTGATATTCATATAATTCCCTTTTTACAATATATTTGTTTAATTGAGGTATCTGCCCAACATAATAATGTATTTTACTATCTGTATCTTCGCTTAATGTGTCTACAAGTTCAATATCTCCTTTTTTGGTTTTAAGTGTTAATTTCCCATTCTCTTTTATATGAGATAAAGTGTCGTAAATTACAAATTCCACCTTATCTCTTAATCTGTCTTCATACTCTTTTTTGCTTACCAACTCAATAGAAAAGAATTCTCCTGCATTAAAAGGGACAACTTTATCATTCTTATAAATATCAGCTATATATACATCACTACTATCTAACTTAATTTCATTAGATTCACCAATATCTTTTACCCTAACATAAAATTTCTCCCAAGCAATACGTTCAAATTCTCCTTTCGAGTTTTTAATGATTTGATGGTTATGAACTCTTATTCCAACCCAATCCCCAATTTCTTCAATAATATCAATATTTTCTCCATAATCCATACGCCCTACATAAATAGAACTCTCATTTGCTACACGTTTCACTTTTGCTCCTAATCTATTAGAGATATATTTTGAGTATAGTACTTGTGTTTCGTATGGTATATCATTATCAGTAAAAAAAGCAGTGTCTATTTTAATTGTATCTTGTGAAAAACAATTATAGGAGCACACCCCAAATATAAATAGGAAAACAAATCTCTTCCAATTAACTTTTCTTTGCATCATAATCAACTAACTTACTTTATAAGTATATATTTGATATAAATACTTATTTCGCCTTTTAGGTTGTTTTGAAAGTTAATATTTGAGAAAACAAGTGTCATTGTTGGAGTTTCTCTAATAAAGAATTTATCTTGGCTCTTATTCACCAACTCTTGTTTATCAACTGTGGCAATAAACTCTTTCTCGCTAATTCCAATCTTTTTAAGCTGCTGTTGAACAAATTTTAAATTATCCTCTTCAAAAACAAGCTCTCCCTCTTCATTATAAATTTCAATTTTGTTTTCAGTTGAGCTATAAAACCAACTCTTTTCTACAGAATTATCGTTTTCCAGATACACCAATTTTTTATAGTTGGTAATATCAAAACTATTAACAGGATTACTCAAATAATACATTCTTTGTTCCTCATCAAGTTTTTGTTTTTCCGACAAAGGTCTGTTTCTTTGTGAATATCTTGCAATATAATGTGCATCAATATAAGGAATATAAGTGAAGAGGTTAAATAAAACAATTGATACAATGGTTAAATAATAGTATTTTTTTGTTCTTTTAAACACCAATGCAATAAGCCATAAGCTAAGAGTGATAACGCATAAAAGAAGATAAACTCTTGGTATAGTAAATCCATATTCCAAAATTCTTCTCATGGTTGCAATCCAAAGCATAATTAAAGCAGGAATGGAGTAGAAACTAAAATACTTAAAGAACCATTTTTGGAAAGGCTTTTCATAAGAATCTGTTGAGGTTTTAATAATCAATCCCAACATCAAAAAACCAATTGCAGTTGCCGATACAACACCCTTAGGCAAGGAGAAAGTGATAAGAATTTTTGCAAAATAAACATATAGAATAATTCCAAAAATATAGAAAGCAGGAGTGAGGATATACTTAATTAAAATAGTATCCAACTTTTCTCCCAAAACCTTTCTCTGGTTCTTAGTATCAAAAATAAGAAGAAGTATAGGGGAAACAATAAGATAGGAAAAAGCAAAGAAAATAATTTGATAATTATTATAATCGAAATCAAGCTCAAAAATATATTCAACAGAACGCAAAATTGCAAACAGTAATCCAATGCAAATTGATGATAAAACAATGGAAATAAAAATACTTATAAGAGTTTGAATAATGGTGCTACTAAAATAAATATTCTCCGTTCTCTTTTTTGCAATATAAATTAAAAGAATTGTTGAAATAATGCCAACAATCAACTTTTCCGAAACGTCAATTTTTAAAAAATAGCATAAAGGAATTATGAGAAAAGAAATAAAATAAAAAAACCTAAGCTTAGTGTTTTGAGTGAAAATATTAATGGCATAAACAACACCAAAGCAAATAGGGAAGCAGAAGTAGAAATCTCTAATATGAGTTTCTTGCCACTGTTCGAAGAAAATATTGGTTATAATAAAACTTAGAGCAAAAAGAATAGAGATAATAAATTCAAGCAAATAGCCTTTAAAAACATTTTGAAACCCTTGTTTCAATTCTTGCATTCTTGTAGAGAACCAGTTTTTCATAATAATAAAATTTAAAAATATATTTGGCAAATATACAATATAATTCAAAACCTAAATCATAAAATCATAATAATTCTTAAAAACTTGCATTCGCTTTTTCCAAGTAGTATATTTGAATATTCTTTTTTGAATTTCATAACTATATTGTTTATGATTTTATCTCCCAATTTATCTGTGAAGAAAAATTGGGAGCTTTCTTTTTGCAATAATATTTCCAACATCTCGTTAAATAACATAGACCTAAAATTATTAAATAATGAAAAAGTTATTTCTTTTTGCTTTAATAGCATTTTTAAGCATTAATCTATATGCTCAAAAGATACCTTATATGACTCAAATAGACAAGCAGGAGTTAAAGTATATGGACAATTCCCCACTTTCAATTCAAGATTGGAATGAATATATGTTCTATCAAGAAAGAGAATATGGCAAAACATCAAAAGAATATCTTGCAATAATTCCAAACATAGAAGAATTTAATTCACATTATAAAGATAAATATCAATTATTGAAAGATGAGAAAAAGAACAATTATGTATTAGGTTCTAATGAAAAATACTTAAATAAAAAAGATAAAATGCCAATTGTAGGCATATCACCCAAGCAACTTCAAGACTATTGCAATTGGCGAACAAAAGTATATAATTACAAGGTAGGGAAAAAATATAAAATTGTATTCTCCATTCCCAATGCCCAAGACTATGAAAAAACATCCAAATTCAGAAAGATAAAAGGAATAAAAGAAGGGAAAGATATAGGACTTAGATGTGTTGCAAATATTGTGAAATAATAACTTTGTTGCTGCATTTCAAAATAACACATAAAGACATTAAACAAGTAGAGATCTGATTAATCAAGTCTCTACATAATACATTTATTGTATTTTATTATTGAACAATAAGTTTCTTAGTTTGATTTATGCTTTTGTTTACTATTCTTATTGAATAAACTCCTTTAGCGTAAGTGCTTAAATCAATTTCTAATTCTTTTGTGCCTTGATTAATCTTATAAGTTTGAATTACTCTTCCAACCATATCATAAACCAAAACATCAGCCTCAGAGGTTAAGCCTTCAACTTCTAATCTTGCTTTACCTTCTGTTGGGTTTGGATATAGTTTAGTAGAGATATTAGATTGATTAATATTGTTTAATCCATAATAATAAAAACAATTATCATCGCTGATTTCACTTTCGCAATCACCATTTATAGCTTTAACCTTATAACAATATGTTTCCCCAATAATCAAAACAATACTGTCAACATAATAGTTTGAATTTACATTTGCAATTAAACTGTCATTTCTGTAAATATCATAACTCAAAGCATTACCCTGCCATATAACATCTACTCTGTTAAAGCTTATTGATGGAAAGTCTATATTATATGGAACAGATGGAGTTGGATTAACAACCAAGTTTAAAACTATTGTGCTGTCACAACCATTTATTGTTTGAAGGTTTTGATTATAAATTCCAGAAGTATCGGCATTAAAGTTAAACCCATAATTATTATATATCACACCCTGACATACAGTATCATAATAAGTAGTGTATGAAATCGGATTAACAATAAGATTAAGGTTTACTATACTGTCACAACCTTTATTTGTTTGTAATGTTTGAGTATAGAATCCTGCAACACTTTCATTAAAACCATTTAAGGTATATGTTTCTCCTTGGCAAATCTCAGCTACTAAATTGGTTGTTGCTGGTTGATTAATTGTTAAAGTTAAGTTTACTATACTATCACATCCCTTTATCGTTTGAAGTGTTTGTGTATAGAACCCTGCTATATTTTCATTAAAACCATTTAGAGTATATGTTTCTCCTTGGCAGATTTCTGCAATTATTGTATCGTTGTATGTTGGATTTACTACAAGACTAAGATTTAAAATACTATCACAACCATTTATTGTTTGTAATGTTTGAGTGTGTAATCCAGCTGTATTTACGTTAAAACCATTTAAAGTAAAGCTTTCACCTTGACAAATTTCAGAATATATTGTGTCATTATAAGTTGGATTTACAAACAAATTAAGAGTTACTATACTATCACAACCCAAATATGTATCAAGATTTAAGGTATATATTCCAGCAGTATCAAAATTATATCCACTTACAGTTAATATTTCTCCCTGGCAGATTGTGTCAAAGATTATTGTATCACTGTCAAATTCACCTTGAATATTTGGAAAACTACTCCAATATGATGCAGCATGATATAATGAATCTGAGCCACAAGGAACATAAACTGGAATAGATTGGGAAACATTATAAAAGGTATTTGATTGAATTGAAGGAGGTGTTGCTGCTTCACAATTAATTGATGTCAATCCAGTGCAATATTGGAAAGCAGAATAACTAATTAAATTAACTGAGTTTGGAATTGTTATTGAAGTTAATCCAATGCATTCTGAAAAAGCATAAGAACCAATAGAAGTAATAGAATTCGGTATTATTATTGACGTTAAATTATTACAATCATAAAAAGTAGATTCACCAATTGTAGTTACTGAATTTGGGATAGTTATAGATGTCAATCCATTGCAATGTTTAAAAGCACTACTACCAATATAAGCAATAGAAGCAGGAATATTTACAGAAACCATTCCCATACAATGATAAAATGCATATTCACCAATTGAAGTTATTGAATTAGGTATGGATAATGATGTCAATCCATAAGAATCAGCAAAAGCATAATCAGAAATAGATGTAACTTTATAATAATTCCCATTATACAAAACAGAATCTGGAATTATAATATTTCCATCATATTCGCTATAAGAATAAAAAAAACTGCCTTTATAAGTTACTGTAACTGTTTGAGGAGAAACTGATGATGTCAGTTTGTAATAAATTGTTTTTCCTTCATTGTTTACAACACTGAAAGTATCAACAACAGAAAGATTTAAAGTAATAATACTGTCACAACCATTAATTGACTGCAAAGTATCTGTATATAATCCAGTAATATTTTCATTAAATCCATTTTGAGTATAGGTTTGACCTTGAAGAATTTTTGCATAAACAGTATCTCTATAAGGTGGATTAATATTAAGAGTTAAAATAACACTATCACAACCATTAACCAAAGTGTAAACACCAGCAGAATCTAAATTTGCACCATAATTAGAATAAGTTTCTCCTTCGCATATGGATGTTGTTAAAAATTGTGGAGTTTTAAAACCGATTTTATTTGTAAACTCACTCCAATATATATTTGATTGATATAAAGATAAAGAATGACATGGAATATAAAGGGGGATTGATTTATTCACATTATAAAAAGCATTTGATTGAACAATAGGAGGTGTAATTGCATTACTTGTAATAGAGGTTAAACTATTACAATTATAAAAAGCATCAAATTCAATTGAAGTAAGAGAACTTGGAAGAGTTAATGATGTTAAACTGTTGCAGGACATAAAAGCACGTTCGCCTATTGTTGTAACAGAATTTGGAATATTAACAGAAGTTAATCCATAACATTCAGAAAAAGCATCATCTCCAATTGAAATAACAGAGCTTGGAATTGTGATTGAAGTTAATCCGGTACATCCTCTAAATGCTGTTAAACCAATAGAAGTAACAGAATTTGGAATAGTGATTGAAGTTAATCCAGAACATAAATCAAAAACATTATCATTAATAGAAGTAATAGAATTTGGAATAGTTATTGAAGTTAATCCACTGCAACCTACAAAAGCACCAACATCAATTGAAGTTACAGAATTAGGAATAGTTATTGAAGTTAATCCACTGCAAACGCTAAAAGCAAATAAACCAATAGAAGTAACTGAGTTTCCAAGAATTATTGATGTCAATCCATAACAATTAACAAAAGCATAATCTCCAATTGAAGTTACTTTATAATAATTGCTATTATACTCAACAGAATCAGGAATTGTAACAGCCCCAGAATATTCATTTAAAAAATCATTTGCAGAATAACCTTTATAAGTTACCCCAACTGTAAAAGGAGAAACCGAAGAAGTAATATTATAATAAATTGTATCTCCATTATAAACCGAAGAAAAGTCTTCTGAATAGGCTTTTTGAGTTAATGCAAAGGATATGGCAAATAAAACTAATAATAATTTCTTCATGTAGTTTTTGTTTTAGGACAATGCAAATATAATATAACAAATGCAAAACCAAATAAAATTAATAAAGTGGTTGAAAAATTAATTGCTAAATTCTTCTTATAATCATTATTAGATTATGATTGTAATTCGATATAAGATCAATTAATAAAAATGAAAAAAGGACATGATTAATCACATCCTTAAATATCTAATTTATGTTATTCTATTTTATTGAACAATAAGTTTCTTAGTTTGATTTATGCTTTCGTTTACTATTCTTATTGAATAAACACCCTTTGCGTAAGTACTTAAATCAATCTCTAATTCTTTTGTGCCTTGATTAATCTTATAAGTTTTAATAACTCTTCCAACCATATCATAAACCAAAACATCAGCCTCTGAGGTTAGGCCTTCAATTTCCAAATATGATTTATTACTTGTTGGGTTAGGGTAAAGCTTAGAGGTAATATTATTATAACTTGTAATATCATTTAAACTTAAAGATTGAATATTATAGAAATCTTGCCATTGCTCAGTTGCTTGATATAAAGGAATTGAAGCCTCAGGAACATAAAGAGGAGCTAATGTGTCAACATGTAAAAAAGCATTATTACCTAAACTTGGAGGAGTTGTAGCCAAACAAGTTATGGATGTTAAGGCAACACAATTCTCAAAAGCAGATTCTCCAATTGAGGTAACAGAGCTTGGAATTGTTATGGAAGTTAATCTATTACAATCAGAAAAAGTACTTCTTAAAATTGCAGTAACAGAATCTGGAATGTTAACTGAAGTTAAATTAACACAATAAGCAAAAGCCAATTCTCCAATTGACGTAACAGAGTTTGGAATAGTTATGGAAGTTAATCCAAAAAAATAATAAAAAGCCATTCCAGATATGCTTATTGTACCACTTTGGACACTAATTGATGTATTTTGAGGCATTATGCCTTTATATCCATACAAAACATTATTAATATAAACTACTCCATCAGGCATATTATTAAGATATGGTGTATTTGCAAAAGCTGCCAAACCAATTGATATAACAGAGTTTGGAATTGTTATGGAGGTTAATCCAGTGCAATCGGAAAAAGCCCATGTACCAATTGAAGTAACAGAATTTGGAATTATTACTGAGGTTAAAAAAGGAGAATAATGAAAAGCATCATCCCCAATTGATGTAACCTTATAATAATTGCCATTATACTCTACAGAATCAGGAATATAAACATCTCCTATGTACTCATCCGCATAATAGTTAAACAACTCACCACGATAAGTTACCTCAACTGTGTAAGGAGCAACAGATGAAGTAATTTTATAATAAATAGTATCTCCGTCATTTACTGCTGAAAAGTCTTCAGCTTGGGAGTTCAGGTTTACAGCAAAAATAAGTGCTACTAAAATTAGCAATGTTTTTTTCATAATATAATTGTTTTAACTATTGAATAATAAGTTTCTTGGTTTGATTTATGGTTTCGTTTACAATTCTAATTGAATAAACACCCTTTGCGTAAGTGCTTAAATCAATTTCTAATTCTTTTGTGTCTTGATTAATCTTATAAGTTTTAATAACTCTTCCAATCATATCATAAACCAAAACATCAGCATTTAAGCCTTCAATTTCCAAATATGATTTACTGTTTGTTGGGTTAGGGTAGAGCTTTGTTTGAATATTGCTTAATGAAATATCATCTAATCCAAGATATGTTTTGCAAATAGTATCACTAAATTCACTCTCACAAACTCCATTTATTGATTTTACTTTATAACAATATGTTTGACCTTGAATAACATCATAATCTAAATACATGGGAATTGAGGTAGTTGTAAGTGAATCATCATTACGATAAATAATATATGTACTACTACTATCACCCTGCCAAGTCAATTCAATAAAATCAGACATTACTTGAGCATTCAAATCATGAGGAATATTATAAATTGGTTTAACAATAAGACTTAAATTAACAACACTATCACAACCAATTGTTGTTTGCATGTTTTGTGTATAGAATCCAGTAGAATCTACATTAAAACCAAATTGAGTATAGGCTTCTCCCTCACAAATTTCACCAAAAATAGTATCATTATATGAAGGATTAACAACTAAATTTAATTTTATTATACTATCACATCCATTAATTGTTTGTAAGTTTTGGGTGTAAATTCCTGTTGTGTCGGCAGTAAAAGAAAAACCATAATTACTATATTGAACCCCTCCACATATAGTATCATAATAATTGATTTCTGAAGTTGGATTAACACTTAAAGTTAATATCACACTATCACAACCACTAACCAAAGTATAAACTCCTGCAGAATCAATATTTGCTCCATAATCAGTATAAATACTTCCTTCACAAATTGAAGTATTAATATATTGAAGTGATGTAAAACCTACATAATTTGTAAAAAAACTCCAATTTAATGCGCTTTGATAACTTTGAACAGAATTACAAGGTACATAAACTGGTATAATGCTACTAATTCCATTAAAACTATTAGTTTGAATAGTAGGAGGATTAATTGCTTGATTTGTTATTGAAGTTAATCCAGTACAATTATAAAAAGCCAAACTACCAATTGAAGTAACAGAGTTTGGAATTGTTATTGAAGTCAAACCACTGCAATAACTGAAAGCACCATATCCAATAGTAATAACAGAGTTAGGGATTGTTAATGAGGTTAATCCAACACACCCCCAACAAATACTACCAGAAATTGAAGTAACTGAGTTTGGAATAGTAATTGAAGTTAATCCCGTACACTCACTAAAGGCAGATTCACCAATTGAAGTAACAGAGTTTGGAATTGTTATGGAAGTTAAACCACTACAAAAACTGAAAGCAGATTTCCCAATTGAAGTAACAGAGTTTGGAATGGTTATGGAAGTTAAACTATTACAACCAGCAAAAGAATAATAAGTAATTGAAGTAATAGAATTTGGTATTGTAGCTGAAGTTAATCCAGTACAATTATAAAAAGCCCAATTTCCAATTGAAGTAACAGAGTCTGGAATTGTTATTGAAGTTAATCCAAAGCAACTTTCAAATGCATTATTTTCAATCGAAGTAATAGAGTTTGGAATAGTTATTGAGGTTAATCCAGTACAATAATAAAAAGCATAATTTCCAATTGATGTAACTTTATAGTAATTCCCATTATATTCTACTGAGTCAGGAATTGAAACGGCTCCTGTGTATTCATAAAAATAAGCACTATAATAATTTCCCCGATATGTAACGGCAACACTTCTTGGAAAAGTAGATGATGTAATATTATAATAAATGGAATCACCATTATACATTACCGAAAAGTCGTGAGCTTGGGAGTTTAGGTTTACAGCAAAAATAAGTGCTACTAAAATTAGTAATGTTTTTTTCATGATATGATATTTAAATTATTGAACAATAAGTTTCTTGGTTTGATTTATGGTTTCGTTCAATATTCTTATTGAATAAACACCCTTTGCGTAAGTACTTAAATCAATCTCTAATTCTTTTGTTCCTTGATTAATCTTATAATTTTTAATAACTCTTCCAATCATATCATAAACCAAAACATCAGCCTCTGAGATTAAACCTTCAATTTCCAAATATGATTTATTACTTGTTGGGTTAGGGTAGAGCTTTGTTTGAATACTTGGTTGTTTTATGTTTTCCAAGCCTCCAAATTGAACAATAAGAGAATCACTTAATTCACTTTCACATTCTCCAATTACAGATTTCACTTTATAAATATATAATTCTCCATTAAAAAAATTCACTTCATGATCTATGTAAAAAGTATCTGTAACAATCCCCACTAAACTGTCATTACGATAAACCTTATATCTTTCAGCATTTCCTTTCCAAACTATTCCACATACATTAATTGAAGCAATATCTAAATTTTGAGGCGCAGTTGGTATTGGATTTACAACCAAATTTAATTCAACTATACTGTCACATCCATTTATTGTTTGAAGGTTTTGAGTTAATGTTACAGATGAATCGGCAATAAAATTAAAGCCATAATTGTTAAAAACACTGCCTTGACAAATTGTATCATGGTAAATAGTTGTTGATGAAGGATTAACAGTAAGATTAAGATAATTTACTGTATTAGGACCAAAATAAGTATCTACAGTATCAATGTAAAATCCAGTTGTACTTTCATTAAAACCATTTTGATTATATACTTCACCCTCACAAATTTCAGCAAAAATAGTATCCATAACTGGACTAACTTTAGTAGTAACATAACCATATCCAAAATGACCAGTATACGAACAACTTGTAAGTATATAATTTATTCTTACAGTTTGCCCAATATAATCCTGTAAATTCATTGAAACTTGTGACCAATTTTTCCAAATCACAGCACTATTACCTACATCATTAGTATTCCATCCAGCAGTTGCAGGACTTTCTACAATTTCTTCAAACCTTGCATTAGAATTAATCAAACTACCATCAGAACTATCAGAATTAATATTCCTAACCTCTATAATGAAAAAAGGATTTTGATATCCTCCATGCCCAGGTGCTTCAAACACTAATGCATAATTAAAAGTGATATTACAATTTTGTGATGTAACACTTAAATCATAAGATAATTTATTTGCATTACTATTATTCTGAGCACAGTTGATTTGTGAAGAACTTGAATATCCAGCTGGAATCTTTTTTAATATATTAGTGCCCGTTGAAACACTTGAGTCTATTTCATTATGATTACTATTTATTATAAAGCACCTTTCTCCTTGCCAAAAACAAGTTGTTGGATCATTAAATAAAGTCCAAGCTGAAAAAGAAATTGTACTTGGAGAACTTAAGTTTTGAGCTTGATAAGCTTTCCAATTGGTATAATCACCCAATGAGAAATCAATATTTGAAACAGTTTGAGCATTGATATTAAATGAAAAAATATAAAATACTGCTACTAAAATTAATAATGTTTTCTTCATGATATGATATTTTAATTATTGAACAATAAGTTTCTTGGTTTGATTTATGGTTTCATTAACTATTCTTATTGAATAAACACCCTTAGAGTAAGTGCTTAAATCAATCTCCAATTCTTTTGTGCGATTAATCTTATAAGTTTTAATAACTCTTCCAACCATATCATAAACCAAAACATCTGCCTCTGAGGTTAGGCCTTCAATTTCCAAATATGATTTATCTTTTGTTGGGTTAGGGTAAAGTTTTGTTTGAATACTTGTGTTTTCTATATTTTCTAAGCCAATATATGTATAACAAATACTATCACTAAACTCACTTTCGCAATTGCCATTTTTGGCTTTCACCTTATAGCAATAAGTTTCCCCTTCAATCATACTGAAATTATCCACATATGTATTTACATCAACATTAGCAATTAAACTGTCATCACGATAAATATCATAACTTTCAGCATTACCCTGCCAGCCAATTTCAATATTATTAATCGTAATATTAGATACTCTCAAATCATGAGGAACATCAGGTATAGGATTAATATTTAAAGTCAATATAACACTGTCACAACCATTATAAAAAGAATATACACCTGCTGAATCAATATTAGTACCATAAAAATTATAAGTATTCCCTTCGCAAATTGAGATATTTATATTCTCAAGAGCAATAAAAGGAAATTTATTAGTAAACCTATTCCATATTGCTATAGAATTGTAGTTTTGAAGAGAAGTACAAGGGACATAAACAGGGATAGTACTATTAACTCCAGAGAAAGTGTTAAAGTGAACATTTGGTGGATTTATTGCATAAGATTTTATTGAAGTTAATGAGTCACAAAAGACAAAAGCATGATCAGGAATATTTTGAACGCTTTCTCCAATAATTAAAGTTCTAAAATTATTACTTTCATTAAAAACTGGATATAAATAATAACCCATATAATCACAATGAACAGCGTTGAAATAAACTGTGTCTAAAGAATTACAAAAAGCAAAAGCACCCAATCCAATTGAAGTAATATTGTTTGGAATAGTAACAGAGGTTAAACTACTACAATCATTAAAGGAATATTCACCAATTGCAGTAACAGAATGTGGAATTGTAATAAATGTTAATCCACTACAAGTATTAAAAGCATCGTTTCCAATGGAAGTAACCTTGTAGTAAATACCTTGATATTGTACAGAATCGGGAATAGTTATACTGCCAGTATATTCATTTTGGTAAGAGTAAGACTCATTCCCTCTGAAAGATACTGAAGCAGTATAAGGAATAACTGAAGAAGTAATATTATAATAAATGGAATCACCATTATACATTACCGAAAAGTCGTGAGCTTGGGAGTTTATATTTATTGCAAAAATGGTTGCTAATAAAATTAGCAATGTTTTTTTCATGATATAATTGATTCTATTTTATTGAACAATAAGTTTCTTGGTTTGACTAATGCTTTCGTTTACTATTCTTATTGAATAAACACCCTTAGAGTAAGTGCTTAAATCAATCTCTAATTCTTTTGTTCCTTGATTAACTTTATGCTTTTGAATAAGCCTTCCAACCATATCATAAACCAAAACATCAGCCTCTGAGGTTAAGCCTTCAATTTCCAAATATGATTTATTATTTGTTGGGTTAGGGTAGAGCTTTGTTTGAATATTTGTGTTTTCTATATTTTCTAATCCAACAATTACAAAACAATTAGTATCACTTAATGCACTTTCACAACCACTACCATTTTTAGCTTTTATGTTATAACAATAAGTTTGTCCATTATTAAAATTAAAATTATCCACATAGGTAGTATCAGTAACATTAACAATTAAACTATCATCACGATAAACATCATAACTTTCAGCATCGCCTTGCCAACTAATTTCAACATTATTAATCTGAATATTGCTTAAGCTTAAATCATGAGGAACGATAGGAATTGGAGTAATATTTAAAGTTAAAATTACACTATCACAACCGCTCACATAAGAATAAACACCAGCCGAGTCAATAATAGTACCATTAAAATTATAACTATCTCCATCGCAAATTGAGGTATCAATATATTGGAAATTCCTTTCAATAAAATTTGTAAACAAACTCCAATATTGAGCAGATTGATAACTTGAAAGCGAACCACAAGGAATATAAACTGGAATAGCTCTGTTAATATTAAAAATACTATTTGGAGTTCTGATAACAGGAGGAGTTGTTGGTTCACTAATTATTGAAGTTAATCCACTGCATTTATAAAAAGCATAATCATCAATAGTATCAACAGTGCTTGGTATTGTTAAAGATGTTAATGCACTACAACCCCAAAAAGTACCATAACTAATAAAAGAAATTGAATCAGGTAAATCAATTGAAGTTAATCCACCACATAGGTAAAAAGCATATTGGTCTATAAAATTAACAGTATTGGGAATATTTAAAGAGGACAATCCAGATTCTCTGAAAGAATAATATCCAATTGAGGTAATATTGTTTGGAATTGTCAATGAGGTTAATCCACTGCATCCCATAAACATAAAATTACTAATCTTAGAAATGGAATTTGGTATTGTAAAAGATGTTAAACCACTACATCCAGAAAAAACACCAGGTCCAATTTCAGTAACAGAGTTTGGAATGGTTACAGATGTTAAGTAATTGCTATTCATAAAAACAGAAGAACCAATACGGGTAACAGAGTTTGGAATAATTATTGAAGTTAAACTGTCACAATCAGTAAAAGCCATTTCAGCAATATAAGTAACCGAGTTTGGAATATTTACTGACATAACCCTTGATTTGGCAAAAGCAGAAGTGTCAATTGAAGTAACCCTGTAGTAATTGCCATTAAACTCAACTGAATCAGGAATTGATACACTGCCAGCATATTCATTATAATAATAATATATAGGACCTTTAAAAGTTACCCCAACAGTAAGAGGAGAAACACTGGAAGTGATTTTATAATAAATAGTATCACCATTATAAAAAGCCGAAAAGTCTTCGGCCTTAGAGTTTAAACTTATTGCAAAAATGGATGCTATTAAAATTAGTATTGCTTTTTTCATATTATAATTGTTTTTAGAGTTTATCATCTTTATTTCATCTTAACGAAATACATTATTTTGAACACTGCAAACTTACAATAAGTTATGAAAATAAAAGCAAAAATTGGAAAATATTTTTAAATATATATACAAATTTAATTTTTCCTTTACATATTGGTTTTGGATAGATTTTCGAATCTCAAACAACTTGAGGCAGTTAAGATTTAAATTTTGACATAATCTATATATATAATTTTATTATATACCTTTGCAACAATAAACTATCCATTAATAAAACAAGGAAAATTGATAACAAAACAAATACAGAACAATGAAAAAACTAATTTTTATTCTATTAGCCCTTGCAATATCCCTTTCGGCAATTAGCCAGGAAGACTTTCAGACCATAAAAGTTAAAGAAAAGTTCTCAATTTCATTACCTTCATTTCTAACTCCAACAACTGAAGACTTAGACTCTACTGCAACCATACAATATGAAAATGCAGATACATTATATTTTTTCAAAGTTCTTGAAGAGTCAAAGCAAAGTGTTCATGATATATTTGACACTGTCGATCTGGGTGAAAATTTCACAAAAGATATTAAAGGTTATTTTAACTTAGTGGATCAATTTGCAAGTGATTATTGCGATACCTATGGCTTTGAAAAGAAAGAAACCATTGTTAATGGAATGAAGACTATTTACTATTCATTGAATAAAAGGGCAGAAGGTTTTGACTACAAAGTAAATATTATGTATGTTGAAGGAAAGAATACATATTATCAAGTTTCAGTATGGATTTTTGATGAGTATTTTGATTCTTTGAAAGATATTATGGAAAAATCAATGTTTACATTTAAAGAAATATAACACAATGAAAAAACTACTTTTTATATTAGCCCTTGCAATATCCCTTTCAGCAATAGCTCAGGAAGAATTACAAACTATTAAGGTTGACAATTTATATTCCATTGTAATACCTACATTTCTAACCCCAAATAAAGAATATCAAGATCAAGGAATATTTTATTACGAAGATGTAAAAAGACATTACTATATAAGTATTAAAGTAGAAACAAAGCAATTCTTTCAAACAGTAATAGATACTAATTTTGTACCTGAAAAAGTCACAAATAATCTTGATGGATATGTTTACATGTTGGATAAGTATTATATGAATAATAAAGATTGTTATGGTTTTGAGTACAAAGACACCCTTGTTAATGGAATGAAAGCAATTTACACTGCAAAAAATATGAGAGTTAATGGCGATGATATCAAACACATTTCTCTATTTATTGAGGGTAAAGACACCTACTACGAAATAATGAGCTTTACATTCAAAGAAAACTATGAATCAAATAAAGACCTAATGCATAAATCAATGTTTACCTTTAAGGAACTCTAAAGCTATGAAAAATTAGCCCTGACACTTTTACTTTTGCTCTTTGGTTTTGTAAGCCAAGCAGAGAAATAAGAGCAGGAAACATATTCAGTTATGTCAATATTAATCATATTAGAAACAACAGGAAATTATCAAAGTGGGCTAAATGCAGTGTGGATAGCCATAGCAATGTTATTCCTTATTATAATTGCCTCTTCGAAAAAGAAGAAAGAAGAAAAAGAGAAGGATAAAGAGGGGGAAGTCTTAACTAATATTATCCCACACTTTAATATTCTCTATTAAAAACCAGCGTATAACCAGATTTGTAAACCACCGTCATTTCATTTCCCTCAACCTTTGCAAAATCAAAAGGAAATGGACTGTCATGTGTTATAAAAGTTACATAATCATGGTCATAATCATATGTGCCATAACCATCATCCTCATGAATATAATTCCCACGCGGGTCAGTAGTATAATCTTCAAATTGATTATCTGAAGTAAACTCTATCCAAAGAACATCATTTCCAAAAGGAGCAGACCACACAGTATCTGTCATTTCATTATCTTCTTCATATTCGCAAGAAACAAAAGCAAAGGAACTAAATACTGTTAAAGCTAAAATAAGGAATAGTTTTTTCATATATAAAGTATTTATGACTGAAAATAAGGTTAATTATGAAAGCAAAAATACAAAAAAAATCACTCATTCGAAAAGAGAAGGAAATTTGTGTCCAAGACATTTCCAAAATTATAGATTAAATTTTGACAGAAAAGCAACAAAGTTGATAAGCATTCCCACACTGGGTATATTATCCTTATTATTTAATTAAGTATCGGATTATAAATCATGAGCGGTAGGAAGATTTTATAATTATTTAACACATTGAAATACAATAATATGCTTGCGTATATCAGGTAATTATTGTAACTT
>JAFNAR010000006.1 GCA_017860255.1 Bacteroidota bacterium | reverse complement strand
TCTCTATACGAATTGCATCCGTAATCTTGCCTCTTTTCTCCATTTTTGTTACACTTTTTTTGTATAAAAAGTGTCAACTTTTTTCAGTACAAGACATTTAGTGAGATTGAAATAAGGTGTTGGTGGTTTTATATTAGGTTTAATCAGATTTTTGTAAACAAAAAAAGACGTGATATAAATCACGTCTTAACTTATAAAAGGATTGTTAATTTCTTTATTGTAATGCTGCTGGAATTGGAGTATATACTCTTAAAGCAAGTTCTTTATCTAATTGATAAATACCATATCCATTTCCATCCAAAAGAGTTAATTTATCAATTATTTCTTGTGCATTTTTTTCTTCTTCAACTTGCTCATCAATAAACCATTTTAGCATTGATTGTGTTGCATAGTCTTTTTCTTCAGTTGCAAGTGCATAAAGATCATTGATAAGTTTTGTTACAACAAGTTCGTGTTCTAAAGTGCTTTTGAAAGCTACAAGTGGAGTCTTCCATGACTTTTCAACCTTTGCAATTGGTTTCAATTCCACTTTTCCACCTCTTGAAAGAACGAAATTAAAGAACTTAATTGCATGATCCTGTTCTTCCTTAAATTGAATTTCCATCCAGTTTGCAAATCCATTTAATCCTTTTGATGCAAAGTCTGCACTCATTGATAAATAAAGGTATGCTGACCAAAATTCAGCATTTATTTGAGCATTTAATGCTTCTTCTAATTTCTTACTTAACATAATATTTTTGTTTTAAATTGTTCTATTTATTTTTCTTAATGCAACAAAGATAATATATTTTTATCTTTATTGCTAATTTGTAACGACAAAACGCCAATTTTTATTGCGAAATTCTTCAGAGGCATAATTAATTCCAATTCTCGGAGTTTGAATGTATTTTAATTCTTTTCCATCGTCTTCAATCCATATCTCTTTGCTTTTTGAAAGGCCTTCTTTGTTAAGCTCTCTTGTAATTTGCAAAGCCTTAGTTAGTTTGCCAGGACCATCAAAGCCTTCAACTCCTCTAATCAAAACAGCTTCGGGATTATCTTTTTCTCCGCTAACAATATTAAGTAGATTATGTACTCCATAGCAAAGGTATATATATGTAATACCTCCTTTTTCAAACATGGGCTCATTTCTTGGAGTTTTGCCTTTGTGGGCATGTGAAGCAGTGTCTTCTATTCCATAGTAGCTTTCTGTTTCGGTTATCCTTAACTTAATGGTTTCTTTGCCTATCTTCCTGCAAAGCAATTTCCCAATAAGTAGTGGAGCCATTTCCAAAGCATTTTTAGAATAGAAATCAGCCTTAAGTTTTGCCATAATGCTTTGTTTAGTTTCGGTCTCTAAATATTCTAAAGAGTTCTTTTTTGTTGGTGATAAGATAGCTTTTTTGTTTTGATTCAATTAAACCCTCATCAATCATATCTTTTATTGTTTTGGAAAGAGCTGGACGTGTAACGCCAAACATATTTGCCAATTCTTGTTGAGTGTGTTTGATTTCAAACTCCAGGGAGCCATGTTGTGCTGAAACTTCAAGCAAATATCCTGCAATCCTACTTTTAATGGTTCCAAAGCAAAGAGTACGAACCTTTGCAGAAAGAAAAGCTCCTCTATTGGAAATCATCTGAAGGAAATTCAAAAGGAGTTTAGGAGTTCGCTGAAGCATATAGGTAAATTCTACTCTTGGTATAGGAAGAACTCTAACTGTTCCAACGGCAGTTACATCAACAGGGAACTTATTTATTTCTGCATAAAGAATTGCTGGAGCAATAACTCCTGGAGCACTAATGCTTTCTATATACATATTTTTCCCGCTAACATGAGACATGGAATTGGAAACCTCTCCATCCAAAAGAATATAAAGATAATTGCAATCGTCTCCTTGTGAAATAACTTTATCTCCGTTTTTGTAGGTTCTAACGCCTAATTTTTGGCCAATAACCTTTTGAATTTCTTCATCGCTCATTCCTGAGAAGAGCATACATTGATTCAAATTTTCCATATCGCAAATATAAAATATTTTTTCAATTTGTAACTTTTATTACAAAACTTTTTTAATCGTGACTGTAATTTTGCTGTGTAATTAATTAAAAAAAGAAAATTGTTATGGACGCACAAATGTTTTGTTTTCAATGCCAAGAAACAGCGGGCAATAAAGGCTGTACAATTAAAGGAGTTTGCGGAAAAGAGCCACAAACTGCTCAGTTAATGGATATGTTGATGTATGCAACTAGAGGATTAGCTGCAGTTAATTATAAATTAAGAGAAAAAGGTTTGGCTTGCAAAGATGCTGAACACCTTATTTTAGATGCTCTTTTCTCAACAATAACAAATGCAAACTTTGATGATAATGCACTTAAAGCTAAAATAGCTAAGGTTTTTGCTCATAAAGATGAGCTTATTGCTTATGCTAAGGAAAAAGGAGTTTCACTTCCTGAAATGGATGAAATCTGGTTTAAGGTGGAAGCTCACGATTATCTTTCTTATAAAGATAAAGTTGGAGTTTTGAGTGAAAGTAATGAAGATATCCGTTCTTTAAAACAACTTATAGTTTATGGTGTTAAAGGTTTGGCTGCTTATGTTGAACATGCTTTAAATCTTAACTATGAAGATGACGAAATTTATTTGGTTTTGGAAGAAGCTCTTTATGCAGTGTCTTCTCACAATTTGTCAGCTGACGAACTTACAGCAATGGTTCTTAAGGTTGGTTCAGCAGGTGTTAAGGGTATGGCTCTTTTGGATAAGGCTAATACAACAACTTATGGCAATCCAGAAATCACTAAAGTTAATCTTGGAGTAAGAAATAACCCAGCTATCCTTATTTCTGGTCACGACCTGAAAGACCTTGAAGAACTTTTGGAACAAACCCAAGGAACAGGAGTTGATGTTTACACTCATGGAGAAATGCTTCCAGCAAACTCTTATCCTTTCTTTAAGAAATATCCTAACTTCGTAGGAAACTATGGTGGTTCTTGGTGGCACCAAAAAGAAGAATTCTCAACATTTAATGGACCAATTCTTTTCACAACCAATTGTATTGTTCCACCAAAGGCTGATGCAAACTACATTGGTAAAATCTTCACAACAGGAAGTGCAGGTCTTCCAGGAGCAATCCATATTGCACCAAGAGAAAAAGGTAAACAAAAAGACTTTTCTCAAGTTATTGCTATGGCAAAACAATGTCCACCTCCAACAGAATTTGAAAAAGGTGAATTAGTTGCAGGTTTTGCTCATCACCAAGTTTTACAATTGGCAGACAAAGTAATTGATGCAGTAAAACAAGGAGCAATTAAGAAATTTGTGGTTATGGCAGGATGCGACGGAAGAATGAAATCAAGAGCATACTATACAGAATTTGCAGAAGCTCTACCAAAAGACACTGTAATCCTAACAGCAGGTTGTGCAAAATATAGATATAATAAATTACCTCTTGGTGATATAGGAGGAATACCAAGAGTATTAGACGCAGGTCAATGTAATGACAGCTACTCTTTAGTTGTAATTGCATTAGCTCTAAAAGAAGCATTCGGATTAGAAGATGTAAACCAATTACCAATTGTTTACAATATTGCTTGGTACGAACAAAAAGCAGTAATCGTACTATTAGCATTACTATCCTTAGGTGTGAAAAATATCCACTTAGGACCAACCCTTCCAGCATTTCTTTCTCCAAACGTAGTTAACGTTTTGGTACAAAACTTCGGTATTGGCGGAATCTCAACCGTTGAGGAAGATATGAAAAACTGGATAGCGTAAACATTGAAAATTGCGTAAACATTGAAAATTCAACCAGTTTGGGGCTGATTCCGAAAGGAGTTGGCCCTTTTTTATTAAAAAAACTCCCTTTGTAATCAATATTACAGACAAGCCCTTCAAAAGAAAGTAATTTTGCACCATCAACAAAGAATGAATAATTAAAAACAAAGAAATAAAATGAAAAGAACAGTAATTAAAATTGATGAAGAAAAATGTAACGGATGCGGATTATGCGTTAGTGGTTGCCATGAAGGAGCACTTCAACTAATAGACGGAAAGGCAGTAATGATTAGTGAAATCTTTTGTGATGGTTTGGGAGCCTGCATTGGAGAATGTCCAGTAGGAGCCATAGAATTAATAGAAAGAGAAGCAGAGAAATATGATGAAATTGCAGTTATGCAAAGAATCCTTCCTAAGGGAGAGAAAGTAATTCTGGCTCACTTAAAACACATGAAAGACCACAACGAAACAGAATACCTTCGTCAAGGAATTGAATTTCTAAAAGAAAATAACTTCTCAATTGACCTTAGTTCATTACAAGATGTTCCACAACCAAAAGCTTCAGCTTGCCATTCAGGAGGATGTCCTGGCTCAGCTTCAAGAGAAATTGCAAAAGCTCAATCTAATCCAACTCAAACCCCTTCCAACAATCCACAACCTTCAGAACTTAGCCATTGGCCAGTACAACTTCATCTTCAAAACCCAAATGCAGCTTATTTTAAGGGATGTAATCTTTTGTTGGCAGCCGATTGTACTGCTTTCACCATAGGAAGCTTCCATCAAACTCTTTTAAAGAACAAGAAAGTATCAATTGCTTGTCCAAAGCTTGATTCTAACAAAGAAGAATATGTAGAAAAGCTAACTGCAATGATTGATGAAGCACAAATTGACACCTTAACAGTTGCTGTAATGGAAGTACCTTGTTGTTCAGGTTTAGTTCAAATAGCTAAGCTTGCTCTTCAAAATGCACAAAGGAAATGCCCAATCAAAGTAATTGTTATAAGTGTTGAAGGAAAAATATTAAGCGAAAGCTGGATGTAGCCTTCTTAAAAATTAGAAATAAAAAAAGTGAAAAGAAGTTTCCTTACTTTTCACTTTTTTTTATTTTGTGCGGATGAAGGGACTCGAACCCCCACGTCTCACGACACTAGATCCTAAGTCTAGCGCGGCTACCAATTACGCCACATCCGCGAAATTTGAGGTTGCAAAGATAGGTATTTTTATATTACTACCAAATTTTATTTCAACTTTTTTTCCTTGCAGCCTCTTTTTTTTTCTTACTTAAGATTAAGTTTCTTCATTAATAGAGGAGTAATGTCTTCACTATCTTCAGCATACCAAAGTATTCCTGTACTTTCAAGAATGTAGGTATATTTGTTTTCTTTTGCCACTTCAGCAACAGCTACTTTTATCTTATCAGTGATAGCAGTCATTAGCTCACCTTGTTTCTTTTGGATATCTTCTTGAGCACTTTGTTGAAATTCTTGGAATCTTTGACCAACAGATTGAATTTCTCTTTGTTTGCTTTGTTTCAAAACTTCTGAAAGTTGAGCTTCCTTTGCTTGGTATTCACCAACTAAACGGTCATATTCCTTTTGCATTGTTTCTGCTTCAGTTTGAAGCTCTGCCATATATTTTTTCATTGTAACTTGAGCAGAATCACCTTCGGGCATCTTTTTAATAAGATCGGTTGAAGAGAAATGTCCCAATTTCACGCTCTTTTGAGAGTAAAGGTTACTGCAAAGCAATAAAACTGCAACAAGAGTTAATGCTTGGATTGTTTTTTTCATCATGAGTTTGTTTTTATTTTATTATATTCTTTTAAAAATTAAGGTGCAAAAATACACAATTTTATATTATTATTCTATTTTGAACCCTTTTGACCACTAATTTTGTAGCCAAGTTCGGCAAGCACCAAGTCGCTAACATCGGTCTTTGCATCAACATAAAGAATGGTTGCACCGCTGGATTTATCAAAAATCATAGAATAGTTTTTCTCTTGAGCAATTTTCTCAATGGCATTATAAATCTTGTCTTGTATAGGCTTCACAAGTTCAGAGCGTTTCTTAGATAAATCTCCTGTATTTCCAAAACGTTGTTTTTGCAAATCTTTAGCTTCCTTTTCTGCTGCAATAATCTCATTTTCCTTCTTAGTTTTTAGTTCCTCAGGCAACAAAACACTTTCAGCTTGAAAAGCCTTGTAGAGCTTATCAACAATTTGAAATTTTGATTCCACTTCTTTTTGCCATTGAACTGCCATATCATCCAATTCCTTTTGAGCTTGTTTATATTCTGGCATATTACTCAAAATATATTCTGTGTCAACACTGGCAAACTTTTGTGCAAAGAGAGTTGTTGTTGAAACAAAACAAAGTATAATTAAAATCAGTTTTTTCATCGCTTAATTATTTTTATATTTAATTTAACATCAAAGAAAATTAATCACTAATCCATAGATTGACCAATGGAGAAGTGGAATTGAGGACCTCCTGCAGTAGGACTTCCTGGAATTTCGTCGAAGCCATATCCCCAGTCAATACCAATAAGTCCAAACATAGGCATAAACAATCTAAGACCAATACCAGCAGAGCGATACATTTTGAAAGGAGCAAAGCCTTCAAAGTTAGCCCATGAATTTCCCGCTTCAAAGAAAGCTAAGGCATAAATTGTTGCAGTTGGATTCAATGAGATAGGGTAGCGCATATCTAAGGTGAACTTATCAAACACTGTAGCTCCGTTTGTTGGTGATAGAGAAGAAGCAGTGTAACCTCTAAGAGCAATTACTTCTCTTCCGTCCAATGCCCATCCTTGTAAACCATCACCTCCAACATAGTATCTTTCGAATGGAGAATAGCCAACATTATTATTATATTGTCCCAAGAAACCAAAACGTGCTCTTGTACTCATTACCAAATTGTCAACTAAATTGAAATACCAAGCAGACTTAATGTTAACTTTATAGTATTCCAACCATTTATATTTCTCTTCATTACCAATCTTGGCATAGTCCTTACCATTAACTAAAGAGTAAGGGAAAGTAAGTTGAGTTGTAAATGAAATATCTGAACCTGTTCTTGGATATATAGGAGAGTCAGAAGAACTACGAGCAATGGTAAAGTTATAATTTAGATTGTTTGAACGACCATTTGTAAACAAACTAAAAGCAGGATAGTTCTTAACGTTGTATTGTTGGAATGAAATTCCTTGAACAAATGTGAAATAATCATCAGGCCATTGCAAACGCTTGCCCAAAGAAAGTGAAGCTCCAAAAATACTTAACCAATAAGAAGGACTTCCTGAATTGTTCCAATATCCATCATCTTGATAGGAATAGAAAACAGATCCACTTAAAGCATTAGGTTTCTTACCCCCAAGCCAAGGTTCAGTAAAGGAAGCACTCAATGAATAATAGTAAGTACCATTTGTTTGAGCTCTAAGAGAAAGATGTTGTCCATCGCCAGAAGGAAGTGGTCTCCAAGCATCTTTCTTAAAGAAGTTTTTGGTAGAGAAATTAGTGAAAGTAACACCAACTGTTCCAATAACCATTCCAGCTCCCCATCCTCCAGAGATTTCAAACTTATCGGAATTTATCTCTTTTAATTTATATTCAATATTAACTAATCCGTTTTCTTGATCTGGTTGAATATCGTAGTTTAAGTTTTCTTGATCAAAATATTGTAGTTGTTGTAACTCTCTAAGTGAACGAATAACGGCATCACGAGAAAATAATTGACCAGGAAGTGTTTTTAATTCACGCATAATAACATGGTCGTTGGTGCGAGAGTTTCCTGAAATAGAAACTTTTCCTATTCTGGCTTGTTTACCTTCATGCACTCTCATTTCAATATCAATTGAATCGTTTTGAATATTTACTTCAACAGGTATTACTTGGAAGAACAAATATCCATCATCTTGATAAATAGCTGAAATATCTGCTCCAGTTGGGTCATAGTTAACATTTGTTTCCAATAATGTTCTATTATATGGGTCGCCTTTCTTAATTCTTAGACGTTTGCTTAAATCTTCAGATGTATATTTAGTATTTCCAACCCAAGTTATATTTCTAAAAAAGAATTTTTTACCTTCTTCAATATTTAATTCAACAATAAGACTTTGTTTCCCCTTTTTATTCTTTACTAAGTAAACACTATCGGAAAGAATTCTTGCATTACGAAATCCTTCATCATTATATTTCTTAATAATTGCCTTCTTGTCTTCTGTAAAATCTTTTTCTTGGAAACGAGAACTCTTCCAAACCCTCCACCAACGATATCTTTTAGTGTCCTTCATTTGACTCCTAACAACGCTTTCTGCATTTGTACCGTTAAATTTCCACCAGCTTTCTTTCAAAGAATGACTCCCTCTAACAATAACATCCTTAATTTTAATCTTTTCTCCTCTTGAAATATTGAAAATAAGGTTAACATCATTACGAGTTGTTGATGTATCCTTAATTTCTTCAACACTTACTTCTGTATTATAGAAACCCTTATCAAAATAGTAATCCTTAATGATGTTAATACAATTCATCTTCATATTTTCAGTTACTATATCTCCCCTCATAATATTAAGTTCTTCTTTGATTTTGTCTCCATCAGAACGTTTAATATTTTTCCCGTCAAACTTATAACTTGCCATACGAGGCTTGGTTTTTAATGCAAAATTTAGGAACAATGTTCTTCCTTCAATTCTGTCAACCAAAATCTGAACATCATCAAATATGTTTTGCTTCCACAATTTGTCAATAGCATCAGTAATCTTGTCGCTTGGAACCAAAATTTTATCTCCAACACTCAATCCTGAAATAAGTATAATTGAAGGATGATCCAAATGATCGGCTCCAGTTACAATTATATTCCCAATTTCATATTCTTTGGGAGAAAAATAATCAAGTTCAATAGAATTGTTTTTATCTTTAATGGAGTCTTGTTGAGCTAAAACAAAAAGCGGTAAAAACGCTCCAAAGACAAAAACAAGTAAGGTTTTCAAAATATTCATTAGTCTATCTTTATAATATAATGCTACTTTAACGCAAATATTCGTAATTAATTTTATTATCTATCTATTTTAATTGTTCGCTGGTTTTCCCAAAGCGTCTTTCTCGTGTTTGGTAATCAAGAATAGCTTTATAAAACTCTTCTTTTTTGAAATCAGGCCAAAGAGTATCTGTAAAGTAAAGCTCGCTATAAGAAATTTGCCACATTAAGAAATTGCTTATTCTAAATTCTCCAGAGGTGCGAATAAGTAAATCGGGGTCAGGGAAATCTTTAGTGGCAAGGTTATTGGTTATGGTATTTTGGTCAATGTCTTCAATCTTTAACAAATTATCCTTAACCTTTTGAGCTATGATTTTTGTCATATTTGTAATTTCCCAACGAGAACTATAACTTAAAGCAATGATAAGAGTTAAACCAGTGTTTTTGCTTGTTATATCAGTAATCTTTCTTATTGTTTCTTGAGTTTGTTCATTAAGTTTTTCAATTTCTCCAATTACTCTAAAACGAACATTATTCTTCATCATGGTTGGAGTTTCATTCTCCATTGATTGCATAAACAACAACATAATTCCATCAATTTCATCTTGAGGACGATTCCAATTCTCTGTTGAAAAAGCATAAAGGGTCATGAAGCCAATTCCTACCTCTACAGCAGCCTCAGTAATTTGTCTTACACTATCTGCTCCGTGTTGATGTCCAAAAAGTCTTTCTTCTCCTTTTTGTTTTGCCCAACGTCCATTGCCATCCATAATAATAGCAACATGTTTTGGTATTCGAGAAGGAATAATCTTATCTTTTAAACTCATATAACATATCAAAAGTTTTTGAACTGACAAAGATACATAAAAATACTTTATGGCAATATCTTTGTAAAAAAGAATAAGAAATTAAGTCTCTATTTTCTAAAATTAAACACCGACTTTTTCAAAATAAGTGCCGACTTTTTTATTTTATTCGGTGACTTTTTTGGAAAAGAAGGAGTTTTAGGATTTAAAAGAGGGATAATTTCCTAACAAATTTAGGGAAGCAGGGAGGTAGGGAAGCACTTATATACCTTAATATATATAAAGATATAAAAGTGCTTCCCTAAACAAAGATCTTCCCTAAATATTATTTGTTAACAAATCTAATATTATATTTTACCACCCCATTGCTTTTCTTTTTGTTTTTAGTATCTTTTAGTAGCCTTGTTAGTAATCTGCCTATTGAAGAAGTACTATCTTTGCTTAGAGTATATCCTTTACTTCTTAGCTGATGATATACTTCTGAAGCTGAAAGCCAATTTTCAGTATTAGATTCATCACATTCAACAAAATGCGTGCAAAGAATTTCGAAATCCAAATCAGTTTGCTCGTATTCCTTCACCAAATCATATCTTTGTTTGTGATATTCCTGAGAATTAACATATTGCCCAGTTGTGAATAGATAGTATGCTTGTGCAAACACTTTGTCTAAATCAATTCCATGCTCTGCATTCAATGATTTAACAACATGAATAGAGTATCTTCTGTTGCTTTGAGCTCCTGACAGCAGAAAATCGTCATTATTTGTTGTAGCACAAAATGAAGCTATACGAACAAGTTTGGAGTCATATCTCTCATAAGCCAACCTCTCCTCAATAGAGTAATCTGTAACCATCTTAGCAAGTTTCTCCTTTTCTTGTTTGCTAAGTGTGTCTATTTCATCAATCTTGATAAGTGCATACCTCGACAAAGCAATATTTGCATCTTTATGTCGAATGTCTGTTAACCCATTCTTCAAATATTTTCGCAATACAGGAGGTAGTAGTTTGTTAAACCAATAGGTTTTTCCAATTCCTCCCTTACCAATAAAGGTTAGAATAGTTGAGTTGACAATGGTTGTTCCATTAGAGATATCTTCCTCAGTATTGAGCATAGTGCCAACCATAAGCACTAACCAGTTTCTAAACTCCTTAATCCAATATTCCTGGTCTATGCACTGAACAGTATTAGCCAACTCTAGGATATAATCTTTTTCCGACTTGTCCCATGATATGGATTGGAAGTATTGGTGTATATCATTATATTCTTCTACTTCGCTTGTGAAGAGAATATCAACATCCTGCTTGTTAACTGGTCTGTCAGATATTAAGTTCTTTAGATGTAGAAAAATAGAGTTGTCAATCCTGGAGTTTCTAGTTCTCCAGCCCTTCCGAGCATAGCGTCTGTCTAATACCTCAAACTCATTTGTTCGAGTATTATACCTAACCTGAAATCTTAATTTAAGTACATGAAGAATACTCTCCGTTTCTGTTCGTTGTGTTGTTTGATTAGTATCCATAATAATTGTTATATTTTTTCTTTCTATATACTTCCCTTATAGTATATTGAGTTCCACGATAAGGTTTCCCATAAAAATCATCAACAGTTCTGGTGATCTCTGCCAAAGGATGGTCTGTTGCTCCAAATCTCTGATAGCAGTAATCAATAATATCATTTTTTGGTATATTATAATAAGTGGCTTGAAGTGTGATATGCATTGTTAAATTGTGCCTACCCGTACGATACTTACTAACAAAGCACTCAATCTCCCACAATATTTCATAGTTTGAGGTCTGATATGTGGAGTTGCAAGTTTGATTTTCCGGTAGAATTACTTTTCTTATTGGCATCTCTACTCCTTTAAGTTCAAAGAAAGAACTTTCTTCATTAAGGTATGGATCTTTATCAGCCGACAGATAGGTTTGTCCTAAAATGTAGTTAGCAGCCATGTCAGCAGCCAAATTGTAGTTATCCTTCATATATTGACTTAT
The DNA here is from genome assembly GCA_017860255.1 of Bacteroidota bacterium. Taxonomy (GTDB): domain Bacteria; phylum Bacteroidota; class Bacteroidia; order Bacteroidales; family P3; genus UBA10566. The sequence continues at coordinate 59,256 of JAFNAR010000006.1, read as the reverse complement.
TTCATGATGTGCTTTTTTATACTCATATTTAAGAGTTTCTATATTATTTATTCTGTCTTCGGTTTTCCCACGAGATTGTGCTAAATCATCCAACATCTCTTCCCTGCCTTCAGAGAAGTTTACCTTAACTAAAACTTTAGGACATAAACCATTAGGTGATTTGAAAAGCATAAAGACATTCTTGTCAAGTTTTAGTTTTTCAACAATGGTGACGTATTCTGTTAATAGAAATGGGTTGTCTTTTAGATCAAAGTCCATGACGACTAAATTATTTACTCCAATAATATCCTTTGTTTGTCTTCGAGGGTGCACTTTTGCAGGAATTGTTAATAGTTCTAACTCGCCTTTTAACTTGTCATATTTAGCTTTATTTTCAATGCTCCCGTTTTCAATGAATGTTTTATACTGTTCACGCATCTCCAAGAACTTTGGATTGCTTGCATTGGTTTTAAGTTTCTCAACTAATTGAGTAGCTGTAATTTCAGTGTAGCAGTTAACAGCACACTTGTTTTGCCATAGTTGAAACTTGGTTTCTTCTTGGCTTGCTGTTGAAGAGGCAGCAACTCTTTCCTTTGATTTTACTATCATAGAAGATAATTTAATTTTACTAAGCCCTATTGCTTAGCGATTGCAAAGGTATGTTAAACTAAAAGGGTGCGGAAAATGGGGATTCTTGAATTTCAGCACCTTAAAGATAATTAATGAATTAGGATAAAAAGGGGGATTGTAAAAAGGGAATTTAAGGGGATTAGTTGAAATATCTATGCTAGATTAGCATTATTAGCATTCAAATAATAGAATGTTGATGAAAATCTTTCAATTCTATTTTGCACTTTACAACGTTTAGTTGTGGGAACAGCTGTAATATTTAATATTGAGCAAAATATTCTTAGAAATGCTATGAATGTATTAGGTCTTGTGTTATTATGCAGAGTTCCACTTTCATATATAACATAGGCAATTGCTGTAATATCACTCTTATTATAGGAAGGTAATCCAGTACTTAAATCTCTAATAAGCTGATTAAAAACAGAATCTACAGAATCAGAAGTATAAACAGGTTTAAATAAATTTTTTAAGGCTACTACATCAATTTCAGATTGAGTTTGAGCGGTTGTATTTTGGGTAGGAGTAATATTATTATTTGATAGCTTACTATCAACAAAGAGGTTGAAATCGTTTAATTTCTTTATATCGTCTTTATCAATAATAATTGATAACTCCCTAAAGAACTGTTTGAAATCTTGACTTTTGTTTATACCAATACCATCCTCATATTGTTGCTTATACAATTTATACATTAAGATTTTATCCTTAAATTCAAGAATATTGATCATATATACATAAATATCATATAACACATTATTAGGTAATTCTTTATATAAATTGTCTAAATCACAATCTTTATATTTCTTATTTTTTGCTTTTAAGATTCTTGCAGTTTCTTCTTTTTCTTCTATTGATGGATATTCTTTAAGTATTAAACGTAAATATTCTTCATCAATAGTATCAAAGTATTTCATTCCCATAACTTTTATTTTTATGGGGCTAAATTAGTAATTTATTTTGAAAGAGAAGGATAAATTATAGTAAACTAATTCTTCGATAAGAATATTATTATAAGAATTATAGCAATTATAAGAATTACAGTAATACCTATTAAAAAATTATTATTATTATTTTCTTTCTTTGTATATACTGGAATATTTAATGGTTTACTTTCGTGAATTACTTTATTTTCTTGCTTTATATCCATGTATTTAATATTAATATTCCTGTCATGCATATGTAAAGTGCAACTATCTACTTTATTATTTTTTAACGAAATAGTCATTCCATAATCATCTCCACTAAAATCCATAGCTCCAAATGGAGTAACTGCTTTACATTTATAGCCTCTTAAAACAATTTTATCTTCTGATTGACTAATGATTTTCATTGGTTTTGGAGACATTGTTTTGTTTCCTGAGTACAAATTACTATCAGAATCATTAATTATAGATACTATATAACCTTCTCCGTTATTAATAATATAACCTTCACAGCCATTTATATTTTCTTTAATAATAATAGAACGGTGACAATTTTCTTGAATTTGACCATTAAGTTGATTATTCTCATATCTTTGATGGCTATTTGATTTGAAAATAAAATTGCTAAGATTAATTCCTCCCATTAAAGCTCCCCAAGAACCTAAACTCATACCTTGTTTATCACCTTGAGCAGAAGCTTTTTCATTTAATATGTTTATTGTATCCTCATCATCTATTTTTCCCTCTTGTTGAGTTGAATTAAATTCAATCATATACAAAGGATTACTACGATTTATAGAAATTCTAGAAAGTACTCCTGAACTAAAGAATAAAGACATATTTTTATATTCTGCACCTTCGTAATCATTTAAAAAATTATTACTCCAAAGAATCCTATCATTTAATCTTGATATTTCCTTAAATAATAGTCTATCTGCTATATAATCTGATATTTCCGAATTGTCAATTGATACCTGCATTTTATTTCGTAGTACACTACTGAATAGGTTTATATTTCCAGTAATATTAATTTTACTATTTATTTCCTTAATACATTCACCTTCATACCATATTTTGCAGTTATCAGCAATAAATGTAAATGGATCTCTGTCTATTTCCCCTTCCATTTCTAAGATATTTGGGTAAAAAAAGTGTCAAATTCTTCCATAATTCTTTAATTTTTTTGACATAAAAAAAGCGTGGTACTTAGAAGTATCTCGCTGACTAAGGTATTTGGCTACCTGTAAGAGCTAAGATAAGTTAAGCCCACGCCGTAAGCGTGAGCATTCTAAACTTAATCTTTTCTCTTACTTTTAATCGCCAAATTTTTAGTCAGAAAGAAAAGCTAAAACGCTATAATATGTCTAGTTAATAACTATTGTTTGTTTCTATATAATATTTTTTTGTTTTGTGTATTATCTATTTTGCAAATGTATATAATTATTCCTAATTTAAAAACATTTTTTGAAAAAATAGCTTATATTTCTTTACTATGCAAAACGACAAAGTTTAAATTGTATTTTCTTATAGAATCTGTCGTGCGGCATAATATATACCGCACAGCAAACACTTTGCAAAGCAAAGAAAAAATAATACAAAAAAATAAGGGCAAGCATAATTAAGCTCGCCCTTACAATTAACCTTTAACAGTTAACAATTAATCATTAACTAAGGATTACGGTGCAACAGGAGTATCATCCACAGGCAAAACCAAACCTTTAGGCATTGGATTACGATATTCGTAATTTGTGGTTTTGAGTTTGTTTTTAAACCTTACATTAGGGCGGAAATTCACTCTAACGCCTCTAATAGTTGTTGCATCAACTTCTTCAGCAGTAAGCATAGCTTTGGCACTAAGGTAAGGAGTGAAGATACCTAATTGGTCTAATTGAACTGTAATTCCATTCATAGTTGCATCAGTGATAACAACTTGCAAAGCACGAAGAGCAGACAAAACGTCATTTTCAGCCAATGCAGAAGCGCTGGAAATTCTTTCAATTAACTGTTCTTGACTCATAATACCATTTCTTGAAATAGTAGCCAAGTACTTTTCTCCAGGAGCAGCACCAACGGAGATTTTCTTTTTGATTGTTGTGTAATTCAACATAATTTTTTGCGATTGACCTTCAAATCACTATCGCGAGGTTTTTTAATTTGGTTTAAAATTAAAATGAAAACTTCTATTTTTTTCATTTTATCTATTACAGAGATACAACATATTATGCTATTTACCAAACTTTTAAACCCTTTTATTTGACATTCTAAACAAAAATACGTTGATTTCCTAACTATTTTTACTGTTTTACCTATTATTCATTTAAACAACGTTTTACATTAAGTTCAGAGAAATTTCTTTAGCTAAAGATAATGTTTAAAAAACTAAACTTTTTTTGGAGAAAGATGGAGCTTTTTCGTAAAAAATCAGGGAGTTTTTTGGAGAATATGAGGATTTAGGGAGGTAGGGAAGCAGGGAGGCAATTTCCTATCTTAATATATATATAAAGGTATAAAACTGCCTCCCTAAATGCACTTCCTCCCTAAACTTTTAAGAATAAAGTTGGTTTTTCTTCTTTATTCCTCTGTATTTCTTATCTTTATCATATTATTCTGTTGGTTAAATGGAGTTTTTGTAAAATATATTGTATTTTTGCATTTCTATGGACTCAAAAAGATTAGAAAAAGTTGCTCGTTTAATTCAAAAAGATTTAGGCGAAATATTGCAAATGGAAGCTGTGGCTTTATTTGAAGGGGCTATGATTACTGTAACAAAGGTTAGAGTAAGTGCCGATTTGTCGGTAGCTCGTGTGTATGTTAGTATTTTTGCTTTAAAAGGCAAGTCCACACAAGAAATCTTCAAACTATTGGAAGAAAAGAATACTCTAATAAAGATGAAGCTTGCTCAAAGAGTAAGAAATCAACTAAGAGTTATTCCTCAATTAAGTTTCTTTATTGATGATAGCTTGGATTATTTGGAAAAGATAGACAACCTTCTTAAGAGTTAAAAGGTAAAAGGTAAAAGTGAAAAATAAAAGTTAACCACTAACCATTAATCATTAACCACTAAATATGAATCTTCCACTCTTTGTTGCTTTTCGTTATTTCTTTTCAAAGAAAAAATTGAAGGTTATTAATATAATCTCAATGATTTCAATGATTGGAATTGCTATTACAACATCGGCTCTTTTAATTGTTCTTTCTGTTTTTAACGGATTTACTGATGTAGGAGAAAAAATACTATCATTATCAAATCCTCCACTAATTATTCAAGCCAATAAGGGAAAGGTGTTTTCTTTGGATTCTATTAACTATAAAAAGATTTCTTCTTTGAAGGATATTTCTGTTTCAACACCTGTATTAGCAGAAAATGCTTTGGCAACCTTTGGCTCTTCTCAGGCATTGGTTAGGATGAAAGGGATTGAACCTTCCTATTATGCATTAAATAGAATTGACACTTCAATAGTTTATGGAAGGTTTCAACTAAAACGCTTTGGTAAAGATGCTTGTGTTTTGGGTATTGGACTTATGGGAAGTTTAGGCTTAAATAATAATGCTGATGTAATGGGTGCTGTAATTAAGCTTGCTGTTCCAAAAAGAAGTGGGAGAATTTCTCCAATTGCAGAAGAAACTTTTAATGTTGGAGAGATTAACTATTGTGGAAGTTTTATGATGAATTCCACAATGGATGAAACTGATGTTTTTTTGCCAATTAGCTTTGCCAGAAATCTTTTGGAGTATGAAAACAATGAAGTTAGTGCAATTTACGTTAGTGCAAAGGAGAATAAAGATATTCCAAAACTTAAGGAAGAAATTCAGCAAATTGCAGGCAAGGACTATTCTGTTAAGGATATTTTGGAACAAGATCCATTATATCAAAAAGTAGTTAAGGCAGAGCGTTTGGGAGTTTATGCCATTCTTGCGTTTATAATTTTTGTGGCAACTTTTAATGTAATGGGATCTTTGTCTCTTTTGATATTGGATAAGAAAAAAGATATTCAAATTTTACGTTCAATGGGAGCAAGTTTGTCTGTTGTTAGAAAGATATATTTCTTTAATGGATTGATGCTTTCCTTTATTGGAGCTTTAGTTGGACTTCTTTTAGGAATAGGTTTTTGTTTAATTCAACAACATTTTGGACTAATAAAGATGGGTGGAGATAATTTAATTGTTGACGCTTTCCCAATAGTCCTTAAGTTAATGGATATAATATCAATATTTTTATTAGTTTTGTCAATTGGAATAATTTCAGTTGCAATAATGGTAAGTAGAATTAAGTTTGATAATAATTTAAATCAATAATATGGAACTTCAGGTTTATAATACACTAACAAGAAAGAAAGAAATATTTAAACCAATTAATCCTCCACATGTTGGAATGTATGTTTGCGGACCAACAGTTTATGGGGATGCTCACTTAGGACATGCTCGTCCTGGGATTACTTTTGATATAGTTTTTCGTTACCTTAAATTCTTAGGTTACAAGGTTAGATACGTGAGAAATATTACTGATGTTGGACATTTGGAAAATGATGCTGATGAAGGAGAAGATAAAATAGCAAAGAAAGCACGTCTTGAACAAGTTGAACCAATGGAGATAGCACAATTTTACACTAAACGCTATCTTGATGCAATGGATCTTTTAAATGTTCTTCGTCCAAGCATTCAACCTTCAGCCTCAGGACATATTATTGAACAGATTGATATTGTTAAAAAGATATTAGATGCTGGTTATGCTTATGTTTCTGGAGGAAATGTTTATTTTGATGTTTTGAAATATCATAATGATACTCATAAATATGGAATTCTTTCAAATAGAGTTATTGAGGATATGCTTCAAACCACAAGAGAACTTGATGGTCAAAAAGAAAAACACAATCCTGCAGATTTTGCTCTTTGGAAGAAAGCTGAACCCGAACACATAATGCGTTGGCCTTCTCCCTGGAGTGATGGTTTTCCTGGTTGGCATTTAGAATGTACAGCAATGAGTGCAAAATATCTTGGAGATAAATTTGATATTCATGGAGGAGGACTTGACCTTCTTTTCCCACATCACGAATCTGAAATTGCACAGTCTGTTTGTGCATTTGGACACGAACCAACCAACTATTGGATACATAACAATATGATTACAATTGCTGGTCAAAAGATGGGAAAGAGTTTAGGAAACTTTATTACTTTGGAAGAGTTGTTTAATGGAACTCATAAACTATTGGAAAAAGCCTATTCTCCAATGACAATACGTTTCTTTATTCTTCAAGCACACTATCGTTCAACATTGGATTTTTCTAATGAAGCACTAACAGCTGCAGAAAAAGGACTTAAACGTTTACTTGAGGCTCAAAGAAATATAAATAATATTACTCCTTCCAATAATGCAGCAGAATTAGATATTAAAGCTCTAATTAATAATTGCAAAGAAGCAATGGATGACGATTTTAACACTCCAATTGTTATCTCTAATTTGTTTGAAGCAGCTTCAATTATCAATAAAATTATTGATGGAAAAGAAAAAATTAATTCAGAGGGCTTAGAAGACTTAAAGGCTTTGTTTAATAATTATCTTGTAGATATTTTAGGAATAAAAGATGAACAAACTTCAAATATGATGCCAACAATTGAAGGTTTGGTTAAGATGATTTTGGATGTGCGTCAAGAGGCAAGAATGAATAAGGATTGGGCAAAGAGTGATCAGCTTAGAGATAAGTTAGCTGAAATTGGAGTTAAGATAAAGGATTCAAAAGATGGAGTAAGTTGGTCATTAGATTAGAAAATAAAATGAAGAAATTAAGTTTAATATTTTTAGCTGTATCAGTGATTGTTTTTGCATCATGCAAAGATAAAAAACAAAAAGAGGCAGAAAAGGACTTTAACTATGCAAGTGTTGAAATTCCAGCATTTAATGCAGATAGTGCTTTTGCTTATGTAAAGAATCAATGTGATTTTGGTCCAAGAGTTCCAGAGTCTAAGGCTCACAAAGCTTGTGGAGATTATTTGGTTTCTTTTTTCAAACAATATGCTGATACTGTTATTGAACAGAATTTCACGTCCAAGCTTTACAATGGCAAAGAAGTAAAAGGAAGAAATATAATTGTTAGTTTTAATCTTGCTTCAACAGATAGAGCTCTTTTTTCAGCACATTGGGATTCTCGTGCTTGGGCAGATAACGACGCAGATGAAAAGAATCATAAAACTCCAATTATTGGTGCAAATGATGGAGCTTCAGGAGTAGGTGTTTTAATGGAAATAGCAAGATGTTTGAAAGCTAAGCCAACCTCTGTAGGAGTTGATATAGTTTTATTTGATGTAGAAGATCAAGGTTGTCCAGAATGGGATAAAACTGACATAGAAGACCAATCTGATTGGTGCTTGGGTTCTCAATATTGGGCAAAAAATCTTCATATACCTTTCTATCAAGCAAAATATGGTATTCTTTTAGATATGGTTGGTTATTCCAATCCATTGTTTGTTAAAGAATCTCAATCAATGTACTATGCACCTTCAATTATGAATAAGGTATGGCAAATTGCAAAGGATAAAGGATATGGCAATATGTTTTCTGATGAGCAAATAGGAGGAGTTATGGATGATCATATTTGGGTAAATAAAGACGCAAAAATACCAATGATAGATATTGTTCAACATGACCCTACTGGAAGTTTCTTCCCTTATTGGCATACTGTTAAAGACGATATTACCTGCATAAGTAAAAATACATTAAAGGCTGTTGGGGATGTTTGTTTAGTTGCAATATATAGTGCTTCTTAACGTTTCATTATTATGAATAAGAAACTTCTAATATTTCTTTCACTAATTGCAGTTATCTTTGTTAGTTGCAATGAAGATACCTATGATTATGGTTATGTCAATTTTAATATTGACCCTGAAAGCACAGAGTATTTTAATCTTAATACAGGAAATAGAGGTTGGGAATATTTTGAAGGAGGTATGAGAGGAGTAGCTATTTTTAGAATAAACTATGGAGAATATATTTGTTTTGAAAGATCTTGTACTGCTGAAAATTGTCATGGAAGATTAGAAGTTGACACAGTAACTAACATGCTCCTCAATTGTCCTAAATGTCATTCAAATTTTATTTATGTTGATGGTTCTCCAACTTCTAACAGTGTTGCCAAAAGAAGTTTATACACTTACTGCTCTTACTTTGATGGAAGTAATTTATGGGTTTATAATTGTAATTAATATATAAATGAGAGCTTTTTTTGCATATCTTTTATTCCCTTTAACCATGTTATATGGTATAGTAATTTATTTTCGTAATAGATTCTATGATTTTGAATGGTTTAAATCTCAAAAACATAAAGTAACAACAATTGGAGTTGGAAATTTGAGAGTTGGTGGAACGGGCAAAACTCCTCATGTTGAATATTTGGTAAGTGTTCTTTCGGAAGTATATAATGTAGCTGTTTTGAGTAGGGGTTATGGAAGAAAAACAAAAGGTTTTAGGTTTGTAGAACTAAATGACAGAGCTTTAGAGGTTGGTGATGAACCTTTGCAAATGAAGTCAAAGTTTTCAAATATTACTTTTGCAGTTTGTGAAGACAGAAATAAGGGTATTGAAAGACTTGAAAAGGAAATAAATAATCTTGAAATAGTTATTTTAGATGATTCTTTTCAGCATAGGAAACTATCATTAGACCTTTCAATTCTATTAACTTCTTATTCTTATCCGTTTTTTAAAGACAAGATAATTCCTTTTGGACTTTTAAGAGAGCACAAGAATGGATATAAAAGAGCTGACTACATAATTATTACTAAATCTCCACAAAATTATTCAATGGGAGATAAAGTAGATTTTGAATCTAATCTAAGACCAAAGAAATATCAAAAGGTATTTTTCAGTCATACCGATTACAAACCTTTATATGCTTTATTTGATAAGGAATCAACATTAAGTTTAGAAGACAATTCAGTAATTTTAATTACTGGAATTGCAGACAATAAGCCAATGATAGATTATATCTCAGAAAAAACTACAATAATAGATAAATTGGAGTTTTCTGATCATTATAATTTTACAAATAAGGATATTGAAAAACTTATAAACCTTTATAATTCCAAGAGACAAGAGAATACTATTATAATTACAACAGAGAAAGACTCAATGCGACTTAAAAACTTTGAGCAATTAACAAATTTGCCAATATATGTTCTGCCAATTGGACTTACAATTACTTCTTCAGCAAGTAAATCTGTTAATTTTAGAGAAATAATTTTAGATGATGTTAGAAAAAATAAAAGCTACAGCAAATTATATTAAAGACAATGTTAAAACAATGCCAAAGATTGGAATTGTTTGTGGAAGTGGTTTGGCAAATATTGTTAATATAATTCAAACAGAAAAGGTGTTAGATTATTCTTCTATACCAAATTTTGCTATTTCAACAGCCACAGGTCATAAAAGTAAATTAGTTTTTGGAACTCTTGCAGGAAAAGAAATTATTGCAATGCAAGGACGTTTCCATTACTATGAAGGTTATTCAATGCAAGAAGTTACTTTTCCAATAAGAGTAATGAAAGAATTGGGAGTCCAAACATTAATATTAACAAATGCAGCAGGAGGAGTTAATCCAACTTTTAAAGTTGGAGATATAATGATAATTGAAGATCACATAAATCTTTTACCAAATCCTTTGATTGGAAAGAATGATGATAGATTAGGACTTCGTTTCCCTTCAATGAGCAGAGCTTATACTCCAAGTTTAATTGAAAAAGCAAAAGAAATTGCAAAAGAAAATAATATTGAAATAAAGCAAGGAGTTTATTTAGGCAATTCAGGACCAAGCTTTGAAACTCCTTCTGAATATAAGTTTTATCATAAGGTTGGAGCTGATTGTGTTGGTATGAGTACAACTCCAGAAGTTATTGTTGCAGCTCATTCGCAAATGGATGTTTTTGCAATGAGTCTTGTGTCAAACGTATTTAATGAAGATGCAATTGAAGATCCAACTCACGATGAGGTTCTTCAGGCAGGAAAGAATGCAGAAGAAAAAATGATGTTATTAGTGGAAAAACTAATTGAAAGATTATAATGAAGAAAGTATTAATTAAAGACATTATTGAAACTCTTGAGAGCTTTGCTCCTTTAGAATGGCAGGAAGATTACGATAATTCAGGATTGACTTTAGGGGATATTAATAATGAATGCAGTGGAGTTTATGTTTGCTTAGACTTATCTTTAGAGGTAGTAGAAAAAGCAATTGAAAACAAATGTAATTTAATAGTTTCTCATCATCCAATAATTTTCAGTGGAATAAAGAAAATAGATTATTATTCAACCTTAGGTAAAATAATAATTAAAGCAATTAAAAATGATATTTCAATTTATTCTGCTCACACAAATCTTGATAATGCTTTTAATGGAGTAAATGGAATATTGGCAGAGAAAATAGGACTTCAAAAATTTAAACCACTAAGTTCTGACTTAATATTTAATAATGATAATTATTTAGGAGCAGGAGGAATTGGAGAATTAAAAGAAATAATGGATACTGAAGATTTTCTTCAAATGTTAAAAACAAACCTTAACCTAAGTCAAATAAAATTTAATTCCCATAAACAAAAACAAATAAAAAAAGTTGCAATTTGTGGAGGAAGTGGTAGTTTTTTGATTGATGAAGCAGTTAAAAATAAGGCAGATGTTTTCATTACTGGAGAAATAAAATATCATGATTTAATTGATAACGATAACGTAATATTACTTGCAGAGATAGGACATTTTGAAAGCGAACAATTTATAAAAGAAAGGATTATTGCAGTTCTTTATGAAAAGTTTTGTAATTTTGTGCCCTTAATTTCCGATAAGACCGCAAATAGAGTAAAATATATTAAATAATAAATCATAATGGCAAAGAAAGTTACAGCAAAAACAAAAGAAGAAGCAAAGGTTACTCAATTCATTAAGAGCGATGAAGCAGACATTACAGTTGAAAAGAGATTGGTTGCTATGTATAAATTACAGCAAATTGATTCTCAAATAGACCGTATTAGAATAATTAGAGGAGAGTTGCCTTTAGAGGTTCAAGACCTTGAAGACGAAATTGCAGGATTGGAAACAAGAATTGAAAAATTTAAAGCTGAAGAAGTTGCTTTAAATCAAAAGAATCTTGATAAAAAAACAATGATTGCTGACTGTAATGCTTTAATTAAGAAGTACACAACACAACAAAATAACGTTAGAAATAATCGTGAATACGAATCTCTAACCAAAGAAATTGAATTCCAAAACTTAGAAATCCAACTTTGCGAAAAGAAAATTAAGGAATCTAATGCTGAAATAGAACGCCAAAAGCAAGAAATGGAAAGAATTAAGACCATTTTGGAAGATAAGAGGAAAGACCTTGAAATTAAGAAATCTGAATTAGACGAGATTATTGCTGAAACTCAAGAAAAGGAAAGAGTATTGTTGGAAGAAAGTAAGGAAAATGAGAAATTAATTGAAGATAGATATTTAACAGCTTATCAAAAAATAAGAGCTAATTCAAGAAATGGTTTGGCAGTTGTTGAAGTTGATAGAGATGCTTGTGGTGGATGTTTCAACAAAATTCCTCACCAAAGACAAATGGATATTAGAATGCACAAAAAAGTTATTGTTTGCGAATACTGTGGAAGAATCTTGGTTGACCAAGCTATTGTTGCAGAAGTAGAGCAAGCATAATGCCCAATTATAAATATATTCACTTAGCTCAAATTGCTGAAGGACTTAGTTTAAAAGCAGTAAATGTTCTGATTGAGGATGAAAAAATAATTAAGATTTCTGAAAATGAAATCAATGCTTTGCCTTCTCAAACAGAAATTATAGAGGCTAAGGGTTTAGTTTTGCTTCCTGGAATTATTGATATACACGTACATTTTCGTGAGCCAGGATTAGAAAGTAAAGCAGATATGCTTTCTGAGTCAAGAGCTGCTGTTGCTGGAGGAATAACCACTGTTTTTGATATGCCAAACACAATTCCTCCAACAACTAACCTCCAAGCCTTAACTGAAAAAATTAAACTTGCAGAAGAAAAAATGTTATGCAACTACAAGTTCTATCTTGGCATAACTAATAATAATTTGGAAGAAGCTTTAAGTATTGATCCTAATCTAATTTGTGGCTATAAAATTTACCTTGGCTCATCAACAGGAGATATGTTGGTTGATAAGGCTCAAGCAATTGAAGGATTGTTTGAAAATAGCAAAATGATTATTACCGCACATTGTGAAGACGGAAAAAGAATTAGAGCAAACACTGCCAAATACAAAGAATTATATCCTAACAATGATGCTCCATCTTCAATTCATCCATTAGTAAGAGATGCAGAGGCTTGCTATTTGTCAACAAAGTTTGCAATAGATATGGCTAAAGAGAAAACTAAACTAAATATTGCTCATATTACCACTGAAAAAGAATTATCATTACTTCAAAAAGGGAAGATTGACTCCAAAAATATTACTGCAGAAGTTTCTCCAATTCATCTATGGTTTGAAGAAAAGGATTTTGAACGCTTGGGTAATAAAATAAAATGTAATCCTTCCGTTAAGAGCAAAACAGATAGAGAAGCTCTACGAAAAGCCTTACGTGAGGATAAAATAGATTTTGTGGCAACTGACCATGCACCTCATTTAATTGAAGAAAAAGAAAAACCATATTTTCAATCTCCATCAGGCATTCCCTCAATTCAGTTTTCATTAAATATAATGCTTGAATTGGTTAAGCAAGGAGAGTTGTCTCTTTCTCAGCTTCAAGAAAAAATGTGCCATAATCCAGCCAACTATTTCCAATTAGAAAAAAGAGGATATATTAAGGAAGGCTATTATGCTGATTTGGTTTTGGTTGATTTGAATGGAAAAACCCAAGTAAGTAAAGACACAATTTTATCAAAATGCAATTGGTCTCCTTTTGAAGGAGAAACATTCAACTCAAAGATAGTTTCAACCTTTGTAAATGGTGATATTGTCTATCAAAATTCAGATAAGTAATTTAATAACAAAAACTAATAACCCTATTAATCTCTTAAATATTAATAGTCTATAAGGTTATTGGTTTTTTTGTTTATATAAATTAATCTATTAGATTAAAGTTATTTGTACCTTTGGACGTATGAATCTTTGAACCTTTTTATTCAAAGATGTATTTGTTGAATCTTAATTAATACAAATCTCATGCGAAAATTATTGTTTATACTTTTGTTTATTCCGTTTATCTCATTAGGACAGAAAGATTATTTTAATGAATTAGTTTGTGCTGATAGTTTAATTCAAAATAATCAAATAGAATTAGCCTATTCACAATTAAAAAACTTAGAGAAAACAATTCCCAAATCAGATACTTTATATGATTACACAAAATTCTATTTGATAGATGTAATTTCTTACTTAGAAAATAATAGTCGTTTGAATGAAGATTTTAGTAAGTCTTTAGAATACGGATTAGAGGCATTAGATTTATTAAAAAAAGAGAATAAACGTTTTAATAAAGAGTTTGCAGAACGAAAACCATATATGATTAAGAATATAGCTGTTTCATATTCTGGACTTAAAGATTACAAAAAAGCAAAAAAATATAAAGATTTACTCTATAAAGCTTATAAGCATAAGACTCTACCAGAAGGAATTAATGAGTATTTTAATTTTGACTTTTTTAAAGTAGACGACAAAAATATATGGGGATACGAATGGTTTGAAGAATTACCGAAAGATAGATTTTCTACAAGTTTTACCAAAATAGTTTATTATGTATATAGCACAAATCCTGATGGTAGTGATAAGGATCAATTATATAGATTGCATGTTTTAATGTTTCATGGTAAAAATGGAAACTTTGATTATGTAATGGACAAAAGATTTGAAACTGAAACAGAGGAGATAGAAGGAACAATGTATTCATTTATTTACAAAGAAGATATTGATTTTGAAAAATTACATAATGATGTGATTCAAATAGTGAAAAAGGATATTCAACCTGACACAAGAAGAGTTAGATCAAAAGATACACAAAATAGTAAAATAGAAATTAAATTATAAAATATATTATGAAAACTTTAAAATTAATCTTGTTATTATTTTCTTTATCATTTATAAGTTGTGAAAAGGAAATAGATGACCAACCAACAAATGAAGAAAACAGATTTGTACCAACAGATGTTTTTGTTAAAATTAAAGGAGGTTACACTATTGATAAGGTTTTTAAATTTATAAATAGTTTTGACCATGAGGTCGAAAATATTAATTCTCTTAAATTCACATCAAGTTTATCTCCAGATAGTTTGCAATATGTTTTAGATTATCTTAATGCAAAACCTTATACTAATGATGGAAATGTATGGTTTGTTAATGGATATTTGCATTATCAAACAAATCAGATAACAATATTCCCCAGACTATTTAATATTAAAAACACTACTTATCAGGAAGATTGGTTGAATTCTATGAAGGTATTAAAATTAAAAGAAGACACAATAAGCCAAACCGCAGGTTGTATAATATATTTTCATGTTCCAGAAGGTGAAGAAAGATTATGGGAAAGTATTTTTAAAAAGTATGAGTTTGTGGAATGGGTTCAATTAAATTATTATAGTGATATTATTCTACTAAATAATAAGAACCGATAATGTATAAAAGAATTTTAATTTTAAGCCTTAGTCTAATTTTTAGTCTTAATAATAGTTTTTCTCAGAGTTTCAAAGAAAAATTTGATTATTTAATTGAAGTAAATGATACAATTGGACAACAGCAAATTTTGGATAATTGGGAAAAGTTTGATATTAATGACCCTGAACTCTATGTTGCTTACTTTAATTATTATGTAAATAAGAGTCATCAAGAAACCATTACTCTTGGTCAGGATCCTCAAGGAGAAGCTGTTTATCAAATAATGGATCAAGACTCATCCCAAAAAGAACCAGTAGGATTCTTATATGGAGGAAACTACTACGAACAAAATATTCTAAGCAAGGGGTTTGAATGGATAAATAAGGGAATTGAAAAACATCCAAATAGATTGGATATGAGATTTGGTAAAATATATATCTATGGTCAACTTGAAGATTATGATAATTTCACAAAAGAAATATTAAAAACTATTGACTACTCATCAAAGAATAAGAATAATTGGACTTGGTCAGAGAATAAACCAGTTGAAGATGCTAAGAAAATGTTCTTAGGTTCAATTCAAGATTATCAAATTCAATTATATAAAACAGAAAACGATAGTTTGCTCAACAATATGAAGCAAATTGCAGAAAGAATATTAAAATACTATCCAGACCATATTGAAAGTTTATCAAATCTCTCAATTGTCTATACTATTTATAAACAATATGACAAAGCTATTGATTATCTATTAGAAGCATATAAAATCAATCCAAAGGATTTTATAGTTCTTTACAATATAGCACATGCTTATGAATTGAAAGGTGATGTCCAAAATGCCATAAAATACTATAAGTTGACTATAGAGTATGGAGATCAGGAAGCTGTAGAATACTCCAAAGAACAAATAAAACTATTGGAAGAGAAAAAATAAATACTTTCAAGCAGAATATCAAGGAATATTTACCAAAATACAAATCAAGAAAGCCCCCTCTTTATTTCGAAAAAATCATTTTTAATTTCATTATCTCTCATTAATCTTTATTTTCTCTTCTTAGAGTTTATATTCAATTATTTGTATTAAAAAATTCGTTTAGTTTTCAATTGAAAATTATATTTGTTTTTTATTTTTTTATTCAGCAGTTTAGATGTATTTTTGTAGATTATTTTAGATCAAAATTCTATTTAAAAACTGATATAATAATTTTATGTCTGATATAATTAAAATTAACAAAGGTTTTGACATTAAGATTTCAGGCAAAGCAATAGAGAAGGTTTCTTCTCCATTAGTTTCCTCCTATGCACTTAAACCTACTGACTATATTGGCATAAAGCCAAAGCTTTTAGTTAAAGAAGGTGATAGAGTTAAGGCAGGTAGTCCTGTTTTCTATTCAAAACTAAATGAAAAAATCCTCTTCACTTCTTCAGTAAGTGGGACAATAGAATCCATAAAAAGAGGAGATAAAAGAGCTATCGAAGAAATTATCATTCTGGCTGATAGCACACAAGAATACGAAGACTTTGGAACAGATTCTCTTGCTTCAATGCAAAGAGAAAACGTTGTTGAAAAACTCCTTAAATCGGGACTATGGACTTTAATTAGACAAAGGCCATATTCAACAATTCCAAATCCTGAAGTTCAACCAAAATGTATTATAGTTAAGGGTTTCGATTCTTCTCCACTTGGAGCAGATTACAATTTCCTTCTTAAGGGGAAAGGAGCTGATTTGCAATTGGGAGTTGATGTTTTAAGGAAACTTACTTCTGGAAAAATACATGTGAACGTAAGTGCCACACAAACCACTTGCGATGAACTTTTGAAATTGGAGAATGTCCAAATAAATCGTTTCGAAGGACCTCATCCATCAGGTAATGTAAGCGTTCAAATAGCAAATATTGACCCTATTAATAAGGGAGATATTATTTGGTATATTGATGCTCAAGATTTGGCAATTATTGGAAAATTATTTGCATCTGGAAAACTTGAAATGCAAAAGACAATAGCTTTAGTTGGACCTGAGGTTAAGAATCCACAATACTTTAATGTTAGGTTTGGAGCTTGTGTTTCTTCAATTATTGAAAACAATGTAAATACAGATAAAAACCTAAGATATATTAGTGGAAACATTCTTACAGGAATGTCAATATCTGCAAATGGATATCTTGGAACATATGATAATTTAATTTCCGTTATTGAGGAAGGAGATTATTATGAGTTTTTAGGATGGATAACTCCTGGCATAAAGAAATTCAGTCTATCAAGAACATTCCTTTCTGGATTTTGCAATCTTTTACCTTCAAAGTTAAGAAAGCCTTCTCAAATAGACACCAATTTGCATGGAGGAAAACGTGCTTTGGTTCTGACAGGAGAGTTTGAAAAGGTTTTGCCTTTAGACATCTATCCAATGCAATTAATAAAAGCTTGTATAATTGAAGATATTGACCTTATGGAACAATTGGGTATTTATGAGGTTGATGCAGAAGATTTCGCACTTTGCGAAGTAATTGATGTTTCAAAAACAGATATTCAACAAATAATTCGTAATGGTCTTGAACTAATTAGAAAGGAGATGGGAGAATGAAATGGGTTAGAAATTTATTAGATAATATGAAGCCAAACTTTCAAAAGGGAGGAAAATTCCCTTGGCTTCACTCAACCTTTGATGCCTTTGAAACTTTTGCCTTTGTTCCAAAAACCACAACAACTTCTGGAGCTCATTTCAGAGATGCTTTGGATATGAAGAGAACAATGACAATGGTTATTTTGGCTCTTATGCCTGCACTATTGTTTGGAACATACAATATAGGATTTCAACATTTCCACAGCATAAATCCAGAGCTTTCTTTCTTTGAAGGCTTTTGGGATAATTTATGGTATGGAGTAATTAAAATACTTCCAATCATTGTTGTTTCTTATGTTGTTGGTCTATCCATTGAGTTTGGATTTGCACAATGGCGTAAGCACGATGTTAATGAAGGATTCTTGGTAACTGGAATGCTTATCCCTATGGTAATGCCACCAGATGTTCCTCTTTGGCAAGTTGCTTTAGCAACTGCTTTTGCAGTAGTTATAGGTAAAGAAGTTTTTGGAGGAACGGGAATGAATTTCCTTAATCCAGCTCTTTTAGCTCGTGCCTTTTTGTTTTTTGCTTTTCCAAGTTCAATGTCAGGAGATAATGTTTGGATTGCAGAAAAGGCAGATGCATTCTCAGGAGCAACTCCACTTGCTGAAATGATGGTAGGAGCAAATCTTCCTTCAACTTCTTTTTGGGATATGTTTTTAGGAATAATGCCAGGAAGTATTGGAGAAACTTCTTCAATTGCAATATTGCTTGGAGCAGCCTTTTTACTAATTACAGGTATTGGTTCATGGAGAATTACGCTTTCAGTGTTTATTGGAGGAGCTCTTATGGGACTAACCTTTAATCTTTTTGGCTCAAATCCTTACACTCAAATTCCTTTCTACTATCATTATGTAATGGGAGGATTTATGTTTGGAGCAGTATTTATGGCAACCGACCCAGTAACTGCAGCACAAACAAATAGAGGAAAATGGATTTATGGAATATTGATTGGTGCTATGGCAGTGCTGATTCGTGTTGTAAATCCAGCTTATCCAGAAGGAATGATGTTAGCAATATTATTACTTAATGTATTTGCACCACTAATTGACTACTATGTTGTTGATGCAAATATTCGTAAAAGAGTGAAACGTTGGAAAATAAAAGGAGGACAAAATGTTTAGTAATAGATATATTTTTATTTATGCCACAGTCTTAGTTATTGTTTCTGCGGCAATTCTAACCCTTGCCTCTGTTGGATTAAAACCCTATCAGGACAAAAATATAAGGGTAGAAAAAATGCAACAACTTTTGGGTGCAGTGGGAATTCAGTCCACTCCAAAAGATGCTGAAGAACTTTTTCAAAAATACTTTGTTGAGCAACACGCTGTAAATGCTAAGGGAGAAATTGTAGCAAGCATAGTTAATGGAAAACAAACCGCAGGTACAATATCTCCATTTGGTTTAGATACAAAAAAACAGTTAGCCCTATACAAAGCAAATGATGCTTCTGCCTCTTTACCTATATATATATGTATGAAAGACGGGAAGAAATCTTATGTTGTTCCTGTTATGGGAAATGGACTTTGGGGTCCAATTTGGGGTAATTTAGCTTTCTCTGAAGATTTGAATACAATTGTAGGAGTAAACTTCGACCACAAAGGTGAAACTCCAGGGTTAGGAGCTGAAATTGCTACTCTTGATTTTCAAAATCAATTTAAGGGAAAACAAATATTTGATAACGATAACTTCACTTCTATTAAGGTGATGAAAAGAGCCGATAAAGCAAATCCTCATCAAGTTGATGCAGTATCGGGAGGAACAATTACCTCAAATGGAGTTTCTGAAATGCTTAAAAGCTGCTTGCAGTTCTATATTCCTTACTTTAACTCTTTAAAAAAATAGTATTATGGCTGGATTTAATTTTAAACTGATAAAAAATCCTCTTTCTAAAGAGAACCCAATCACGGTTCAAGTTTTGGGAATTTGTTCTGCATTAGCAGTAACTGCTAAGTTGCAACCAGCAGTTGTTATGGCAATAAGTGTTACCGTTGTTGTTGCATTTTCAAATCTTATTATTTCCTATTTGAGAAATACCATACCACCAAGAATTAGAATTATTGTTCAATTAGTAATTGTATCTCTATTAGTAATTTTGGTTGACCAAGTTCTGAAAGCTTTTGTTTATGATGTAAGTAAGCAGCTGTCGGTATTTGTTGGTTTGATTATTACTAATTGCATTGTTATGGGACGTTTGGAAGCTTTTGCAATGAGCAATAAACCTTTTGATTCTTTCCTTGACGGAATTGGCAATGGACTTGGATATGCTGTTATCTTAATTACTCTTGGAGTTGTTAGGGAATTATTTGGAAGTGGTTCACTTTGGGGCTATCAAATTATTCCAGATTCTTTCTATGAAATGGGATACCAAAACAATAGTTTGATGATAATGCCTCCAATGGCTCTAATTCTTGTTGGAATAATTATTTGGGTACATAGAGCAAGAAATAAAGACCTTTGCGAGAAATAGTAACACATTAAGAAATAAGAGAAATTATGCAAGAGATAATTAATATATTCGTTAAGTCAATCTTTATTGACAATATGATATTTGCCTTCTTCTTAGGAATGTGTTCCTATCTGGCAGTATCAAAAACTGTTAAAACCTCAATGGGATTAGGTATTGCAGTTGTATTTGTTCTCCTAATTACCGTTCCTCTAAACTACATTATAGATAATTACCTTCTTAAAGAAGGAGCCCTTGCCTGGATTAGTCCTAAGTTTGCAACAATAGACCTGAGCTACTTGAGCTTTATTATCTTTATTGCAGTTATTGCAGCAATGGTTCAATTGGTAGAAATGTTTGTTGAAAAAACTTCACCCGTTCTTTATGCACAACTTGGAATATTCCTTCCACTTATTGCTGTTAACTGTGCAATACTTGGAGCTTCACTTTTTATGCAAGAAAGACAATACAATAATGTTGGAGAAGTAACTGCATTTGCACTTGGCTCAGGTATTGGCTGGCTACTGGCAATTGTTGGTATTGCAGCAATTAGAGAAAAATTGCGTTACTCTCAAATTCCAACTCCTTTGAAAGGTTTAGGTATAACTTTCATAATAACAGGACTTATGGCAATTGCCTTTATGAGCTTCTTAGGAATAAAATTGTAGAACTAAATCCAATCTTTAAAAGAAATGATAAAAATATTAATAATAAGTGTGGTAGTGTTTTTGTTTATAATACTCTTGTTAGTATGGGTATTACTCTTTGCAAGAAAAAAACTCCTACCACAAGGAGAGGTTAAACTAACCATTAACAACGAAAAAGAGCTAACCGTTCAGCCAGGATCAACAGTACTTTCAACACTTGCTGAAAACAAAATCTTTCTGCCTTCTGCGTGTGGTGGAGGTGGTACTTGCGGAATGTGTAAGTGTAAGATTACTGATGGAGGTGGAGAAGTGTTGCCTACTGAAAAGCCACATCTAAGCAGAAAAGAACAATTGGATAATTATCACTTAGGTTGCCAATCCAAAGTTCGTCAAGATATGAAAATTGAGGTTCCAGAAGAAATATTTGGAATTAAGAAATGGGAATGTGAAGTGGTATCTAATAATAATGTAGCAACATTTATTAAAGAGTTTGTTGTTAAACTTCCAGAAGGTGAAAGTCTTAATTTCCGTTCAGGAGGTTATATTCAAATTGATGTACCTAAATGTGAAGTTAATTACAAATCAATAGATGTTCAACCAGAATTCCATGAAGATTGGGACAAAATGAAAATTTGGGATTTGAAGATGAAAAATTCCGAATTGGTATATAGAGCCTATTCAATGGCCAACCACCCTGCTGAAGGAAATATAATAATGCTGAACATTCGTATTGCAACACCACCTTGGGATAGAAAAAATGGAGAGTTTAAACATGTTAATCCAGGTATTTGTTCATCTTACATTTGGTCACTAAAACCAGGCGACAAGGTAACAATCTCAGGACCTTATGGTGAATTCTTTATTAAAGACACCCAAAAGGAAATGATGTTTATAGGAGGAGGAGCAGGAATGGCACCAATGCGTTCTCATATCTTTGACCAGTTCAAAACTAAACACACCTCTCGTAAAGCAACCTTCTGGTATGGTGGTCGTTCACTAAGAGAATTGTTCTACATTGACGACTTTAAACAAATTGAAAAAGAAAACTCTAATTTCTCTTTCAACATTGCTTTAAGCGAACCAAAGAAAGAAGATAATTGGGAAGGTTATGTTGGATTTATCCATCAAGTAATCTTTGACAATTACCTTAAAAATCATCCAGAACCTGAAGAAATTGAATACTATCTTTGCGGTCCAAAACTAATGACTGATGCAATAATTAAGATGTTGGATGCTTTAGGAGTTCCACCCGAAAATATCATGTTTGATGATTTCGGTAATTAAAATTAAAGAAGTATAATTTACATACAACCAAAAATGTAGGGAGTAATTATTTGCTCCCTTTTTTTATGGTGTGAATTAAAATGTATATAATTTCGAGAGTTGAAAATAAAACCTTGTTTCAGTAAAATAAGGTAAAGAAAGAGAAAAATAAAACCTTGTTTCAGTAAATTAAAACAAAGAGTTAGTAAAGAACAGAGTTACTTAGTTAACGAGTTCCTGAATAACCAAACAAAAACTCAATCATAATGAAAAATAAGTCCCTTATAAATAAAAATATAATGGACATAAATTAAAATATGATGGACTTATTTTCAACTATGATTGATGTTTTTTGAAAATGGTTTATGTTTTGCATAATAAAAAAATAGGGAGTTGAATATTTTATCAACTCCCTTGTATATAGTTATTTGAAAAGTATGTGCTAATCTAAAAAAGGAAATTTTATTTTATTCCTTTTAAAGCTTTTGTTGCAGTTTCGTTAGTTGGATCAATTTCAAGAATCTTATTCCAGTATTCTTTAGATGTTGCCATTTCATTCTTTACGAAATAATAATAGCCCAAGTAACTATAGCTTTCTATAATTTTCTTTTTATCTTTTTTGTCTTGTTCCAAAATAGCAAGTGCTGCTTCATAATGAGGTTTTGCAAGTCCTAATGTTGTTTCAATATCTATTGATGAGTTTGCTCTTGCTCTCCAAAAATAACCTATTGCATTATTTGGTATTTTTTCAACTATAATTGCAAACATACTATCAGCTTTTTGTAAATAACCAATTCTCTTTATTGAGTCTTGTTGAACAGGAACATTGTTACCTGCAAAGTAATATGCTTGACCTAAAATTAAATAATCAGATAATTGTATTTTACCTTTTTGGAAAAACATTAAATAGTTATCAATTGCTTTTTCATAGTTATTAAGGCTTTCATAATTACTTGCAACGTTTTTGTATAAATCAACTGAGTTGCTGTCAAGTTTTAATGCTTTTTCTAATGAAATGATAGATTTTGCATAATCTTTTTTATCAGTAAGAATCTTTGAGTAATATACATAATCATAAAATATATACTTAGAAGTATCACTTTCGTTCATAAATTTTTCAGCACTATTATATGAGTTTGTATCTTTCAATTCAAATTCGTTATACATTCTCAATCTTCTTAACACAAAGTGATTTGCATCTTTTTCTAAATAAGTTCTTACATATTGAAGTGACTTTTCATAGTTTTTGTTTGAGAAAAGTATTGTTGAGTAACGTGCAATATCGTCTGAATTTGGATTTGATGATTCAACATAAAGAGCATAATATTTTGTTGCATTTGGAATATCTTGCATATTATAATATAACTCTGCAATTTCTTTGTTTGCAATAGATGCAGTGGAATCAACAACTAAAAGTTTTTGAAGAGTTTCAATTGAAGACTGAGGATTTATTGTAGAATATAATTTTGCATACTTAAAATATGCATTTTGATTTTTTGGGTTAAAGTAAATTGCTTGTTCGTACATTGATGATGCGTTTCCGTAATCCTTAAGTAATGCTAAGGAATCACCCTGCAATACAAAGGAATTACTACGAACTGTATCTACAACAAATTCTTTACTTTTTTTATCATCCTTTTTCTTATTATCGCAATATGAAATAAAAGGAATAATAATCAAAAAAGATAGAAGAGCGAATCTTTTTGAAATTTTCATTGATGTTTATGTTTTTATTATAAGTTTTCGTTTACATTGACAATTCTAACAGGTTGAGTTGCTGGAACAATACCTGTTTTCAGAATAATTTTTTGACCTCTGTAAGAGTTTACAAAAGCAATAAATCCAGATGCTAAACCACGTCTTGGATCATTTAATATTGCATATATATCTCTACAAAGAGGATAATTTCTTAAAGCGATATATGCTTGATAAGGTTTATAGCTGTTTTCAACAGTTGCAATATCTTCAATACTAACTGACATAACAGTAATACTTTCATTGAAAGACAAACCAGTTGTGTCTGCTTTATTACCAATCCAATTTGCCCCAATTACACCAATTGCATTTGGAGTTGAAGCAACATAATTTATTACTTCTGAATTAGTTTTCTGAGCTTTCAATTCTTTTGAAAGTGGGTTGCCATTACAAATAGAATCAATTGCATATCTAACTGTGCTTGAATTAGGGTTATCAAAAACTAATTGAATATTACCTAAATTACTGCCTGGTTTTAATTGATTCCAAGTTTTTATTTCGCCAGTTAATATTTTTTGCAAATCTTTTACACAGATTATTGAGTCAGTATTTTTTTTGTTAATAATAAACGCAATAGCATCAGTTGCTATTTTAATTTCTTGAGGATAGAATTTTTGAGACTTAAGATAATTCATTTCTTTTTCGGTTAGTTTTCGAGTAGTAATTGCTAATCGAATACTGTCTTTCAATAGAAGATTAATTAAGTCAACTTCATTATCATAAATTGGGATAAGAGAAGCTAAAGGATAAATACCTTCAAATACTTGTATTTCTTGCTCAATAAGAGGCTCAAAACATTGGTCTGCACCAAATTTTATTACGCCAGTTGTTGGAGTGTCATTAAATCTATCTGCTTGTTTTTTATTACAACCAAATAATAAAACTACTATTACAAATATTTGAAGGTATTTTATCATTTAATTTATTAATTTTTTTGTTGTTTAAATGTCCTGTATATTCTAAAAATACCATAGAGCAGAAGTGCAAAACCAAAAACTCTGTATGCTACAGTATTATTTGCAAATTTAGTTGAAAATATAAAGAAGCAAGACATTACAATATATAACGATGAAACAACAATATTATATATAAACTTCGGTTTTGGTGATTTTGGTTTTTCTTCTGTTTCCATGATTATCTTAATTGGAATGAAATAGGTAGTGTAAATTGAACAGTAACATTATTACCATTTTGTTTTCCAGGAGTCCATCTTGGCATTGTTTTAACAACTCTCAAAGCTTCTTTATCACATGCATAATGTAAAGGACGAATAACCTTTATGTCAGTAATGTTTCCATCTCTACCAACAATAAAAGATACATAAACCTTACCTTGAATTCCAACTTCTCTGGCTTCTTGAGGGTATTTAATGTTTTCTTTTAAATATTTAGCCAGTTCTGCTTCTCCTCCAGGAAATGCAGGTGGTTGTTCAACATATGTAAAGACTTTTTCAGGTTCTTCTTTTGAAGGCTCATTTGAAATAGCTTGTATGTCAGCAATGTCTTTTCCATTTAATTCGTCTGTACCTTTGATATCAGCAATTGAAATTGCAGCAGTGTTTTTAATTAATTCATCCTGTGATTTAATTTCATCTTCTTCACTTACTTCAGAGTCTTTTTTGATTACTGGAGCAGTAAATTTAATGGAGCTTTTCAAAGCAGGAGGAGGAGTGTCTAATTTCTTAACAACATTATCATCCTTTTTTTCAGCAGGAGGAAGTTTTGATAGAGCTGTAACTTCAGTTATTTTTACATCGTCTTTTTTTGGTGTAATAATTTTAATTAATGTAGGAACACTAAATGCAATAATGGCGATTATTGTAATAATTATCATAGCCTTTCTATGTCTGGAAGGAGATGATTGCCTCATTACATAAGCTCCAAAATTTTTATTTTTTCCCTCAAAAACTAAATTACACCACTCGCTGGAGGTTAAATCTATTTTACTCATAATTTTTCAAAGCTTTTTACCAGTTCAACATCTTCAGGAGTTATATCAACAATAGCATATTTGCTTATGTTACATATTTGCATTTCATCTAAAGCATCAATTAAATTTGTATAATTAGACTCATCTGATGCCTTAATTATTACAACAGGTGCACTTCTATCGCTCTTAATTTTAGCAGCTTTTTCTTTAAATTGTTCGTCGGAGATTTTCAAATTGAGTTTATCCTTCTTCAATTTATTCATTTCTGCTGTAACTTTAGCGTTCTTTCCAATAAGCATAGCTCTTAAGCCATCTGGTTTAAAAGAACTCTTTTTAAGAGTATTAGCATCGCTGTAATTTGGTTGTCCAAGGTAGTAATAAACAGCATTGTCTTTTCCTAAAATAACAGTAACTGCTTTAGAGGCTTTAACCTTATTTTGTTCAGCTTCACTTACCTTATCGTTAGTAGGCATACTAATTTCCATAGTTTGAGGTTTGCTAAGCGATGTGCAAAGCATAAAGAAAGTAATTAAAAGCATGTTCATATCAACCATTGGAGTAAAGTCAATACGAGTACTCATTTTCTTTTGTTTACTTCCACCTTTCTTTCCTTGTGATTTTTCTTGAATTTCAGCCATATTCTTTTATATTTCGGAAGCGACTTCCTTAAGTGAAGTAATCAAATTATATCTGTTTTCATTCAAATCTTGAAGAGAGTTCATTACCCCTTTTATCTTAGGATAAGCTGTTTTTTGGTCGGCTTTAATAGCTATTCTTAAATCTTGGTTTTGTTCTCTTGCTGCACTAACCCAAACTTTAAATTCATTGTTTGTGCTATCACAAGGAATTCCATAATCTTTCAAAACTTTATCTTGTTCTTTTATTTCTAAAGCTAAGAAAGCTTTCATTTGTTTAATAGGAACGCCAAAAGAATTTAATAGCTTAAATTTATTTATCTCTTCTTTTGTGAAGTTAATTCCATATTTATCACCAACAGTTTTTAATACTTGAATTCTATCATCTTGTTTGTCTAATCCAAGAAAAATCTTTCCATTTGGATCAACAAGAATTTGCAATACATTTGTTTCAGGAATTTTTATTTCAGACACAGAAGCTGGTGTATTAACTTGTACTGGTTCTTTCTGAATAAATGTTGAAGTAAGCATAAAAAAAGTAAGCAAAAGGACAGTAACATCACTCATTGCTGTCATATCAATGACAGGGTGTTGTCTTTTTAATTTTACTCTTGCCATATTACATTAATTATTTTTTATTCAATAATTAGTGTGTTGCAGCATAAGATTGTACTATTGAGAATCCTACTTCGTCAATACAAAATGTTAGTTTGTCAATTCTGCTTGTATAATAGTTATATGCAATAAGAGCACAAGCACCTGTTGCAATACCAAAAGCAGTATTAACTAACGCTTCAGAAATACCTGTAGAAAGTGCCATTGAGTCAGTTCCACCAGCAGATGAAAGAGAAGCAAATGAACGAATCATACCAAGTACTGTTCCAAATAATCCCATTAAAGTTCCAAGTGTTGTTAATGTTGCAAGAACAGGAAGGTTTTGTTCCAATGTAGGAACTTCCAATGAAGTAGCTTCTTCAAGTTCTTTTTGAATTGCAGCAAGCTTTTGTTCTTTTGAAAGTTCTGTGTTTTGTTCCATTTCTAAATATTTATTCAAAGAAGAGAAAATAACACTTGCAACAGAACCTTTTTGTTTTTCGCAAATAGCTTGAGCTTCTTTAATTTGACCTTTGTCTAAAAGAGCCTTAATTTCTGCAACAAATTTTGTAAGATTCTTTTTACCATTTGCTTTGCTGATTGCTATCCAACGTTCGACGCTAAGAACTAAAACAGTAAGTAATAGGGTTAAAATCATAGGAACCACAAATCCACCTTTGTAAACTGTACCTAACATATTTCCTGGCAAAGGAGCATTATTAGGATCATTATTCATAAAGTTAGAAGGATCACCAAGTACTAATTTAAAGATTAGGATTGCAACTATAAAGCAACCCAAAATAACAAAAGCTGCAGAATTAAATATTCTGTTAGATGATGTTTTTTCCATTTTTTTCAATTTTTTTTGATTGTTTTTTCAATTTTTTCATTTAACGACAGATAAAACTCAAAAAAAAATTGTTTATTTTATTTTACCCCAAAATTATTTTTATTTCGCATCATTTTTTTCATTTAATCTCATTTTCATAATTTGTAATATGCACATATATAATTATTTGAATATGAAATTACGGTGCGTATTTTTTTTCTTAATTTAATATTTGGTGGAATTTAAAATATTTTTCCCCAGAAAAAATGAAATACTATTTTTGAAAGAAAAGAGTTTATATATAACGTCGGACAAAAAATGATAAATTAGTATTTTATAATCTTGCTCTTAAAAATAATATATATCTCTTTTCTTTGATTTAGTATATAAATGATTTTGAGTTTTTTTGAAATAGTAATATTATTTTTCTTCACTTTTTTCTTATTTTTCTCGAGTAAAAATGTACTTTTGTCGCCGCATAAAAATGCCTTTGTGAACTCATTATAAGTTAAATGCATTGATATGTATTGATAGAAGAAAAGATTTGTAGCAAGAATTTTTAATCTTAAAGTAGTATTTAGAGACATTAGTGGACTTCATGTTTTGAAAATATTACAATAACAAATAATAATTAACCGAAGTCCTTTTAATCATAGAATAATTACTCTTCTAAAAAAGAAAAACTATGAATAATGTCGATACCGTTTCAACGGATATATTAATCATTGGAGGTGGTCCTTCTGGATTAGCAACAGCTATTCACCTTGCTGATACTCTCAAAAAAAATGGTTTAAATCATAGAATTTTACTTATTGAAAAAGGAAGTTCTGTAGGAAGCCATATTTTATCTGGTGCTATTATTAAAGCAGATATTTTTAAAGAATTATTACCAGATGTTGACTTTAATGAAATACCATTTAATGCAAAAGTAACTAAAAGTACAACCCTTATGTTGAGTGAAAATGGAGTTTTGAAAATTCCTTTTCATGCACCTTATATGGGTAATGCAGGTTGCTACACTGCTTCTTTAGGACAAGTTTGTCGTTATTTGGCAACAAAAGCTGAAGAAAAAGGTGTTGAGATATATCCAGGATTTGCAGTAAGTGAAATACTTTATAATGAAAAAGGAAAAGTAATTGGTGCTAAAACAATAGATACTGGAGTTGATCATCATGGAAATAAACTTGAAAATTTCCAAGCAGGAAATAGAATTGAAGCAAAACTAACTATTTTTGCTGAAGGTTCTAGAGGAAGCTTAACAAAACAACTAATTGAAAAATTTGATCTTTCAAAAGGAAAGAATAATCAAATGTATTCATTAGGTTGTAAAGAATTATGGTCAGTACCTGAAGGAAATATTAAACCAGGTGAAATTTATCATTCATTAGGTTATCCATTAGATTTACATGAATTTGGTGGTGGCTTTGTTTATGGATTAAATGATAATAAAGTCGCAGTAGGATTGGTTGTAGGACTAGACTACCAAGATCCAACTTTTGATGTTCACGATGCAATGCAAATATGGAAAACTAATCCATTTATTGCTAAGATTCTAAAAGGAGGTAAGCTTGTAGAATATGGTGCAAAAACACTTCCTGAAGGTGGTTATTATGCTCTTCCAAAATTATATACTGACAATGCTCTTATTGTTGGAGATAGTGCAGGATTCCTTACTATGCCAGCCTTAAAAGGTATTCACTTAGCTATGCGTTCAGGAATGCTTGCAGCTCAAACAGCATTTCTTGCATTAAGCAAAAACGATTTCTCTGAAGCCATTCTTAAAGAATATGAAACAAAAGTAAATAATAGTTCTATTTACAAAGAAATGTACCCAGTTAGAAATTTCCGCCAAGGTTTTGCAAAAGGACTTATTTGTGGAGGTATTCACTTCGGTACTCAATTAATTACTTCAGGAGCTGGTTTTTGTGGAAGACTTAAGGTTGAAACAGATAGTGCAGCAACAAAAACTCTCGCTCAATATAAGAGAAAACCATTTAAAGAAAGATTTAAAGGAAAATTGGAATTCGACAAGGTGCTTACATTTGATAAACCTACAGATGTATATTATTCTGGAGTTAATCATGATGAACATCAAGTCCCTCATTTACATATAAACAATCCTGATACTTATGGTCCTATTAACATTAAAGAATATGGTGCTCCAAGTCAATATTTCTGCTCTTCAGAAGTATACGAAATCCATACTGACAAGAATGGACATCAAGAATTAAGGATTCACGCTGAAAACTGTTTGCATTGTAAAACTTGCGACATTAAAGAAGTAGGCGATGGTATTACTTGGAATGTTCCTAATGGAGGAAACGGACCAGAATTTCAAAATATGTAATTAAATAAAAACGCAAAAATGGCACTTACTATAATAAGTTTAATAAAACAAGTACCACTTCCAACAGAAATGAGAATGGGGGAAGATGGTTTAATGGACAGAACTAAAGCTAAATCAATAATAAATATAGATTGTCAATTCGGACTTGAAGCTGGATTACAACTAAAGAAACAATATCCAGATGCAAGAATGATTGCTTGTTCAATGGGACCTCAATCATTTGAAGTAGCATTGAGAACAGCTATTTCAATGGGTTATGATGAAGCATATTTATTATCTGACCGTAAATTAGGAGGTTCAGATACCTTTGCAACAGGAATGGCAATAGCAACAATGCTAAAACATTTAGGATTCTCAAAAGATTCAAAAGAACCTTTTGTAGTTTTAGCAGGACGTCAAACAAGTGATGGTGATACAGCTCACGTTCCTTCTCAAGTTGCTGAAAATTTAGGTATTCCTCAAGCAACATTCGTTGAAACAATAAAACCAGATGGTAAAGGTAATGTAATTGCAAGAAGAATAATTGAAGGTGGTTATCAAATGCTTCAATTACCTATGCCTTTATTAGTTTCACTTACACCAACAGGTATTCCTCCAAGAAAACCTTCTTTAGTTGGAGCAATAAAAGCAAGAAATTCTAAAATAACTGTTTTAAGTGTTGATGATATTAATCTTACTTCACCAAAAATAGGAATTAGTGGATCTCCTACAATTGTTGCACATGTAGAAAATATTGTAAGCGAACGTCCTCCTATTGTTTTAGCTGAAGGACATAATGAATCTACTTTAGTTGATAACTTAATTGCAGATATCAAAAGAGGAGGAAATGTTCTTGTTAAAAAAGAAGCAAAAGAAAAGAAAGTTGTTGAAAGACCAGATTTCCCTGTTGTTGATATAAGAGAAGGTGCAAAAGGAATTCTTACTTGGGCTGAAATTACAAATGGTAAAATAGCTCGTCCATCATTAGAATTACTTACTCCTGCTCGTAAATTAGCAAATGAATTAGGAAATGATACTAAAATCACAACTGTAATAATAGGGAAGAATGTTGAACATTTAGCTCCAACTCTTATTGAACATGGTTCAGATGAAGTAATCATTGTTGAAAACGAAAAATTGGAAGAATACTTAGTACTTCCTTTCTCTGATATTATTACTCAAATAATAAATGTAAGAAAACCTGAAATTGCATTATTTGCTGCAACAACAGCTGGACGTGAATTGGCACCTCGTATTGGTTCTAAAACAGGTAGTGGTGTAACTGCTGACTGTACTGGACTTGAAATAGGAGAATACATAAACAAGAAAAAGGAAATGATTATTTATCCTATTCTTCATTCTCGTCGTCCAACTTATGGTGAAAGTAAATTAGCTACAATTTTAGGATTTGTTTTCCCTCAAATTTCCACTGCTCGTGCAGGAACTTTCCAAGTTCCAGTAAGAGAAGAAGGTCGTCAAGGTATAATTTCTAAGTTTGAACCTACTTTATCTGAAGATGATTTTAGAGCAAGTATTCTAGAAACAGTTCGTGGAGAAGGTGGCTTACAAGGCTTATTTGAAGCAGAAGTTATTGTTGCTGGAGGTAGAGGAACCACTGACGATGGTCTAGAATTGATAAAGAAATTAGCAGAAGCATTAAAAGAACAAGGAGTAAAAGCTGAATGGGCTTGTAGTCGTGTTGTTGTAGATGAAGGTTTTGCTGAATATGCTCGTCAAATAGGACAAACAGGAAAGACAGTTCGTCCAAAAGTATATGTAGCAGTTGGTATTTCTGGAGCAATTCAACATATCTCAGGTATTAAAGAATCAGGCAAAGTAATTGCAATTGATCATAATCCAAAAGCATCTATATTCCATAATGCAGATTTTGGTATAGTAGGAGAATATCAAGATATAGTTCCTGAACTAATAGATAGAGTACAAAAAGGATTTACATTTGGAGTAGAAGTTCACAAGTAATTCAATAAAGACTTAAATATTAATAGCAGCCTTGAAAACCTCTTGGCTGCTTTTTTATTTATCACAATAAAATAAAACCTTATTTCAGTAAAATAAAACAAAGAAAGAAAAAATTAAAGTAAAGAAAGAAAAAATTAAAACAGCGTTTCAGTAAATTAAAACAAAGAGTTAGTAAAGAACCAAGTTACTTAGTTACCAAGTCACTTAGTTCCCAAACAAAAAACTCAATCATAATGAAAAATAAGTCCTTCATAAATAAAAATATAAGGGACATAAATGAAAATATGATGGACATATTTCCAAATATAAGGGACTTATTTTTAATTATGATTGATATATTTTTGGATATTGTACTTACTCTTTTAAATAATCAGAAAGTTGAAATACCCATGCATATTTTGATCTTACATCTGAAAACTTGATTGATGAGGTATTGATAATTAATTCACCATCTTTATAAGTCCATGGAATTACTGGATATTTAATTTTATCAAAGAAATAAATTGTCATATCATCCTTGGGAGCTTTATCAAGTTTTAATACAAGTTTATCTTCTGGAATTGAAAATGCAATTGCATAAAGGTCATTATTTTTTGTGGTGTAGCAAACATAAGGTTTACTGCATCTGTATTCAGATTTCCATTTTGTTTTTATTGCTTCTTCTTCTTGAGATTTGCTTTTCCATTTTAAACTGATTGAAGCTTCAAGATTTTTTTCAACATACTCAACATAAATTTTATATTCCTCACCTTTATTAAGTTCTACTTCACAGGAATTAATATTATTCTTTGTGTCAATAATTAGTTTATTGTTTAAATACACTAAAGCATAATCATCCGCTTTACAACTGATTGTATATTTCTCGGAAAACTTTGGCTTAATAATTCCAAACCAGGTAACATTAAAATTATCTTCTGAAATTATTTTAAAAGGAGAATTTCTTACCCAATCGAAATTAATAACACTGTCAATTAATCCAGGCACTGATACCATTGATTCATCATAAGGTTTTTTATAAGGCTTTGTTCCATATATTGCTTCTCCATTTTGAGATAACCATTTGCCTAAACCTAAAAGTCTTTCTTGTTGCAAAAGTGGAATTTGACCATCAGCACTTGGTCCAACATTAAGAGTTAAACCTCCACCACCTGCAACTAATTGAACAAAATGTTGAATAATTTCTTCTGAGGTTTTATAGCTATCCAAGTCTTCATTTCTATTTAAACCAAAGCTTCTGCCAATTCCCCTGCATTCAGCCCATGGAAGATTGGATTCAATAATACCAGCACTATATTCAGGAGTAAGAAAACCATGATTAAACCCTTTTCCAAATCTATCATTAACAATTGCCTTTTCTCCAACCACGTTATAATAGTAATCCACCAATTCATCAGAGTGCAATTCCTTGTAAGTGTGATCCCAATCTCCATCTGCAAATATTATTGTAGGCTTAAACTTATCAACCAATTCTTTGAATTGAGGAATAAGATGTTTTTGTGTATAGTTTTCAATAGATTTGTTTGTGTCAATTGTCCATCTGTAAAGAGGATTTGTCCATTCGGTAAGAGAGTAATACAATCCCATTTCCATACCTTTTTTACGAATTGCATCACTTAGCTCTTGACAGAAATCTCTTTTAGGAGCGGTTTCCATGCTATTCCAATTCTTTGCATATTTTGAATCCCACATGCAATAACCATCATGATGTTTGGATGTGAAAATAACATATTTGGCTCCACTTCTTTTAAATAGTGTAGCCCAAGCCTCAGCATCGAAAAGCTCTGCCTTAAACATATCTTTATAATCTTCGTATTTGAAATTTTCTCCAAAAACTCTTTTCTGAAAATCTATTCTTGCACTATCTCCACTTATTAATCCCTTATAGAACCATTCAGCATATTGTTCTTTCCCACTCCATGAAGGAACAGAATACAATCCAAAATGAATAAATATTCCAAGTTTTGCATCCTTAAACCATTGTGGATATTCTCTTTGAGTAATTGATTCAGGTCTTTTGTCCTGTGCATTTATTGAAAAAGGAATGTAGAGAATGCAAACTAAAACAATAAAAAGAGATTTAATACTTGTTTTCATAGTTCCTGAGTATTGATTTAAAGAAAAATTTATTCTACAACAACTTCATAAACTCTTCCTTCAATATCATTCATTGGGAAAGGAAGGAAGTTTTGATCATATACAACTGGAGGCCAAAATTCGGAATAGTGATACTCCTGAGTAATTACAGTAAGCATTTGGTTGTTTGGAATAACAGTAAATTCATCATTCATATAACCTACAACATACATTTTATCAGGACTTTCACCAATTCTCCAAATTATTTCGTTTGGTTTCCATTCAATTTCGTAATAGTAATATTCCTTGTGAAAAATATTATTTGGAATTGCTTCTCTTGAAGTAAGAGCTCTATAAGTATCATACCAACGAACATAAGTATAATCCTTGTTTATGTATTTATAATTATGTTTTCCTCCGTTAAAAAAGTTTGAAGGGCTTGGACAAGCTAAATCCCAATTAGTACAAGCTAAAATACATTCATCTTTATTGAAAGCATTATAGCCTTTTGGAGTTTTTTGATAGTTTTCAGGCCAATATTTGGATGTCTTAATTATTTCAATATCTATTTCAGAGTAATTGGAAGAAGAGGTTCTTTCTGCTTTTGTACCATCATCAAGTGCAGACTTAACATATCCATCTTTATTGCATATTCTTCTTTTGTTCCAATCTTGTTCTGATTGATAAATTAGCCAAAATGCATTTGTTATTCCACTCCAAAGACCTGATTTATTTAGTTGTGCAGGGAATTTTATTTTTCCTCTAAACTTTCCATAAGTAAATCCCACTCTTGTTTTAATTCCTACACTTTCCTTTCTTGGATTAGACATTCTATCTTTATTGCCAGGGTTAATTAGAGTTATATATTTCCCATTATTATCAACTTTAACAGTCTTGCCTGGATAGTCACTAATATAAGGATGGTCAATTATTCTCTTGTTTGTATCGGCATATTTTTTCTTGTCTTTAAAATATTCATCACTTGTATAACTGTCATCAAGAATATCTTTAACCAATGGTACATTCTTTAAAGCATAAGTTTTAGGAACGTTATGGAAGTATTGTTGAAATAGGGATGAGGTATAATTTTCTTTGCCACTTGCCACTTTACCATTATTTGGATATATCTTAAAGTTATTATTTGGGTAGGAAAGAATATCAACATAAACTCCTTTCTCTGCATTTAAAACGGCTTTAAGCTTTACAGCTTGCTTTGCAATCTTTGTGCTTACTCCATTTATGCTTTTGCCATTTCCTTTAATAAAATAGGTGTATGGATTAGTAAAACCTTTAATTGAATCAAAGAGAGAGATGTTTTTTACTTCTTTAGGAATTTTATTAAGTGCATCTTGATTTACCACAACCAGAAGAAAACTATATACACCCGTTCTTGGATTACGTTTAAACCTATTATTGAACTCCTTATTTTGATTATCACCTTGCATTACCCAACACATATCCCTATAGAGTTGTTCATCAACAGATATTTTATTTGTTTCTGCTTTCTCCTCTATTGATTTTAACCAATTCTTATCACCTCTTATCATTTCCATCCCCTTGTAGATTTCTTTTTCAATATCCTTATATTCAGGATTTGCTCCAAAGTAAATCTTCTCATTTCTTGGATTTCCAACAATTCTAATAGCATCTTCTATAATCCCATTTTGGGGAACTTCTTTAAATTCCTTATCCGTTTCTTCCCAAGAGCCATAAAAGTTTTCATTATCAAACTCTTCTCCCAATTCATATTTATAGGATTCATTTTGATAATAAATCTTATAGAAGAGTTTTCCTTTGTTTTCTACAGAAGCTTTGAAATGCAAAAGTCCATCATTAGATTGATTGATTGTAGGGAAAATAATACCCTCAGTAATGGCATTAGTCATATCCATTATCATTGAAAGAGTATCGTTGTTTAATTTGTTTTCCTTATTATCAATAATTAGATTAGAAAAATCAATATTAAACTCTTGTATTGTGTTTTCTTTTCTACAGCTTGAAAAAAGAATAATTACTGAAAAAGTAAATAATACTAATAAGTATTTATTTGAAAAGTTTTTTGTCTTAGAATACATACCCAATTTTAAATAAATTAGTAATTTGATAGGTCTTTCCATTTGAAATAGGATCTCTTAAAATATTTGAAAGACTTCTTCGAAATTGAAAGCCAAATATATATTTCCTTATTCTCAAATCTACTTCAGTTTGAATTCCCCAAACATTTTCATTCAAGTAATTCTTATGTTCAATTCCATTAATATTAGCTCTGCTATCAAAAATATAACTATAAAATCCTCCGATTGATACAGAAAATTCATAATCATTATCAGGACTAATTGACTTTAATGAAAGTAGAGCTGGAACAGAAACACTATGATACTTTACACTCGCTTCATATCTTTTTGCTCCCAAATAATTATAATCAGCACCAGCTTTAATTGAAAAGAAGTTGTTTAATTTAAATTTGCCAAAAAATCCAGCTCCATAAGCAAAATCAGTTTTACCTGTCATCCTTCCTTCTGTGTAGTAGTGTTGGTTATTACCTATTGCTAATTCTAAACCCCAATAATTTGAAGGAATAGGTTTTTTAACTTTCTTCTCTGAAGGTTTTATTTGTTCTACATTAGCAAAGTTAAGTAATGCCTTATAAAAGAAATTAGAAATATCATTTATGCCTTCATAGTCTATTAATTCTGCATCATCTTCAGGTTTATGATAAGGAGATTTTAATCCAGTTGAAACATAAAAAGCAGGAATATTCTTTTTTAAAAAAGAATCATGATCAGAACCAGTAAATATGCTTTTATCAAAAGCTTTATAATGAACTTTATATTTATCATTTAAGGAAGAATTTTTGAAATATTGAGAGTAATTATCAATTAATCCAACACCAACAATCTTTAATTCCTTTGATGTTTTAAGAAATCCAACCATATCAAGGCTCATCATTAGTTTAGTATTATTGCTGATTAATATATCATTATGTTTTGCTTGATTGTTTGCAAAATAGTATGAACCATTTAAACCAGTTTCTTCACTGTCAAATGCTACCAAAACAATACTTCTTTTAAATTTTTCTTTGTTTTCATTTAACTTTTTCCCCAATTCCAGAATTAAAGAAGTGCCTGAGGCATTATCGTCTGCTCCATTATATATTACTGTATCACCATTTTTAATTTTATAGCCCAAATGATCGTAATGTGCACCAAGAACAATAAACTCGTTTTTAAGTATTGAGTCACTTCCTTCAATAATACAATATATATTCTTTTGGGTTGTCCCTTCTCTAATAATTTGGTAATTTGGCTTTAAACCATTCTCAACAAAACGGCCATAAATATATTGAGCAGCTTTATCTCCATATATTGTTCCAGCACCTCTTCCCATTAATGAATCTGATGCTAAAACATAAACATCTTTCTTTATTCTTTCTATAGAGTTTTGAGAAAATGTATTAGTTATTGGAAAAACAACCAATGTAATAATGAAAGCGAATAAGAATCTTTTTAAACTCATATCTTTTTTATTTTATAAATTATCTACCCCAAGTTTCTCTGTCAAGACTTCTGTATCCAATTGCTTCAGCCAAGTGAGGGTTTTCTATGTTTTTACTTCCTTCCAAGTCAGCAATTGTTCTTGATACTTTTAAAATTCTATCATAAGCTCTTGCAGAAAGTCCAAGTTTTTCCATTGCTCTTTTTAAAAGATTAACTCCATTTTCATCCAATTTACAATATTCTTTAAGCATCTTTGGAGTCATTTGAGCATTGCAGTGAATTGTTTCTTTATCTTTAAATCTTTCTTGTTGAATTTTCCTTGCTCTAAGAACTCTTTCTCTAATCACACTGCTTGGTTCTCCATCTCTCATTGCAGAAAGGTCTTTGAAAGGAACTGGAACAACTTCAATTTGAATATCAATTCTATCTAACAAAGGACCAGAAATCTTATTTAAATATTTTGAAACACTTCCTGCTGCACAAGTGCAACTAACATTAGGGTGATTGTAATAACCACAAGGGCAAGGATTCATTGCAGCAACCAGCATAAAGCTTGCAGGATAGCGAACAGCTTGTTTGGAACGTGATATTGTAATTTCTCTTTCTTCCATTGGCTGACGCAAAACCTCCAAAACATTCCTTTTAAATTCTGGCAATTCATCCAAAAACAAAACTCCATTATGAGAAAGAGATATTTCTCCAGGTTGAGGATAGGCTCCACCACCAACAAGTGCAACATCAGAAATAGTATGATGAGGATTGCGGAAAGGTCTAACAGAAATTAAAGGTGTATTCTTTGACATTTTCCCAGCAACGGAATGTATCTTTGTTGTTTCAAGAGATTCTTCAAGTGAAAGAGGAGGGAGTATTGAAGGAAGTCTTTTTGCCAACATTGTTTTACCACTTCCTGGAGGTCCAATTAAAATAACATTATGACTTCCTGCAGCAGCAATTTCCATTCCTCTTTTAATATTCTCCTGACCTCTTACATCAGAAAAATCAAATTCATAAAGTTCCAATCCCTTATTAAAAACTTCATCGCAATCAACCACAGTTGGAGTTAAAGCTTTTGTGTCATTGAAAAAATTGATTACTTCCAATATGCTTTCAACTCCATAAACGTCCAATCCTTTTACAATTGCAGCCTCTGGAGCGTTTGCTTTGGGAAGAATAAAACCCTTAAAACTTTTTTCCTTTGCTTCCAATGCAATTGGTAAAGCTCCTTTTATTGGTTGAAGACTACCATCTAAAGAAAGCTCACCCATAATTAAGTAATCGGATAAAGAATCGGCAATAATTTGTTCTGAAGCAGCCAAAATACCCATTGCAATTGGTAAATCATAAGCAGATCCTTCCTTTCGAATATCGGCAGGAGCCATATTAATAATTATCTTTTTGCCAGGGATTTTATATCCAAAACACTGCAAAGCAGAAGAAACTCTTTGATAACTTTCCTTTACAGCATTATCAGGCAGTCCTACCAAGAAAAAGCCAACACCCTGTTCAACCGAAACTTCAACGCATACAGTTGTTGCAGTTATGCCACTAATGGCACTTCCAAAAACTTTTACTAACATATCATTTTAGTTTTTTAGAGACCATCTCCAGTAAAATAGAAAATTCCTTTTGATTGGAGCTGTAGAAGTCAATGCTTTTATTATATTTATCCTCGCTAACATTATGTTTTTTGAGAATCTCTTTATTGTAATCTGTAAGTCTAAGATTTCTAACTGTCATGTTAGAGTCTTTTTTTAAATTAACCAAAGCTTGAGCTTTTTGAATATCAGCAATAATTTCAGATAGATTTTCCTTAGGGATAATATCCTTATTAGTAGTTTCTTTCTTAGAACAGGAAAGAAATGAAAATAAAACAATAATTAACAAAACTTTTTTCATTTGACAAAAATACAATTATTTTCTACAAAAGCGAGCAATAGCAACTAATAATTTGCTCTTCAAGGAAACATAAAATAGTTTTGCTTGTCTTATTTTACTAATTTTGCAAATCTGAATAAGAATTAACTAAAACAAAATAATAGAAGTATATGGCTTTAAAATGTGGAATTATTGGATTGCCAAATGTAGGAAAATCAACACTTTTTAATTGTTTGTCGAGTGCAAAAGCACAATCAGCAAACTTTCCTTTCTGTACCATTGAACCCAATTTGGGAGTGATAACAGTGCCGGATAAAAGACTGAATGAATTGGCAGAATTGGTTCATCCTGAAAAGATAATTCCAACAACAGTGGATATTGTAGATATTGCAGGATTGGTTAAAGGAGCTTCAAAAGGAGAAGGATTGGGAAACAAGTTTTTGGGAAATATACGTGAGTGTGATGCAATTCTTCATGTTCTTCGTTGCTTTGAAAATGATAATATTGTTCATGTTGAAAATGGAGTTAATCCAATTCGAGATAAAGAAATTGTTGATACAGAACTTCAAATAAAAGACCTTGAAACAATAGAATCAAGATTCTCTAAGACTGAAAAGCAAGCTAAGACAAATGGAGATAGAGAAGCTAAGGTTTTATTAGAAGTAATGAAGAAATATCGTGATGTTTTGGTTCAAGGAAAAAATGCAAGAGAAGTTGTTCTTGAATCAAAAGAAGAAATTAATGCAGCAAAGGAGTTATTTCTTTTAACAACCAAGCCAGTATTATATGTTTGTAATGTTGATGAACAATCTGCAAAAGATGGTAATGCTTACACTCAAAAGGTTCAAGAAATTGCTAAAAAGGAAGGTGCAGGAATACTTATTGTTGCTGCAAAAATTGAATCAGATATTGCAGAGCTTGAAACTTACGAAGAAAAAGAAATGTTTTTAAGTGAACTTGGATTGGAAGAAAGTGGAGTTAATCGTTTAATTAAAGAAGCTTATAGACTTTTAAAACTTAAGACATTTCTTACTGCAGGAAGTGATGAGGTTAGAGCTTGGACATTTCATGAAGGATGGAAAGCACCACAATGTGCTGGAGTAATTCACACAGATTTTGAAAAAGGATTTATTAGAGCAGAAGTAATAAAATACGATGACTTCATTTCCCTAAAAAATGAAGCAGCATGTAAGGAAGCAGGGAAGATGAATGTTGAAGGCAAGGAATATGTTGTTCAAGATGGCGACATAATGCACTTCCGTTTCAATGTTTAAAATGTAAAGAAGGTATTAGTTAATTATTAATGGTTATTGGTTAATGATTAATATCTTCTTTTAAAACAATCTAATTTATACACAAACACATTTTTTATTATAATAATTAAACAATGAGCTTTCTTTTTAAATAAAGGGTTTTGATTGTTTTATAAGATATCTGTTTCTTAGATATTCTGATTACTTTGATGCTTAAGAATATATTTCTATTTATATTTGTGGCATAAAATTTTATTATCATGAATGAAGAAACAAAAAAATGTAACAAAAGCGGTAAGGTAAATAATGCTGCAAGTTGTGGAGGCTTCTATGGATTAGGATTTATTGGAGCTGCAATCTATTTTATTTCACATGCTGCAACCTTTGGAGCTGGAGTAGTGGGCTTTTTAAAAGCTTTGGTTTGGCCTGTTTTCTTAGTATATAAATTATTAGAGTTTCTAAAAATGTAATCTTTCTAAAATTTTAAATTGAAAGAAAATAGTAAGCTTCAAATTGATTTTATTGATTTATAATCTTAACTTTTAATTACCAAATATAAGGGAATAGTCTAAAACGAGTTTTTCCTGAATATTCAATATAGCCATTTAATTCTTCTCTTAGAGTTTTATCTTCTAAGTATGTTCTTATTATTGTTATAATAATTGAAATGCTTATTGGTATTATGCTCCAGAGAGAACCAAATAATAAAGGGAATCCTATTAACTGAATAATTGAGCCCATATATGCTGGATGTCTTACAAATTTATAAAGACCATTTTGGCATACTGTATGAGAACGTTCC
This sequence comes from Bacteroidota bacterium, assembly GCA_017860255.1. Taxonomy (GTDB): domain Bacteria; phylum Bacteroidota; class Bacteroidia; order Bacteroidales; family P3; genus UBA10566. The sequence goes on along the minus strand of JAFNAR010000006.1, from coordinate 17,612 downwards.
TTTTGTATTCTTACTGTGCTTGAGAAAAACTTATTTTGCTTTTGTGCAATAAGAAATAATAATTGTCCTGAGATTGTAAGTATTATTCCTATTAAATATAAACTCCAGTTAAAATCTATTGACCAATGATATCTTCCAGAGTCAAGTCCTGCTACTATATACATTATTATTGTCATTATCAGTGATAAACCTAAAATTAATTTATCCCATTTCTTTGTGTTTTCACCTGGTTTTGAACGCTCTTTCATTAGCTCAGGGTTTATTCTTAGGATTGTATAATTTAATAATATCATTATTAAACCAATTACAACATAAACCCATCCTTGCCAATAATCTAAACGACCTGCACTAACAAAAATAATCCCAAAAAAGAATAAAGTGCCTACAATGTTTTTGATTACAAGATTTGATTTCATAATTTATTTATCTTTGATTTCATATTAATATTTTTGTCTAAAAGCAATTCTTTCTTTTTACTATATTTTAATCCCTATTTTCTCTATTCTTTAATACTAATAAAATATTATTGCTAATAATGGGGAAAAGAATAATGCAAAAATTAACCAGCCCAAAACATTTCTTCCTAATCTTTTGGCTAATGCAATTGGAATGTAAAAAACAGCTACAAGTAATATAATTGCCATTATAGCTATTATTAAATCTGAAATCATAGCTGAAATCATTAGGTTAAAAAATTGTCTTATCCATTCAATGAATTTGAATTGTCAAAGTTAGAAATATTATTCTAATTAATCTAATATTTCTTAATTAAATTGTAATTCTTGATATTATCTACTTTGTAATTTTATTTTCTCCTTATATAAATGTACAAAAGCCTTATTATAATTTAAAAAGATAAGGAATAAATTTGCTATGGTCGTACCTTAACTCTACTATGGTACGACCTTAATTAAATAAGGTACGACCATAATGATAGTAACGTACGACCTTACTGAATTTTTGCTTTGTTTAAATAAATTATTACTTGATTTCAGTAAATTCTTACTTGATATAAATTCAATTATATCATTGATAAAAAATTCTACTGCTTAAAAAAGATGAAAATAAAGGATGAAAAGGAGTTTTAAGAGTTTATTGGTTGAGGTTTTTCAGGTAGTGGCTCTTCGTATTTGCTTGCAAAGGTTTTGATTGTTTCTATCAAATCATTTGCTTTCTGTATTTCTTCTGAATAATATTGAGGTTCTTTGCTGTAATTGTTTAATTGGTCAAAAAGAGTTAGGTAGTAGGGAGAAAGATAGTTGAAAAGTTTGTTTGCTAAAAGTACTCTAAGGGATTCCAATTGCATTTGTTCTGATATTTCACAAAGATTTATCCAAGTAAACATTATTCTTTGTGCATCAAGTCTTCTTTGTGATTGCTCTTGAGGGCTTAGACTTAGGAAATAATCCATATTCTTTGAGAAATTATGCACAACTCCACTCATAAGGTTTACAGATTTTTCTTCCTCTCCCAATTGTCCATAAGCAAGTGAAAGTTCGGACATAATAAATGGATAGGAGTGAATTTTTACAGGTAATTTCTCCAAACAAAGATTTAGTGTAGCAAGACTTTTTTGAGTTTCTCCTTCTGCAATAAAAGTGTGAGCAAGCAAGGATGCTTGAGAGGCATACTGCTCAATTATGCTTCTATGTAGTTCATCGTAGTAAATTCCTTTTTTGTCAAAATTCTTCCACTCATAGTTATGCATCAGGTTCTCGTACATCCTTTTTGAATTTACTCCTCCAATTTTTGAATCTACAATTGTATTATTTGGTATTTGTTTTTCTTTCCTTAGTCTGTAAACAAATCCTTCATTGCTAAGATATTCCTCAAGTCCAAATGTTTCTTCTAATGAGTAGGAAGAAAAATAAATAGGTCTATTAGCAAAATTATTAGCAATTATATCGTAAAGCATCATTGTGCTTTTGGTTATTTCGGAGCCTTCAATAGAGAAGTCAATTACATTAACACTATCAACATTTATAAATAGTTTGTTGGTTGAAAGAGCATAGAATTTAGTTTTGTTGAGAGTAATTGCATTGCTATTATTATATAATCCTTTTAGTGCAGCATTCATTTCCATTTTATTATTGCTTGGATTAATGAAACTTATCTCTCTGTTTGGACTTGAATAAACTGATTCTATGGCAATAAATTTTAAAGGAGAAGAGGTATGAATTTTTTGTTTGAGTTTTGCAATATAATCGGCGTTATTAAGAAATTGAAGGTTGATTACTCTAACATCTTGTCTTATGCCTTCAACTTCCTGCAAATACCAAAGAGGGTAGGTGTCGTTGTCACCATTAACAAAAAGTATTGCATTTTCTTCACAACTATTCAAAATGGAGTAAGCGAAATTGTTGGCAGTGTAGCGATAGGAACGATTGTGATCGTTGAAGTTTTGAGCAAACAAAAGAGCTGGCACCAAAAGAAAACTTGGTAAAACATATTTAGGTTTCTTTATCCTGACAATGCCAAGAAGCCATTTGCTTAATGCAAAAGCACCCATTGCCACCCAAATACTAAATACCATAAAGGAACCAACATAAATATAATCTCTTTCTCGTGGTTGATAGGCATAATCATTAAGATATATGCTTATTGCCAATCCAGTGAAAACAAATAAAGTGCTAAGAGTGAACCAGCCCTTTACATCTCTTCCTATTTGATAAAACATGCCTATAATTGCCAAAAGAAAAGGTATCCCAAAATATATGTTATTTGACTTATTCTTTTTATCCTCAGGTGAAAGATTAGTGCCCTTATTCAAAAACTTATCTACAACAAATAAACCAGTGTGCCATTGTCCTTTGTTATTGTCGCCATAGCCTTGCAAATCATTAGTCCTTCCAACAAAGTCCCAAAACAAATACCTTCCATACATATATCCAATTTGATAGTTGGCAAAGTATTGAAGATTTTGTATCCAACTTGGTTTGGCTCTCAGTTCACCATCAATCAAAACAGTGTCTTGAGGCATTCCAACCCAGTCAGTATATCCTTGTTCATAGCTTGGATTATTATAGTTCCACATTCTTGGGAAGAACATCATTAACTCTCTTTCAAAAATTGGCTTAATGCCATTATCCGTCATCTTGAAATCCTTTGGAGGAAGGGCAGTGTAGGAGGGACCATAAATTAAAGGAGCTTGTCCATAAGCATCACGGTTAATATATGAAACTATATTCTTCGTATTACTTGGATTATATTCATTTATTGGAGTATCAGCATCTGCTCTAATTACAACAATGGAGAAAGTTGAAAAGCCAATAAGGAAGAAAAGGACTGAAAGAGTGATTGTATTAAGTAAAGGGAGTTTCTTCCAGAGAGAGAAACCAGTTAAAAGAACAATCAAAAACAGAATAGAAATAATTATCCATTTTGGATTAATACTAATAAGTTTTATAATGCCAGGAATTATAAACCAAAGCAAAAGGAACAAAACTACGCATGCAACAAATATCGTTGAAATAATTCCAAGAAGATTCCCTTTCTTATAATGGAAGTAAACAATCAGGAAAACTGCAGGCAAAACCAAAAGGGAAAGTAAATGAATATTAAAGGAGAGTCCAACCATTAAACAAATAAACAACACCCAGCGAGGATGAGGTTTTTCGTCCCATTTCAATATTGCCCAAAAGGTAATTACAGTGAATAAAATAGAAACAGAATAAACCTCTGCTTCAATTGCTGAATTCCAAAAAGTGTCGGAAAAAGCAAAAACTAATGCTCCAATAACTCCAGTAATAATATTACTTGTAAATTTATCACTATTGCGATACATTAATCTAACAATAATCCAAAATAAAAAACAAACTGTAGCTCCAGAAGCAATGGCTGAAAGGGAATTTACTAAAATGGGAATAAGCTTAGGGTTGCCAAAACTGAATATTGAGAAAAATGCACCCAATAGTTGATAAAACGGAGCTCCAGGAGGATGACCAACTTGAAGCTTGGAACTTGTTAAAATATACTCTCCACTATCCCAAAACGAAAGAGTAGGTTCGGCACAGATTATATATAGTATTGATGTTAGAACTCCAAGTATCCAACCAATATGATTAACCGTTTTCTTGTATTTTATCATTTCCTATCTAAAATAATAGATATTGAATGTTTCTTTCTTTACCAATTAACAAAGGCTTTATTGAAAATATCTTCAACGAGTTCTTCATTAATTTGTTTCATTAATGCCTCTTCAACATCACTTAATGAAAGTCCACTATCATAATCTTTGAATCTTGAAAAAGTTTGTTCAAAATTCATTTTCTTATCTTTCTTGTTAACGCAAACAACTTTAATTGAAATTGTCAATCTATTTTTAGAAGCTTTATCATCTCCTTGAATTGAAACAGGAGTGATGTAGTAGCTAACAATTGTTCCTTTAAAACTAATATCAGCATTATCATCTACCGATTGGAGATTGGTTCCAGAAGAAATTTTTGTAGTTAGAGCATGTGTAAGTTCTGGAGCAAGCATTGGATTAACCATGCTTGAACGATTAATAAACTGATCAACAAAAAAGGTTTTGCAATCTGGAGATATAGAAGCTCCAGTGAAAGAATAACCTCCAACACAAGAGCTAAAAATAACTGCTATTATAGCAAATAAAAGTTTTTTCAATTTAATCCGTTGTCAAAAAGAATAAATTAATATTATTTGACTACTAATTTTTGAGTTTTATATCCTTTAGAATCTTTAATTCTAACAAAATAAATTCCTTTTTCTTTTACTGATAAAGTTTTGTTAGGAGAATATTCTTTTGCAGGAATAATAACTTGTCCTAATTGGTTATAAACGCTTACTTCAACGTCTGAATTAACATTTAGTTTGAAGTCGCCATTTGTTGGATTAGGATAAATAATTGGTAATTTCTTTGAGATAGGAGATATGCTTTCCAAACCAACTTCAGTTGTAATTGAAACATCATCCAATAATAAATAGCCAAAAGAAGTAGCACTTGTATCCAATGAACTAACCAATGAAATAAAAATTAATTCAGAAGGAATTTTTTGTTCATCTTGGTAAGTAATTGAAGCATGAAAAGGTATGTACTCTGCTTTAAAAGGAGCAATGTTTGAATATGTTCCCATTCCAATTACTTCTCTTGTTCCAGTTTGGTTGCTGATAACATAAACACCTAAAAGATAGTTTTCATTAACTTGGTCAATTGGATTCCAGCTAACATACCCATTAACAGAAGTAGGTTTTTCTGTTAGTTCAACTCCATCAGTAAATACTGAAAGAAGAGTGTTATTGTCAAAATTAAGAGAACCAGAAGAAAGTGCACCTAAAATTGAATTTAGATTAATAGTTGCATTGGTTAATAAGCCAGGAACTATCATATTATCAACTCCAATCACTGTAGCTAAAGAAGCAGGCAATGGTTTAGGTGCAATTTTAACTGCAAAACTTCCAGAATTTGCTTCTGTAGATTTACTAACATCAGAAATATTAACACCCATAACAGATAAAGTATTCCATTGACTTAGGGTTGTTCCATTCCAAGTTTCAAAACCTGCATTTTGAAAAACATTTTGAGCATTAACTGAAAAAGCCCAAATTGTTAAAACTAATATAATAAATTTTTTCATAATGAAATATGTTTTATTCAACTTGCAAATGTATAAAATAATAAATCAATAAGCAAGAAAAACAAAAAACTAATACAAGTCAAGTGAAAAACTTAATGATTATCAGGGAGTTTTTAAGTTGATTAAATCATCTTTAATGATATGGAAATTTATGTAAGGCTTGCCAATATCTTCCAATAAGATAAATCTAAATTCATTATTTATATTTTTCTTATCAGCATTAAGATAATTTATAACCAAATCAATATCCTCTTGAATATCTATAATTTTGTAATTCTTCTTTAATAATTTGTAAATTTCCTGAGCCTTATCATTTGGAAAAGATAATTTTGTTTCTGATAACATAATGGCATAGAACATTCCAGAAGCAACAGCCTCTCCATGCAAAAGGTCAATATTTTTCAAAAGAGCAACACTCTCAAAAGCATGAGCAAGGCTATGTCCAAAATTAAGAATCTTTCTTCTTCCTTTTTCATACATATCCTCTTTCACAATTCTTTTCTTAAACTTAATGCAACTCTCAATAAATTTATAGTCAAATCCTTCCTTTTTATTGTTCCAAGGGCTATCCTTTGCGTCTAATTTTTCCCAAAGCTTTTCGTCCAAAAGACTGACTTTGATCATTTCAGCAGCTCCATTTAGAACTTGTCTCTTTTTCAAAGAATCAAGAAATTCATAATGAATGCAAGTAATTGTGTTGGTGTTGAAAGTTCCAATTTGATTTTTCACTTCTCCAACATTTACACCAGTTTTCCCTCCAATGGATGCATCTACCATTGCCAAAAGAGTTGTAGGAATAGCAATATGTTGAATTCCTCTTTTGAAAATAGAGGCAATAAAACCACCAATATCTGTAATAACTCCACCACCTAAAGAAATTAAAATACTTTCTTTATCTGCCGAAGATTCAATCATTGCCTGGCATAAATTTTCAACAATGCTTAATGATTTACTCCTTTCTCCTGATTCAATTTCAAGAACTTCAGCCCCATAAAGCTCTTCAACATTTTCAATTAAGATAGGAAGGCAATGAGTATAGGTATTTTCATCCAGAAGGATGAATTTTTTAGAATCAGGTTTTTGGGAAAGAAAGTCTTGAAGAAATGATAAATTCTGTTTCTTCATACTATTAACCAAATTTAGAAAAGAAAACAATCCTCATAAGTCTAACTTCTTCCTCTGTGTATTCTTCTTCTCCAAGTTCTTCAAGGATTTCTGAAACATTATCATTCTCGCTTTCTCTCAAAAGGTCTAAAATATCCTCTTGATGATATGGATCTACAGTTTCATCAATATAATATTGTATATCAAGTTTTGTTCCAGAAGCAACAATACTTTCTATTTCATTTAATAGATCATCCATAAGAAGATTCTTAGCAACTGCAATATCCTCCAATGGAAGTTTTTTGTCAATACTTTTAATAATATAAACCTTTAATCCAGATTTATTCACAATGCTCTTAACAATTAAATCCTGAGGACGTTCTATCTCGTTTTCTTCAACATATTTCTTAATAGTTTGAATAAATGGTTCTCCATATTTTTGAGCCTTACTTAAACCAACTCCAATAATTTGACGCATTTCCTCCATATTAATTGGATATTGAATAGTCATATCTTCAAGCGAACGGTCTTCAAATATTACATAAGGAGGCAAGTTTTCTTTTGTTGCAATTTTCTTTCTCATATCTTTGAGAATACTGAAAAGAACCATATCAACTCCACCTCCATCACTTCCAGTAACTATTGTTGATTCAATATCTTCTTCAGCATTTTCGTAGTCATGATCTTCTGCAACCAAAATAGGATAAGATTTCTTTAAAAATCTAAATCCTTCTTGAGTGAGCTTTAATACTCCATAATTTTCAATTTCTTTAATTAAAAGGTTTTCAATTAAAGCTTGACGAATAACTGCCTTCCAATAAGTAAATTTCTTTTCATCTCCAATAGCCCAATTGGAAATGTTTTTAAAGGCTTTAGTTTGACCAGTGCTAACACCAACCAATATATTGGCAATATCAATAGACTTGAGTATTTGTTTTGCTTCCAAAACAGTTTCAAGAACAATTTCTATATCTTCAGTTGCATCAACTCTTGGTTTTGGATTTAAACAATTATCGCATGAGCCACAATTATCTTGACCATATTCTTCTCCAAAATAGTGCAAAAGATTAATCCTCCTACAAGCAGAACTTTCAGCATAAGATATTGTTTCATCCATCAATTGCAATGCAACTTCTCTTTCAGCAACAGGCTTGTCATTTAAAAATTTCTCAAACTTAACAATATCCTGTTCTGAATAGAAAGCAATACATTTACCTTCGCCATCATCTCTTCCTGCACGACCAGTTTCTTGATAATAGCCTTCAAGACTCTTTGGCATATCGTAGTGAATAACAAATCTAACATCTGGCTTGTCAATTCCCATTCCAAAAGCAATTGTAGCAACAATAACGTCAGCCTCTTCCATAAGGAATTTATCTTGATTTTCTGCTCTTGTTTGAGCATCCAATCCAGCATGATAAGGCAAAGCTTTAACTCCATTTAAAACTAAAGTTTCTGCCAATCCCTCAACCATCTTGCGACTTAAACAATAAATAATTCCAGATTTATTAGAGTTTTCTCTAATAAAACGAATTATCTCCCTATTCATATCCACTTCCTTTTTAGGCTTTGGACGAATTTCGTAATAAAGATTTGGACGATTGAAAGATGAAATATAAACATTTGCATCATTAATTTCAAGGTTCTTCATAATATCTTGTTGAACCTTTGGAGTAGCAGTAGCAGTTAGTGCAATTATTGGAACATTCTGTCCAATTGCATCAATTATAGGTTTCATCCTTCTGTATTCTGGACGGAAATCGTGTCCCCATTCAGAAATGCAATGTGCCTCGTCAATTGCATAAAAGGAAATATCAATATCTTTTAAAAACTCAGCATTTTCTTCCTTGTTTAAACTTTCAGGTGCAACATAAAGTAATTTTGTAATCCCATTAGTTAAATCATCTTTCACCTCTTTTACTTCCTGTTTTGATAAAGAAGAGTTTAGAAAGTGAGCAACTCCATGCATAGAACCAAAGTTTCTTATAGCATCAACTTGATTCTTCATTAAAGATATCAAAGGTGATACAATAATGGCACAACCAGGAAGAATTAAAGCAGGTAATTGATAACATAAAGACTTTCCTCCTCCTGTTGGCATAATAACAAAAGTATCATTACCCTCAAGTAAGCTTTTAATCACTAATTCTTGATTGCCTTTAAATTTATCAAATCCGAAAATTCTTTTTAGTTCTTTATATAAGTCAACGTTAGTTGTTTTGATTTGTTTTTGACTCATTTTTATCTCTCTAATTTATAAAAATCAAAAAATATTTTTTACTTTTGTCGTTGAAAACTCAAGTTTTACATATTTCATTATGCTAAATTACTGCTTTTTTCAATACAATTCAATACAAAGATAAAATATTTTAATAGTGAAAACACAACAAGAGATAAAAGATATTGCTGTACAGGCAATTACAAAAGAATATTTGGCAATAGAGAAACTAAAGAATTATATAAATGACGATTTTGCCAAAGTTGTTGAACTAATTTATAATTCAAAAGGTAGAGTTGTTGTAACTGGAATTGGTAAAAGTGCCAATATTGCAACAAAGATAGTTTCTACTTTTAACTCCACAGGAACTCCTTCAATCTTTATGCACGCTGCCGATGCCATTCATGGTGACTTGGGAATAATTCAACCTGAGGATATAATAATATGTATTTCAAAAAGTGGAAATACTCCAGAAATTAAGGTTTTAATTCCATTAATAAAGAACTTAGGTTACAAATTAGTTGCAATAACAGGAGACAGTCAATCCGCTTTAGCCAAACAATCGGACTACTTCCTTAATGTTCACGTTGATAAAGAAGCTTGTCCTAATAATCTTGCACCTACTTCTTCCACAACAGCACAATTGGTTATGGGGGATGCGTTAGCTGTTTGTCTGTTGGAATGCAGAGGTTTTTCTGCACAAGATTTTGCAAAATATCACCCAGGAGGAGCATTAGGAAAAAGACTTTATTTGAAGGTTTCTGACCTTTATCCAAATAATGAAAAACCTCAAGTAAGCCCAAATACTCCTCTTTCAGAAGCAATTATTGAAATGACTTCTAAGAGATTGGGATGTGCTGTGGTTATTGAAAACAATATGATTAAAGGGATAATTACCGATGGTGACCTTAGAAGGATGATTAGCAAAAATCTCAAATCTCAAGACCTAAATGCTGAAGATATAATGAGTAAAAGCCCAAAAACAATTGAAGAGAATAAGTTTGCAGTTGAGGCATTAAATGTGATGAAAGAAAATCATATAACTCAATTAATTGTTACAAACGAAAAGAAAGAATATAAGGGAATAGTTCATTTGCATGATTTGATAAGAGAGGGTATTATATAAAAAAAGAGATTTGCACTACTATTAATAGGCAAATCTCAATAAACAATTATAAACCTTTTGGGGTACGCGATGGGACTCGAACCCACGACCAATGGAACCACAAACCACTACTCTAACCAACTGAGCTACGCATACCGTGAATTATTTAGGGTTGCAAAGGTAAAGAGTTTTTATTTATTACCAAAATATTTTAACTAAAAAATAGAAAATTTAAAGCAAGTAAAATAATAATTTCAAACTAATACAACTTGATTAAGAATATACTACATACACTATTTGCCAAAATAATAACTTCCGTTATAGGGCTTTTGACCATAGTTTTGGTTAGTCAATATCTTGGTGCAATTGGCAAGGGAGAGCAGTCAATTTTCCTTTTTAACATAGTTCTCTTGCTTCTTATTTCAACTTTGGTTGGCAACACAACTCTAATTTATCTAACCCCAAGACATAAGTTTTCCGATATATTTTTCCCTTCTTTCATTTGGACAGTTGCATGTTTGGGCATTCTCTTTATTGCTTTTTGGCTTTTGAATATACCAATTATAACTTATCCCAAACAACTCTTTCTTATAACTTTAATGGCAGCATTTAGTGAAACAAACACAAATATATTAATAGGAAAAGAAAGAATCAAACAATCAAATATCCTTAAACTTATTAGTTCAACTGCCTCAATCCTATATATAATTATACTAATATTCCTAAATCAATTCACCTCCATTACTGACTACATTAACTCCCTTTTAATAGGTTATTTTCTAAGTTTAGTTTGTGGAATATATCTTTTAAGATATGAATATAAAGAGCTCCAATTCAATAGATTTTTTAATTTGAATATGTTTAAAACTCTTTTTTCATTGGGATTTATTAAACAATTGGGCAACCTATCACAACAACTAAACGCAAGAATGTCTTTCTATCTAATTGCACTATACTCTTCCAGTCAAGCTCTTGGAGTCTTTTCCAATGGTATAAGTATAACAGAATCAACCCTATTATTCTCCTCCAGCCTTGCCTTGGTTCAGTATTCTCGCTTATCCAATTCCAAAGATGAAGGCTATTCAAAATTAATAACATTACTTCTAACAAAGGCGAATATACTCCTTTCCTTCCTTGCACTTTTAATCCTATCTCTATTGCCAGAAAGTTTCTATACCTTTGTTTTTGGAGCTGAATTTTCTCAGGTTAAACAAATCATACAATTACTTTTCTTAGGAGTACTCTTACTAAATGCCACCACAACATTTACCCAATATTTTGCCTCAAAAGGAAATTTCCATATAGCAACAATTGCCTCAACAATAGGATTAATTCCCACTTTAGTATTAGGATTATTATTAATACCACGCTATGGAATAGCAGGTGCAGCAATATCAACAACGCTTTCCTACACAATAATCTTCCTAATAGAATACTATTATTTTAGAAAATATAGCAACGCAAAACTAAAAGATTTAATCCCAAAGAAAGAGGACTTTAATTACTTTATAACCCTGATAAAAACAATAAAGAAATAAAAAAATAAGGGCGAACACAAGATTCGACTCTACATATTTACTTATTACCTTTTACCTAAACTTAACTCTTGTACTATCTTTTGTCTTGATACAAAAGAAACAAAAAATCAAGACTGTTCACAAACAAGCTAAAAATCGCAGTCTTGACCTAAAAGTTTATAAACTCGCCTTCGGCTCAAACAAATAAACTTTCTTAACGGTCAAAACTTCAATTTTCTTCACGCTTATTTGTAAAAGGTCATCCTTTTCGCTTTTCACTCTTCACTTTTCACTCAGTATCTTTGAGCTTTAGGTTTGGAGTAGTGTATGTTTTATACTGGTTGTCTTCAAAATAAATAAAATGTGCTTTAAGGTTTGGATGCTTTGATAGGAATTCTTTACTCTTATCTAAACCCATAACCAAAAAGGCAGTAGCCAATCCATCACAAAACGTTGCAGAGGAATCAACCACCGAAACAGAAAGTAAATTATGCTCAACACTCTTACCAGTGAATGGATCAATGGCGTGAGAACGACGATTACCCAAAGAGTCAGTATAATATTTTCTATAACTTCCAGAGGTTACAATTGATTGGTCTTGAAGTTCAAGATATGTCTTATAGGAACGTTCAGAATCGCTATCCTTTGCTGGTTGTTCAATACCACAAAGCCAATTCTTATCCTTTTCTTTTTTGCCACTTGCTCTAACTTCTCCTCCAACATCAATAATAAAATTATTTATTCCCTTGCTTTTTAACATCCAAGAAATCTTATCTGTTGTATATCCTTGAGCAATTGCATTTAAGTCAATTTTTGTTTGAGGATAGGTTTTAAGGATTTTATTATTCTCAATTCTTACATTCTTATAACCCACAAATTGAAGTATTGAATCAATTGTTTCTTGACTTATATTTTGCTTTTCTTTTTTTGCAAATCCATATTTCTCAACCAAAAGGCCAACAGTACAATCAAGATATCCACCACTAAATTGAGAAATTTTCTGACTCCAATTAAAGCAATCAATAAATAATGAATCAAGATTTGGGTTTTGGTTATTATTGATTTTATTAATTAAACTCTTTTCATTCCAAAGAGAAAGGCTATTATCAATTTGTGAAAAAAGCCTGTTAATGTCCTCTTTAACTGTTTCATTCTGCTTGTCAGTTGCAAGGTAAACAATATGATAATAACTCCCTTGAGTCATACCATCAAGGGTATATTTTTTTGGAGTATTGCTATTGCAACTTGTGAAAACTAAAGAGCTAAGAGCAATTAAAACAAAAAATAAATTATTTATTTTCGTTAGCTTTAAGTATTTGTTCATAGTGTTCAGTGATTGTTGGACTCCATTTATTCTTTTGATTGATTATGTTTTGAATAACACTAAGAGCCTCTTTATATTCCTTTTTAATGTACAAAACCCAAGCATAAGTGTCAACATAAGTAGGCATTTGAGGGAATTTATCAAATACTTTCTTAGCCATTTGAGCTGCCTTGTCCAATTCCTTATTCTCCACAGAAAGATAGTAAGCATAGTTATTCAAAACAACATAGTTGTCAGGATTTAACTTAAGAGCCTTTTCAAAATAAATAAAAGCTTTCTCTGCTTCTTTAAGTTCGTAATGAGCTTGAGCAATATTACTATAAAATTCTTCCAACAAAACAGTATCATTTACCACCAATTCAACTCCTTGTTCTAAGGTTTTCAATGCTTCATTAAATTCCTTTTTAATTAGCTGATTTGTTCCAAGAATAAGATAAGGAACAGGTTGTTCAGGATAAAGTTCAATTGTTTTCTTTGCATCCACAATCAAACTATCCGTTGCATCCATTTGGCTTTCTGCAAAGAGAAGACTTTGATATATTTTGTAGTCATTTGGTTGAGTGCTTTTTGGCAAATTACCCAATTCAATAGCAATCTTCAGGCATTCCACCGATTTAGGGTATTTTTCCATTTTGCTATATCCTGTTGCAAGAAGTTCCCAAATAGTCTTTTCCTTAGGATATTCTTTTGAAAGGTTGAATAGTAGAGTAAAGAATTTATTGAAATCATCTTCATTAGAATCAACAGTATTGCCATAAACAGCAATCAAAACCTGCAATTTTGTTTGATAGTCAAGCTCCTTATTGCCAATAGATTTTTCAAGGTTTTCAAAGGTTTTTGCTCTGTCTCCCTGAATAAGATAATAGTTAGCCAAAGAAGCATGAATATAAGGATCCAATGGGTCTATCTCCTCAATCTTTTGATAGTATTTCAAAGCATTCACATAATCCTTTTTCTTCATATTCTTCTCTGCAAAAATTGCATAGTATTGTTTCTTGATAGAGATTAATTCCTTATCGCTTTTCCATTTCTTCTCAATTCTTTCAAGAGTTTTTTGAGAGTTATTTTCATCTGAGGCTTGAGTGTAAATTTGAAGCAGTTGCATGTAATAATCCTTTTCTTCAGGGTTCAAAACAATTAAATCTTCAAGCACTTTGGCAGCATTTGTATAATCGGAGATAATAAGATAAATCTCTGCCATTTGCATCCTGTACCAAGTGTTTTTGGGATTAAGGTCAATAGCTTTTTGAGTTAAGTCAATAGCACCCTTCACTTCTTTTTTGTTAAATAGTATGCTTGCCTTTTCAAAATAAGCCGCTGCATACTTTTCATCCAAAGCAATAACCTGATCGAAGAGTTCAACAGCCTTATTCATATTGCCCAATTGCTTTTGGGTGCAAGCATCTAAAAACAAGCCATCAATCTTCAACTCACTTGAAGTATATTCTTTTTGAACAGCCTTTTTGTTCTCATTACCTAATTTACTCATGGAGCTACATGAGGCTAAAAAAAGAATGGCAACAGATAGTAAAAATAGATTTTTTATTTTCTTCATAGTGTTATTTCTGAATAATCTCCCAAGTTCAATTCATTTTCCTTAGTTGATTTTAAAACGTTGCTTTGTGCTTTAACATTGCTCCCTAACATAGAATTACTAAACTTGAGGTTGGAAATAAGGCATGAGTTTTGAATAATTGAATTTGAAATTATTGAATCATTAACAGTTGTATTCTCACCAATTGAAACATGTGGACCAATCTTTGAGTTGGTAATCTTAACACCTTTGGCAATATAGCAAGGGGGGATAATGTCAGTGTTTACCAGTTCAATACCTTTATCAATCAATTCTTCCTTATCGTTCTTAAGCTCAAGAATTCTTTGATTTGTATTAACAGTGGCATTCTTATTTCCACAATCCAACCACTCCTTAACATCATTAGTAACAAACTTCAAACCCTTGTCAAGCATATTTTGAAGAGCATCTGTCAGTTGATATTCTCCCTGTTTGTTTATGTTGTTATCAATTAAATATTGCAATTCATTTCTCAAATTCTCACCGTCAAGGAAATAGTAAATGCCAATAATAGCCTCATCGGAAACAAAAATCTTTGGCTTTTCAACAAAACCTGCAATTGTTCCATCATCATTCTTCTTCACAACACCAAAAGCAGAAGGATCTTTAACCTTATGTGTCCAGATAACGCCATCTCTATTAGTGTTTAGCTTAAAGCCAGCATCAAACAAAGTGTCGGCAAAGGCAACAGTAACCTTTCCTTTCAAACTTTCCTTAGCAAATAAAATGGCATGAGCAGTTCCAAGAGGTTCATCCTGATAATATATTTTCCCTTTAGCACCTAACCTGTTAGCAATTTCAATCAATCCTTCTTCCACTTCCTTTCCAAAATCGCCAATAATAAAACCTATTTCATCAACTTTTTCATTACAAACCTCAACAATATCTTCACACAAACGTTCAACAATAGGTTTGCCAGCAACCTTAATTAGAGGTTTAGGAACACTTAAAGTATGTGGGCGCATTCTCTTGCCCATACCAGCCATTGGGATAACTATATTCATATCTATAAATTCTTAATTTTTTAATTTGATAAATAATAGAGTACAAAAGTACAAAAAATAATAAACCAAGAAGAATTGGCGTTAACTAAATGTTTTTTTGTAATTTTACCCCCTCAAAATAATATCAAAATAGAATAATGTATAAGTCTAAACGCCTGATTCTCTTAATTATAATTACCCTTTTATTGCCTTTTGTTTCATTTTCTCAAAAAGAATCGGAATTAAATGTAATTCGAAATTTTGAAACCAATTTCGATTCACTGCTTAATTCCTACTACATAAGACAAAACACAAGAGTAATTAAAAAGAGCTACGACAAAGCTTATGATAATCTATGTGAACCAACATCAGTATCTAATGTTTCCGACTCCATTATAGCCAAACGCCTTAGAGCCTTGCCAAGCAACATTGAACTAACCTATAACAGACAAGTAAGAAACATAATAGAATACTACATCGACAAAGGAGGAGCAAGAGTGGGAGTGATGATAGGGCTAAGCAAATACTATTTCCCAATCTTTGAATCCATACTTGACCAATATTCCGTACCACACGAACTAAAATACTTAGTTGTAATTGAATCAGCCCTCAACCCCAATGCAGTGTCACCAGTGGGAGCAACAGGACTATGGCAGTTTATGTATTCCACAGGAAGAATGTATGATTTGAGAGTAAATGCCAATGTTGATGATAGAAAAGACCCATTGAAAGCAACCGTTGCAGCAGCACGATTCCTTAGAGACCTATATAGAATTTATGGAGATTGGCAATTGGCATTAGCAGCTTACAACTGTGGTCCAGGCAATGTAAACAAAGCCATAAGACGCTCAGGTAAAAATGATTTTTGGGGCATATACAACTACTTGCCAAGAGAAACAAGAGGATATGTTCCAGCCTTTATTGCAGCAAGCTATGTGATGAACTACTACAAAGAACATAATATATATCCAGCCATATTATCCAAGCCAATAGCCACCGACACCATAATGGTTAGAAGGGATATACATTTTGAACAAATAGCCAATGTGTTGAATATACCAGTAGAACAGATAAAAGACCTTAATCCACAATATAAAAGAAACATAATATTTGGAACACAAGACAACTACAGCCTCAAACTCCCATTCCTCTTAGTTAACGACTTCATAAGCCTTGAAGACAGCATTGCAGAATACAATAAAGACAAATACTTCGGAAAACCAGTAGAAGAAAAAGAATACATAACCAAAGAAGTAAAACTAACACATAAAGTAAGAAAAGGAGAGAATTGGAACTCCATTGCAAGACGCTATGGCGTAAATGTTAGAGATTTGAAAAGTTGGAATGGAAACAAGAAATCACTCCAAAGAGGAAGGATACTTAGCATCTACAAAAATCAAAAAGTAGAGGTAACCAAGAAAGAGAAAGAGGAAAGCCCATTCACTGAACAAAATGCAGTGAGCAATGATGCAGATGTTCAATCACAAGAACAAACAGAAGAAACCACCAATAATGACCTTACCGAAGAAACAACAACTAAGAAAACTAAAGAAATAACTAAATCAAAGACAAAAGAAACAATTACAATAAAAGCTAAAGAAACAACAACTCCAAAATCTAAAGACACTAAAACAACAAAGGAAAAGAAACAAAAAGAAAAGAAACAAAAAGAAACATATCATAAGGTAAAGAAAGGCGAAACCATTGCAGCCCTTTCAAGAAAATACAATGTACCAATGGATGAAATCTTTAAACTGAATAAACTAAGTAAGAGAAGTGTCATCAAAGTAGGGCAAAGTATTAGAATAAAGTAAAGACTATGAAAAATTTCATTGAAGTAAGAGCAAAAGATGGCTCTAAACATTTAATTAATACTAATCATATAATGAGAGTTACATCTACTCCCAAATATGGAACACTTATTTGTTTAACCGGAAATGATCAAGGCTATAGCATAGAGGAAACCTATGAAGAGGTTTTGAAAAAAATTGAAGAAGCTAACAAGTAAACGAAAGGGCAATTAAGTAAAAATTAATTGCCCTTTAACTTTCATTATCCAGCCTTATAAAAGCTTTTTAGTAGTTAGGGATATTCTATCATGAGCGGTAGGAAGATTTTATAATTATTTAACACATTGAAATACAATAATATGCTTGCGTATATCAGGTAATTATTGTAACTTTGTAGCATAATT
>JAFNAR010000005.1 GCA_017860255.1 Bacteroidota bacterium | reverse complement strand
ACAAAGTTACAATAATTACCTGATATACGCAAGCATATTATTGTATTTCAATGTGTTAAATAATTATAAAATCTTCCTACCGCTCATGATTACAAATCCCACACTTAATTATTATTTCCAAAGCCAAAGTTAAGAGTTTTATTTAGAATAGAACTAATTTAAAAAAGTAAAAGTAAAAAATTGCCATTAACTAAAACTGACCTTTTACAAATAAGCGTTAAGAAAATTGAAGTTTTGAACGTTAAGAAAGTTTATATGTTTGAGCACAGCGAGTTTATAAACTTTTAGTGAAAAGCTTCAATTTTTAGCTTATTTGTGAACAGTCTTGATTTTTTGTTACTTTTTTATCAAGAAAAAAGTAAATAACAAAAGATTTAGTTTCTTTGTATTAAGATAAAAGTAAGTAAGAAAACAAAACCTTATTTCAGTAAATTAAAACGAAGAAAGAATTTACTGAAACGAAGAAAGAAAAAATTAAAACAGCGTTTCAGTAAAATAAAACAAAGAGTTATTTTAAAGAATAAATTAAAAAAAAGTCAACCATAAATTAAATTATGATTGACTTTTGTAAAAATATGTCCCTTATATTTTTATTTATCCTTGATATATTTTTAACTATGATTGACTTTTTTTGAGAAATGTTTTATTATTTCCCTTTTTACAGTATTTCTTTGCTTTGTAACACTACAAAGTAGATAAAATAATCACAATTAATTAATACAGAGCTTATTTTAAGAATATAGACATAAAAAAACAATAAGCTAAATTCCCTGTTATTTTATGATTATTTCTTTATCTTTTGGATAACGAACAGAATAAGTAAAAGTAATGGTTTTTGCTTCTAATGCTTTGAATGATAAATCCCAATTTAGTTTTCCTGTCTTTTCATCGTATTTTGCATTTGCCTTATCAATTGGTGTAATTGTTATTGATTCTGTTTCTGAAAGTGGAATTTGGTCTTTAATATCAACATTTACATTATTTTGGGTATTGTTCTTTATATTAAGGGTTATTGTATATACTACTTCACTACTATTTCCCATTATTCCTATCTTTTGTGGTTGTGATTTGGTTAGTTTTCTATTTACTACTATTCTTTTTTCTTTTCCTATTGGTATTGATAATGAGTCATTGGTTTGCAGTGGATTTATCCATGTTTGACTTACATAATTATTATCTACATATATCTTTGCTGCTGCATCCATTAGTTCTAAGTCTTCCCAATTTGGCATTAGTGCTGACAAGTAAACCACTTTTTCATTTTTTGGTACTGAATAATACTTATAATTAATATTGGTTGTCATTGTTTCCAATGGGATTATCTTTGCATTATCATTATCCTTTATGGTATAGTTCATTGCAACTTGATATTCTTTCCCTATTATGCTTCTTTGTGTTGTTTGCTCTGGTATATCATTAATTAAATCTGATGGTTGTTTTTTTGTTTTATCGTCTTTATTAGATGAATATGGATAGGTAAAGTTCAGGTCATTATCCATTGATATTCTTGTGCCTAATTCTGGTGTTCCTACCTCTATTAATGGCACTGCATAGGCTTCAATTACTACCTCATCAAGCATTTGTGAACTTGGATCAAGTGCTATATCTCCATTCATAGAATATCCTGTTGGACTTACATATACTTCTTCCTTTTTAGCCTTTTTATAGCCTACGAAACTTGCTACTATTTCATAATATCCTGCATCTAAGGGTTGTATTTGGTAATTGCCATCCATATCTGTTTGTGCTCCTCCTTTTTGTTGTCCTTCTCTTTGCACTATAACATTTACAAATGGCATTGGTTCATTGGTTTTCTCATCTGTTATTGTTCCCACTAATGTACCTACTTTTGGATTTCCTTCTAATTTTCTTGGTTGTGATTGTGGTTGAGTGTTTGTATATGTTCCTTGTTGAGAGGTGGATTGGGTTTGTGATGCTTTATTTGATGTGTTTGAGGTTTGTGTTGATTGATAGTTTCTTGGTTTTATAGAGTAATATTCTGGTTCTATCTTTGCTATTTGTCCTTGATTATTGGGTTCTTCGGTTGAGAATATTAGTTTTACATCTTCCCAATCTTCATTTGTATATTGTTTGAGGTTGGCTTTAAGGGTTAGTTCTGCTGAGTCTTTATTGGTTGTGAATTTTATATCGTAGAATGGATCCCATTGGATTTCTCCTGCCATATAATTATATACTAAATTTGCTTTCTTTACTGGCTTTTCACAATAGAGGTTTACTTTTATATAGGTTTCTGTTTTATTCAAATTATCATCTTGACTATCTCCTTGAAGTATTATATTAAGATTTGCTTCTGTAATTTCAATTATCTTATTTATATACTCTAATTCTTTTTCTTTGTATTGAAGTATTGAATTGACCTGAGTAATCTTTTCACGGAAATAATTTAAACCTTCTTTTATTTTTGATACTGTATCTATTTGAGATGTATTTGAAATTACTTTCATTTTTTCCAATGATTTTTTCTCCTTTTTCAATGTTGAAATAAGGTTCCACACTTCTGTATGCTTATAATTAAGCAATTCTATTGAGTCTTTAAGTATTTTTACTCTTTTTCTGCTTTCTTCTGATAGTTTTTCTTCTGCTACTTTATCGGCTCTAACTACCTGTGAATATGGAGAAAATTCCATTATCATAAACTCATCTGAATTATTAAATTGAATACTTTTGGTTTCCAATTTATCTGTATTACCTGCAAGGATAAATTCATTGAATCCCTTTTTTAATGATAATTCAACACTCTTTTCAATTTGAGCTTGTGTTTTATATATGGTTACTTTACTAATTTTTGCGTAAACCTTATTGGTGTCTTGTGCATTGATTGTAATGCTTAATAAATAAATAAGACAAACAAATATTATATTCTTTTTCATGACTTTCTCGTTTTTTTAGTTCAATATTATTTCAGCCAATCTTGGATAGCGTACTGAATAGGTGAATGTAATGGTTTTTGATTCTAATGCCTTTAATGACAAATCCCAGCTAAGCTTTCCTGTCTTTTCATCATATTTTGCATTTGCCTTATCAATTGGTGTTATTGTTATTACCTCTGTATTGGATAAAGGAATCTGGTCTTGAAGATCTATATCTATATTCTTTTGTGTGTTATTCTTAACATCCAAAGTAATTGTATATACAACTTCTGCATTATTGCCCATCATTCCTATCTTTTCAGGTTTTGTTTTTGATGATTTTCTGTTTACTGCAATTCTTTTTTCTTTTCCAACTGGTATTGAAAGAGTGTCTTTGGTTTGTTGTGGATTAATCCATGTTTCACTAACAAAGTTATTATCAACATAAATCTTAGCCACAGCTTCCATGAGTTCCAATTCTTCCCAATCAGGTAATAGTGCTGAAAGATATACAATTCTATCCTTCTTTGGGATGGTTGAATACTTATAACTAATCTTTGTACTCATAGATTCTAATGGTATTATCTTTGGATTATCATTATTTTTAATTGAATAATTCATAGGTACTTGGTATTCTTTACCTATCATACTTTTTGAAAATTCTGTATTATTAGAAGAGTTAGATTCTGTTGATTCGGAACTATTTCCAGATTCTTTCTTAGCTACTCCATTCACATAAGTTACTGAACTTGATTCTACTTGTGAGGTTTTTGATTTGCTTTGAGAATAATTGGATGAATTATAGTTTCTTGGTTTAACTATAAAGTATTCTGATTCTATTTCTGATACTTGTCCTAAATTATTTGGTTCTTCGGTTGAGAATACCAGTTTAACATCTTCCCATTCTTCCTGGGTATTTTGTTTTAAATTGGCTTTGATTATTAGATCAACTGAATCTTTATTGGTTGTGAATTTAATATCATAATATGCTTCCCATTCTATTCCATATACCATATATGAATATTCTAATTTTGCTTTTTTAATAGGTTGTTCGCAATAAAGATTTACTTTAATATAGGTTTCTGTCTTGTTTAAGTTATCGTCTTGATTATTATTTTGCAGTATAAGATTAAGGTTTGACCTTTCAATATCAATTTGTTTATTTAATGCTTCTCTTTCTTTTTCTTTCTTTTGAATCATTGCATTGACTTCAATCATTTTATCATGAAAATAATTTAATCCATCTTTCATTTTTCCAACTGAATCAATTTCATTTGGAATTGAAATTATTTTCATATTTTCTAATGCTCTTTTTTCCTTATCTAATGCTGAAAGAGAATTATTTACCTCTGTTGTTTTATAAACAAGCAACTCAATTGAGTCTTTAAGTATTTTTACCCTTTTTCTGCTTGCTTCTGATAATTTTTCTTCTGCTACTTTATCGGCTCTAACAACTTGTGAATAGGGAGAAAACTCCATAATCATAAAGTCATTTGAATTATTAAATTGAATGCTTTGATTTTCTAATTTGTAGGAATTACCTGCAAGAACAAATTCATTAAAGCCTTTTTTTAACGAGACTTCGATACTTTTTCCTATTTGTGCTTGTGAGTTATAGATAGTTACCTTATTTATTTTGGCATATACTTTATTGGTGTCTTGTGCATTAAGATTAATGTCTAAGAATAAAGATACGCAAATCAAGAAAATAGTTCTTTTCATGTTATCAATCAATTAATATTGTTATTTACCTGCAAAAGTAAAGAAATAATTTCATAATATCAATTGATTTTTAAAAAAACAATTAAAAATATCTCAATTTAGAATTTCAGAAAAAAATTTATCCTTTTCAATTTTTGATTGAGCTTTTGAATTTTAGAACAAAACTAATTTACAAATTAAAAACTAAAACCTAAAACTAACCATTAACTAACCCCGACCTTTTACAAATAAGCGTGAAGAAAATTGGAGTATTTAACGTTAAGAAAGTTTATATGTTTGAGCGAAGCGAGTTTATAAACTTTTAGTTCAAAGCTTCTATTTTTAGCTTATTTGTGAACAGTCTTGATTTTTTGTTTCTTTTGTATCAAGAAAAAAGTAAGTAAGAAAAACCTATTCGTAACGTATAGCTTCAATCGGGTCAAGGTTGGCGGCTTTTTTGGCTGGATACCATCCAAAGAAAATTCCTGTTATGGTACATACTGCAAAGGAAAGTAAAACAGAAAATGTTGATACCGTTACTGCCCATCCTGAGGCTAATCTAATGATGAAAGAAACTCCTGAACCAAATAAAATTCCAATAAGTCCACCTGTTATGCTTAATATTATCGCTTCAACCAAAAACTGAGCAAGTATATCCCTACCCCTTGCTCCAACTGACATTCTTAAACCAATTTCTTTTGTTCTTTCGGTAACTGAAACATACATAATATTCATAATACCAATACCTCCAACAAGCAATGATATTCCTGCAATGGAGCCTAAAAGTGTTGTTATGAAAGTTGTTATGGTTTTTATTTGATCAAGAATTTGTTCCTGTGATTCTACATAAAAATCTGGCTCTTTACCTTCTTCTGACTTATGATTTCTTTTTAAAACATCAGTTATTTCATTCATTGCTCTTGTTGAATATTCTTCACTGAGAGATGAAGCAAAAATTGCGTGAAGGTGATCTATGGCAACAATACGTTTTTGAACTGTGGTGTAGGGTGCTAACAAAACATCATCCTGATCTTGTCCAAAAGTGCTTGAACCCTTTGATTTTAATACTCCAATAATTTGAAATGGAATACTGTTATATCTAATTATCTTACCAATTGGGTCTTCACCATTGGTAAATAACTTCTCAACAACTGTTTTCCCCACAATACATACTTTTGCAGAGTTTTTTATATCCGATTCTGAAAAACCAACTCCATCTTGAATTTTGTATTTTCTAATATCCAAGTAATCCTCATTACCTCCTTCCACTCTAATTGGATGATTATTTGAGCCATAGATCAATTGACCACTTGCAGTAACATAAGGAGATACTCCTGAGAGATATTGACACTCCATTTCAATATCCTTATAGTCTTTTATCTTTAAGCTTTCCATTACAGAGGCTCCTTTTGAAACTCCTTCCCTATTAAAGTTTGGTTGAATCATAATCATATTGGAACCCATATCAGATATTTCTCCTGTAATGCTTTGTTTGGAACCTTCACCAATGGCAAGCATAATGATTACAGAAGATACTCCTATGATTATCCCAAGCATGGTCAGGAAACCTCTCATTTTATTATTCATCAATGCCCTTAAAGCAATTGATATTAAATTATTCAAATTCATAATTAATCTTCTTTTGGCAATGAATCCAACATTTGTTTTGCTCTTTTTACGTTTTCATTAAGCTTATCCTCAATAATTCTTCCATCTCTAAGAACAATGTTTCTTGAACTGAACTCTGAAATTTCAGGGTTATGTGTTACAAAGATTATTGTTCTACCTTTTGAATGTAATTCTTGCATAAGGGTAAGTATTTCGTAGGATGTTCTTGAATCTAAATTACCTGTTGCTTCATCTGCCAAAATCATAACAGGGTCATTAACCAAAGCTCTGGCTATGGCAACTCTTTGCTGCTGACCACCTGACATTTGTTGTGATTTGTGATACATTCTATCCTCCAAACCAACATCAATTAATGCTTTTTTAGCTTTTTCTTTTCTTTGTGCAGCTGAATATTCTGAATTGTAAAGCAGAGGTAACTCAACATTTTCCAAAGCAGTTGTTTTGGGTAATAAATTGTAGGATTGAAAAACAAAACCAATTTTTCTATTTCTGTATATTGCTCTTTCGTTCTTACTCATCTTTGCAACTGGCTTTCCATCCAAAAAATATTCTCCATCTGTTGGAGTATCAAGACATCCTAAAAGATTTAAAAGAGTTGACTTGCCACTTCCCGATGTTCCCATAATTGTAACAAACTCTCCTTCTTGAACAGAAAAGCTAACTCCTCTCAAAGCATGAACAGTTTCCTCTCCTACTTGAAAATCTCTTTTAAGATCTTTAATTTCAATAATCTTATTACTCATACTTTATTAATGTCTTGGTCCAAACATTGAACCTTCTTTCTTTAATATTGAGTTATCAATTGTACCTACAACAATTTCTTCTTTCTCTTTCAATCCACCAATAATCTCTGCCTTTGATCCATTATTTATACCAATTTTAACCTCTTTTGTTTTTAATGTATCTCCTATTGCCACCCACACAAATTTCTTTTTCTTATCCTTTGGTTCTTTAATTATCCATTTTTTACCCAATAAAGATTGGTCAGGCTTAAAGCTTAAAGCTTTTGAAGGTATTGATAACACATTAATTTTTTCATTTGTAAATATATTCACACTTGCTGTTAATCCAGGTTTAAGTTTAAAATCATCATTTGGTGCATCAATAATAACTTCATAGGTAACAACATTTGTTGTAGTGGTTGCATTTAAACGAACTTGTTGAACCTTACCTTGGAAAACTTCATCTGGATAAGCATCAACTGAAAACTCAACCTTTTGTCCTTCTTTAATTTCTCCTATATCTGCTTCATCAACACTTGCAACAATTTGCATTTTAGATAAATCCTGAGCAATTGTGAACAAGGTTGGAGTATTGAAACTTGCAGCAACTGTTTGTCCTTCTTCAACAGCACGTTTTAAAACCACACCATCAATTGGAGAATAAATTGTGGCATAAGCCAAATTGGTTTTTACCTTGGTGTAGTTGGATTGAGCCATTTCATAACTTGTCTTAGACTTATCGTAATTATATTTTGCCTGTTCAAACTCAGCATCACTAATCAATTGCTTAGAGTGTAACTCTTTTTGACGATTATAATTCAGTTTTTGAAATTCAAACTCAATCTTTGAAGCATCAAGGTTAGACTTCATTGCTTTAAGTTCATTATCCAACATTTCCTTATCAATCTCTGCCAATAGCTGACCTTTCTTAACCACAGAATTAAAGTCCACATATAGCTTCTTAATAATTCCTGAAACCTGCGTTCCAACCTCCACTTGATTGATTGGCTTAACTGTTCCTGTTGCAGTTATTAAGGTGCTTATATTTTCTTTAATCACCATTTTCTTTTCAAGGGATATTAGATTTTTTTTCTTTGGAGAAAATATCAAAGACAACGCAATTATAATAACTATTATACTTGCTGAAATTATTATTATTTTCTTTTTCTTTGTCATAAGAATCTACTTTTAACTAATTATTTCTATGATTATTAATATTTAAGATCTAAGGGTTTATATTGATAGAAAAGCATTAACTCCTTACTCATAATTGCTTGAAATTTTGATTGAAGCATTTCTTGTTGAGCTGTTAGGAGGTTATTTCTTTCTGTCATTAATTCAATTGTATTTTTCATTCCAAGGTTAAACTTTTCTTCAACCAATTGATAGGATATCTCTTGCGAAGAAACCTTTGCTTTTGCAGCAATAAAAGAGTTTTGATTATTTATAGCATCAAGATAAAGAGTTTCAATAATTTTCCAAGCTTCCTTTTCGGCAAGGGCAAGTTCCAATTCCGATTGTTGAATTGATATATCTGCTTTCTTAACATTCGATTTGTTCTGTCCACGAGAAAAAATAGGAACAGAAATATTTAAACCAACCGATTCAAAGAAACCACTCTTCAACTGGTTCATCAGATTTAAAGTACTTTGAGAACTATGACCAGTATTAAGACCTGCATTCAAACTAATTGTTGGATAATAACCAGCCTTTGCAATACTTCTTGATAGTTTGGACAACTCAATATTATTCTTGCTGTTTGTAATTCCAACAAAATAATCATAGCTGTTTTTGTAAATATCGTTTAATGATTGAAGTGGAGCAATAACATCCTCATCACTAATCTTAGGAATAGTTATTTCAATATCATCTGTCAATTCCAACAATTGTTTCAAATCTAATTTCGATTTTTGCAATGAATTTTTAGCTTGAACCAATTGATATTTATAAGAAACATTTTGACTTTCAAGCTGAGCATAATCAGCCTTTGAAATACTACCAGCCTTCATCAAAGCTTCTGAACGTTTTAGCTGTTGTTCCGAAAGCTTCAAAATAGCATCTTGAATATTTACTGATTCATTAGCAAAGAGAATTTCAACATAATATTTAATTATTGCAACAGTAATTTGATTTTCTGCATCCTTAATATCCAATTTACTAATCTCTTCCTGTTTTATATTTTGTTGAATAGTCTTTCTTAGCCTACCTCCTTTATAAAGTGTCATAGAACTATTTAATCCATAGTTTCCAGTATATGAAGCCTTATCTAATGATTGTTTTTGTTGTTCTGCATAGTAAGAATAATCTTGTCCACTTGAAAAACTAAGGTCTGGATAAAGTGCTTGTTTAGCTTCATAAGTTCCCACTTGACTTTGCTCATAAGTTAACTTAGCTTTCTTAACAGTTAAATTATGTTCCTTAGCATACTCAATACACTCATTCAAATTCATTGTTTTTCTGTTATCCTGTTGAGAAAAAGCATAAGAACACAAGTTTAAAATCACAACCAAAGCAATAAACCTTCTCATAAAACTAATATTTGATATTTATTTGATTTATCATTTCTAAATCCTCCATTCAAAAGAATTTACTTTACATACTAAAAAAACTTAATTTCAATAATTTTATTGCAAGAATAGGAAAATTTTCCACAAAAATAAATCGCTGCCTTTAATTTATTAAAACAGCGACTTACACCAAACCATTTATATTCCTATAAAACATAAATTTAATAACTTTTTAATTGTTTTTACGGATAATTTAGGAATAAGGTTATGGATTTAATAAAAAGAAGAAAAAGATAAACCTTATAATTCAAATCCGTTTATAAAAAATAAATAATATTACTATTTTAAAACCTTATTTCAGTAAAATAGAATAAGGAGTTAGCAAATTAGAATAAGGAGTTAGTAAAATAGAATAAGGAGTTAGTGAAAATAAATCTCAATCATAATCAAAAATAAGTCCATCATAAATAAAAATATGATGGACTTTTTTGGAAATATGATGGACTTTTTTGAGATATGTTTTAATTCAATATCAAATTCACTCCTTTTGGTTGGCGGACTGTGTAGTTGAAGGTTATTGTTTTTTGTTCTAATGCTTTTAGGGAGAAATCCCATGTTAGTTTGCCTGTTTTTTCATCGTATTGGGCATTGGATAAATCACCTGCTGTTATGGTTATTTTTTCCTGACTGGAAAGTGGAATCTGATCAACTACGTTAATGTCTATTGGAGTTTGATTATTATTCTTTATTGATAGGGTTATGGTTACTATGGTTTCAGTTGTGTTGGACAGTAATCCTGTTTTTTGTGGTTTTGTTTTAGCCACTTTTCTATCCACTGCTACTCTCTTGTCTTGTCCTATTGATAGGTTAAGGGTGTCTGAGGTGTTTAATGGATTAATGTATGTGTCATTAATATAGTTATTTTCGAGGTATATCTTTCCATTTGCTTCCATTAGTTCCAAATCTTCCCATGATGGCATTAGGGCTGAGATATATGCTGCCTTTTCAATTTTTGGTATTGTATAGTGTTTGTAGTCGGCTTTTGTGCTTTTGGTTTCAAGGGATATTATTTTTTCTTTTGCATCACTTACAATTGTGTGTTTCATCCCTACTTCATATTCTTTTCCAAGCATTGTTAGCTCTGTAACTGTCATTTCAGAATATTTTGTTGCATTTGCTGTTGGAACTTCATACTCAGAAACTTCTGCATCATAAGCAGAAACACCTCCTACTGTTGCAATTATACCATCAACATTATTAGCTTGTTTGCTTAAAGCTCTTGCTTTTGGTTGCGGAACATTTAAATAATATGGATAAAGCTCTCCTAACATTCTTCTATTGTTGGGCTGTTCTGTTGAAAATATCAGTTTTACATCGTTCCAGTCTTCACCTGTCTGTTGGGTTAGTTGTGCTTTTAGGATAAAGGATGCTGGTTCATTTGGTTTGGTGAATTTAACATCATAGAATGGTTGCCAGTAAACTCCTCCAACGTTATATGTGTAGCTAAGTTTTGACATTGGGATATTCTTATCACTGTAAATATTAAGTCTTATATAGTATTCATTGCGTGGTTGAAAGTTATTTTCTGCTCCTTGAAGTATAATATTTATTTGATTATTTATCTCATTTATTCTAATGCTTCTTTTTGATACTATTGCATTTTCTTTTTGAAGCATTTTACTAATCTCCATCATCTTATCTCTATAATAGTTCAGTCCATCTTTAATTTTTGGTATTGAGTCTATGGATTGTGGTTGAGAGATTATTTTCATATTGTCCAAAACTTGTTTTTCTCTACTAAGTATTGAAACAAGAGTGTAGGAATCGGAGTTTTGGTTGTTGAGCAAATCAAGTGAATCTCTAAGGATTTTTAGTTTTAGTTTCTTTTCATTGGATAGCTTTTCTTCGGAGGGTTGTGTGGGTTGAACATATTGAATGAATGGTGTGAAATCAGTTATAATAAAATCGTTGATTGAAGTAAATTGAAGACTTTGGGTTTGCATATTTTGTGAATTGCCTGAAAGGATTATTTCATTATTTCCTGCTTTAAGAGGGAATGAAACTGTTTTTTCAATTTGTGCTTGTGCCAAAAAGACTTTAACTTGATTAATTTTTCCACTATAAGTAGGTGTTTCTTCTTGTGCAAAAGCATTTAATGTTAAGCTAAAAACTAATGCTAAACTAATGATTATTCTTTTCATAAAACTTAATTATGTGATTATTGTAAAAGCATACATTTATAATGTGAATTTTAAGCAAATATTGTACCAAAGTAGTATTTTGAAAATTTGATTTCTAATTTTAAGTGAAAATTTTTATCTTTGCAGATTGTATTAAAAGAAAAATAATAAATCTTATGAGTGATTTTGCTGCAAAATATGATCCAAAGCTAATTGAAGACAAGTGGTATGATAAATGGACAAAGGATAATCTTTTCCATTCAGAACCTGATGAAAGAGAACCATATTGTATTGTTATTCCACCACCAAATGTAACTGGAATACTACATATGGGACATATGCTCAATAACACCATTCAGGATGTTTTGATTCGCAGAGCAAGAATGCAAGGCAAAAATGCTTGTTGGGTTCCTGGTACTGACCACGCATCAATTGCAACAGAGGCTAAGGTTGTGGGCATGTTGAAAGAAAAAGGTATTGACAAGAAAGACCTTACAAGAGATGAGTTCTTAGATTATGCTTGGCAATGGAAGGAAAAACATGGTGGAATTATTCTGGAACAGTTGAAGAAACTTGGTGCTTCATGCGACTGGCAAAGAACTCGTTTTACAATGGAGGATGCTCTTTACGAATCGGTTATTGATGTATTTGTTGACTTGTATAACAAGGGTCTGATTTATCGCGGTATTAGAATGGTGAACTGGGATCCCAAGGCATTGACTGCATTGAGCGATGAAGAAGTTATATTCAAGGAACAGAACTCCAAGCTATACTATTTAAAATACAGAATTGAGGGAGAAAACGAATTTGTTATTGTTGCAACCACAAGACCTGAAACAATTCTGGGAGATACTGCTGTTTGTGTTCATCCTGAGGACGAAAGATTTGCTCATTTGAAAGGTAAGAAAGTTATTGTTCCTATTGTAAACAGAGTTGTTCCAATTATCTATGACGAATATGTTGATAGAGAATTTGGTACTGGTGCTTTGAAAATTACTCCTGCTCACGATATAAACGACTATACTCTTGGTTTGAAACATAAACTTGACAGCATCGATATTTTCAACGATAACGGAACTCTTAACCATTTGGGAATGCAATATGAAGGAATGGACAGGTTTGATTGCAGAAAGAAGATTGTTGCTGACTTACGAGAAGCTGACCTTATGTTTAAGGAAGAGGACTACAATAACAAGATTGGCTGCTCTGAAAGAACTGATGCTGTTATTGAACCAAAGCTTTCCGTTCAGTGGTTTTTGAAAATGGAAGACATTTCAAAAAAGGCTCTTCAAGTTGTGGAAGACGATGTTATCAGGTTCCACCCTGCCAAATTCAAGAATACTTACCGTCACTGGATGGAAAATGTCAAAGACTGGTGCATTTCACGTCAGTTGTGGTGGGGACAAAGAATTCCTGCCTACTATTTGCCAAACAGAGAGATTGTTGTTGCAAAATCTAAGGAAGAAGCTTTGAAGATTACAAATGAAAAATTCCCTGCTGAAAAATATACTCTTGAAGATTTGAGACAGGATGAAGATGTTTTGGATACATGGTTTTCTTCATGGTTATGGCCAATCAGTGTTTTTGACGGAATCAGATATCCTGAAGACAAAGATATTCAATACTACTACCCTACCAACGATTTAATCACTGCTCCTGAAATTCTTTTCTTCTGGGTTGCAAGAATGATTATTGCAGGTCAAGAATATAGGAATGAAATACCTTTTAAAAATGTTTATTTAACTGGTATTGTTAGAGACAAGCTGGGAAGAAAGATGAGCAAATCGCTTGGAAACAGTCCTGATCCAATTGGTTTAATTGAAAACTATGGAGCTGATGGAGTAAGGGTTGGTATGCTTATGGCTTCTCCTGCCGGAAACGACTTATTGTTTGACGAAAGCTATTGCGAACAGGGAAGAAACTTCTCCAACAAAATTTGGAATGCTTTAAGACTTGCTACTGGTTGGGAAATTGCTGATATTGAACAGCCACAGCATTCAAAAATTGCAATTGAATGGTTCAGAGCAAAACTTAATGAAATTCTTACTGAACTTGAAGATGATTTTGCAAAATATCGTTTGAGTGAAAGTTTAATGAAGGTTTACAAGCTTATTTGGGATGATTTCTGTTCATGGTATTTGGAAATCATTAAACCTGCCTATCAGAAACCAGTTGACAGAACAACATATAACGAAACTATAAAGCTGTTTGAAGACCTTATGAAGGTTCTTCATCCTTACATGCCTTTCCTTACAGAAGAAATTTATCATATAATTGAAGACAGAAAAGCAGATGATTACATTATGCTTGCTCAAATGCCAAAAGCTTTTGAAAACAGTTCTTCAATAGTTGCTGACTTTGGTTTTGCTCAGGAAAAGATTTCTGCAATCCGTCAGGTTAGAAATGAAAAGAATATTGCTCAAAAAATTGCTTTGGAACTTTTTGTTAAGGAATCTTCAAACGACAATAAAGATTTTGACGGCATAATAACCAAACTTTGCAATATTTCAAATCTTGAATATATATCTGATAAAAAAGAAGGTGCTTTGTCTGTTATGGTTCGTACAACAGAAATGTTTATTCCTCTTGGAGATACAATCAACAAGGATGAAGAAATAAAGAAACTTCAAAGCGATTTGAAATACTATGAAGGTTTTGCCAAAAGCGTTAAAGGGAAACTCTCAAACGAAAAATTTGTTAGTGGAGCTCCTGCACAGGTGGTAGAAAATGAAAGGAAAAAACTTTCAGACGCAGAGCAAAAGATTACTTCAATTCAGGAACAACTGAAATCATTATTATAAAATACAGAGACGTGATTATTCACGTCTCTTTTTTGTTTTATCACTTCTCTTTAAAATAAATATAGTCTATACTAATAGATTATTCTATAATATATTCTTTATTTAGTTAAAAAGAATTACTTTTGTGAATTCTAAAAACTAAATATTAAGAATATGAAACTAAATACTAATAACATTAATCAGGAAAAGTTTACTATTTACTTTCTGTTGTTTTTAGTATATCTGATTACTTTCTATCCTTTAACCAAGGTAGGATTTACTGTTGGTGATGATATTGATTTATATACAGAAACCTGCAAAGGTCATTGGGGTCATGTTGTTGGGAATTTACCTTATATGCAAGGAAGGTTTTATTTTTTCATTTCTCGCTACATTCAAACTGTTCCCTATTTAATTGAGAATCCTATTTATTTCGACTTAACTTATATTCTTCCTATTGTTGGATGTTTTGTTCTTTTCACAACTCTTATTCATAGGGTTTTTAAAAGCTCTTCTATTACTCTTATTACTGCGATTCTTCTTTCTTCAAGCTTTCAAATTATAGGTTTTCATTCCATAACAACTGCTTATCCTTTCTTTTTCACAACTGGATTTTGTTTTATCTTAACTTCACTGCATTTCTTTATTTCATTTTTTGACTTAAAGAAGAAACCATATCTATATCTCTCTGCAATTTTAATGTTTATTGCAACTCTGTTTTATGAAACCTTTATGATGTATTACTTGGTTTTCTTTATGGTTGCTATTTGGAAGAATGAAGTTTTTTCAAATAGAACAAAGGAAAACTACTTAAAGACTATTAAGGATCTTATTCCTTTTATTATTGGAGGTTTAATCTACTTGATTACTTATTTTAGTTTTCAGTATTTCTATCCTCCTAAATATACTGGTGCTTCTCTTTCAAATGATTTAACAATTGGTGGTTTGTTTTCAACGGCTTCATTAATGAGTAAGTTATCTTTTCCTTTGCAGGTTTTTTATGAATTTAATGGTTTGCTTTTCAAACACACAATGAGTTTGGATGGGATTTTCAAAACTTATAGAATGGATTTGGTTGTTATGGTGCAGGGATTGATTGTAATGGCTTTGACTTATTATGCTTTAAATAAATACAAAAACATCAAATACATTCATCTTCTTTGGGGTTTTCTTCTTGGAATATGTCTTGTTTACATTCCCCTATTGATCGTTTCTTCCTCCTCACATTACTATTTGCAAAACTGGCATAGCTATGTGCCTACATTCTTTTCTTTCTTTGGATATACTTTAAGTTTATTGATGGTTTTGTTTGCTGTTTTAAATTTGGTGTCTTTTTTAAAACCATTAAGAATAATATTTCAAGTTTTTGTTTGTGTGCTTTTGTTTTGGGTTAACACACTTACCCAAGCAAGTAATAGAGCTGTTGCAAATGATATGGAAACATCAAATATTCGTTTTGAAATGGCTGATTATGCAATTAAGCAAGGTGTTATTCCAAACCTAACAACAAAAACTCCAATATGTTTTGAACAAGCTCACAACACAACTTCCTATATGGGACAGTGGGTAACAAAACAATATTTTAGTTGGAAAGATTTCTTTGTTAAACAATTGGGTAAGAAATATAATTTTATTGATAATTATGAAAAGTTTGCATTAAAGAATAAAGTGCAAGATAAGGTTTGGGTTTGCTTTTTCAGACAATCAACAAAGACTGATGATGCAATTATGTATTTTGCAGGAATGAGTGGGAACCGTTTAGCAAAAACTCAAAATGAAATTGTTTGTGATACTATAATTGCAATGTATCATAGTCCTTTTAAAACTTTTAATATTTCCATTGCAAGTGAAAATATTGGTGATAGCGTTTATATAAACAATATGCCAATAAATTCAATTGGGAATTATCATAGTGCAAACCTGGATGTTTCAATTAGAGAAAAACATAATAATTCTGTTTTCTGGATTGTTGGTAAAGACCTTATTCCTTCTACCCTTACGATTAGCAATGTTTTAAATAATAGCCAAACATTATACACTAAATCTACAATCACTCTTTCAGAAAAAGAAAGAATTAATGAAATTATCAATGAGATTAGAAATACTCCTTCCTGGTATAAAAATGTTGAGGGAAAAGCTAAAAAAGGAAACATTAGCATTGAAGAAGCTTTAAGAAATGATGCTAAGTGGATGTACGATAATGAAAGGGTAAACAAATAAAAAAAGCAGAACTATAATTAGCTCTGCTTAATGATTGAATATCTATTTGAGTTAAGATTAATTTTCTTTTGCAAATTCTTTATAGAAATAAGGTATTGTTTCAATTCCTTTAAAGAATTGTTCCAATGGATAGTTTTCATTTGGTGAGTGAATTGCATCTGAACCTAAACCAAATCCCATAAGTATTGATTTAATTCCAAGTATTTTTTCAAATCCTGCAACAATTGGAATTGAACCACCACTTCTTGTTGGGATAGGTCTTTTCCCATAAGTTGTTTGATAAGCTTTTTCTGCTGCTTTATACGCTGGCATATCAATTGGAGAAACATAAGCATAACCTCCATGTAATGGTGTAACTTCTACTTTAACACTCTTTGGAGCTAAACTTTCAAAGTATTTTTGGAAACGTTCTGTAATTACATTATAGTCTTGATCTGGAACCAAACGGAAAGAGATCTTTGCATGTGCTGTTGAAGGAATAACTGTTTTTGCTCCCTCTCCTTGATAACCTCCCCAAATTCCACAACAATCTAATGAAGGACGAATACCTGTGCGTTCAATTGTTGAATAACCTTTTTCTCCATGCAGTTCTTCAATATTTAATGCTTTTTTGTATTCTTCTTCATCGTATGGAGCTTGTGCCATTAGTGTTCTTTCTTCATCTGAAACAAAAACAACTTCTTTATAGAAATCAGGAACAGTAACATGATTGTTTGAATCAGTTAACTTAGATATCATTTCACAAAGAATATTTATAGGGTTTGCTACTGCTCCTCCATAAAGTCCTGAATGAAGATCTCTGCTTGGTCCAGTGACTTTAACTTCAACATATCCCAAACCTCTTAATCCAGTTGTTATTGATGGAACATCTTCTGCAATCATTCCAGTATCGGATACAAGAATAATATCTGCTTTTAAAAGTTCTTTATTTTCTTCACAGAAAGGATAAAGTGATGGTGAACCTATTTCTTCTTCTCCTTCCAACATAAACTTAACATTACATGGCAATTGATTGGTTTTAACCATATATTCAAATGCTTTTGCATGCATAAATGATTGACCTTTATCATCGTCTGCTCCACGTGCCCAAATCTTACCATCTCTGATTTCTGGTTCAAAAGGTGATGTATTCCATAGTTCAATTGGATCTACTGGCATAACATCATAATGACCATAAATCATAACAGTTTTAAGCTTTGGATCAATTATCTTTTCTGCATAAACAACAGGATTTCCTTGTGTTGGCATTATTTCGGATTTGTCTGCTCCTGCTTCAAGAATTAATTGTTTCCAATATTCTGCACATCTAATCATATCTGGCTTGTGAGCTTCAATTGAGGATATTGATGGTATGCGAATTAGGTTAAATAATTCATTTAAAAATCTGTCTTTGTTTTCTTCAATGTAGTTCTTAATAGTATTCATATTATTTTATTCTTATTTTTAATTCTTATTCTTCTTCCTCAAAATATTCAGGAAGTACTAAGTCATCTTTTGAAAGTACTGGAAAATTAATGTAATCTCTAATGATTAATGCAGAAGGAAATATTGTTTTCAAATTAAGATAGGGTCCAAAAGCATCCAATTTTGTTAAATAATCTCCACATTTAACAGTGAAATTAGGTTCTTCAAAAAAAACATAAGCTCTTAAATCGGGGAAATTATTAATTATCTCATCTCTTAAATCAAATGCTTGTTGTTTAGAGCCTGCACCTGTAAAAACTCCAACCTTAATTCTATAACCTATTGCTGTTCTTGAAATTTCATTAAAAGCAATATGTTGTTCAAGTATGGTTTGTAATCTCCCATCGGAAATTACTTCTACCTGAGCTTTTAGATTTTGGGCAAATAATGTTAGTGCAAATAATAGTGTTAGTATTTTAAGTTTTGTCATTTCTTTAATTAGAACTTATTATTTTGCAGCTCCATGTAGTTGAACATTTGGAATAATTAAAACTGGGTATGGAGATAGATTAATCATTTGTTGTGAATATGGTCCTAGGAATAGGAAGTTAGTAATTGTCTTCTCTTGCTCAACCATAGTTACAATAAGGTCTGCATTTATATTTTTAGAATAATCTAATGTTGCTGTTGTGATATTTTCTGTATCAACAAATTCAGTAGTAAATGGTAATTTATGTTGAGTTAAGAATTTCTCAACACTTAAAACAAAACCACGTACTTCATTTCTTACAGACTTAATATTACTTGTTTGAATTCCCAATATACAAATATGAGATTGAGGGAACATCTTTGCAAATTCTATTGTCCAAGGCACCTTTTGACGTGTATCTCTTGAAGAGTCAATTGGAAGAACAATCTTTTCAAGGTGTTTATCAAAATTAAATGTTTCTCTAACTATTAAAACAGGTGCATCACATTCAATAACTAATTTAAAAGCATTCTGACCAGCATATTTTTCATCAAAACCACTTCTGCCATGAGCTCCAATAACAAGTAAGTCTGGATTTTCGTCCTTAACTAATTTAGCAATTGCTTGATAAACCTTTCCTTGGCAAATTATGTATGAAATGTTTTTACCATTCAATTTAGGTTTATAATCTGATGCTATCTTATTTAACTCTTGTTGTGCTTCTTCTCTATCTTTTTCTTTGGTTTCAATCCAAGCCATTAAAATATCGGCTCCTGTACGATTAGCAATATCAACAGCCAATCTTAAAGCAGTTA
The DNA here is from genome assembly GCA_017860255.1 of Bacteroidota bacterium. Lineage (GTDB taxonomy): Bacteria > Bacteroidota > Bacteroidia > Bacteroidales > P3 > UBA10566. The sequence continues at coordinate 63,510 of JAFNAR010000005.1, read as the reverse complement.
GTGACGATGTAGAAAAATCAATTCCAACTATAATTTGAGACATCATAAGCATTAATTTTTAAAATTAATAATTTATTTATTGGTAACTTATTCTGGAAATTAGTACCTTTGCAAATATAATTTTCCAATATAATTTTTGGCAAATATAGGCATAAAATTTAAAAAACAAAAATTATTTCGTAATTATTTTGTATGAACGAGAATTTGGATCCCAATCCTTCAAGACTAAACAATACTGAAAAAGACTTTGAAAGAGCTTTAAGGCCTTTACATTTCGATAGTTTTGCAGGTCAACCTCAAATTATAGAAAACCTTAAAATTTTTGTTCAGGCTGCGAAGGAAAGGAATGAAAGCTTGGATCATGTCCTTTTACACGGACCTCCTGGATTAGGGAAAACAACCCTTTCTCATATAATTGCAAATGAGCTTGGAGTAAATTTAAAACTAACATCAGGTCCTGTTTTGGATAAACCAGGAGAATTGGCAGGAATTTTAACTAATTTGGAAGAAAATGATGTTTTATTTATTGACGAAATACATCGTTTAAGTCCTGTTGTTGAAGAATACCTTTATTCTGCAATGGAAGATTACAAAATAGATATTTTAATTGAATCTGGACCAAATGCACGAAGTGTTCAAATTGCTCTTAGCCCTTTCACTCTTATTGGAGCTACAACTCGATCTGGACTACTAACTGCACCACTCCGTTCTCGTTTTGGAATAACCTCTCGCTTGCAATACTACAATCACGATACTCTTAATAAAATCATAAAACGTTCTGCTAATATTCTAAACACTCCAATTGAAGACAATGCATCGGAAGAAATTGCCAGGAGGAGTAGAGGAACTCCTCGTATTGCCAATCTTTTACTTAGAAGAGTTAGAGATTTTGCACAAATAAAAGGCAATGGAACCATTACATTGGAAATTGCTCAAATGGCACTATTGGCATTAAATGTTGATAAAAATGGACTGGATGAAATGGATAATAGAATTCTTTCAGCAATTATTGATAAATTTAAGGGAGGACCTGTTGGACTAACAACCATTGCAACTGCTGTTGGCGAAGATGCTGGAACAATTGAAGAAGTATATGAACCATTCCTGATTCAAGAAGGTTTTCTAATGCGAACTTCAAGAGGAAGAGAAGCAACACCACTGGCATATCAACATCTTGGCAAGAACTATCCAAACAAACAAGGAGAAATTGGTAGCTTATTTGAATAAAAAATTAGAAAAAAAACAATAATAATAAAATAAAAAACAATAAAATATATGGCAACACATAAAATCAGTGCTAAGAAACTAACACTAAAACAAGTTGAAAAAATATTAAATTCCAACACAAAATTGGAGTTATCAGATGATGCAAAAGAAAGAATAAACAATTGCAGGAACTATCTTGATAAGAAAATGGAAAACCAAAAAGAACCTATTTATGGTGTAACAACTGGATTTGGTTCTTTATGCAATATATCTATCAGCAAAGAAGAACTTTCTCAACTTCAAAAGAATTTGGTTATGTCTCATGCTTGTGGTATGGGAGAAGAAGTTCCAGAAGAAATTGTAAAAATTATGCTTTTAAACAAAGTTCAATCACTTTCTTATGGTAATTCAGGAGCTCAACTTGTAACAATTGAACGTTTGATTGCTTTCTACAATGAAGGAGTTTACCCAGTTGTTTATCAACAAGGTTCTCTTGGAGCATCAGGTGACTTAGCTCCACTTGCTCATATGTGCTTACCTCTTTTAGGATTGGGAGAAGTTTATTATGAAGGAGAACGTTATAATGCAGAAGAAATAAACGAGAAATTTGGATGGAAACCGATTGAATTAAAATCAAAAGAAGGTTTGGCACTTTTAAATGGAACTCAATTTATGAGTGCTTATGCAGTTTGGTGTATTTTGAAAGCTCAAAAACTTTCATTCCTTGCTGACCTTATTATGTGTGTTTCTTTGGAAGCATTTGATGGAAGAATTGAACCTTTCTTTGATCCAATTCATCAAGTTAGACCTCATAAAGGACAAATTGAAACGGCTAAAAATATTAGAGAATTTTTGGAAGGAAGCGAAATCATTAAACAAAAGAAACAACATGTTCAAGACCCATATTCATTCCGTTGTGTTCCACAAGTTCATGGAGCTTCAAAAGATGCCATTGGTTGGGTAGCAAGTGTTATCACAACAGAAATAAACTCAGTTACTGATAACCCAACTGTTTTCCCTGAACTTGATGAAGTTATTTCAGCAGGAAACTTCCATGGTCAACCTCTTGCAATTAATCTTGACTATTTAGCTATTGCAGTTGCTGAACTTGGTTCAATTTCAGAAAGAAGAACTTATCAACTAATTGCAGGAAAGAGAGACCTTCCTTCATTCTTGGTTGCTAATCCAGGATTGAACTCTGGTTTTATGATTCCTCAATATACACAAGCATCAATTGTTTCTCAATCAAAACAATTATGTACACCAGCCTCAGTTGACACAATTGATTCATCACAAGGACAAGAAGATCATGTTTCATTTGGTTCAAATGCTGCAACAAAACTTTATAGAGTTGTAAACAACACTGAAAAAATTCTTGCAATTGAACTTTTCAATGCTACACAAGCACTTGAATTTAGAAAACAAAAAACAGGTTTAAAATCATCTGATGCAATTGAATCATTTGTTGAAGAATACCGCAAGGAAGTTAATTTTGTTAAGGAAGACGAAATTATGTATAAACTAATGCATAAGAGCGTTGAATTTCTTGAAAACATAGAAATTGTTGAAGAATAGATTTTAATGGTTAATGATTAATGGTTAACGGTTAATTTTAGAGGCTGTCTCATAAATCATATTTTACTACTATATAAAATAACAAATAAAATTAAGCAAGGATTTAGTATTTAAGTCCTTGCTTTTTATTTTCTATAAATTATATTCTTTATTTTCTACAAAAAAGTCCTTTTATAAATAAAAATATATCAAGTATATTTCAAAATATATCAGACTTATTTCAAAATAAGTCTTGTTTATTTTTCACTAAACAATTTTAAAAATTATTTCTAAATATTTTGCAGATATTAAATAAATTAATTTAACTTTGTGCCATAATATATAGTTTCAACAAATAAAAAAAATATAATTCTATGACAAAAAAATTACAAATTTCCTGTTTAGTACTATCTTGCTTAATAATGTTTGCTACACTTTCAGTAATAGGACAAAACGTTAATATGAACCATTGGATTGAACTAAACGTTACACCAGGAGATTCAATATCTATTGATTTTTGGTCTGGCCCTAATACTGGAATAAAAATTGTAAGCGGAACTTATGAAAGAACTATTAGTGCTGATTCTTCTTGGTATGGTACTACAAATCACTATGCCCAAAGTTCAACTATGAGGATTTATGGAAACTTGTACGCGTTTTATTGCAGTGACAATTCATTACGAATAAAAGGCATAGATGTTTCTAATAATAGTGAATTAATAAGTTTGATTTGCTATAATAATGATATTTCATCAATAAAAGTAAGTGGAATCCCTAATTTAAACTATATTTCTTGTTATAATAATAATCTTTCTGCCTGCGGCTTAGATAGTATATTTCATCAACTTCCACAAAATCTAGGGAGCGGAATTGCCGCTGTCGAAATAAAAAGTGGTTCATTGACAAATCCCGGCACTTCATCTTGCTGTGACACTATTGCCACAAATAAGAATTGGCGGGTAATAGACTATATATTGTATGATGATTCGATAAGCTATACAGATATTGTAAATACCAACTATGCTTGTCCTTATTTTACTCTTGTGATAGAAGATATAAAAAGAGAAGAAATTGTAGCAAAAGTTTATCCTAACCCTGTTAGCAATGCTTTGAATATAGAAACTATGGAGAATGTTGAGAATGTAATTCTATATGATGTTTTGGGCAAAGAAGTAATGTGTACTAAAAAGACTAACGATATTGATGTTTCTAATCTTAATAACGGAATATATATTCTAAAACTGATTACAGAAAAAGGAATTGGGGAATATAAGATTGTGAAGGAATAGTAGCACACTATAAAATAATTAATCTATGACAAAAAAATTACAAATTTCTTTATTAGCAATATTTGGACTTATAATGTTTGCTGGAATTTCAGCAATGGGACAAACGGTAATTTTTAGCGAAAATTTCGATGGGACGTTTTTAAATCAATCGATTCCTTCTGGTTGGACAAATATTGATGCAGACGGTGATTCTAATATCTGGTATACTGCATATGGTTACAGTGGCAATAATCCTCTTGGTAATAATGGAAGTATGGGAATTATTACTTCACGATCTTGGTGGGCAAATGTTGTTCTTACTCCCGACAATTGGCTAATAACTCCACAAATAAGCTTGGAAACAAACGCAAGTTTAAAGTACTATGTATGCTCCTCTCCCACCTATCCAGCAGAGCATTATGGAGTTTATATATCTACAACAGGAACCAATTCTTCTGACTTCACTCTATTATTTGAAGAAACACTAACAGCAGCAAACCCTAATCGCACATGGCTTGAAAGAAATATTGACCTTTCGGCTTATAATAATCAACAAGTATATATAGCTTGGAGACACTTTAATTGCTCTGATGAACAGAGTCTCGATTTAGATGATATTAGCGTTATGAGTAGTAGCAATACTCCTTCAAGTGTAACTACTCTTGATGCTACCAATCTTCAAAACAGAGCAACAACACTTAATGCTACCATAACAAGAGGAACAGATATAATATCTTCCCAAGGATTTGAATGGAAAGCAGAAACAGATGAAAGCTTACAATCTGTTGATATTGCTAATGTAATTGACGATAACTTTTCATTAGCTCTAACAGAGCTTTCTCCATACACAATCTATAAATATAAAGCATATATAGTGGTTGATGGAAACAAACTTTATGGAGAAGAAAAGAGTGTTCAAACTCTTGGATTAAATATGGTTACAGGAAATACTGAAATAAATATTTATCCAAACCCAGTAAGCAATGATTTAAATATTGAATGCAGTGAAAAGATAGATAGTATTGAAGTTTATGATTCTCTTGGAAGGAGAATCATAAGACAAGAAAACTCTCCAAAGAAAACTACTATTGACGTTTCTAACCTAAATAACGGAATATATATCCTTAAACTAATTACAGAAAAGGGAATTGGTGAATATAAGATTGTAAAGGGATAAAATCACACAACATAAATAATAAACCCCAAAAGTTTTTTGTCTAACTTTTGGGGTGCACTTCATTTTTAATACGCCCTTTTTTATTCATATATTTGCATGAATTATAATAAATACAATATTCTTTCGTTAGTTCTACATTAAAAAAAATTAATATTAATATGTCCTTTCTTCCAATAACAAAAAAAGAAATTGAAAACCTTGGGTGGGATTATGTAGATGTAATTATCGTCAGTGGCGATGCTTATGTTGATCATCCCAGCTTTGGACATGCAGTAATTGGAAGAGTGCTTGAAAACTCCGGTTACAGAGTTGCAATTATTCCACAACCCAATTGGAGAGATGACCTTAGAGATTTCAAAAAATTAGGACAGCCACGTTTGTTTTTTGGAGTAAGTGCAGGAGTTATGGACTCAATGGTGAACCATTACACTGCATTAAAAAGAAAAAGAAGCGATGATGCCTACACTCCCGGAGGTGAAGCTGGTTACCGTCCTGATTATGCAACAATTGTTTACTCCAATATTCTTAAAGAACTATATCCCAATACACCAGTAATTCTTGGAGGAATTGAAGCCTCAATGAGAAGAAATGCTCATTATGATTACTGGTCAGACAGCTTGAAGCCTTCCATTTTGATTGACAGCAAAGCAGATATGCTTGTTTATGGAATGGGAGAAAAAACAATTGTGGAAATTGCAAAGCGTTTGGGAAAAGGTGAAAAGATTAATGATATAAAAGATATATATCAAACAGGATTTATTTCAAAAGATATTCCAAAGAATGATGCCTGGAAAACAATTGAACTTCCTTCATATGAGGATTGTTTGAAAAGCAAGCATAAGCAGGCTGATTCCATTCTTCAAATTGAAAAAACATCAAATAAGATTATTGGAGAAAGACTGGTTCAAAAACATAGTGAGGATTATGTTATTATTAATCCATTTAATCCTGATTTCTCATCCTCAGACCTTGATAAATCGTTTGACTTACCTTACGAAAGAAAACCACATCCAAAATACGCAAAAAGAGGGAATATTTCAGCCTTTGAAATGATTAAATATTCTGTAAATATTCATCGAGGTTGTTTTGGAGGATGTTCTTTTTGTACCATTGCTGCTCATCAGGGCAAACAAATTATTTCAAGAAGTGAAGACTCAATTTTGAAAGAGATTGATTTAATTTCACAAGACAAAGATTTCAAAGGTTATTTAAGCGATTTAGGAGCTCCTTCTGCAAATATGTACAGGATGAAAGGCATTGACTTGAAAATATGTCAAAATTGTTCTAAGCCCTCATGTATTTTTCCGAACATTTGTAATAACTTAAACTTTGACCATAAACCTCTTTTAGATTTATATCAAAAAGTTAGAGCATTACCATATATTAAGAAAGCATTTGTTGGAAGTGGATTGAGATATGATTTATTTATTGTCATTGACAAGGATAAAGAAAAGAAATACCATACAAAAGAATATTTTGAAACAGTATTTCAACATCATATTTCTGGACGCTTGAAAGTAGCACCAGAACACACAGAAGACAAGGTTTTAAACTTGATGCGAAAACCTTCTTTCAATCAATTTATTTCTCTAAAACATACTTTTGATGATTTAAATAAGAAATATAATCTGAAACAACAGCTTATCCCCTACTTCATTTCTTCACATCCTTTGTGTACATTGAAAGACATGAGTTCACTTGCTCAAAAGACCAAACAATTGGGATATAAATTGGAGCAGGTGCAAGACTTCACACCTACTCCAATGACAATTTCAACAGAAATGTATTATACTGGAATTAATATTATGACCAAAGAAAAGATTTTTGTTGAGAAAACCCTTGAAGGCAAACGCAAACAAAATCAAGCATTTTTTTGGTATAAGAAGCAGTAAAAAAACTTCTTTCCTCCCTTTTAATTATTAGTGATTGTACAAAAATAACTAATAAAATTTCAATATATAAATTTAGTTATCAATAATTAAATTAAATATTGAATCAATTACATGATATTTATTTACGAATATTTTAAGTTTATATTTAGTAAAATTGTATATTTGTTGAATTAAAACATATAGCAACTATAATTATTCAACAAAACATTTTAAATGGTATAAATTGAGAAATAAGATATTTATTAGAAATTTATAATAGCGGATTCCGAAAAGCTTTAAGAGTAGGAAAAATTTAAAACAAATTACCATGAAATTTACTACAAGGTTATTAAATTCATTTTTCTTGATGCTAATCATTGGCATGTTTGCTTCATGCGATAAAGATGATGCAACAACAACTTCTACAACAATAAACCCTTTTAGCAATGGGGGTACTGAGAAAAACATGATTGTTGTGATTAGTGATATACATCTTGGTGCAAATCTCGATTATGCTGAATGCAAAAACAATCTTAAATCACTTGAAAAGATGCTATACAAAGTTAAAGCCTCTTCAAATGTTAAAGAACTTGTTATTGCAGGAGATTTACTTGATGAATGGTATGTTCCTGCCACAGTAAACACTTATGAAGGAAATAATCAATCTGACTTTGTTCAACGTATTGCCTTAGCCAATAAAGGTGTGGTTGATGCCATTAACTCTATAATTCAAGAAGGAAACATATTAGTTACTTATGTTCCAGGCAACCATGATTTAACCATTACCCCTGAGAATGTTAGTCTTATTTTCCCTGGAATAAATCAAGCAAGAGATAACGAATTAGGATTAGGTACATACACCCCAGCAGATATGCCTGTACTTGCAATTGAACATGGACACCGCTATAATTTCTTCTGTGCTCCTGACCCAATTTCAAATCAAGATATAGCACCAGGAAGCATACTACCTCCTGGATATTTCTTTACAAGAATAGCAGCTCTTCATCATGTACAAGACTGCCATACAGCTGGTGATACCATGCCTGTTGCTCCTCAAAGCATCTCAGGAGATGAAAGTCAAATCCTATTATTAAAATATTGGAACCTTTGGCAATGGGCTATAAAATATCTACCAATAGAAAATAAATTTGACGAAAACATTATTGTAACCAATGTTGATGGATTCACTGGCAGTTATTCCATAAATGATTTATTACCTTTCCAAGCAACACCAGGTGGTGTTATAGATGTTAATCTATACAAGGGTATTCAAGACACATGGAGTCAAAGACAAGCACTTAATCATGTTGAAGTAAACATTCCTACTGCTCAGGCAATTGCCAATTCTGCTTTAACAGCTGAATCGGACAACCAAGCAAAGAATCAATATTTTTTAAATCCTAACTCAAATAAAAGAATTGTAATCTTTGGACATACTCATGATGCTAAAATCATCGCATCAGATAACCATAATGGTCAAAAATCAATTTATGCAAATTCTGGTACTTGGATTGATAATAATAATGTAGCTCCAACAACAATGAATTTTATTGTAATTACTCCTCAAAACTCAGATGCTTCTTCAAAAACATACGTTAAACTTTACAACTACCAAAATGAAGTTGTAACCAAAATGGCGGAAGACTCAATGCGTTATTAATAGATAACTTGAATTAAATACATAGAATAAAAATGTATTTAATAAAAAAAGGTTTCAGTGATATTAATCTACTCTGAAACCTTTTTTTATTCTATTGACAAATAAAGATTATCATTAGAACATATATATTGAGAAAAATTTACTGTGTCTATTTAACTATAAACTTTTGTCTTACGGAGTATCCATTTTTGGTTAATTCCAAAATATAGAAACCTGAATTAAGATCTCTTGTGCTGATTTTTGTATCTCTAACAGCATCACCCTTAATTTTCTTTCCTGTTACATCGTATATTGAGTAAATCAGGTTTTCAGGGTTATTGTTATTGAAAATCAAATTCAGATCTTCTTTGCAAGGATTAGGATAAATTGAAATCTCATTTATGTTTTCTGCCTCTTCTGGCAAAGCAACTTGATTAAATAATTCTAATTTATCCACTCTTAACTCATTTCCAATAGCATTTAAGAAATGCACTGACACACTTTCATGACTTTTAACAAACCTATTTAAACTTGAAGTAAAATTAACAAAAACAGAATCAGGTGTTTCATTATTATAATAATTTATGCTTAGAGTAACCTTTGTCCATGTATTTACTTCTGCTCCTGCATATAACCAATGTGCATAGCCTACATTATTACCTTGTTTATCAAATTTGATAAAGAAATACGCAGTATCAATTATTTCAGGAGCCAATGTTGAAGGATAGTATTTAAAATAGAAGGAACAATAATTTGGTCTATCTGTATAGCTATCCCCATCATGTGGACCATCAACCAAAGACAAACTACCTAAGAGTGTCATAAAGATTATAATCAGGTATATCAATGGGAGAAGACACTAATCTTAAAGAGTAATTACCATCGTATGCATCTGTGCTTCTAAGGGTACCCATTTGAGGATATTGGGTTGAAAGAATATTAAATGAGTACCAATTATCTAATTCGTAACACCCATTAACTTCTGACCAATTCTCAAAACTTGAATTAGGAATTTGAGCCTGAGAAAATGAAAAAGTATATGTAAATAGAAATAGGATAAAAAAGATAATATTTTTCATATCCATAATGTCGGAGTTTCAAGTGCTGACACCGCACTTTTAATTAATTACAAAATGTAATTAAAAGCAAAGATAATATAAACACAAAATAAATGCAAGAAATTTCTTTAATGATTAATTCTAAATGAAACGCTGTTTTAATTTACTGAAACAAGGTTTTATTTTATTAGAATAAGGTTTTATTTTACTGAAACAAGGTTATATTTTGGAAAGATGCACATCTTTAATAAGAAAAGATGCACATCTTTTGGGTGTAAAGACGTGCATCTTTTTATTTTTAAGAATTTCTGTAATTAGTCAGTTTGCGAAAAACTCCTACATATATAAATAGAGTTTAGTTTTTCAAAGATACAAAATTTATTTCAATTATAGATATAATTCTTATTATTTTTTATTTTAGAATTAAGCTTTTAACTTATTTTTTCTTCAATAGATTATTATAAACCTTATCGTCTTTAATTATTGAAATAGCTTTTTGTAAGCCTTCATCAGTGTCTTTTATTGATTGATAGTAATAATTAACTCCATAAAGGTTTCTTGCTATCATTGCTTTTAGAGTAGCCTCGATATAAACATCTGACTTTTTCATCATCTCTGCCATTTTCTTATCTTCATTTTGTGCTTTCTCTACAATTGTTTTTAATAACTCAGGATTATTTAAAAGTTCATTTGCATAAATTTGATAAGATGTATAGTTTGGTTTGGTTGTGTCTTTCACTTGTTCAAAAAGATATTCACCAACCATTTGATTAACCCATTCTTTTTTAATTTCATTATGTTCCACTCCTTCTTTTTGTGCATAGGCAGTAAATTCTTTCATTAAATTTAATGAAGGATATGCTTTGTTAAAGTCATCAAAGCTTGGATTTTGTTTTAAAAATTCAGTTCTGTGATCATCTACCCATTGCATTGTGAAGTCATTGAAAATTCCTTTTGAACGAAGATTTATTAAATAGTCTGATGCTCTTGAAGTGTCAATTGGGACAAACACGTCTGGCATAATTCCTCCTCCACCATAAACAACTCTTCCATTTGAAGTTGAATATTTTAGTGAATCAGGAAATTTAATTGAATCAGGAGTTATTAATTCTTTGTGTTGATAGCGTTTCATATAGTCGTTATAGTAGGAGTCTAATCCATCATCCCATGGTTTTTGAATACAACGACCACTTGGTGTAAAGTAACGTGAAGTAGTTAAACGTATTTGAGAACCATCAGGCAAATTGAAAGGTCTTTGAACCAATCCCTTTCCAAAACTTCTTCTTCCAATAACCACTCCTCTATCCCAATCTTGAATGGCACCAGTTACAATTTCACTTGCAGAGGCAGATGATTCATCAATTAATATTATAAGTTTTCCTTTTTCAAATTCCCCTTTTGACTGGCTTTTGAAATCATATCGTGGTGAAGAAACTCCTTCTGTATAAACTATTAGTTTTTCATCATCCAAAAACTCATCACCCAATTTGAAAGCAACATCAAGATATCCCCCTCCATTTCCTCTAAGGTCAAAGATTAGTTCTTTCATTCCTTTGCTTTTCAAATCTTTTATGGCATTAACGACTTCTTCCTGTGAGTTTTGAGCAAATCTATCCAAACGGATATAACCAAGAGTTTTATCAAGCATAAACCATGTGTCAACACTTGTGATTGGTATCTTATCTCTAATAATATCAAATACTATTGGTTCTTTTCTTCCTTTTCTTTCAACGGTTACTTTAACCTTAGTTCCTTTAACTCCTCTAAGATGTTTAAAAACCCAATCAGTTTTGATTGTGTCACCAGTTGCAATATTATCATCAACCTTAATTATTTTATCTCCTGGCAACATACCCACCTTTTCAGAAGGACCACCTCTAATAACATCCACAACATAAATTGTGTCTTTCAAAATTTGGAATGAAACACCAACTCCATCGAAGTTTCCAACCAAAGGTTCATTCATTTTGTCCACATCTTCTTTCGAAATATAAACGGAATGTGGATCCAATTCTTTTAGCATATTTACTATACCCTTTTCCACAATTTTTTTCATATCGGGTTTTTCCGCATAGTAATATCTAATCATATTTAATGTAAATGACATTTTATTGTCAGTTGCCAGAAGCTCGTTTCTATCAATGCTTTGTGCATTTACGAAAATCGAAATTATAAAAAATAAAGAAAAAATTGTTTGTTTCATACAATAATATTATTTTTGCAAACGTTTTGTAATTTGAATTGCAAAATTAGTAATTTAATTAATAAATCAATGAGTATATACGCAATTATCATCATTATTACTACTATTCTTACCGTTATCGGGCTTTGGGAAGTATTTATTAAAGCAGGAATTAAAGGTTGGTATAGCATAATTCCTATTCTTAACGTTTGGTATGCTGTAAAAATTATAAATAAAAAGTTTTGGTGGTTTATTTATTGTCTAATTCCTTTTATAAATATATTTGTTGCGATGCTAATCATTATAGAAATAATGAAGTGCTTCCGCAAAAATGGACTTTTAATTCAGATTGCAGGAGTTTTATTTCCTTTTGTTATCTTGCCTTGGCTTGGATTTTCAAAGAAAGAAAACTACACCCACCCTTCTGAATTACCAAAAATTAAAAATTCATCAGTTAGAGAATGGGCAGATGCTATTTTATTTGCAATAATTGCAGCATCAGTTATTAGAATGTTTGGCTTTGAAGCCTACACCATTCCCACATCCTCAATGGAAAAATCTCTACTTGTTGGAGACTATCTATTTGTAAGTAAGGTTGCTTATGGACCGAGAGTTCCGAACACACCTATTGCATTTCCTTTGGTTCACCACACAATTCCTCTTTTAAACATCAAGTCATACGTTGAATGGATAAATTTGGATTATCATCGTTTCCCAGGGCTTGGCAAAGTTAAGAGAAATGATGCAGTTGTGTTTAATTTCCCAGATGGAGATACTCTTTCAACTGCCTATCAAAGTGCAGATAGTTATTATAGCTTAGTTAGAAAATATGGCATGGATAGAGTTTGGAATTCTCCACAAGAATTTGGACAAATTATAACTCGACCTGTTGATAAAAGAGAAAATTTCATCAAACGTTGTATTGGACTTCCTGGTGAAACAGTTTCAATAGAAAATAGAATTGTACATATTAATGGAAAACCTATTGAAAGTCCAAAAGATTATCAAATAACATATAAAATAGAAACAGAAAATGGAGCTTCTTTAAATGAAAAAGAATTGCTAAATATTGGAGTTTCTAAGGAAGATATGGATATGATGTATCTCTCCTACTATATTAATTTGACAAAACCACAAATTGAAAACCTTTCAATTACACCTTATGTTTTAGATGTTCAACCATTAAACAGCAAAGGAAAATCCTATTCAGCTTTCAATAAACTGCCTTGTAAGATTATTTTCCACCCTGAATTAGTGGACAAAGCACAGGCATTGAAAATGGTTGGAGTTGACAGCAATGAAATTAGTAGTGCAATTAATTACCCAACACTACCTCTTTCAAATGAATTAATTCAAAAAATTAAGAAATTCCCTTATGTAAAATCCATAACACCTGTTATAAGCATTAAAGGCTATAAAGAAAAAAATCTATTCCCTTATGAAGAAAGTTTGGATTGGAATGTTGACAATTATGGACCTGTTTTAATTCCTAAGAAAGGAATGACTGTTACACTTACCTCTAAAAATATTTCTTTATACAAAAGAGCAATAACTGCATTTGAAAAGAATACATTGGAACAAAAAGGAGGTAAAGTATTTATTAATGGGAAAGAAACCAAAACATATACATTTAAAATGGATTACTATTGGATGATGGGTGACAATAGACATAATTCAGCAGATAGTAGATTTTGGGGATTTGTTCCAGAAGACCATATTGTAGGTAAAGCCTCATTTGTATGGTTAAGTCTAAATAAAGATAAAAAATGGTTTAATAAGATTAGGTGGAGTAAATTATTTAGACTCGTAGATTAAAAAAGCATAATAAACAAACAAACATTGAAAAAAAATGAGTAAAATGAGAAAATTAACAATCCTATTGGCAGAAGGGGATTTGAACCTTGGACCAATAGTAAAAACCTTTCTTGAAAAGAATGAGTTTAACGTAAGATTAGTAACCGATGGACAAGCAGCAATTAAAGCTTATTCTTCTGAGGAAATTGATTTTGTGATTCTGGAAACATCCTTAGACTTAACTGATGGTTTTGATGTAGCAGACAAGATCAGAGATTTAGACCCAACAATCCCAATTATGTTTGTTTCTGACAAACATAAAGAAACAGAAGATATAATTAGAGGTTTTGAACTTGGAGCAGACGATTATGTATGCAAACCTTTCTCGATGGAAGAAGTACTTTGCAGAATTAGCGCAATAGCTCGTCGTTCAATTGGCACTCGTCCAGAAGACAATATCTTTGAAATAGGAAATTTTTACACTTTCGATTTCAACCGTCATCTACTTTCATTTAAAGGAAATGACAAAAATCAACCAGAAGACATTCGTTTAACTGGTAAAGAAAGTGAACTTTTAAATATTTTCTGTTTAAGTATGAATCAAACTGTTGACAGAACAGTTATACTTCAAAAGGTATGGAAAAACAATTCTTACTTTAATGCAAGAAGCATGGACGTTTACATCACTAAGATTAGAAAATATTTAGTGCATGATCCAGAAGTTAAATTAGCAAATCAACATGGTGTAGGTTTTAAACTTACAGTACATAAGAGTAAATAATTTGATTTAAGAATTATCTTTACACAAAGAAAAGGGAGCAAATGCTCCCTTTTTTATTTTGTATAAACGACAAGAGAAACTCTATTTATCTTAGAGAATACTTTTTCAGTAATAATTAATCAAAACAAAAAAAGGGAGCTATAAGCTCCCTTTCATATATAAATTAAAGTATTATTACTTCAACAATAATTTGTTATAGTTTTGAAGTGATTCCAATGCATTAGTTTTAACGCTAATAAAATCAGTAATTCCTTGATTTTTGAAGTTTTCAATTTGGTCAACTGGATTACCAGCAACAACAATATGATTTACTTTTCCCTTCAATAGAGGAGTTACTCCTGCAACCAAATCAACATATTCTTCATCAGAAGAACATAAAACAACTATTTCAGCTTTTGAATCCAAAGCAGCCTTAGCTCCTGCTTCTACTGTATCAAATCCAGCGTTATCAATAATTTGATATCCTGAAACAGCAAAGAAATTAGAAGCAAAACCAGCTCTTGCCTTACGCATAGCTAAATTACCATAAGTTAAAAGGAATACTTTTGGTTTATTGCTTGATTTTTCAACATCCAATCTTAATTTTTCGAAAGGTTCAGCCAAACGATCACAATTCAAAGTTTTAATTTCATTTGCTGGATTTTCGTAACCATGACAAATTGATTCTATCTTTGAAGACATTTCTTCGGTTTGATTTGGATATTGATTTGTTCCCAAAATTGTTGTCTTACGCATTGCAACTTCTTTTGATCTCTTTTGAGCAGTTTTATTAACCTCATCTTGAATGTAACCTTCCTTAATAGCTTTTAAGAAACCACCCTTTTCTTCAATTTGTTTGAAAATATCCCAAGCATGAGAAGCAATAGAAGAAGTTAAATTTTCAATATAATAACTACCAGCAGAAGGGTCAACAACCTTATCAAAATGAGATTCTTCTTTTAAAAGGACTTGTTGGTTAGAAGCAATTCTACGAGAGAAGTCATCACTTTCTTTAAATGCACAATCAAAAGGATAAACTGAAATTGAATCAGCACCAGCAATTGCAGCAGACATAGTTTCAGTTGTTGTTCTTAGCATATTTACATATGGGTCATAAATTGTCTTGTTATAGAAAGAACTTTCAGTTGCAATAAATAAATCATAAGCAGAATCACATTTTGGATTATACTCTTGCATAATTTTCTTCCACAAAATTCTTGCAGCTCTAATTTTAGCAATTTCCATAAAGTAGTTACTTCCTGTTGCGAAAGCAAAAACTGTCCTATATCCAACTGAATGAGCAGGAATTCCTTTTGCAGTTAAACTAGCAAGATATTCATTTGCTGCTGAAAGAGTGTAAGCCAATTCTTGAACAATTGAAGCACCAGCATTATTGAATAAATGGCCATTAACAGTAACAGCATCGAAATTTGGAATATTTTCTTTAATTAAATTAATAATTTGAGCACCTTGTTCAGCTATTTCATCATCAGAACAGCATAATTTTCCAGAATAAAGAGAATAGATATAAGGATCAAAATTCATTGAACCATAAACCTTTGTTCCGTCAATTGATTTTGCTTTAACATAAGCAATAAATCTCTTAGTAAGTTCCAAGAAACAAGTTGCGAAAAAGAAATTAACCTTAACCTTAGTTAAATCAATACCATTAAGAAGAACTTCCATATCCTTATCAGATTGAACCTTTGAAGCATCAAAGCCAATAGCATTAACACCTCTTTTCAATCCTTCAAGAGCTATTTGATTAGCTAACTTAATATCTGACTCAAAGATATCTTGACGAATATCCCAATTATTATCTTTCTTTGTAGTTGGTTCAATATTTAAATCCTTAATATTTTCTGCCCTGTAATATGGTCTAACATCAATTCCTTCAATAGTTTTCCATATCAATTTTTTTTCATAATCACCACCTTTAAGGTCAGCCATTATTACTTCTTCCCATTGCTCTGTTGAAACAGGAGGAAACTCAGAAAAAAGTTTATCGCTTTTCATATTTATTCATATTTTTAATTTTCTGTTTTTCAAACAATCAGACATTCTATTTTTAGCCATTCTGATTTTCTTTAATTTAGTTTGCAAAATTAAAAAGAAATCAAGATATAACCTAATCTTTGTTTTAGAAAATAATAAAAACGTTAATTTAATACCAATAATAAAGCATTTATTTTCTAACAATATAAATCATATAAAAAAATAGAGGCGCAATCAATCACGCCTCTACTGAATACATTAATTGCTATTTTATTTATTGAATAATCAATTTCTTTGATTGTGCTTATAAAACAAGAATAAAGTAAAGAAAGAAAAAATTAAAGTAAGGAGTTAGTAAATTAAAACCTTATTTCAGTAAAATAGAATAAGGAGTTAGCAAATTAGAATAAGGAGTTAAGAATTTTGGTTTGAGAGGGATTTTAAAAATAAGTCTTTTTAGAAAGAAAAAACATTGATTTCAAATTATTGTCTTAAATTTGCTCCTCAAATTCACAATACTTACTATGGATAATAATTCTTGGGTTAAAAGGACTACTCTTTTTCTTACCAGTCAAGCAATTTCACAGTTTGGTTCCACTTTGGTGCAGTTTGCCATTATGTGGTACATCACCTTGGAAACCAAATCAGGAGTTATGATGACTATATCCATAATTTGCGGTTTTCTGCCAACTTTCTTCCTTTCTCCATTTAGTGGAGTTGTGGCTGACAGATATAACAGAAAGGTAATTATTGCACTATCGGATTCTTTTATAGCCTTTGCCACTCTTATATTGGCAATATTATTTCTTATGGGCTATAAGTTTATTTGGCTATTGTTTGCTGTATCAGCCATTAGATCATTAGGTTCAGGAATGCAAACTCCTGCCATTGGAGCCATTTTACCACAATTTGTTCCTCAGGATAAGCTAATAAAAGTTAATGGAATAAATAGCTCAATTCATTCAGTTGTGATGCTTCTCTCTCCAATGTTTAGTGCCTTTTTATTGAGTGTTGCAAGCATTGAAGCAATATTTTTTATTGATGTTTTCACTGCCCTTATTGCTGTTTTCACTTTACTTGTTTTCATAAAAATTCCTCCACATAAAAAAGCTTTGGACAGAAATGCCACAACCTATTTATCCGATTTGAAAGCAGGTTTAAAATACATTAAAGCACATAAGTACATTAAACATTTCTTTCTATTCTGTATATTCTTTTTCTTTCTAATTGCACCTGTTTCTTTTTTAACACCTTTACAGGTTACTCGTAATTATGGAGGAGATGTTTGGCGACTGACTGCCATTGAGGTTGTGTTTTCAGTTGGAATGATGTTGGGAGGTGTTATTGTCAGTTACTTTAAAGTCTTTAAGAATAAAATCCATACAATGGCTTTTGCTTGTTTTCTAACAGCCATAACAACTTTTGCTTTGGGTTTTAGCATAATCTTTTGGATATATTTATTTATCATCTTTACAATGGGAATTGCCGTTCCACTCTTTCATACCAATTCAAATGTACTAATTCAGGAGAAAGTGGAGCAAGAATATTTGGGACGAGTATTTGGAATACTTACAATGATTTCAAGTTCAATGGTACCATTGGGAATGTTAGTTTTTGGACCACTTGCAGATGCTGTTTCAATAGAAGTTATTCTTTTGGGCACAGGAGCAGTTTTAATTCTTCTTAGCATTCTACTCTCCAAAAATAAAGAGCTCCTTTCTCACGGAAGGTAGACTTTTGGGGGAATAAAAAAAGTGCAACAAACCATTTGGTCTATTACACTTTCCTTTATGGATAATTATTAAATAATTACTTCTTAACTGGTGCTGCTGGTGCTGGTTTTCCTTCCAATTCTCTAATTAGTTTTCCATCAGCTTGTGCTCCTACTTTATCACCAAGTTTAGTTTTAGCAGTTGCTCTACGTTTTAAAGCGTTTATATGTTTAGGGTCTTTTTGAATAACTTTATCAAAGTCAGCAATTGCACCTTTAAAATCACCTGAATTATATTTTGCAGCACCTCTACGATATACATTATCAATATTAGCAGGTTGCAATTCAACCAATTTATCCCATGCACCAACTTCTGCCTTATAATCTTTCAAAGCGCTATTTAAAGCAGTTAAAGCAGTGTAAACAGTAACATCTCCTTTACCAAGTTCAATTACTTTATTGTAGTCTGCAATTGCAGCCTTGTAGCTTTCAGGAGTTTTAATAACATAATTTGCATAAGCACGATTATTGTAGTAGTCATCATTGTTTGGATTAAGTGCAATAAGTTTATTATAATCTTCAATAGCAGCTTGCCAATTGTTTAATTTTGCATAAGCACTTGCTCTATTTTCTAAAAGCTTAGCGTTATTTGGATCTTTTGCCAAAACAACTCCCAATTCTTTTGAATAACCATTCAAATCATTAACTTTCAAATAAGCATTAGCTTTTGCCAACATTGTTGGAATATCATTAGGATTTTTTCCTAAATATACATCATAGTCAGCAATTGCTTTTGTTGCATCTTTCTTTTCTGAAAAAGAGTGACCTCTAAGCAAATATGCACCTGCTTCTGATTGATCTTTATCAATAAAGATAGAAAGATTCATAATTGCATTATCATAATCTTTTAAATTGTAGTATGCAATTCCAGAATAATAATAAACATGATTCCAAGTAGGAATTTCTTGTTTACAAATACCGGCTTTTGAAACCATACCTTGCCAATCCTTAGCATCATTAAGTTGTTGATAAGTGTCAATCCATTTATTAATCTTTTCTGCCTCTTCTGGCGTTTGTGCATTTGCTGCAAAGCAAACAATTGATAGCAATAAAGCTAAAACTAATCTTTTCATATTCTTATTTTTTTGTTGTTTATTTTCTATAAAAGGTATTAAATCACTATAAATGTGAATCTCTACTTCCGAGATTTTCTATTTCTTTTTTAACGTATTAATATTAATTTTGTTACTTTCCAATCACTATAATTGAAATTTAAGATAAGTTATTGGCTTACCTTGACTAAGATAAATGTTTTCGTAAAATGTTCTAATTGATATAACATCTTCAATAACATTTGACTCATAAAGATTATCGGTTGAAATCAAAACCTTTCTTTTTTGAGGAATTAAAACCTCATTAAGAGTGTAGTCATAAAGCTCCTGTGAGTCAGTTTTCAAATGAATAACAGCATCATCTCTCAAAATCTTTGCATAGGTGTCCAGAAATCGTGGTGAGGTAAGTCTTTTGTTAGGTTTCTTTAATTGAGGGTCAGGAAAAGTTATCCAAATTTCAGACACTTCCTTTTCTCCAAAATAGAAGTTCAAAAGCTGAACATGAGTTCTAACAAAAGCAACATTATTAATTTTCTCATCAACCGAAGTTTTGCATCCCCTCCACATTCTTGCACCCTTAATATCAATTCCAATAAAATTCTTGTTCGGGTATTGCTTAGCCAGTCCAACAGTATATTCACCCTTTCCACAGCCAAGCTCCAAAACCAAAGGTTTATCGTTCTTAAAAAACTCTTCTCTCCATTTACCTTTTAAATAAAAACCATCCTTAACGTCTTCATATTTCATTTGAAACATATTAGCGAATGTTTCATTCTCAGCAAATCGTCTTAATTTATCCTTTCCCATTTTTATCTCAATCCTTTTACTTTTGATTCTATTGCTACAAAGTCTTTTAAATAGTATGGTTCAAAATATGCTATATCTTCAAAATCTTTTTTCTCTAACTTCTCCAATGCCATTTCTGCCATTAACTCAGCATTTAAAACAATATCTTCTTCAAATCTGCAATTTGGTTTGTCAGCAAAAAATGGCATAGATTTCTTAGCTCCATTACCAACAAAAACAAAATCCGTGCCAGCGTTTAAATATTCATCATAAATACCCTCTTCAATAACATCAGCACTTAAAGGTTTAATAACATTTCCCTTAGCATCGTAAATCTCACAATACACCTCCATCCTTCTTGCATCAATCATTGCAACTACTCCACTTTCAGCACATTTTCTCTTTGCACCCTTCTCCAAAATCCTAAGAGTTTCAATGCTAATAAGAGGAATATCCAAACCATAAGCAAACCCTTTGGCAGTAGAAACACCAATCCTAAGACCAGTATAAGAGCCAGGACCTTTGCTAACAGCCACAGCAGAAAGCTCAGAGTATTTAGCACCAGCTTCATCCATAACCTCTTGAATCAATAAAGAAAGCTTTTGAGAATGAGAATTAGGAATGGAAATCATTCTACTGGCCACAATATCCTCACCATTAGCCAAAGCCACAGAACAAATTTCAGTTGAAGTTTCTAAAAGTAAAATCATTTTTTCAGTGAAAAGTAAAAAACTAAAAGTATTTATATAGCAAAAACCATATTCAGAGCAAAAGTACAAAAAAAATGCTAATCTCAAAACTTCTTTCAGTTTGATTTTTCGTTTTTCACTTAAAAAATGTATCTTTGCACATCAATTATGCGTCTGTGGTGAAATTTGGTAGACACGCCACTTTGAGGGGGTGGTGTCGGTTACGACGTGCAAGTTCAAATCTTGTCAGGCGCACTATCACTTTTTAATTAACTTTTATGATCCTAAAAATACATTCACAAGGCATTGAGCAAAGTCAAATTGAAGAAATTTGCGATTGTTTGGAAAGAGGGGGTATAATCATATACCCTACCGATACTCTTTATGCATTTGCTTGTAAGTTAGGAATGATGAAACCTTCTGAAAGGTTGGCAAGCTTAAAAGGGAAAAAGTTTGAAAAGAGCAATTTCTCCATTGTTTGCAGTTCCATTTCACAAGCCTCAGAGTTTATAAAACCCATCTCCAACAACCTGTTCAAACTGCTTAAAAACAACACCCCTGGTGCATTCACCTTTGTTTTTCAAGCCTCTACCAAAATACCTAAAATACTTCAAACAAAAAAGAAAACAATAGGTATAAGAATTCCTGATTCTGAAATAGTACTTAAAATTGTTGAGCAATTGGGTTATCCTCTTATCACAACCTCATTGCCTAATGTTTGTGTTGAGGACGAATGTTTCACCAATCCTGATTATTTTGTTGACATGTATGGCGAAAGAGTTGATTTAATTATCGATGATGGTATGTGTTCAAAGCAACAATCCACTGTTGTAAGTTTAATTGACGAAGAGATTGAAATCATAAGAGAGGGATTGGGACAATTAGAATACTAACCACATCGTTATAAATAAGCAAATAGAAAATTGCTAAGAATTATGAACGTTAGTAAACATATTTATTCTCTACTTTTTCTTATCACCTTTCCAATAATTGTGTTTTCACAAAACATTCAGGAAGATGACTCCCTTTCCTACTACAATTTTATTGCTAAAAAAGAATTAGACTCAGCCAACTACAAGAAAGCAGTTACAATATCAGACAAAGCCATTAAGGAAGGATATGTTTCAAATAAAATCCTTAAAACAAGAGCCATTGCCAACTACAAACTCCGTCAAACCAAAAAAGCATACTCCGATATTGAAGAAGTGATGATGAGTGATGAAAATCTTATGGATATCTCCCCTCTTGTTTCGCTTTACTACCTTAATATTGAATCATCCTCCAATGCAATCAATTCCTTAGTTACGTCCTACAATGAAGACAATAGAGAATTTTTTCTATCACTTGAACTGATTAACGAAAGAGATTATAAATGCATTATTGAAACCATTGACAACACAATGACAGGTGAAGACTATCCCAAATCGCTCTATGCCATTAAGTCAATGATAAACTACACCTTTAAAAACTACAACGATTCCTACACCGACATAACAACAGCACTGGATAATGACCAGACCAACGGAATGCTCTACTATCTTATGGGAGAGTTGAAACTGAGAAGAAAAGAATACCTGACAGCCCTTGCAAGCTTCAATTCAGCCATCCTTAACAACGAAACCTCCACCACAACCTACAAACAAAGAGCCATTGCCAAAGGATTTATAAACGACTTTAAGGGAGCCATTGAGGATTATGATATAATATTGAAACGAGAACCTCAAAATGCAGAAATATTCTATTTAAGAGCAATTGCAAAAAACTACTTAGCCGATTATAATGGAGCATTATCGGACCTTAACAGAGCCATAAGTATTAGCGATACCTTTTCATCAGCCTACAATTATAGAGGAATAGTTTATATCAATTTGGGCGATTATGCCTCATCACTATTAGACTTCTACAAGACACTAACCTACAACCCCAACCACCCATTCACACATAATAATATAGGTATAGCCCTAATCAAAACAGGACAAAGTACCAAAGCAGAAGAGTTTTTCACAAAAGCCATTCAACTGGACAAGAAACATGCCGATGCCTACTACAACAGAGGAAAGCTATATTTGGAAAAGAAAAACATTTTAAAAGCCAAACAAGATCTTTTAACAACCATAGAGCTTAACTATCAAAACCCCGATGCACACTATCTTTTGGCATTAATCTACATTGACGAGAAAGCCAAAAACCCACGATTAAAGATTGAAGATAAGATTTGCTCAGAATTAGAAATTGCCTCCGGAATGCAACATCCAAAGGCAACTGAATTATTTAATAAAACTTGTCAGAAGATTGAACCTGAGCCACAGGAAGAAGTTGAAGAACCCCTGCCAGAAGAAAACCCAGAAGAAAACCCAGAAGAAACCCCTGAGGAACCTTTTAAAATAAATTAATGTTCGTGTCCACAACCTGAACCCAATCCCTTAGCAGTGTTTTTGCAACAAGAAGGTAATTTCTCAATAGCTCTTGCATCTGCTGCAACACCATTTGCTTCCACACCAGCCTTAGCCAATGCTTTTGCTATCTTTTCAACAGAAGTTGATTTAGGTTTATAAACAACAGTAACATTCTTATTCTCTACCGATACTTCAAAACTCTTAACTCCTTTTTCATAAGCCAGAGTTTTTTCAATAACAGGAACCAAACTCTCACAACAGAATTTATTTAAAGTAATAACGGCTGTTTCTTCCTTAGCCATTTTTTTATTGTCATTATCCTTTTGAGCAAATCCAAAACTTGCCACCAAAAGCATAAGTACTGTAATAAAGATTGTTTTTTTCATTTTATTTTTTGTTTATTTTTTCTCTTTTTATCCACAGATTTTCACAGATTAACACTGATTTCCGTTCCGCTCTTTTCTACCTTTTTTTATTTCTTTCATTTAATTTTCACAAATTGTTTCATAGCTAACATAATAATTTTCAAGTTTGTTTATTTGTGCAATCTGTGAAATTTGTGGACTAAATATCTATTTAATTGTAAGTCGTAACCCTGCGTAGAATAGTCTTCCCATAACTGGGGCGTAAACTACTGAGGCGTCAAAATTATTGCTGAATGGTCTGTCAGCTCCAATAACTGGGGTTTCTTGTGTGTAGTTGGTTATATTTTCACATCCAACATAAACATCAACATGTTTAAACTTGCGTGTTACCTGTCCTAACATAAATATATAAGGGTCAGCATATCCTTGTTTAGCTCCAATATTATTTGGTATTCTTTGTTTTCCGTTAAACTGAGTTGTAAGGTCAAAAATCCATTTATCATATTTTGTTTTGTAAGACAACACAACCAAACCCTTCACCTTGCTGACATAAGGTTTTTCCATCAACACACCATTATAAGTTGTTTTAACATCGTTGTATCTTCCTGCCAAAGTGATAGTGAAGCTCTTTATTGGTTCAAGCAAAACATCCAATTGAAAGCTGTTTGAGTATGACTTGCCATTAAGATTGTAGAATATAGCCTTCCTTGGGTCTTGATCCAAATCCATAACCACTTGATTTAAGAAATTGGTATAGTAGTAGTCCAAAGTAACGGAGAACTCTCTTTCGTCTTTTGTTTTAAACGATTTATGAATATTCAAACCACCGTTGAAAGCATCCTCCATTTTCAAATTCTCGTTTATAATAATTTGACGGGAAGAAGCCAATATACCAAAATTATCAGCAATTATATTAGCACTCCTGTATCCCTTTCCTGCCGCACCTCTAAGAATTAAATCCTTATTGATTTTCCAACGGAAATGGAAACGAGGAGTTATTAAATTTTCTTGATAATGAGAATTGTAGTCGTAACGCAAACCAGCTGTGGCAGTGAATTTATCACCATAAATAAATGAAAACTGACCAAAAGCACCAGGAACAATCTCTTCCTTATAGAAAGCATCTTTGAAAGCTGAATTGCTTGAATTGAAGAAAGTACCATTTCCATTAGCCACATAATCTTCTTTTAAGTTAGTGTAACGCATTGAAGCACCAACAGTGTATTGATGACCATGACGAGTTTCATTTGCAAAAAGGAAGTTACCATACAAATCACCCTGTTCACCCATATAGTTGTTAAGACCAAAGAACTGATTATTCTTGAAATAAGTACCAGTAATTTGAGTACCAATTGAACCGCTATGACCAACAACCCAACCATTCTTAGTGAAGAAATGCAACCTGTCAACATCACCACCCAAACCATATAAAGAAGTATCCCCTCTCATATCGTGATTAAAGCCCAACTGACCTCCCGTTCTTCTTTCGTGCAAATAGTTAACCAAAGTGTGAGAATGAAAGCCCTTACCCTCATACTGCCAACGATTAGCAACATTAAACTGCATTTGCTTAGGATAATCCATAAACCCATCATGTCCCAAATGATCAACCTCTTGCCAATTATAAGACGAGTGTAACAATAAACCAGTATACAACCTGTCATTAACCTTAATGTTAGACTTCATATTCAACTCCCCTTTCAACTCCGAATTCATATACAAATTCAAAAAGAAAGGATCAGCCTCCATTGGCTTGTCATATTCCAGATTAATTTGACCCGTAACAGTTTCATAACCATTCAACACATTAGCCACACCCTTACTGATTGAAATGCTCTCCATCCAGCTTCCAGGCACATAGCCCAAACCAAAAGGAGCAGACAAACCACGTAAGAAAGGCATATTCTCCAACAACAACTGCGAATAAACACCAGTCAAACCCAAAAGCTGAATCTGTTTGGAACCACTGACAGCATCACTGTAACCAACATCCACACTTGCAGTGTTTTCAAAACTCTCACCTAAATTACAACAAGCCAAATGCTTTAACCCTTCGGAACTGATAATCTCTTTTTGTTCCACACTAATCTTCGATAAATATGAACTCTGTTTCCTTTCAGTAATGGAAATTGGAGAAAGCATGGTGTTGTTTTCCTTCAAATAAAGCTTCACATTAGTCATAGGCTTATTCACCTCAATAGTGTCATTATGGTAACCAATATAACTAACCACAAGCTTTTTAGTCTTATTATTAATAGGTAAAGAGAAATTACCCAAGCTATCGGTAGAAGTACCCTTTTTAGTACCCTCCCAAATCAAATTCACATAAGGAAGTTTTTCCTTAGTCTTAATATCATAAACAGAACCTTCAAATTTCTGTTGAGCAAACAAAGAGCCAAACACAAGCAAACCAGCAAGGAACATGAATAGTTTTTTCATATAATAAATACTTTAAATTTTTAAAATCATTTTGTTTATATAGACACCAATTTTTCATAAACATTACACCAACAAAAGAAAAAACTTTTCACTTTTATTTTTTCACTTTTAGCTTTTCACTCCTAAATTCACCCCTCAATCCCCTAAATGGGAAGTAAACAACTCAACACCTAAACGCCTCAACATTACTAACCGACCTTTTGCAAAAAGCGTAAAGAAAATTGTAGTTTTGAACGTGAAGAAAGTTTATATGTTTGAGCAAAGCGAGTTTATAAACTTTTAGTTCAAGACTGCAATTTTTAGCTTTTTGTGAACAGTCTTGATTTTTGCAACTTTGTATCAAGACAAAGTTGAGAAGAAAAAAACAGCAAATTTGTTCAACCCAACTTTGTTAGAGAACTAATAGAAAAATACTTTAAACTACCATCGACCAAAATAGCACTATTAAGAGTAGAAAATGCCAAATACTACACCAGTAGTGACATATTACAAGAGTTAATATTTAGATTTGGATATTGTCATAAAGACCTAACACCAATGAAAATTGGAAAGGAATTAGCAAAACTCAATATTCAATCTAAACGAATTAGAGGAATCCGTAAATATCTATTAATAAAAAAGGATAATGCAGATATAAGTAGAGAAAGTGAGGGAGGTGATGATGATTTAGAAGAAGCAATCTAACAGACTGAATAATATAAATATAAACCCAAATGTGAGGGAGGTGAGGGAGGTAAAAGTGAAAATTAAAAAGTTGTATACAAAATTTTAAAACCATAAAATGTTTTGAGTATGATGTAAGAAAGTTATAAAAACGCAAATTTACTCCCTCATCTCCCTCACAAAATCACTTATCAAACTATATATCAATTAGTAAAACAATAATTTAAAACCCTATTTTCTTCCCTCACCTCCCTCACTTTTTCTCCCTTTTCTAACTCCTTATTCTATTTTACTAACTCCTTATTCTAATTTACTAACTCCTTATTCTAATTTACTGAAATAAGGAGTTATTTTTTTGTTATAAGGATATACAAAGACATATCATAACACCATTAATTTGATAAATGTAATTATACATTAAGATAGTATTCCAGCATATTAACAATCTTTTCCTTTTTTAGAGTTGTAATTAAATTATTCTTATTATCTTTGAGGATTGAAAAAAATTAAAAATAGTAAACAAGAAATAATATTGGATGAATAATAAATTAAATTTTATTGATTTATTTGCAGGTGCAGGTGGCTTATCAGAAGGTTTTATAAGAGCAGGTTTTAATCCATTAGCTCATATTGAAATGAATAAATATGCGTGTGATACTTTAAAAACTCGTGCTGCTTTTCACTGGCTAAAAGAAAATGGAAAACTGAATATTTACAAAGACTATCTTTATAATAAAAAGGAAAAAGAAGATGGAAGTAAACTTTGGGATCAGGTTCCAAAATCAGTAATTGACTCAGTAATAAACTCAGAAATAAAAGTAGAAACAATTGATGAAATTTTTAAAAGAGTTGATTCTTTGAAAGGAAAAAATAAAATTGATTTAATTGTCGGTGGCCCTCCATGTCAGGCATATTCAATTGTGGGAAGAGCCAGAATGGGAGATGCAGTTAAGGAAGATCCCCGTAATGAACTTTACAAATTTTATGTGAAATTTTTAGAAAGATATCATCCTAAGATGTTTGTTTTTGAAAATGTATTAGGAATTCTTACAGCTAAAAAAGGAGAACCTTTAAAAGATCTAAAAAAACTGACAAATGAAATTGGTTATGAAATTGAATTAAAAGTTCAGCTTGCATCAGATTATGGAGTTTTACAGCATAGACGCAGAGTAATAATAGTTGGCTGGAAAAAAGAGATCAAGGACAAGCCAACATCTTTTAAATATCCAGAATTAGAAAAAATCAATAATAATTACAAAGTCCTTGAAGATTTGTTTATTGATTTGCCTGTACGTAAGAGTGGCGAAGGGGAATTGTGTGCTCCAGTAAAATATGCAAAACCACTTTCAAAAATGAATTATCTGGAAAACTATGATATAAGAAAAAGTGATTTTAATTTCACCACCCAACATATTGCAAGGCCTAACAATGAAATTGATCGTGAGATTTATAAAATTGCAGTCGAAAAATGGTATAATGGAAAAAAAAGATTGAATTATAAAGAACTACCTGAAAGATTACAAACACAAAAAAATAAAGAAACATTTCAAAATCGATTTCAAGTTGTTGATTATGATGGCTGTTCTCATACAGTTGTAGCTCATATAGCTATGGATGGACATTATTACATTTATCCCACAAAAAATCCAACTATTGAAAATGTTCGTTCAATAACAATACGAGAAGCCGCACGATTACAATCATTCCCTGATGATTATTATTTTGAAGGAAGCAGAAGTTCTGCTTTTAAACAAATAGGAAATGCTGTACCAGTACTTTTAGCATATAATATTGCCAAGCAGATAAAAAAACAGTTTTAATATGGAATACAACAGAGCAGAAATTGCAACTCCAAACCCTAAATCTACAATCAATTCATATAGAAGTTTTGGTTATAATCTATCTACAGCTATTGCTGATATTATTGATAACAGTATTTCTGCAAAAGCAAAAGAAGTCTCAATTGAATATAAGTGGCTTGGCAAGGATTCATACATCTCAATTTTAGATAATGGTATTGGCATGAATCTTAATGAACTTGTTATGGCTATGACCCCAGGAAGCAAAGATCCAGAGGAAGAAAGAGATTTGAATGATTTAGGCCGTTTTGGAATGGGATTGAAAGCTGCTTCATTTTCACAATGCAAACGTTTAACTTGTGTCACAAAACGTAAAGATTATGAAATCATTAAGAGATGCTGGGATATAGATTTTGTTAATAAAGAAAATGAATGGCGTTTATTAGATTCAATTTCTGACGAAAGTTTTCTTGATAAAATTGAAAAATCAGGCACTTTGGTTTTATGGGAAAAGCTTGATAGAATTGTTGGTAACGCTGAAATCGATAACGTAAGTGTAAGAAATGTTTTCTATCAGGAAATGATGAATGTAAAAGAACATTTGAGTCTGGTTTTCCACAAATTTATTGAAAGTAAAAAAATAACTATATATTTTCAAAATGAAGTGATAGAGTATTATAATCCTTTTCTGCTAAATCTTGACCCAAAACCGGAAATGGGAATTACTGAAAAATTTGAAAATGTTGAAATAACTTATTTTATACTTCCTCACATGTCAGAAATTGGAAAAGTTGAATATGAAAAATCTGGAGGTTCACTTGGATGGTTTCAACAACAGGGATTTTATGTTTATCGTGGTGACAGATTACTTGTTGCAGGTGACTGGCTGGGAATAGAGAAGAAAAGAGATTATTCAAAGCTTGCAAGAATTGCAATAAATTTTTCAAACGAAAACGATTTTAACTGGCAGCTTGACATAAAAAAATCTACTGCAACACCTCCTATAGAAATACGCAGAGAACTTACTCGAATTGCAGACATTGCTATTAAAAAATCAGCTAAACGTTATAACTGGCGTGGACAAAAAACAAGTTCAACAAATCTCAATCCAAGCTTTCAGCCATTGTGGACAGATGAAGTCACAAGAGAAGGTCTGAAAAAATATAAAATCAATAGGAAACATCCAGTTATTAGTGCCTTAATATCTGAGAATAACAAATTAGCATTAAAGGCATTTAAATTATTAGAAAATAATGTCCCAATCGAATTAATATTGAGTAATCAAAACGAAGACCCTGCATATCACGAATTAGAAAAACAAATTGAAATACCAAGCGATGAACTAATTGAATTAGCAGTAGAGATATACAGAATAAATGTATCGCAGGGAGTCCCAGAGAATTTGGCAAAACAGCAAATTATGAGTTCCATGCCTTTCAATATGTTTCCATTAATAAATGAATATTTAAAATGACAGATATAATTAATAATGCAAGAGGAATTTGTCATATTTTGCTTTCACAATATGATAGAACAAAAATAACACCTGAATTAATTTCAAAAGCAATAGAAAAAGCTATGGCAATAAATATTATTGAAGGACAAACCTTTGATAAAGATTCTCTGTTTGAAATTTTAATGGCGGATTATAGTGTAGGAAAAGGTGAAATTTCTATTCTTTCGGACAATGTATTACCGTGGCTTAATGAAGAAAAAGCAAATATTAACTTTGAACTCTGGAACAGATACAAATTGTACATGTCTAAAGAAGACCCTTCGTTTCCAATAAATGAGTTAGATGATTTTACAGACAAAATATTAGACAAGTGTGTTAATCCAGTAAAAAAAGGTTCATGGGATAGACGTGGAATGGTTGTAGGACATGTTCAATCTGGAAAAACTTCAAATTATATTGGACTGATCAACAAAGCTACTGATGCTGGTTACAAAGTAATTATCATCATTGCAGGAACAATAAGTTCATTACGCAGGCAGACACAGGAACGTATTGATTATGGTTACATTGGCAGAAACAGTTCTGCATTTATTCAAAAAAAAACAAATAAAATCGTTGGTGTAGGAAATTATAACATTAATACAGATATTTATTCGCTTACTTCTGCATTCTACAAAAATGGAGATGAAGGCGATTTTAATCAAGCTATTGCCAACAGGTTGAACATACCAATAGGAAAAAATCCGGCAGTCTTTGTAATTAAAAAGAATAAAAGTATTCTCGAAAACTTGATTGACTGGTTTTCAAAAGATGTTAATGTAAAACACATTGATAATACGCCTAAATTATTTGATATTCCTGCATTGATTATTGACGATGAAGCAGATTCAGCATCCGTAAATTCTACAGCAGACATAAACGAAATTAAAACTATCAACCGTTTGATTCGTACATTATTAAATCTTTTTGATCAAAATACATTTATCGGTTATACTGCAACTCCATATGCAAATCTGTTTATACCACAGGATTTTAATGAAGAACTTACTACTATTATTAAAGACAAACAATATAAAATAGGTGAAGATTTATTTCCAAGAGATTTTATTATCAATTTAAAAGCGCCAACAAATTATATAGGGGCAGCAACAATTTTCGGTTATGAAAATAAAAAAAATCCAGAACTTACTAAAGAACCGTTAGATATTTTCAGACCAATTGACAGATTCGTTGGTTATGACAATGAAAATAATCCGATTTACACAGGAGATTATGATCCCCCTTTTTTTAAAACTATTAATAAAGATAATAAAGACACATTACCTGACCATATCCCAGAAAGTTTAGAAAAAGCAATAAAATCCTTTATTCTAACTTGTGCAATTCGTAGAATCAGAGGGCAGGAAAACAAACACAATTCAATGCTTGTACACGTAGCATTGCTTGTACGTTGGATTGACAAAGTTGCTAAACTTGTAAGTGATAAAATGAAGGAATACAACAGTGCAATTCAAGGTGACGATAAAACATTATTAAATGAATTAAAAACATTGTATGAAAGAGATTTTCTGCCAACAACTAAAAATATTTTAGAAAATATAGATTATACTGACATTAGAATAAAAGAACATACTTGGAAAGATGTAAAAGCAGAACTTAAAAAAGCCTCATCAAAAATTGAAGTTCGTGCAGTTCATGGTACCCGTTCAACTACAAATCTGGATTACCACAACATAGAAGAAATTGACTTCAAACAATACGAAAATGGTTTATCTGTAATTGCTGTGGGTGGCAGCAGACTGTCAAGAGGAATTACTCTTGAAGGATTATCAATTTCTTATTACATAAGATCAACTAAAATGTATGATTCCCTTATGCAAATGGGACGCTGGTTTGGATATCGCCCAGGCTATGTTGATTTATGCAGACTTTACACTACTAACCAGATTTTTGAATGGTTTAACC
Source organism: Bacteroidota bacterium (assembly GCA_017860255.1). Lineage (GTDB taxonomy): Bacteria > Bacteroidota > Bacteroidia > Bacteroidales > P3 > UBA10566. The sequence continues at coordinate 31,625 of JAFNAR010000005.1, read as the reverse complement.
ATATTACTATGGCAACTGAAGAAATGCGTAACGACTTTGACGAAATGACCTTTTCACATCAGAGGCCAAAGGATTTTCGTTTGAAAGTTCGCAATCATCACGGACTGTTAACAATAACAAGTGTTGTTAAAATGCATTTCACAGAGCAATTTTTTGTTTCCTTGTCTGGCTGGAATCCACAAACATACTTGTTATTAAAAACAAAAGAAGCTATACAAAACAATTTCAATGCACTGAAATACCTTGTAAACAGAATAGGTTTTGAAGATAAAAACATTATAAAATTGAATGACAAAATTCAAAAAATAATATTCAAAAATGTTGATATCAATGTGCTTTGCGAATTTCTGGACAGTTATAAGATTGATCAACCAAGTATACAACATGCAACAATAAGTTATTACATTAAAGAACAGGCAAAAAATCAAAATATTTCTGAGTGGGCTATATGTATTGTTTCCAACACTGATGAAAAGGTTTATATAGATTATAATGGAAATACTCCTCGAACTGAAAGAAAACCCAATGAAAATGTTGCAACTTATGAATTGGAGTTCAATGGTAAAAAAATATTGATGGGTTGCAGTGTACGTAATCAGCAAATTGGCAGAAATGGGGAATTTTATTTGATTTCAAAAAATCAGATTGATCAGGCTGGTGACAGATATGTAGATTTAGATAACAGTAAAAATTATTCTGAATTAAAATATGCTGAAATCAAAGAACAGCGAGCAAAAGAAAAAAAAGGACTTCTTTTAATATATGCTTTGGATGAAAGAGGAACACAAAATGTAAGTAACAATTTGCCTATTGTGGGATACAGTTTACATTTTCCTACGCTTAAAGATGAAGAAGAAGTTTCATACACTGCTGCAATAAATCCCAACCTTGAACAGGACTTAATGTTAGATGATGATATTGAAAATGATTAATTATGATAAACATTAAAACTATTTGGGATAGTCTGAAAACTTCAGGTGATATAATTATCAAGACCAGAATTGATGGAATAAAGCATTTGAACTGTTTTGCTGCAACTAATAATATAACAGGACTGTATCTGTATATTATGTCTGTTTCAAATGATGTTGCCATTCCAGAGTTGAAAAATTATCGTTTCAAAGGCGTTGAAATTTTTACTATTGAAAATGAAAACAACATTGAACTGAACATTTATCTGTTAGATAATGAGTTAAAAGATATTTTTTCACTGTTTATTCAAAATATTCTGGAAGATGTTGAGAAAAGTATTACAGAAAATGAAGCTGTAATTACAACACTAAATATAATTTCAAAATGGAAAAAACTGTTTGATAAAATCAATTTCAATGGATTGAACAGAGAACAGCAAAAAGGCCTTATTGGAGAACTGCTGTTTTTTAATTACCTGCTTGAACATGAAAAAACTTCTACTTCAATTCTTAATGCTTGGACAGGTAGCGATTATAAGGACAAAGATTTTACATTTGGTGGTATTGGGATTGAAATAAAATTTACTTCCTCTAAAAATCCAAAAATTACAATTTCAAGTGAAAGACAATTAGACTCAAAAAATCTGAATGAACTATTTTTATTATTATTCACAGCGGAAGAAGTCAAAGAAAACGGTTTTTCTCTAAATTCACTTATACAACAAATTAGAAAGAAAATCACAAATCAAGATGAACTCAATCTTTTTAATGAAAACCTGACATTAATTGGTTATATGGAAGATGACAAGTCTCAATACAATACTAAGTACTCATTAAAAAATACATTAGTTTTTGAGATAAGCGAAGAATTTCCCAAGATTATTAAAAATCAATTACCATTAAGTATTTATGATGTAAAATATTCAATTGAACTATCTGCTGTTGAAAAATATAAAATAAACTTTGAAGAATTATTCACAAAATTATAATTATGGAAAGAGCTTTACAGAATTACATAGAAGAACTTAAATCAGATGTAGCATCCCTTGTTTATTCTGAGGGAGAAGGTGTGAGTTTTGAAGATAAATTTACAGAATATTGTATTGAAGTTTTGGAATCAATAGGAAAGACTGAAGGAGCAAGAGTTTTGTCGTACATACATCCAAACAGCCAGGGTGGAATTGACTGGAAGATAAATGGCTACAGTTTACAGGATCAATTTAAAGAAGAAAACAGTAAAACATATTATTCAACTCTGAATTTGTTTATAACTAATTTTGTTACAGACCAGAAAGATGCATACAACTATAAAATTCCAAAAGATGATTATACAAAAGCTATAAATCAGATAAAACGCTTTATTAATGCTTCTCTCAAAAGACATATTGATTATCTTGATAATTCTCTGATAGAATTAAATGAACTTGTGAAAATTATTGGAAAGCAGGCACAAGATTTTGACAGAATTAAAGTATTTTTTTTACTTAATGGTTTTTCAAATCACGAAAAAGAAAAATTTGATGTTGCAGGCATAGAAGTTCAGGTTGAGACTTGGGACATTACCCGCCTTTTTAAAATTAACCAATCGAACAGTATTCATGAAACTATAGAAATTGACTTCAGTAAATTTTCAGATGAGAGTAACGGCTTGCATTGTTTGAAAGTGCCAATCGAAGATGAAATGTATGATTGTTATTTGGCTATAGTTCCCGGTGAGATTTTAGCAAATCTTTACAAAGAATATTCAAATGAACTTTTGGAAAGCAATGTACGGGCATTTCTCGGACAAACAGGAAAGTATAATAAAGGGATTAGAGATACTATTCGCCAAAAACCGCAAATGTTCCTACCTTATAATAATGGTATTTCTGCAACAGCTGAGACAATTGAAACAGAAATCATAAACAATCAGCTTTTTATTACTAAACTGAACGATTTTCAAATTGTGAATGGTGGACAAACAACTGCTTCACTTTATCATACTCAAAAGAAGTATAGAGAAGTGGATTTGAGTAAAATTTTTGTTCAAATGAAACTTACTGTTATTAAAGATAAAGAGCAAAAAAATATAGAAGTCCCTAACATTTCCCGTTATGCAAACAGTCAAAACAAAGTTACTGAATTAGATTTATCATCTAATAATCCTTATTTTATAAAAATTGAAAGTTTATCAAGAAAGAAATATGTAATTAATCCAGAAAATAAGAATCAGTCATATTTGTGGTTCTTTGAACGGACAAACGGACAATACAGAGAAACTCTAAATAAACAAACACTATCACAACAGAAGAAATTCAAAGAACAAAATCCATCGAATTTGAAATTTGTTAAATCAGATATTGCAAAGTTAATTAATCTTTGGGATTTAGAGCCGCATTATGTTTCACAAGGGTCGCAAAAAAGTTTCATACAATTCACAAAAAAAATCAATGAATTAGTTTCTAAAAACAAATTACCCGGTGAAAATTTCTATAAAAAACTTATTGCTAATGCGATTATATACAAACAAGTAGACAAGTTATTTGGAAGAAAAGGTGTTAATGCCATTGGAGACACTAATCTTAAGTCATTTACTGTTGCTTATACAATTTCGTATTTCCATCATTTAACTCAGAATCGTATAGATTTATGGGGAATCTACACCAATCAAAAGATAGCAGATATAATTATTGATCAATTACGCAAACTAATATCATTCGTTTTCGATTTTTTACAAAAAGAAGCAAGTGGACAATTGATTTCTGAATATGCAAAACGCGAATCTTCTTGGAGGAATTTACAAGCAACATCATATCTGGAAGATTTAACAGAAATTTTAAAAGTTCATCTGATTTCAGAAAAAGAAAGAGTTGACAGAGAGAATGAAAAGGAAACAGATTCAAATAATAAAGAAAATACAATTTTTGCAATTAGTGAAATATATAAATTAGGATTAAAATTTTGGGATGGTTTTAGAATTTATATTAAGAAAAAAGATCTGAAAGAATTTGATTATTATACTGTCATTGACATAATTAATAAATTAGAACATAAAAATAATTTAACTGTTAAAGATATATATATTGGTAAGATAACACTTAAATATCTTTCTGAAAATCCAACTATTATTGATGAAATTAAATCTTTATCTTCTAAAAAAGAAACTGAGACAATTGAGATCAAGCCAATATATGACAAATTATCACTCTTGTCTAAAAATGATTGGGATAAAATGATAGCATTAGCAGAACAAAGAAAAATTTTTGAAAATAATGAATTGTTAAATGTAAAATCTGTTTATGCTACATTAATAAAAAATGAATTATTTAAAGAGCAGGCATTACTTAGTGCATATAATTCTTTAAAAAAACTTAAACGCTTTGGTATTAATATATAAATGCAATTAAGCTGTTTTTTATCAAAACTTTATTTAAAAACTTATCTTATAACTCAACAACCATTTTCTAACTGTTTACAAGCAAAGCTTCCTCAATTTTATCAATCAGGGATTCTATGTCGTGCTTGTATTTATGTCTTATTTCGCACTCCCAGACTGTTAAGATTTTCCACCCCATTGATGTGAGCTTCTCAGCATTTATTTTGTCTCTTTCTGTATTTGAATTAAATTTATCAATCCAGAATTGAGTATTTGTTTTTGGAGTATATGCATATTTGCATCCTTCATGTCTATGCCAAAAACAGCCATGAAGAAAAATAATGGTTTTATATTTAGGGAGAACAATATCTGGCTTGCCTGGTAATCGCCTGTCATTTACACGATATCTGAATCCTCTTGAAAAAAGTGCTTTACGAAGTATTAACTCCGGTTTTGTATTTTTAGAAGGTATTTTTGACATACATTCCGACCTTTTTTCTTTGCTCCAAATATCCATCTTAAAATTTCAACTAAACGAATAAACAATTAAAACTCTCCCCTCCTCTTTATTTTGGAGTATACAATGGTATGGTTTTCTTTTCGGCTGGGTTGAAGTTGGGTTCTTCTTTTTGGTTTCTTGGTTGTACGTTTTCAATTAAACGCCATTTACCTCTTTCAAATTTGAATCCATTTACATAGCCTGATGATATGTAGAACTGGTTTTTGCCTTCAAGGCCTTCGTACATTGGTTCCAGTACATCGTAAACTATCATGTATTCTTGAACTATGTTGGGTCCTGATGTTCTTGGTCTTTTACGGAATATGGGTTTCCTTTTTCTGGCTAAGTTCTTGTCTTCGTAGTATTGGTTATCCCATAGCAGGAAGAATTTGGCATCGGGGTTGTATTCAAATATGTAGCGAGTGCGGTCTCGGTCTTTGTAGAAGTTATTGGCTCCAAAGATGGGTTTGGCACTGCGTGGTTTGAAGGATATAAAGTCTATGATTTTTCTTTTGGTGTATATGTCATTGCCATCGTAACCAATAAGGGTGTAAACGTTTCTTCCTTCATAGTCCATTGTTAGCAGTTCGTAGTAAACGGCTCCATACCATGTTTGGTTGTCGGTTTTGGTCATTTCGGGATTGAAGATTTCTTCGCTCTTGTCTTTTAGTATGTAGATTTCGTATTCGGATGTGGATTCGTTTTTGGCTTGCAGTACTCCAAAGTTTTCATATTTTCCATCATGGGATACTATTGCCCATGTGAAGATGCGGAATTTGTTGTCGGAGGATTTGAGGTTGCTTATGCGATTGAGGGATGTGAAGGGATAGTTGAATGATTTGTCAAGGCTCAAAACTTCTTCCATGGTGGTGAGAAGTTTTTCGTTGGCATTGAAGCGTTCGTTGTCATTGGGTGAGTCTATAACTAAATCAATCAGTTCTTTCATCTGCACCTCAAACTGACCAAAGGTTTCACTATTTTGAGAGAACAGGTTTATGCTCAACAAAATAACAACGGTTAATATTAAAAACTTCTTTTTCATCTCTTCTTTATTTCTTTTCTTTTACTGCTAAATTAGCAATTATGTTACTTTGTGAAACAAAATAATTACATATATTTGCATACAAAATTAATAAAAAGTATTGGAAATGAAATTAAAAATCATAAATGCTCTCTCTGATCTTGCTCCCTTTTTGAATTGCCCTAACGAAAAATTGAATGTTGCTATTGACCTAAGCGTTAAGGAAAATCCTTGGTTTGACAGGGATAGCGTGTGTTTGGCTTTGAAGGCTTTGGCTAAGTGGTTTAACAAAGAGGTGCTTGAAGAGTTTTGCGACAGGTATGATTTTACTGACAATCCTAAAACTGTTGCTGTTATTTGTGCTGGTAATATTCCTTCTGTTAATTTTCACGATTTGCTTTGTGTTTTGTTGAGTGGTAACAGGGCTCTTTTAAAGCTTTCTTCTCTGGACAACAGGCTTATTCCTGCCATTGTAGATAAGCTTGTGGAGATTGAACCTTTGATTAGGGACAAGGTGTTGTTTGCAGAAGGTAAGATTGAAGGTTTTGATGCTGTAATTGCAACTGGCAGTAATAATACTTCTCGTTATTTCAACTACTATTTTTCAAAATATCCTCACATTATTCGTCATTCTCGTTCTTCTATTGCTGTTATTGGTGACAGGGATATTGACTTTAAGGGTTTGATGGCCGATGTGCTTACTCACAAGGGTATGGGTTGCAGGAATATTTCAAAGTTATTTGTTCCAAGAGGGTTTGATTTTATGCCATTGGTGGAGGCTTCAAAGGATTATGCTTTTTTGATGGATCATAACAAGTACAGAAACAACTACGATTATCATAAGGCCATTTTCATTATGAATAATGTTGCTTTTGTGGATTCAGGAGTGATGCTGATGATGGAAAACAAAGATTTGTTCACTCCTGTTTCGGTTTTGAACTATGAGTTTTATGATAATTTGAAGTCTGTGGAAGATATGGTTGAAATGGATAAGGATAATATTCAATGTGTGGTTTCGGATATTGAGTTTGTTGGTGGGATGAAAACTATTGGTTTTGGCAAGGCTCAGCAACCTGAGATTTATGACTATGCCGACAATGTTGACACAATGCTTTTCTTAAATAGCTTGAATTAAGGAATTGGGACGGGTTCTTTCTTTTCTTTAATGTGCTTTCGTGGTACAAGGGTAAGCTTTAATCCAATATATGACATATCTGAGGAATAAAAACCACCACTTACTGAATTATATGGTGATCCAATAAAGAAATATCCATATCTGATATCATCAGAAATAACATTATCTAAATTAAAGGATGCAATAAGGTCGGCCTTTATCAATAATGGCTTGATGGCATACATTAACCCTGCGGAAATAAAACCATTTGCTGCATAAGACTGATCACGAAACATTCCATAACTAACCTTTGAAATACTGTCCACGTTGACAGGCACATTTGACATATCTCCTCTGATTTCACCCATTGAATACCCTAATTCATTATTTCCAAAAAGAAATGAAACTTCTACTCCTGCTTTAACTGTATAGTAAATATTATTTTTAATCCGTCCTTTAAATGATGCTCCAATTGGAATTGTAAGTGTTGGTTTTGAATGGTCGGTTTCAAGAGAATATTTCATATCCAGATTATAGTTCAAACCATCTACATTTTCAACATATATATCAAATCTCTCTGTTGGGACAAAAGAGAAGTTGGCTCCTAAAAAATAAGAAAATCGTTTTGATGGGAAGAGTTCATACTCCAACCCTATTATTGGGTTATATGCATTGACTGGTTTGATTCCTTTTTCTCTCCTAATCAATTCTGGTTCGCTGAGTCGGTTTACTCCTACGGAAATGCCAAATGGATAATAGTTTTTTAATTGTTCAAATTCGCTTTGAGCATTTATGGTGCTTGTTATTAGTATGCCTGCAATTATTAAAAGGATTTTCTTCATGTTATTTTCAATTAGTTATTTTACTTTTAGAAGCTTAAACTTAGGTTTAGTCCAAAGGAAGGAGAAAAGTTTTGTGTTTTAGGGCTAAGAGGTTGTGGAATGATTTTTATATCTGGGTTAATGGAAAATTGGGGTTTCTTTTCGTTTGGATTGGTAAAACCATAGTATTTATTTATTTTATTTGCACTTAAATTGGCATCAACTATACCTACAACCCATGAAGTTGCTGCACTTGTTAGAGAAGCTAAAAACAAACAAAAATAGCCTTCTCCACTTCCATTTGATGAAAGAAAATTTTCTGAAATTCCATAAATACTAATAATCATAAAAATATCACTTGTGATTTTCCACGTTATAAAAGCACCTCCTTTATTGGCTTGACCATTATACAATTGTCCTACTCCTGGATAGGCAAATGAGAGAAGGGTTGCTATTTCTGGGTTTCTATATGTTTTGGCTGCGGATAAACTGGTATCTGATTTTTCTGTACGTTGAAGGGGAGTATTGTAAATATCATCGGAAGATTGTGAGAATAGGTTGTTTGAAGTGCCTAAACAAATTGTGATTGCAAATAGTATAATAAGTCTTTTCATAATAGATTGAGGTATTAAATTATTTATGCAAATATACATTTATTTTATTACGCAGGCTCTTTTTAGAAAATTTCTTCTAATCTTTGTGAAAATAATCGTAAACAATTTTTGCTTTTGAGGCTCCAATTGCATTGGTCAGGTCTTCAAGGGAGGTTTGTGATATTTTTTTAACACTTTGGAATTTAAGAAGCAGGTTTCTTGATGTTATATCCCCTATTCCTTCTATCTCGGTTAGCTGAGTGCGGAAGGTTGATTTGGAACGTTTGTTGCGGTGATGGGTTATTCCAAATCGGTGGGCTTCATCTCTAATTTGTTGCAAAACTTTCAGAGTTTCACTTCTTCGGTCAAGATAAAGTGGTATGCTTTCGCTAGGGAAGAATATTTCTTCCAAGCGTTTGGCTATACCTATCATTTTAATTTTGTTTTCAAGTCCTAATGCTTTTAGGGTTTCTTGTGCGGCACTCAGTTGTCCTTTTCCTCCATCAACAACAATCAGGTCAGGTAATGGTTTTTCTTCGGCCACTAATCGAGAATAGCGACGGTAAACTACTTCCTGCATGGAAGCAAAGTCATCGGCTCCTACAACGGTTTTTATATTATAGTGTTTGTAGTCACGGTTGGATGGTTTGGCATTTCGAAAAACTACACAGGCTGCAACTGGATTGGTTCCCTGGGTGTTGGAGTTATCGAAGCATTCAATATGTCGTGGTAATACGTCCATTCTTAAATCCTTTTGCATGGTTTCCATTATTCTTGTTGCATGGCGTTCAGGGTCAAGAAGCATTGCTTTTTTAGATTTCTCTAATTTATGGAATTTGGCATTGTGGAGTGAAAGGTCAAGGAGTTGCTTTTTATCGCCTAATTGTGGTATGGTTTGAAGCACATAATCCTCTGGCAAGTCTAACTTAATGGGTACAATGATTTCTCTGTCATGCCAATCGAGTTTATCCCTGCTTTGCACTATGGCCGAAGTGAACACTTCTTCAAAGGTTTCGTCAAGTTTGCGTTGTACTTCTATGCTGTAAGAAGAAATTACGTATCCATTAACTACCTTCATCATATTGAAATGTATGGAGTTTTCTCCTTCAACATATGCAAAGACTTCCACATTTTTGATTGTGGAGCTTACTACTGCACTTTTGGATTGGTAGTTCTCCAACATCATTATTCTTTCCTTAACGGCTTGTGCTTCTTCAAATTCAAGGGTTTGGGCACAGGTCATCATCTCCTGCTTCAAGTCTTTAAGGAGCATGGAGAAATCGCCTTTGAGCATGTTTTTTACTGAGGATATGGTTTGGTTGTAGCTTTCTTTTGATTGAAGGCCTTCACATGGTGCTTCGCATAGTTTGATTTGGTAGTTGAGGCAGGCTTTGAATTTGTTCTGATTTATGTTCTCCTCTGTGAGATTGAGGTTGCAGGTGCGATAGCGAAACATTATGCGGATTATATCCATCAGGTCTTTGAGGGCTCGATTGTTGGCATAGGGTCCAAAATAGAGTGAGCCATCACGAACAAAGTTGCGTGTTTTGAATATCTTGGGAAAGGGTTCATTGGTTATTCGTACCCATGGAAAGCTTTTGTCGTCTTTGAGGAGTATGTTGTAGCGTGGTCGGTATTTCTTTATTAAATTGCACTCCAATAGCAGGGCTTCGGTTTCGGAGCCTAAATGGATGAGTTCAATGTTGTAGATTTTTCGAACTAAGAGTTTGGTTTTGGAGTTAAGGTTTGATTGGTTGTGGAAATAAGATAACACCCTGTTCTTTAAATTCTTTGCCTTACCTATATAGATTATTGTCCCCTTATTATCAAAATATTGATACACTCCTGCTGTGGAAGGAAGTGTTTGTAATATGGGTAAAAGTTTATCGTAGTAAGGATTAAGATTGTTGGTCATAGGCCTTTTGCCTTTTTATTTCTCAACGTTATAATCCAATTCAGATTTCTTAACTTCTATGCCTATGTTTTTTAGTCCTGTTACTTCGTATTTTGAGCTATAATTGGAGATGATAAATTTATATTCTCCTTTTTCGGTAAATGTTAGGTATTGTTTTATTGGTTCTTTTATTTCAACAATATCGCCTAAATCACTTCCAATGAATTTATCAGCATTGCGATCTTTTAGTTGCACTGTATGAATGGATTCTTTCTTCATGCCTGATGGTGAGATTATTCTTAGAATAAAACTAACTTCATCAACATTAATATCCTTTGTGTGAGTGAATGAAACATTTATATCATAAACATCTTTAAGGTTGGTGATTTCGATTTTTTCAAAACTAATATCTTTTCCTTTTTCAATTCTATCCCATTTTTGATTTGGGAATTCTATTGTGTTTTGATATACAAATTTATCTCCACATGAAATAAAGAAAACACTTAAAATGCCTGAAAGTAACGCAATGCTAAAAATTCTTTTCATAATTATTCTATTTTTGTGTTTTTAACCACTCTGATACGTTGTTTTCTATTCTTTGAGATAGGTTGTCAGCTTCTTTTCTTTGGAACTTCTCTCCTATTATGTTTTCGTATAGCTCTATATAACGTTCAGAAATTTGATTAATTATTTCAGGTGTCATTTCAGGAACTTTTTGTCCTTCTAAGCCTTGGAATCCATTTTCCATTAACCATTCTCTAACAAATTCTTTGGATAATTGTCTTTGTGGTTGGCCATTATTTTGACGTTCCTGGTAGCCTTCCAAATAGAAATAGCGTGAAGAGTCTGGGGTGTGGATTTCGTCAATCAAATATATTTTTCCATCTTTCTTTCCAAATTCATATTTGGTATCAACTAAAATTAATCCTCTTTCTTTTGCTAATTCTTGTCCTCTTTGGAATAGTGCAAGGGTATATTTTTCTAATTGTTCGTAATCTTCTTTTGAAACTAAGCCATATTTGATTATATCTTCTTTTGAGATATCTTCATCATGTCCTATTGATTCTTTGGTTGTTGGTGTGATTATTGGGTTTGGAAATCTGTCATTTTCTTTCATTCCTTCTGGTAGTGCAACTCCACAAAGTGAACGTTTGCCTTGTTTGTATTCTCTCCAAGCGTGTCCTGAAAGGAAACCTCTAACAACCATTTCCACTTTGAATGGTTCGCAAAGATGTCCTATTGTTACCATTGGATCAGGTGATGCTATTTTCCAATTTGGAACAATATCTTCTGTTGCATTTAAAAATTTCTCTGCAATTTGATTTAAAACTTGTCCCTTGAAAGGAATTCCCTTTGGTAATACTACATCAAAAGCAGAAATTCTATCTGAAACAACCATTACTAAAAAATTATCATCAATATTATATACATCTCTTACTTTGCCGATGTATAACTCCTTTTGTCCCTCAAACTTAAAGTTTGTTTTAACTAATGCTTCCATATAATATTATTGTTGTTTTTATTGTGCAAAGATAATTTATTTTTAAAGAAAAAAAACGTTTTAACTTCAATTTATCATATATTTTTACTCATATTTCAAATAATTATAGTATGTTTGCAGTGCAATTAATATAATTCTTTTTATGAAGAAGAAATTTTTTTTAACTTTGGTTATTACTCTTGCAATTGTTGCAGGAGCTTATTCTCAACAACCTAAGAAAACCAACAAGGGTAAGAAACCTATTCCAAAGCCTCAAATATTAGAAACTCCACTTCCTGCAAGAAGTGCTGATTGTTTTTTTGCTGCACCACTTCAAATTGATGTCCCCTTTGGACCAACTGAACCACCTCGTGGATATGGTTTTGTAAGTGAAATTGCAAAAGATACTAAGACAAAGAATGTTTTTGATCAAGAACATAACTCTGTTTGGTATATTTTATCTATTCCTTATGATGGTAAGCTTTGTATTGAAGTAACTCCAAAAGCTATTGCTGACGATTACGATATGTTGGTTTATAAATACACCAATAAGTATTTTTGCAATAGAATAATTGGAAATAAGGTTACTCCTATTCGTTCAGTTATGTCAGCAGGTAACACTGAAACAAAAGGTGTTACAGGAATTGGATTAAAGGGTAAATTGACTAATGTTCCCAAAACTTCAACTGCTCCTTATGCATCTTATATTGATGTTACAGCTGGTGAGAAATATGTTATTGTGGTTGATAACCTTGCAAGTAGTGGATTGGGACACACAATTATTGCTACTGTCAACACTGAATTTGCACCACTTACTGTTCTTCCTATTGATAGTATTAAAAGAGAAAAAACAACAGCTGACATTCTTATTAAAGATAAAGAAAGCGATAATGTTATTTTGGAAAAACAAGATGCAGGTGCTCAATTAATTAAAATTCTTCCAAGAAAGAATTATACCATTACTCTTAAAAAAGATGGATATTTCAATTACAGAAGAGATATTTCACATTCACAAGCTGTTAAAGACTCTATTCTAACTGCTCGCTTAGTTCAAATAAAGGCTGGTTCAAAACTTCCAATTAATAACTATCTTTATTTTGATATTGATGAAATGAACAATGTTACTCTTCTTCCTGAAAGCTATACTGCATTAGACGATGTGGTGAAAACTCTTCAAGAATATCCTCAGCTTATTGTTGAAATAATAGGAAGAATACCAACAGAAGGATTTAGTTTAAGAAAAGATGCTGAAAACTCACGTTTGAGAGCTGAGGCTATTAAAAAATATTTAATTGGAAGAGGTATTCCTGAAACAAATCTTAAAACAAGAGGTTCTTATATTAAAGAACTTGAAGCACAACTAACACAGCAAAAGAAAAGCAAGTCAGGTAGTGTTTTAACTCCAAATTGTGAAATTAAGATTTTAAAGACTCAATAGAGGTAACTCGGTAATTGGTGAATCGGTAATTCGGAAAACATAAAAATTCGGAATTACCGATTTTCTTTTTCTATGAATCAGGATTGACAGGATTAAAGGATTGTCTTGATTGTTAATATGAAATTGTTTATTGAAATCCTGAAAATCCTCAAATCAAGCAAATCCTGATTCAGACAATATTAACCATTAATTAACTCCTGAATCACATTAAGAATAAATTGTATTTTTTGGTTTCTCTGCTAATAGACCAATGGCAACTGAGGTTTTACCATTATTATCTTTTGAGTAAGTCATTTCAATTCTATCTAACTCATCTAAATGAGAGAACATAAAAAATGAAGTCTGTTCATCGAAATCAGGTAAATCTTGTTCTGAATAGATAATTATTTTTAAATATGCTCTAATTACTTCTGAAACCATTTCTACACTCTTTCCTGTATTAAGAGCTATTCTCTTAACTATATCACCAGCATTAACTGTTACACTTTGATTTTCTTGAAGCTTATCATAGAAATTTTTCATTACATCTTCTTCTCCAAAATCTTTTTCATCATTTTCCATAAAATAAAACTTAAAAGTTAATATATCTTTATAACGATATATTTTTAATTATTATTTCAATATAAAAAATAAAGGGAGAAGAAATCAATCAACTCCCTTCGTGGTTTTTCATAATTGGATAAAATCTAATCAGTTTGAAAAAACCGAAATTTAAACATCAAAATCAAATCTATTATAACTTAAAACTTATTTACATAAAATCTATTTACCTAATCTGCTCTCAACTTCTTCTTTTGAAAGTTTTTTAGTGCAGAAGAACCAATCGTAGCATTTAATATTTTCATCCTTACTTTCCATTCTTTCCTTAGCTACTCCACATGAACCTGCTGTTGGAACAATTACTTCATCTCCTGGACGCCAATCTGCTGGTAATGCCACATTGAAATTATCAACTGTTTGCAATCCAATTAAAACTCTCTTCAATTCGTCAAAGTTTCTACCTAATGCAAGTGGATAATATATAATTGCACGAATAATGTCTTGTGGGTCTATGAAGAAAACTGCTCTAACTGCTTTTGTGGTTGCTTCTCCTGGTTGAATCATTCCATATTTATTAGCAACTTCCATTGTTATATCTTCAATTAAAGGAAATTTTACTTCCATCCCTTTCATATCCTTGTATTCAATTTTGTCCTTAATGGTTCTTAGCCATGCAATGTGACTGTATAGTCCATCAACTGAAAGGCCTACCAATTGAGTATTTAGTGCTTCAAACTCTGGTGCCATTTTTGCAAAGGTCATAAACTCAGATGTACAAACAGGAGTAAAATCTGCTGGGTGTGAGAAAAGAATTTTCCACTTTCCTTTATAGTCTTCTGGGAAGTTAATGTTTCCTTGTGTTGTTACAGCCTTAAATGAAGGTGCTTTTTCGCCAATTCTTGGCATTGAATTTACTATACTTGTTGTTTCCATTTTATTTTCGTTTTTTGATTATATCTTTTATTTTTATTTTCTGTTGGCAAAATTATAACGAGTTTTTGTATTTACCAAACAGATATTTTCTATCTTTGTATTGACAAAAACGATTAGATATGACAATTCAACAATTAGAATACGTTGTGGCTGTTGATAAATACAGGCATTTCATTAACGCTGCAAAGGCATGCGATATAACTCAATCAACCCTTAGTTCTATGATTCAAAAACTCGAAAACGAGTTAGATGTAATAATTTTTGATAGAAATTCTCATCCAATTCAGCCAACAAATATTGGAGAAAAGATAATTAATCAGGCTAAGATTATTCTTTATAACTCCAAGCAATTGATGGAGATGGTTATGGACGAAAGAAATAAAAGTGAAGGACAAATTAAATTGGGTATTATTCCAACTGTTGCTACTTATATTTTGCCAAAGCTTTTTAAAGAGGTTATGGATATACATCCAAATATTAGACTAAACGTTACTGAAACCCAAACTTCCAATATTATTAAACAGCTTAATCGTGCAGAATTGGATATGGCTATTCTTGCAACGCCTTTAAATGAAAGTGATTTATTGGAAATACCTATTTATTATGAAGAGTTCGTGGCTTATATTTCACCCTTAGATGATTTGTATAAAGAAAAAGAAATTAAGTCTTCTTCAATGAAATTAGATAATATGTGGGTTTTGCAGGAAGGACATTGTTTTAGGAATCAGGTATTGAATTTCTGCAAACGAGACTCCGACTTTAAGCCTAATTATGAAGCTGGAAATATTGATACATTAGTTAAAATTATTGATAAGAATAAAGGTTATACAATAATACCTCAACTTCATATTGACCTTTTAACACAAGAACAGAAGAAAAATATTCGACCATTAGTTTCTCCTAAAATTGTAAGAGAGATTTCTATTGTAATTAGAAAAGATTATGTTAGAGAAACTCTTTTAAATCATATTGCAGAAATGCTTAAATCAATTATACCAGAAAAGATGATAGATGAAAGATTAAAGAAATTTGCAATACGATTATAGGTTTTTTGTTGAGGCGTTGAGGCGTTTCCTTTGTCAGAATCAGGATTTACAGAATTTTGGGATTTTCTTGATTTTTAACCCTACTAATCCTATAATCTTGTAAATCCTGATTCAGATTAATCACATTTATCGGTTTGCCGCTTGCCTTAGCAAGAAATAAGTGTAATCACAGTTCAAGACAGAAAAATTAAACTCTCTTAATACAAGCACCTATTGCGTTTAGACGTTTGTCAATGTTTGAATAACCTCTATCTATTTGTTCAATATTATCTATTGTGCTTTTTCCTTGTGCTGAAAGGGCTGCAATCAATAGGGCTACTCCTGCTCTAATATCAGGTGAAACCATATTTACTCCTCTTAGAGGATAGCGTTTTTCAAGTCCAATTACTGTTGCTCTATGTGGATCGCAAAGTATTATTTGAGCTCCCATATCAATTAATTTATCAACAAAGAATAACCGACTTTCAAACATCTTTTGATGAATAAGAACGCTTCCTCTGGCTTGTGTTGCAACAACAAGTGCTATGGAGATTAAATCGGGAGTGAATCCAGGCCAAGGTGCATCAGCAATGGTCATAATGGAACCATCCATAAATCTTTCTACTTCATAAATATCCTGAGAAGGAATATGAATATCATCTCCAATATGTTCTATCTTTATTCCTAAACGGCGAAAAACATCTGGTATAATTCCTAATTGTTGATAGTTTACATCTTTAATTGTTATTTCAGAACTTGTCATTGCTGCAAGTCCAATAAAAGAACCGACTTCAATCATATCGGGTAATAACCTGTGCGTTGTTCCTTTCAATTCTTTTACTCCTTCAATAACAAGCAGGTTTGAACCCACTCCTGATATATTTGCTCCCATTCGGTTAAGCATTGAGCAAAGCTGGAAAAGATAAGGTTCACAAGCTGCATTGAAAATTGTTGTTTTACCCTCAGCCATAACAGCACTCATAACAATATTGGCAGTTCCTGTTACGGAAGCTTCATCCAATAGCATATATGTTCCTTTAAGCTTTGTGGCTGTAATTTCGTAAGATGAAACCTTTTCATTAAAACTAACATCGGCTCCAAGCTTTTGAAATCCCATATAGTGAGTGTCTAAACGTCTTCTACCTATTTTATCTCCACCAGGAATTGGATTGGAGGCTTTATGGAAACGTGCAAGCATTGGACCAACAATCATTATGCTTCCTCTTAGTCCTGTTGCTAACTTACAATATTCGGGTGTTTGAATTAAGTCGAGGTTAACATTTTCTGCTTTAAAAGAATATTTCTCCTCTCCAAGCTTTTCTACCTTAACCCCAATATATGCTAATAACTCTATAAGTTTATTTACATCTCTAATATTTGGAATATTATCTATTATAACCTCTTCCTTAGTTAATAAAACAGCACAAATAACTTGCAGAGCTTCATTCTTAGCTCCCTGAGGAACAATATCTCCTTTGAGTTTATTTCCTCCAATAATTTCAAACTTACTCATATTTATTTATTATTTAGGATTATGATTATTTTTTCCGTTTGCAGCTGAGAAATGTTTGCCATTCTTTTGATTGTTCTTTGGCTTAATATACTTTTTCTTATTACTTCCAAGAATATTCTTTGTTGTGTTCAGTTTAAAATCATCATGAAGCTTCAACTGTCCTTTTGATAGCTCTTCAAAATGTTTTAAGATTAAATCATCTTCAACTGAATCTCTATTCCATTGCAAATATGATTTCTTTAATTGTTGAGCTATAAGTGCAATCAACACCTTCTTTTCATCCCCATCTTCCATTTCAATAACTTTCTCAATCATATTCTCCAAAACCTTACCATAAGGGCCAAACTTAATATCACTATTCTTGTAACTTAAAGGTAGTGGTGGTGCAATAGTTTCTTGTCTTGAAGGCATTGGATAAGGTGAATCAACATCCAATTTAAAATCAGAAATTATGAAAAGATGATCCCATAATTTATGTTTGTAATCCACAATATTTTTTGCATCGGGATTTACATTATACATTGCAGTTATAATCAATTTCACATATGCATTTCGCATTTCCCTATCCTCAATGGTTAAAGCATAATCAACCATCTTTTGAACATTCCTGCCATATTCAGGTATCTTCAAGTCCTCTCTTTCTGTATTATATTCCATATATTTATTTGTAATTTCTTTTTTCTTTGCCCACAGATTTTCACAAATTTCCTCAGATTTTTCTTTTTCTGATTTTTGCTTAACTGCGTTTATATGTGGACTATTATTTTAATCTGTGTAAATTTCTATTCTATTTTATTATTTCTATTTATCTGTGTTAATCTGTGCAAATCTGTGGACAGAAAAAACTACATTAATTTTAATTTTGCAAATCTAAGAACTAATTTTTTAATTCCAAAACCTACAAAATTTACTTCTGCTTTTGTATCATCTCCTTTTCCTTCCAAAGCAAGGATTTTACCCTTTCCAAACTTATCGTGATAAACTTCCATTCCTTCTTCAAAAGCGTTCATATCAGTTACTGGTGTTCCTCCAATTGGTTTTGGAAGTGTGTCAATTTTCTTTAAATTTCGGTTAACACTAACAAAATCGGAATTGGAGAATGAAGGTGTTTTTAGCTTGGTTTTTTCTTTTAAATTATTATAATTCTCATTGAAATAATCCTTGTCTATATCTGCTAAAAACCTGCTTTCTTCATTGTATGCAATACTTCCATTTCTAAAACGCATTTGAGCACAAGATAGTGCTAATTCCTTTTTTGCTCTTGTCATTGCAACATAGAAAAGACGTCTTTCTTCTTCCATCTCAACCTGAGAACCTATACACATGGCACTTGGGAAAAGGTTTTCTTCCATTCCTGCAACAAAGACATAAGAAAATTCCAATCCCTTAGCTGAGTGAATGGTCATAAGAGATACTGTATTATCATCATTCTTATCTCCCCTGTCTGTTTCGCTTAAAAGACTTGTTTGCTGAACAAAAATATCTAATGTTTTATTTCTAAGAGCAATCTCCTCTCCTGTTTGTTCATCTAATATCATTTCATCTTCTGACTCAACAAATGCTTGAATGGCACTTATCAATTCATCAATATTATCCAATTTATCTTCAACAGCAGGATCGGCCTCATTCTTTAAAGTTGTTACAATATTTGATTTAGCAATAATTTTAACTCCAAGCTCATAAGCATCAATCTTATCTTTTTCAATTGTGAAAGCTTGAATCATTGTTACAAAATCAATTATGCTTTGTTTGGTTCTGGGAGTAAGTTGTATTTTATCAATATGATTTAAAGCTGTATGAAACAAAGATACATTTTCTTCATTTGCCAATATTTTCAGTTTATTTATGGATGTGTCGCCAATTGAACGTGCAGGATAATTGATAACTCTTAAAAAAGCTTCATCATCCGAATTATTTACAACCAAACTAAAATAGGCTAAAATATCTTTTATTTCCTTTCTTCCATAAAATGAAATACCGCTGAAAATTCTATAAGGAATATTCAAAAAACGAAAATTTTCTTCCAAAACACGTGATTGTTGATTGGTTCTGTAAAGAATTGCAAAATCCTTATAATCGGCATCTTCTTCGCGTATTCTATCTCTAATGGTGTTACAAATCCATTTAGCTTCATCCTTATCGGAATCAGATTTACAGAAATTAATCTTCCTTCCCTCTCCATTATTGGTCCAAACCTTTTTCTCAATTTTTTTGGAATTGCGACTAATAACGCTATTCGCAGCATTTACAATATTGCTTGTTGAACGGTAGTTTTGTTCAAGTTTAAAGAGTTTAGCATCTGGATAATCCTTTTGAAAATCCAATATATTACGAATATCAGCTCCACGAAAAGCATAAATTGATTGAGCATCATCACCCACAACACAAATATTTCTGTATCGGGCAGAAAGCTTTTTAACAATATAGTATTGGGCAAAATTTGTATCCTGATACTCATCAACCAATATATATTTAAACCTTTCCTGATATTTTAAAAGCAAATCGTTGTGATCTCTAAGCAAAACATTCATATTGAAAAGCAAATCATCAAAATCCATTGCCATATTCCTTCTCAAACGATGATTATACTCTTGATAAATTTTAGCAATATATGGTCTTGAATTTGCCCTGTCCTCCATCATCAACTGCTCATTATCCATATAAGCCTGTGGAGAAATCAAACTGCTCTTTGCTGCTGAAATCCTGTTTAAAAGATATGATTTGTTATATAGCTTATCATCCAAATTAAAATCCTTAACAATGGCACGAATAACTGATTTAGAATTTTCTGTATCGTAAATTGTAAAAGAATTCAAATAACCCAATCTTTCAGCCTCAATACGAAGAATTTTAGAAAATATTGAGTGGAAAGTACCCATAAAAATATACTTAGCATTATCTCCAACCAAATCCACAATTCTCTCTCTCATTTCGTTAGCTGCTTTATTGGTAAAGGTTAAAGCCAATATATTATGAGGATTAACCCCTTGTTGAATCAAATAAGCAATCCTGTAAGTTAAAGTTCTGGTTTTCCCACTACCAGCACCAGCAATAATCAAATTAGGTCCTTCAACACTCTCACAAGCCAATCTCTGCTCAGGGTTCAAATCTTCTAACAACATCTTTATAACGCAATTATTTATAATATTACACTAAAATTAATCTTCAAAGATAATAAAAAAAATACACATAGAACAAATGAAATTGGTTAGTCAGTGAATAAGGAGTTTATTAATGGTTAATAAGAAGGACATTAAAGAAATTAAAAGATTTAAACTCACTAAACCTCAAATAATAATCAACAAAAAAGAGCTCTCAATTGAAATATTTTTCTTATATTTGCAAAAGAAAATCGCTTAAAGGTTAATTAAAGACTATTTATATAAAAGTCTCCTTTCAAAACAAGAAACCTTTCAATCTAAAACATATTAAAAAAAGATGTACATCTTTTATAGTGAAAGATGCACATCTTTCATGTCAAATGATGTGCATCTTTTGAGTAAAAAGTCGCCGTATAATTAGTTTTATCCTTCGTTTTTATGAAAATATATCAAGACTTTACAGAAATATATCAAGGCTTTATAAAAATATATCAAGGCTAATTTTCTTTCCTATTTATTCTTATTGCAAAAAAATACAGTCCTGTTGTTAGGATTAGAGACAGGGCAAAGAGAATTGGAGTGTAAATATAGCCAGTTTGAATTAAGTTTGTTTCTATTATTTTTGTATTGAAAAGGTAGTAGCCCATTACTATAATTAGGTTGTTGAAGAAATGATAAACAATTGGCACAACTACATTCTTACTTAACACATAAAGATAGCCTAAAAATATTCCCATTATTACTCTTGGGAAGAAAGAAAAGAGTTGAAAATGAATTAAACTAAACAGTATTGAGGTTAGGAATATTCCAATAAACTTATTTCTAAAAAGATTAATCATTGATGTTTGTAATGCTACTCGAAAGAAATATTCTTCCAACAGGGCTGGTATTAAAGCAAGGACAATTATATTCAAGATTAAATTTGAGGTTGATGTGTCTTGCATAAATTTCTCCATAACTCTTTGAGCATTTTCTTCCATTAGTCTGAAACTCTCTTCTCCCTGGAAATGCCAAGAGTTGTTCCAAATATTTATTCCATCAATCAAAGGCATTGAAACAATAAGAAGTCCTATGGCTATTAGTATATAGTATTTTATATTCTTATTTTGGAAACTTATATTCTTATATGTTGTGCCTTCAAACATTAATGACCACAAAAGTGGAGCCATTCCAAACATTATGATTTGCGATAGTGCTTGTGAGGCTAATGAGGGAAGAGATGTTATGCTTAAAATAAATGATGCAATTGAGGTAAACACCATAAAAATGCATATTAGCATCATTAACTTAACAAATGGCTTTGATTCCTTAAAGTAAAAACTGTATTTCTTCATTTTGTTTATTCGTTTATCTATTCTTCTTCTTTTCAATTTCCATTGCCTTAATTTCTTTTTTTATTTTAGCATCTTGTTCTTGTTCCAACATATAAGTAGCATCTATTCTTAGGGCTTCTTCTAATGGCTTATTCCATTTTTTTGCTTTTTTCTTTACTGAGTTATACCATGCTGGATCTTTCTTAATCAAATCAATATAATATTCAATTCTAATTTCCTTTTCTTCTTCATTTATATTTGGCAAGAATGATGCATAGAGTCTTTCAATAAAACTAAATCCTAAATCGTGAAGGTTTTGTTCAGTCTGAAAAAATACTATTATATCAAACTTATCAATTATTTTATGCATATCAGTAAACATTGGATCTCTCTGAACAATTTTACCATTTTCATATAATTCAGGGTAAATTATTCTATTATAATACCAATATTCTCCTCTATCAAACACATCACTTCCCATTCCCCAATTGTACATTCCCCTATAAAAGCTATCTCCCACAACCAAAAGTCGAGGCCCTTTTTTATGCGGTTTTGTTGAGTCAATATAAACATCAGGATAGGCTAATAATAAATCATCATTTTGCCACCTTAGATTTAATGGGTCTAACATATCCCTATCAGTAAACTGTGGTGTGTGGGTTACTGTTAGCTTTCTATGTTTTACTTCTGGAAGACTCCAATTATATTGCCTGTTCATATAATTGATTAATGAATCCATAGCAAGATATTCACCATATTTAGTCCAGTGAATTCCAAACTTATTCATTAGTGAATATTTCGATTTCTGCTTTTGGGACAAAAACCAAGCACTAAAATCAACATATGGAACCTTACTTTTGCTTAATTGTTTTGCTAATTCTTCATAGTTGTTTTTTTCTTTCTTTCGAATTAAATATCTTTCAGGTACATATTCCGAAAAGTATCTAACCTTTGAAGGAGCAATTACAACAAAAACCTTTTTATTTAATGAATTAAGGGTATCTAAAACCTTTTCTAATTTAACTACCTTCAATCCTATTTCTTTATCTCCTACATAATCATTTCCCAAATAGGAATTGAGGTGTTTTGTATCAAAAAGATAATCATCCTTTCCTAAAATAATATTTTTGTTTGGAGAAGTTTTTAAAAGACTATAATTTATTTGATTGTATAGTCTAACAAACAAGGTTCTTAAACCAGTATGCTCTGGCCTATAATTTTCTTCATCAAACTGGAAACCTCCATCAAACCAGTTAGCACTATTTAATATTGGTTTTGGAACAGGAACAAATTCCCCTCTTAGAGGTATTTCTTTATAAAAAGGATAGATGCTTTGCAATAATGGCAAAAACAATACCCCCATTAACCCAATAAACAAAATATATTTTATTAACTTATCTTTTTTCACTCTTAACTTTTCACTTTATAAGAACCTCCGAGCAGAATCGAACTGCCATCTTCTGAACCGGAATCAGAAATTTTATCCATTAAACTACGGAGGCTTATTTTTAGAATTTCTTTTTCAAATATTCTTTTGCCATGTATTTAGCATCTATATCTATTGCTTCTTCTAATGTTATACCATTTTTCTTTGCTTTTAATTCTATATCTTTTAACCATTGTTTATTGTTTTTAATTGCTATGGCGTATTTCCTTACATAGCGTTTAAATTCCTTATTATAATCAGGTTTCTTACAATATTGATAATAAAGTTCTCTAAAAAATGATGTTGGAGAAGTAGATAATGTTCCTTCTGTCATAACAATTAGGAGAACATTATGTTTTTCTATTTCTTCTTTTATATTATCATATTCTATAACATATTTTATTCCTTCTTTATTATTTGGTTTATCTACCTCATCAAAATAAAACCAAAATTCACTCTCATAAAACACTAACCTATTTAAGCCCAAATCACTTAATCCATAGAAATAACTATCACCAATTGAAAGTACACTTAATTTATCATTACCTGTTGAATCTACCTTAAATTCAATATTTGACATTGGATAATCAGGAATATTTTGAATTACATTTATTAATTTTTCAGCATCATCATCAGAACGCAACATCTTAGTTGATTCTTTAATATTAGAAATTTTTAACCTTGGCAGATTAATTCTATATTTTTCATCTAAATAACTTGTTAATGAATCAATTGCTAAATAACAAGCATATTGTCCCCAATGAACACCTGTATTTGAAAATAATCTGTATGGAGTTTTTCCTTTTAATGAAATTAGCCATGCATAAAAGTCTAAATAATTAATATTGTGTTTATAAAACTCTTTACTGTATTTTTCATAGTTTGTGATTTTAGGCTTTAATCTTGAATAAAATTCTGGGAAATATTCTGGATAAAAACTTCCCTTACCTGGTGCAATCATTATTATTAAGTCAACTCCTTTGGCTTTTAAAGAATCTCTTACCTGTGTCAACTCTTTTACCACCAAACTAATTGTGTCTTGAGGTACAGAATCTCTTCCTAAATATGAATTTATATAATAATCGTAATAAAGATAATTATCCTTACCTATTATTACATTATTTACATTTGATGATTTAAGAAATGTGTATCTAATCTGGTTACTAAACTTTATAAAGAAATCAGCAAAAGCTATTTGTTGTTTAACATATTTCTCTAATTTATTTTGAATTTCTAATGAATTAAAGACCATAAATGATATTTCAGGCTTTTCTATTTTCACATAATAGCCACCAAGCTTACCATTTTTGTATCCAAAGAATTGGAATATCATTGGAGTAAACATTAGAATTATAAAAAGAATAAACAAAAACCTTTTCATATTCCCTATTCTCTAAAATCTAAAATATATAAAAGGATTAAAGTCGGAAGAGATAATAAATGAAATGGATAAAAAAAGTAAGATAAGTGATAATCCAGTTAGTAGAATATGTTGTTTTATGTTGTAAAGTTGTTTTTGGAAGAAGAAATCGTTTAGTTTTTGACCAAATTTAAACTTAGTGATAAAGGCAAAGAAAACTGCAATAAAAATCATTCTTATAAAATCAGGATTTGGCAAGAACACATTTCCATCAGTGAAAGAGAACAATTTACCAATATAAGTAAAGGCAAAAGGTAAACTATCAGAGCGGAACAAAACCCAACCTATCATTACAATAATAAAGGTCAATATGGTTGAAAGAAAACCTCCCATCTTGTTTAAAACCTTTAAGAAAAACATCTTATCCAAAATCAAAAACAATCCATGAAATGCCCCCCAAGTAACAAAATTCCACGATGCACCATGCCAAAGTCCAGAAATAAGAAATACTATCCAAAGGTTAAAATACATCTTCCTCTTGGCCACTCTGTTTCCTCCAAGTGGTATGTATAGATAATCCTTCATAAAGCTTCCAAGAGTCATATGCCAACGTCTCCAAAATTCTGTAATACTTTTTGAAGTATAAGGAAGATTGAAGTTTTCAGGGAATTTTAAGCCCATCATCAATGCAAGACCTATTGCCATATCTGAATAGCCTGAAAAGTCAAAATAGATTTGGAAAGTATAAGCAATTATTCCAAGCCATGCATTTGGAGTGCTGAGAGTTAGAATATCTCCATTAAATATTGCATCTGCCTGTGCTGCCATTATATTTGCAATCAACACTTTTTTGGCAAGTCCAATAGAAAAACGATATAGACCCAATAGCTTTTGATCAATAGTTTCTTTTCTTGAAGTTATTTGGTCGGCAATGGTATTGAAACGAACAATTGGTCCAGCAATCATATGAGGAAATGCCATTATATAAATTGCATATTCACTTAGTTTTTTGAATGGTTTGTGAACATTTCTATATGCATCAATTATATAGGTTATGGAGTGAAAAGTGTAAAATGAAATACCAATTGGCAATGCAACCTCAATCCATTTCATTGGTTTGAATCCAAAGCAAAAAATTAGTGCATTTACACTATCTACAAAGAAATTAGCATATTTGGAATATCCAAGTAAGCCAAGATTTAGAACAATTGCTAACGTTGTGAATATTCTTTTTTTCTTGATTGTTTCTGCTCCATAAAGCTCTCTAACAAAAAAGAAAGTAAGGATAATTGCTCCTAAAATAACAAAAAGAAATTTTGGTGCTCCCCATGCATAAAAAACAATGCTTGCGAGTAAAATAACATAGTTCTTCCAAGTTTTTGGAACAATATGATAAATTAAAAGAAAAACGGGAAGAAAATATAATAAGAAAAGTATGCTACTAAAAACCATTTTCCAATTATTATTTATTTATAAACTCGTTTATTTAATGTTTTAGTTTCTTTGGTTTATTTACAACTGCAAGTCCTCCTTCGGCAGTTTCCTTGTAAAGTGAAGGAAGGTCTTTACCAGTTAGCTTCATTGTTTCAACCACCTTATCAAAAGAAACGATATGTTTACCATCAGACATCATTGCATATAAGTTTGCATCCAAAGCTCTAAGAGCTGCAAAAGCGTTTCTTTCAATACATGGCACTTGAACCAATCCACAAATTGGGTCGCAGGTCAATCCCAAATGATGCTCCAAGCCCATTTCAGCTGCATATTCAATTTGTTGTGGTGTTCCACCAAAAAGCTGATTAGCTGCTGCTGCTGCCATTGAGCAAGCTGAACCAACTTCTCCTTGACAACCTACCTCTGCACCAGAGATAGAAGCATTAAACTTAATGGCGTTTCCAAAAATACCAGCAGTGGCTAATGCCCAAGTAATTTGTTTGTCAGTAAAACCATGTTCCTTGCTTAAATGATAAAGCACAGCAGGCAAAACTCCTGATGAACCACATGTTGGAGCAGTTACAATCACTCCACCAGCAGCATTATGTTCTGCAACAGCCAAAGCATAGGCTTGAACAGATGTACGACCAACTAATGAACTCTTATAACTCTTTGACTTTGTGTAATATGACATTGCTTTTCTCCTCAAATGCAATCCTCCTGGCAACACTCCTTCTTCTTGCAAACCATCTTCAACAGATTGTTTCATTGTATGCCATATATTGGTTAGATAATCCCAAATATCTTTTTCTTCATATCTCTCAACATATTCCCAAAAGGTTAATCCTCTTTCGTCAATATAGTCAAGTATTTCAGAAATATTTTTATGTGGATAGATATGAAATTCTTTTAATTCAGTATTTTCATCAGCAATTTTTCCTCCTCCTACACTGTAAATAATCCAGTCATCTATCAATTTGCCTTCTTTATTATAAGCCTCAAACTTCATCCCATTTGGATGAAAAGGTAGAAATGTTTCAGGAGCCCATAAAATTGTTGTTTTTTCTTCCGAAAGAACGCTAATAATAGCTTGATCGGTTAAGTGTCCCTTTCCAGTTGCAGCCAAAGAACCATATAGAGTTACTTGATAAGAACTTGCATTTGGATTTTTCTTTAAAAACTCAATAGCTGCATTCTTTGGTCCAATGGTATGTGAGCTTGAAGGACCATTACCAATCCTATAAATTTCCTTTATACTTTCCATAATTCAATTTTATTAACTTACAAAAGTACATAATTTATTTCCTTCAATAGAATAAATGCAAAAAATAGTTAAAACTTTACAACTTAAATATAACTTTTCTACGAAAAATCAAATTCCATTTCTAACTCCTTATTCTATTTTACTGAAATAAGGTTTTATTTTACTGAAACGCTGTTTTAATTTTTCATTATATAAAGACGGAAATAATCACATCTCTACTAATTTAAATTGAATTAATTATAAATACCATTTTTATGTAAACATATCATAAAATGATATGACTGCAAACAAACAGCATCAAGAGGTAATATTTATTTTTTTAATTTTTTGTCAATTTATTTTTTTATTCCATTTTTTATTGTAAGTTTGCAACGTTCGAGATAATTAATTTGACTCCAAAGAACTAACAACACTATTATCCAATAAAAACAATATATTATGAAGAAAATATTATTAATTTTATTTGCAATAATATTTGCAATAAATATAAACACCCAAGCACATGACTTTTCTGCTGTGTATAATGGAAAAACTATTTATTATAATATTACCTCCCCAATTGTTCCAAGAATGGTTTCTGTTACTTTTCAAGGAAGTAGTTATGATTATTCTAATGAATATTATGGTAGTATTTCATTCCCTGATTCTGTACTTTATAATGGAAAATATTATAAAGTTACTTCAATTAGCACTAGTGCCTTTTCTGGTTGTTTTGCATTATCTTCAATAACAATTCCTAATAATGTTTCATCAATTGGAGAATATGCTTTTCAAGGTTGTAGTGGATTAACCTCAATCTCAATTCCGAACTCTGTTACTTCAATTGGTTATCAGTCTTTTTATGATTGCACTGGATTAGCATCAATCACAATTCCAGATTCTGTAACTGAAATTGGTAGTAGCGCTTTTTCTGGTTGTAGTGGATTAACTTCTGTTACAATTGGAAACTCAGTAACTTCAATTAAAGTAAGAACTTTTGAAAATTGTACTAGCTTAAGCTCTATAATGATTCCAAATTCTGTTATTTCAATTGGTAGTAGTGCTTTTTCAGATTGTAGCGGATTAACCTCAATCTCAATCCCAAATTCTGTTACTTCGATTGGAGATTTTGCTTTTTCTAGTTGTAGTGGACTAATCTCTATTACAATTCCAAATTCAGTTACTATTATTAATGATTTTACTTTCCAAAGTTGTAGTGGATTAACCTCAATGACAATTCCAAATTCTGTAACTGCAATAGGTAGTGGTGCTTTTTCTGGTTGTAATGGTTTAACTTCAATTACAATTCCAAACTCCGTTACTTCAATTGGAGATAATGCTTTTAGATATTGTTATAGTTTATCTTCAATCATAATTCCAAACTCTGTTACTTCAATTGGTAGTAGTGCTTTTTCAGATTGTAGTGGATTAACCTCAATCTCAATTCCAAACTCTGTTACTTCAATTGGTAGTAGTGCTTTTTTAGATTGTAGAGGTTTAAACTCAATAATAATTGGAAGCTCTGTTACTTCAATTGGAAATTCAGTTTTTCAAGATTGCTTTTCATTAGATACAGTTTTTTTTAATGCTATTAATTGCAGTACTATGGGTGGTTATAGCTATAATTCTGTATTTTATGGTTGCAGTAATTTGAGCACAATATTAATTGGAGATTCTGTTGTTAGAATTCCTAAATATGCATTTGCTGATTGTAGTGGAATAACCTCAATCACAATTCCTTCGTCAGTTACTTCAATTGATAATTCTGCTTTTTATAATTGTAGTGGATTAACATCAATTATCATTCCAAACTCCGTTACTTCAATTGGTAGTAGTGCTTTTTCTGGTTGTAGTGGATTAACTTCTGTTACAATTGCAAATTCTGTTGCTTCAATTGGTGATTATGCTTTTTACAATTGCTATGGATTAACCTCCATGACCATTCCTAACTCTGTTACTTCAATTGGAAATGCTACTTTTTACAATTGTAGTGGATTAACCTCTCTCACAATTTCAAATTCTGTTAATCTAATTGGTAATAATGCTTTTTCTGGTTGTATTGATATTACGTCAGTAACTATTCCAGAGAATGTTACTTCAATTGGTGATGGTGCTTTTTCGGGCTGTTTGTCATTAAATACAGTTTTTTTTTATGCTATTAATTGCATTAATATGGGTGGTTCTAGCAATAATTCAGTATTTTATGGTTGCAGTAATTTGAGGACAATATTAATTGGAGATTCTGTTGTTTCAATCCCAAGCAATGCTTTTGAAAATTGTACAGGATTAACCTCAATAATAATTCCAAACTCTGTTACTTCAATTGGTAGTAGTGCTTTTTCTGGTTGTAGTGGATTGACATCAATCACAATTCCAAACTCTGTTACTTCAATTGGTAGTGGTGCTTTTTCTTATTGTAATGGTTTAACTTCAATTACAATTCCAAACTCTGTTACTTCAATTGAATATGCTACTTTTCTAGATTGTTGGAATTTAAATTCAATAATACTACCTAACTCAGTTACTTCAATTGGAAATTCTGCTTTTTACAATTGTAGTGGTTTAACCTCAATTACAATTCCAGATTCAGTTACTTCAATTGGTGATTATGCTTTTTACAATTGTAGTGGTTTAACCTCAATCACAATTCCAGACTCAGTTGCTTCAATTGGTATTAGTGCTTTTTCAGGTTGTAGTGGTTTAACATCTATCACTATTGGAAACTCAGTTACATCAATAAATAGTACTACTTTTTCAGGATGTAGTGGATTGACTTCTTTAACAATTGGAGAATTAATAAATACAATTTCCTCAAATGCTTTTATCGATTGTAATAATATTGAAACTCTTACTTATAATGCAATAAACGCTACTAACTTAGGACAAAACTTTAATAATAAAACATCACTAAAAACTTTAATTATTGGAAATTCTGTTGTTAATATTCCAAATTCTGCTTTTTCAGGTTGTAGTGGATTAACATCTATCACTATTGGAAACTCAGTTACATCAATAAATAGTACCACTTTTTCAGGATGTAGTGGTTTGACTTCTTTAACAATTGGAGAATCGATAAGTACAATTTCCACAAATGCTTTTATAGATTGTAATATTTTAGGAACTCTTACTTATAATGCAATAAATGCTATTAACTTAGGACAAAACTTTAATTATAAAACATCACTAAATACTTTAATTATAGGAAATTCTGTTGTTAATATTCCAAATTCTGCTTTTTCAGGTTGTTCTGGATTAGCTTCATTAACAATTCCTAACTCTGTTACGTCAATTGATTATGAGGCTTTTTATGGTTGTAGTGGATTAACCTCAATTTCAATTGGAAATTCTGTTACTTATATTGGATATCAAGCTTTTTATGGCTGTAGTGGAATTGCATCAATAACAATTCCAAACTCTGTTATTACAATAGAAAGTTCAGTTTTTGAAAATTGTACAGGATTAACCTCAATCACAATCCCAAACTCTGTCACATCAATTGGTAATGGTGCTTTTGAAGGTTGTACAGGATTAACCTCAATCACAATTCCAAACTCTATTACTTCAATAAGTGACTATACTTTTAAAAATTGTAGTGCATTAGCCTCAATAATAATTCCAAACTCTGTTACTTCAATTGGTGAATATGCTTTTTCTGGATGTGGTGGAATTACCTCAATAACAATTCCAAATTCTGTAACTTCAATTGGTAAATATGCTTTTTCAAATTGTAGTGGAATTGCCTCAATAATAATTTCAAACTCTATTACTTCAATAAGTGACTATACTTTTAAAAATTGTAGTGCATTAGCCTCAATAATAATTCCAAACTCAGTTGCTTCAATTGGTAAATATGCTTTTCTATCTTGTAATGGATTAACTTCATTAATTATTGGAAACTCTGTAACTTCAATTGATATTGCTGCTTTCTATGATTGTACTCAACTTGCTTCAATAATTTGTAATGCTATTAATCCTCCATTTAATTATTATAATATTATTAATACTTTTGAGAATGTAAATAGATCAATTCCTCTTTATGTACCTTGTCAATCAATCCAAAGTTATCAATCTGCATATATTTGGAATGAATTTGCAAATATCATTGCAATTAAAACTATTCAATATATTACTGATACTATTTGTGATAATCAAACATATACAAATTATGGTGCAAATATTAACACAGCTGGTGATTATTCTTTTGTAATTGGTTGTGATAGTATATTATTAACTTTAAGTGTTAATCAATCATATAATGATACAATACATGCAGAAATCTGTCAAGGTGAATCCTATACATTAAATGGCTTTAATGTAAGTACAGCAGGCTTGCACACTCAAACACTACAAACTTTAAAAGGCTGTGATAGTATTGTAAATCTTAATCTTATTGTAAATCCAATTTATAATGATACAATCATTGCAGAAGTATGTCAAGGCGAAACTTATACACAAAATGGCTTTAATGTAAACACAGCAGGATTATACACACAGAATCTGCAAACAGTAAAGGGTTGTGATAGTATAGTAAATCTAACTCTTACTATTAATCAACCAGCAACAACTAACCTTACTGCAGAGATTTGTCAAGGTGAAACCTATACCTTAAAT
>JAFNAR010000044.1 GCA_017860255.1 Bacteroidota bacterium | reverse complement strand
TTACAAAAATGGGATTATTCAAAAAAAATGAGAAATTACGTTTATGAGAAAGCATATCCAAAAAAATCTTCCGACCGCTCATGATTATAAATCCTTATAGTATATTAGTGTGGCATTATAAATACCACACGACATAAAGGAATTTAAAGACATTAATGTCATAATTGTCCTTTGCAAAAAACAAAACCTTGTTTCAGCAAAATAAAACAAGGAGTTATTTTCACAAAACAAGGGATTATTTGTACAAAACCTTGTTATAAAATTATAAAACGAGGAGTTAATTCTCGAAAGATGTGCATCTTTTTTCTAATAAAATTTATTGGGAAATTTAGAATTAAATCTCTAAGAACTTAGTCTTATGGTTTAATCTTTACAAAGATATAAAAAAAATCTTTATTAGTCAATATTTTAGATTGAAATTTTTATTTATTCTTTGATGAATTATCAGAGGATTATAAGCCAAAATGATTTTTAAATGGTAATTTTTAAATTAGGATTAGGCGTGTGCTTGCCCTTATTTTTTTGCCTTTCTTTAGTAAATAAATTCTCCGAATTCGGATTTGATAGTTAGTTTGGTTTTTGGGCTTTCCTCTACTCTTCCTATAATTTGGGCATCTACATTGAATGTTTTGCTTATGGCTATTATGTCTTGAGCTGTTTGTGGGTCGGTGTAGATTTCCATTCTGTGTCCCATATTGAAGACTTTATACATTTCCTGCCATGAGGTTTGTGATTCCTGATGTATCATCTTGAATAGTGGTGGGATTGGGAAGAGGTTGTCTTTGATGATGTGTACGTTGTCGACAAAGTGCAACACTTTTGTTTGTGCTCCTCCTGAACAGTGTACCATTCCGTCTATTTTTGCTCTATGTGTTTCAAGTATCTTTTTGATGATTGGTGCATAGGTTCTTGTTGGTGAAAGTACCATTTTGCCTGCATCCATTCCTTCTATTTCGGTTGGGGAGGTTATTTGTTTTGTTCCACAATATACTACTTCATCGCTAAGTGAGTTGTCGTAGCTTTCTGGGTATTTTACTGCAAGGTCTTTTGAGAATACATCATGACGGGCTGAGGTTAGTCCATTGGAGCCCATTCCTCCATTGTAGCTTGTTTCGTAGGTTGCTTGTCCAAAGGATGCCAAACCTACAATTACGTTACCTGGTTTGATGTTGTGGTTTGATATTATTTCGCTTCTTTTGGCTCTTGCTGTTACTGTGCTGTCAACTATTATTGTTCTAACTACATCGCCTACATCGGCTGTTTCGCCTCCTGTGGAGTATATGCCTATGCCCAGCTGACGCATTTGTTCCAAAAATTCTTCAGTGCCATTTATCAAGGCTGAGATTACTTCGCCTGGTATAAGGTTTTTGTTTCTTCCTATGGTGGATGAAAGTAATATGTTATCGGTTATGCCTACACAAAGCAAATCGTCAAGGTTCATTACTATTGCATCTATGGCTATGCCTTTCCAAACGCTTAAGTCGCCTGTTTCTTTCCAGTACATATAGGCCAAGGATGATTTGGTTCCTGCTCCATCGGCATGCATTACCATACAATAGTTGTTGTCGGAGGTTAATTTGTCTTCAATTACCTTACAGAATGCTTTAGGGAAAAGTCCTTTATCTATGTTTTTTATTGCATTGTGAACATCTTCCTTTGATGCTGAAACTCCTCTGAGATTGTATTTTTGTGTATCCATTACTTATTCTATAATCAATTATCAGGTTGCAAAGTTACGTTATTTCTATAACTTTTAAGTGCTTAAATTTAGTTTTTATGTTTTTGTGCCTATTCTTTTATTGCTGGTTTCAGGGATTAACGTTTTGCCAAAACTGTGGGAAAGACTTACTAACACATTCCTTATCGTCAACTTTTATGTTCTCATACTTCACTCCAAGCATTCCAAAGGCCATTGATATTCTGTGGTCATTGAAGGTTTTTATAATTATGTTTTCTTTTGGGTTTTCAAGTGTTTGGCTGTTTGCCTTTATAACAAATCTATTCTTATTGTCTATTTCTGCATCTGCTCCAAGGGCATGCAATCCTTCCAAAACGGCGTTCAGTCTGTTGCTTTCTTTGTGTTTCAGGGTGTCTATTTCTTCAAAGATAATTGTTTTGTTGCATACAAATCCAGCAACTGCAAGGCTTGGAAATATATCGGGGCAGTGCTTTATGTTAAATGTCAGGGTTTCTTGATTTGAAATATTTTCTAGATTATATGATAAGTAAAGGTTATTGTTGATAAACTGGCTTTCCACTCCCAAAAGAGAGAAATAATCTATTGCTGTTTTATCGGCTTGAAGTGAATGGGGGTTCTGGTTTCTTATTAATATTTTGCATCTTGGATATATGCATATTTTCTCATAGGCAAAGCAGGCTGATGACCAGTCGCCTTCAACGGTTATTTCCTTAAAGATGTATTCTCCCTGCTCTACTTTAATTCTGTTCTGTTTTTCTTCAATCTTGGCTCCATATTCTCTCATCAGAGCTATTGTCATTTGTATGTATGGAAGTGAAACAGGATTATCAATTTCAAGTTCCAAGCCTCCTTCAATGCAGGGTGAAATTAAAAGCAGAGAGGATGCAAATTGACTGCTTAGATTGGAGTTTATCTTTATTGTATTATTGCTTTTTAAGGCTTTTCCTTCAATTTTAAGTGGCAGGCAACCTTCTACTCCTATATAATTTATTTGAGCTCCCAAAGCCTTTAAAGCACTTACCAAGGGCTCAATTGGTCTTTCTTTCATCCTTTCATCCCCATCAATTATCCATGTGCCTTCTTTAAGCGAAAGCAGTGAAAGAAGAAACCTTACCACTGTTCCTGCATTGTGGCAATAGAGTGTTTGGCTTTTGCTATTCTCAATCTGGGAAAGGAGTTCTTTCATCAAAATTGTGTCTTGGGCTAAAGACAGGTTGTTGATTTTAGCCTTGGCTTGCGACAGGTTTTGAATAACTATAAGTCTATTGCTAACACTTTTAGATGAGGGAACGAAGAATTCTTTCATATTTTATTTGAGCAGATTAGAGGTTAATCTGAAACTCATTAATTTTTCTGTAAAGTGTTCTTTCTGAAATTCCAAGTTCTTTGGCTGCAATGGAGCGTTTGCCTTTGGCTCTTTCAAGTGCTGAAATAATCATTTTCTTTTCCATTTCAATCAGAGTGGTTGGGCTTTCATCAACTTCAGCGAAATCGTCATTTTCAATAACCTCTTCCTCTTCTTCCACCTTTTGAATTTCTTCCTTTATGGTTGGATAAACATGAGTTGAGGCTGAGCTTTGTTTTGGTATTAGAAGTGGCTCAATTTTATGTTCTCCAATAAGTTGTTTGATAAAGACTTTTATTTCTTCAACCTCTTTCTTCAGTGCTTCAATCTGCTGTTTGTTGGTAAGTATGGAAAGGAGCAAGTCTTTTTGACTGCAAAAGCTTTCATCATTTGAAAACCCATCCACAACCATTGGCAGGGCTGAAACTGGAGGTATGTATTCTTTAAGAACATCAAGGGTGATTAGTTTCTCTTTTTCTATTATGGAAATCTGTTCTGTTACATTCTTCAACTGACGTATATTGCCTTTCCAGCGATAGTTTAAGAGATAGTTTCGTGCTTCATTGGTCAAGCTGAGGATTGGCATTTTATATCTTTCGGCCTGATCCACTGCAAAACGGCGGAAAAGCAGGTATATATCATCTTTTCTTTCTCTTAGTGGTGGAACATAAATGGAGACTTGACTTAAACGATAGTATAAGTCTTCTCTGAATCGTCCTTTGTTGATTGCATCCAGAAGGTTTACATTTGTTGCAGCAACAATTCTAACATCCACTCTTTGGAGTTTGCTTGAGCCAACGGGCAAAAACTCTCCACTTTCCAAAACTCTCAATAGTTTTGCTTGCATAGACAAAGGAAGTTCTCCAACCTCATCCAAAAATATTGTTCCCTTGTCGGCTTCAGAAAAATATCCCTTACGGTCTCTGTCTGCACTTGTGAAAGCTCCCTTAACGTGTCCAAAAAGTTCACTTTCAATTGTGCCTTCTGGAATGGCTCCACAGTTTACAGCTATGTATTTACTGTGTTTTCTTGAACTGTATTGATGAATTATTTTTGAAAATACTTCCTTTCCAACTCCACTTTCTCCAGTAACCAAAACACTCATATTTGTTACAGATACTTGAAGCGCAATCTCTAACGCCTTATTGAGTTGGGGGTTGTTCCCTAAAATTCCAAATCTTGTTTTAACCGATTGAATATCCATCTTTTTGTTTTCTTAGAGTGCAAAGATACAAAGAATTGACAAAATGTCAGTCTATAAAAAATATTAATATCTACATTAAGTATCTAAAAGGTAAAAGCAACCATTCAAACATTTTATCAACTCCTGAACGATTCTTCCAACTTTCATAGTCAAAAGCATTTGTGTATTTCAGAGTTGTTTCAAAATGTTCTTTTAACTGCTCAATAACTGATTGTTCTTCTCCAATTAGAGCCAGTTCGTATTGATAACGAAAACTTCTGTAATCAAAATTTGCAGAGCTTATGGAGAATAGCCTTTCATCGACCATAAAGCCTTTGGAGTGAAGGTTTCCTATTTGATAAAATCTAATATCAACTCCTCCCTCACAAAGTTCTCCTAAAAACTTCCTGCAAACTATATCAGCAATTCGAACATCGGAATGGAAAGGTATAATAACAGTTACCTTAACTCCTCTTGCAACAGCATCGCAGAGTTTCTTTCTAAGCCTGTGCCCTGGCAGGAAATAGGGACTTTCAATTACTATTTCGCTGGTTGCCTTATCTATTAAATCCTGATAGTATTTCTTAATGGCTTGATGATAGGGATTGGGTACATCCTGAACCAACACCCATGAGTTATAGTATTGATTTCTCTTATAACTTTTGTTGGATAGTTTATATTTATCGTAGGTTCTAAAGCTTTCATTAAAAGAATATCTGAAAAGCTTTGTTAGGTCAGCATCATCAATTCTTAAATTCAACTCTCTCCAACTAATGGAATATGCTGTTAGATTTGCAGAGCCTATATATGTTATGTGATTGTCAATAATTAGTATTTTGC
This sequence comes from Bacteroidota bacterium, assembly GCA_017860255.1. Classification (GTDB taxonomy): domain Bacteria; phylum Bacteroidota; class Bacteroidia; order Bacteroidales; family P3; genus UBA10566. The sequence goes on along the minus strand of JAFNAR010000044.1, from coordinate 52,742 downwards.
GGTGATTGCGACAATGGTTTTTAATAAAATAGGTTCTTGCAAGTTTAATTTTCTTATAAACCCTCAGCTCAACTCCAAATTCTAATAATGGCTCATAAAAGGCAATATCTGAATTGCTCCCCCATCCATCAATTAAAACTTTTACTTTAATTCCCTGTCTTGCTTTCTCGATAAGTGCTAAGCGAAATCTCTCTCCAATTGAGCCTGTTCCAAAACGAAAGGTTTCTAAAGCAATGCTTCTTGTAGCCTGCTCAATATCCTTAATCATATCGTTGAACAAAACAAGATTGTCGTTATAAACTTTGTATTTATTATCCATAACCTATTTTTAGGCACATTAAAATTTTAATACAATACGACTTTTGAGGTCTCTTTGTTTCATAAATGCTAATAAAAACAAAGAACGCATATGAATATATCATAGGTCTTTCCGCTAAAATAAACAGAAAAACAAATAAAAAAGTGCCGAGAAATTTTGTATTTATAAAAATAGTTGTAATTTTGCACGACCAATTCTGAAAGGAATTGGAGAGATGGGTGAGTGGCTGAAACCAACAGTTTGCTAAACTGTCGTACCTATAACGGGTACCGGGGGTTCGAATCCCCCTCTCTCCGCAGAAGAATTGAGGAAGATATTCGGGGTGTAGCGTAGTCCGGTCATCGCGCCAGTTTTGGGAACTGGAGGTCGCAGGTTCGAATCCTGCCACCCCGACAAAGAGGAATCAAGGGATTCCTTTTTTTATCAAATGATGGTTCAGTAGCTCAGCTGGATAGAGCAACTGCCTTCTAAGCAGTAGGTCGTGGGTTCGAATCCCGCCTGAATCACAAAAAATAAAGCACTTACAAATTATTGCAAGTGCTTTTTTATTTTACTAAATCAAATCTATTATTATTTTTTAGGAGAACTTATATTTTATAAATCGTATTTACGTTTTAAACTTATCCTGCTTCCTCCATTGTAAACATTGGTATATCCATTTGAACTAAGAAATGCTTTAGCTGAAGCTGACCTCATCCCTGAAGCACAACAAGTAATTAAAGTATTTTCTTTATTCTTCAACTTACTTAGATTTTGAGGAAGTTTATCAACAGAAATATTCAAAGCACCTTTTATATGGCCTTGTGAAAATTCTTCTTTTGTACGAACATCAAGTATTGTTGCACCATTTTTAATCAATTCTCCTAAATCTACTGAAGGAGCCATTCCTAATATTTTTCTTATTGTATCACTCATTTTTTCTTTGTTTTTAATTTTTGACGCTGCAAAGATATATCAAATTTTTGAATTATTATAATATCACTAATAAATTATTTTATTATCACTCTTTTTTCTTAGAATATCACTTAATTAGGAAAATAACTTGTATCTTTGCCGAAGATTAATTTTAGACTAAATAAAATAAATTTCTGTAATGATATTTAAAGAAGATATTTCAGAAAAACTTGCCAGTGAATTGTTTGAAGATAAGGATAAGACCTTAGAGTTCATTGCAAAAATTAAATGGAAAGATGGTTTTGTTTGTACAAAATGTGGCAATACTAATTATTGTGAGGGCAAAACTACTGCTTCAAGAAGGTGTACTCGTTGCAAAAAAGAAGAATCGGCTACTGCTCACACAATTTTTCACAATATTAAATTCCCAATAAACAAAGCTTTTTACATTGCATATAATGTATGCGTTGTGGGTAAAGAAATCTCTTCTTACGAATATTCTGACCTTCTTGGACTAAATCAAATGACTTGTTGGAAGTTTAGAAAGAGAATTAAAGATTGCATTATTAAACAAAGTCAAACCAAAGATAAATTAAAAATAAAGTCAATATTGATGTCAGATGAATAAAATAAAAAGCGCTTTAATTTAAAACTTCAAATAAGTTTAGTTAGGAGTAGTTTTTATTTAGTCTTTTTCTTTGGCAACTTTTTCAATTATTTTTAATAGTTCTTCTTTTTCAATTGGCATTTCAACAAATTTATTACATCCTGCTATAAAAGCTTTTTCTTTTTCTATAACTGAAATTTTTTCTGATATTGCTATTATAAATACTTCTTTACTATTCTCTCTTATCTTTCTAATTGTTTCAATTCCTCCAATATCATAAGACATTAGAGAGATTAGTATTATATCTGGATTTTCTGTAATTGTTTTATCAATTGCATCAACTCCTGTTTTTGCACAAATAATATCATATTTTGCATTCAAAACCTCATCCATTAAAATCATTGGACACATATTTTCGTCAGCAACAAGTATTTTAGTTTTTTTAGAATTGTAATATTCTACTTCAATATTAGTATCCTTTGCTTTTTCATCATCAATAATAATTATTTGTGATTTTACTATTGCCCAGAATAAGGTTCCTTGTCCTTCTTTAGATTCAATATCATATTCTGCTCCAGCAAAATCTAATATTGCTTTAATTATTGATAATCCTAATCCTGTTCCTGATTTATAAGAGCCAAGCTTTTCAAACCTGTTAAATGCTTTATGAATATTCTCATCAGAAATCCCCTCTCCTGTGTCTTGTACATAAAATTTAATCTTGTTTTCATCAACAACTTCATATCCAATTTTTATATACCCTTTCTCTGTAAATTTAATAGAATTATCTATCAATTCTTTTATAATTTGAGTTAATCTATTTTTATCGAGATAAACAATACAACTTTTATGAGGACTTTCAACAATTAAATCAACTCCTTCATTCATTTTATATTTAAAGACACTCTCTATTTCATCAAAATATTGCTTTAAATCGAACTTAATCCTTTTCAATTCCAAAAAGCCTGTTTCTATTTCCGAAAGGTCTATTATGTCATTAACAAGGTCTAATAGATTATTATTATTCTCTCTAACAATTTTTTTATATTCATGCTGTTCTTCCTTATCGTCTGAATCAATTACAAGATTAGTAAATCCAATTATTGCATTTAACGGTGTTCTTATTTCATGAGTAATATTTGATATAAAATTAGATTTAAGTTTTTCGTTTTGAATTGACTTTTCTAATGCCTCATTAAGTTTTGATTCTGTTACTTTGAAATTTTCTATATTGAAAACTATTGCATTCATTAGTCTGTATTTCTCCTTTTCATTTTCAATCAATTCAACAATACCTCGTGCTTCCCACCACAAATAAACCTCGTCATCAGAAAACCTTCCTCTAAATTCAAAACTAAATTCATAATGTTCTTCAACTTGTAAAAGGACATTATAAAATTCAACAAACTTATCAACAAAAGAAGGCTCAATAATTTTCTCACATATTTCTAAAACAGTATATTTTACAGTTCTCTTCTCTCCATTATCATCATTAAAAATTAACTGTATTATTTTTTCTCTTTCATCAAAAATACTAAAAACTGTTTTTAAGGAAGGGATGGCAAAAGAAAGTAGCTTAATATTTAATTCTAATTCCTTTTCATGTTGCTCTTTTTCTCTTATTTTCCTATTAAGTCTTCTATTCCTAATTCTTAAGATTAAAACAACTATCAATACAATAAGAATAGCTAAGAACATTATAATTATTATAGTATGAACCATAAAGAATGCCCTTAACATATGAACTGGTTCTGCATTTTTAGGAAGAAATTTTGGACTTCCTCCCATTTTTATTATTTTAGCATAATCGAAAATAGGAGTTGGAGGGATATTATCAATAGTCATCTTCTCTGGAATTTCTCCATTAAATATTCTTATTGCTTTTGCTGCTGCTGCTTCTGCATTCTTTTTAGCCGATTGAACAAAGCCTCCAACAAAGCCTTCTCCAATAAATCCATCATAAACATTAAGTATTGGAACTTTTGTATTGGCTATTATTTGAGGATAAAGATCATTTGCAAAATATCTTTTCCCTCTATTATCAACCAGCCAAGTGCTAAATATAACAAATGAATTTGGTTCTAAATTTCTGCATTTAAGCAATAATTCTTCTTTGCTATTTGCGTCAACACCATATTCTACTTTTATTCCATCATTTTCATATCCCTTTAGAATATGTTTTGCTTCATTCATAAAGAATGCTCCTGTTGGAGATTTATCAGCCCATACATATATTTTATTTGTGTTAGGGAAAATTCTAAGCCCAGTTTTATAAACTTGACCAACTCCATACTCACTAATAATTCCTGTTACATGTTTTTTATCAATTTTTCTTCCCTGCTCCAATTCAGAAACAAATATAATTGGTAGTTTGCTAATTATAGAATCTGTATAAGTTAGAAAAACATCTGTTGCTCCATAATCAAAGGCTATCACAACATCAACCTTTTCATTAAGTTTTGCAAAGTATTCCTTAACTATTTTTGTTCTTGTTTTAAGATCTGGATTTATTTTTTCATTAAGATACAATTCAAGTAGTTTAATTGAATATCCATTTTCAATAAACTTATTCATCATTGACTCCTTGCATTTTATTGCCCAATGATTTTTTTCGTTGTAAGAACTAACATAAACTACTGTTTTCTTTAATTCATTTTCATTATTTGAATAAGAAAAAAAAGGAGTTAATAGAAATATTAAAACAATAAATCTAATAATTAAAGACTTTCTATAAGTGTTTAACATAATGGTCTTAGATATAATCAATAGACAAATATACAACATTTTTATTCCATTTGCAAACGTTAATTACATTTTTTAGACATTATTTCTTTTGTCAATCATGAGTTTTATATTTTACTGTATAGCAAAAAGGCACCTCTAATTAAGAAATGCCTTTAAGTTTTTTATAGAATTTATTATTCTCTAAATTTAGAAAGAATAAAATATTCTATTTATTAAGTTTCAATATATCAAAGATTGATTTGTTTTTTGCTTTTTCAATCATTACAGGCATACGAAGCATATCACCATAACCTGCCAATGAATAGTGTCCATCAATTTCATCATAATTAAATTCCGTTCCAACCATTGCAGTTTGAGATACCCAAGATTCAGAACAATAATCTATACTATCCTTATTTTGATTATAAGCTGTTAAATAATCTGCTCTATTGTTAAATTCCATATTTCCTTCTTCAGAATTCATAATAGCAATATCAGAAGAATAGTATACTAAAGGATTGTTACCAACAAAGGATAATGCTGTTTGAGAATTCTTTTCATAATTTGTTAGCAATAAACCTTTATTATCATTATAATATTGATATATTGCAATAAACACTGTATCATCGTATTCTCCAATAGAATATTTATATGAATTGTCTGAGTTTGCGAAATAATAAATTCTCATTTGTTCTATACTATCAAAACTTAATACATTAAAGCCTTTAGCTCTAATTGTTGATGAAACATATTGAAAGGTTTTACCGGTATAACCTTTCAACTCTGTAAAAATATTTGTTGTTGTAGGGGTTGGTTGTTCTGGTTCATCATCCTTACAAGAGTTAAAGGATACAACGCCTACAAGGGCTAAAAGAATTAATGTTAGTTTTTTCATTTGATTCTAATTTATTTGTTAATAATTTATTTGCTTAAATTGTATTGCAACTAAGAATATTTATATCAAATCATATGCCAAAGATACAAATAAACGCTTCGTTTGTCAAATTATTTGAATAAAATCACAACACTTAATATTTTAATAAATATTTACTTCTTTTTTTATTGACAAATTGGAAAATATTTTGTATATTTGCACTTTAAAGGTAATAAAACTTAGTTCTTTGAGTTTCCATTCATCTTTCTCCCAAAAATTTTGTTGAAATAAAAGATGCACATCTTTTATACCGAAAGATGCACGTCTTTTGGGGTGAAAGATGCGCATCTTTAGGGTAAAAAGTCCTTGATTAATAAGTTTTATATCAAGACTTTTTGAAAATATCCTTTGATTAAGAAGAAATATGATAAGGTTATTTTCAGCTAAAGCAGGATTAAAAAATTATAAACTAAAAATAAATATTAATTATGGCTTATTTTTACAGAACAAGAAAGAAATGCTACATAAAGAATGGAGACAAAGAAGAAAAGTTTTTTGCTGTCCCTGTAACAAAAGGAACTTTAGGAATGGAAGAAATTGCTAAAGAAATCGGTTCAAAAAGCATTGCTAAAGAAAGTGCAATTTTAGCTGTATTGAAAGAGCTTTCTATAATGATGAAAGGCAAATTGGAAGATGGATATAATATCAAACTTGATGGCATAGGCACTTTTGGAGTTGCCCTAACAAGTCTGGGATATGACAAAGAAGAAAACATAACTCCAAGAAGAGTTAAGTTCAGTAAAATGACTTATCGTGCAGATAGAGATTTGGTGGATGTTCTTCAGGAAATGAAGTTTGTGAAAGAACCTCCTGCACCTAAAGGAGCTATTGGCAAAAGAATAAAAAGAAAACAATTATAATATTAAAGTTATGAGCAGTATAGACAAATCAAAAGAAGTTATTTCTTCAATTGAACTTATTAATGAAAAATTAAACTTCAAAGGTGAAGTTGAAAACAATCAACCTGTTTTAATAGATTATATTCCTCCTTTTGGAGATGGGAATGGCTACACTTCTTTGGAACTATTCCTTTTAAGTTTATCTTCTTGTTTGGGGACAAGTGTTTTGACTTTAATCAGAAGAAGTGGTAAATCAATTACAAGTTTAAAAGTTGATTCGAAAGGATATCGTAAATCAGAACATCCAACTTCATTTAAAACAATTGAACTTAAGTTATACATTAAATCTTTAAATGTTGAAAGTGCTGATGTAGACAAGGCTATTAAAATATCTGAAGAAATGATTTGTCCTGTATGGGATATGATTAAGGGAAATGTTGAAGTTAATGTAAGCTATGAGATTGATAATAATTGATAAGTAAAAAAATAGTGATTAAATGTAATTCTTAATTTTTAATTACTATATTTGCTGTCTAAACAATTAGTTATTAATCAAAAACAAAGTTATTATGAAGAAAGAAGAAGACAATTCAATTTGTTGTCCAGAGTTTGACCCAATGCCATGGGATGATAAAATAATTGAGTGGGACAATAAAAGATTTATTAAGGGCAGTATTTGCACTTGTTTTTATATGCCTCTGAATTTCGGTTCTGTTATGAGAAAGCTTGACCAAAAGATTAGAAATGAAGGAGCAAAAATAGAGCAAAACTTGGGCTTATCAGATCATACTTCAAAGTGGAATATGGATATTTACTTGGCTGTTGACAAAGAAGTTTCTGGCTTGGATAATGTGATGTTGAGTGGTAAGTTTTACAGTAAAGTTTATGAGGGCAATTTTAAGGAAACGGATAAATGGTGTAAGGACTATAAGGGCATTGTGGAGTCAAAAGGGCTTAACATAAAGAAATGGTACATGTGGTATACAACATGCCCAAAATGTGCCAAGAAATATGGCAAAAACTATGTTGTAATTGTTGGACAAGTGGAGTAAATTGTCAAATATAACGAATTGATTATTAGTTTAATTGAGCTTATAATAAAAAATATCAGCATAATAAATCAATAAATAAAATATCGTTTACGTTATATTGACGTTACATGTAACAAAAAATATTACTAATTAAATTTGAATGTATGGCAGTAGAAAAAGTTTGGATTGAAGAAGGCTGTATAGCCTGTGGATTATGTGCAGACACATGTCCCGAAGTTTTTAAAATAAATGATGTTGCCAACGTTATTGAAGGTGTTAATTATAAAGATTACACCGATGGAATTATAGAAGCAGCCGAGTCTTGTCCTATTGAGGTAATAAAATATACTGAATAACGCCTATAAAATAGGATAATGCAAAAGGAGCAAATTAGAAATAATCTGCTCCTTTTCTTTTTTACTAATCTTTTTTTCTTATGATTTTTTCTATTTAATGAGTAAAATTACAATAAAGACTAATAAGTAATTTATAAAAAGATTATCTTTGTACCTTGAATAGAAAAAAAGATAAAAAATATATGAAGTTTAAATTAATTTATCCGAAGTGGAATAAATTGCCTGGGCAAACCACTTTTAACCTCCCTCCTCATGGACCAGTTGTTTTTGCTGCTTCTTTACCTCAAAGGGTTGAGGTTTCATTTACTGATGAAAATGTTGAAGAAATAGATTTTGATGAAGATTGTGATTTTGTTGGAATATCAATGATGCTTTCTACTCAAGTGAAAAGAGGATGGAAGATTGCACAAGAATTTCGTCAAAGAGGAAAAAAAGTAATGTTTGGAGGAATTTCAACAATGTTACATGCTGAAGAAACTCTACAATATGCTGATAGCATTTTTCTGGGAGAATCTGAAGGAAGAATGGAAGAAGTCATTAGTGATTGGGAAAAGGGAGAATTGAAAAAGGTTTATAATTTTATGAGCAAGTATCCTGAATTTGATTCCATAACTCCAGCGAGAAGAGATTTATATAAGAGAGATTTGTATAATCACAAAGGAGTTCAGATGGTGGACTTATTCCATGCTTCTCGTGGTTGTCGTTTTAGTTGTTATCCTTGTGCTGTATCTTATTTGGGAGGAAGAAATTTTAGACCTCGTTCTGTAAAACAGTCTATTGAAGAAATGGAAACAATAGATAATAACAGACTTTTTATTGTAGATAATTCTTTGGCTCAAGACACTAAATGGGAGATGGAATTGTTTGAAGCAATGATTCCTTTAAAAAAGAAATTTATTAGTCATACAATTGAAGATGATCCAAAGGTATTGTCAATGGCTTCAAAGGCTGGAGCATGGTATGTATATCAAGCAATTTATGATACTTCCGATTATATTAAAGAGAGAATTAAACGCTATCACGATTATGGAATTGGAGTTGAAGGAACAATTCTTTTGGGATTGGATAATCAAACCGAAGATGATATTAAACGTTTGATTGATTTTCTTTTAGAAATTAATTTAGATCTTGCTGAGTTTACTGTATTATCTCCTTTCCCACACACAAAGGCTTATGATGATTTAATGCGTCAAAACAGAATTTTTGATCACGATTGGGATCATTATAATGCTGGACAAGTTGTTTATCATCCAAAAAATTTCTCAGCAGAACGCTTACAAGAACTCTACAATTATGCTTGGGAAATTTTCTATAAAGAAGAAACTCAAGAAGAAAAGATGTTTAAACTTTTTACTCAAGTGATGTTACGTGAAATGGAAGAAGGAACATATCGTCCACGCAACAGAAAGCTTGCAAATAAATCTTTTGGGAAAGAAATAATAAGAAATATTAAATAGAGAAAAAGGCATGAAGGTTCCAGAGAAATATTACGATGAAGTGTTTGATTTTTTGGGTCAATGGGAAGTTTGGGGTAAATGTGGGTTAAAGATTGTAGATTACAACGGTAGGAAAGTAATAATAGTTACTGAACTATATCAAGAAAATCCAGGTACTTCAATTACCTATAATTCTTCATTACTGTTTAAGCAGATAATTGAGAAAAAAGGGTTTGATATTAATAATATAACTTACATTGAATGTAATCCAAACACTAATTCTGTTCTATCGTTCTATGATGAAGAATTTTTTGAAGTTAACTTTGAAATGATTGATAATCAATTTAAGAATCCAAAATACAGACAACTATCTTTAGAAGAAATTCAGGAGATAATTCCCATAAACTAACTAATTTAAAACTCCTACAGCATGAAAAGATTAATATTCTTTTTTATTTCAATTATAATTGTTTCATTTAACCTTTTTTCACAAAATGAGAAAATAAAACTTTGGAAAGATTCAGGTAATAGAGAATTAGAAAAGCAAACTCGACCTGCACTAACAGTATACTATCCAAATGACTCTTTAAGGAATGGAACTTGTGTGATAATCTGTCCAGGAGGAAGCTATCATCATTTAGCAATGAATACAGAAGGGCATGAGGTTGCTCAGTGGTTTAAAAGCATTGGAGTAACAGCTTTTGTTTTGCGATATAGAGTTTCTTTTAGAGGTAATCATCACCCTGCAATGATTGAGGATATTCAAAGAGCAATACAAATAGTTAGAGAGAACTCAACAAAATTTAGAATCAATCCAAACAAATTGGGTTTAATTGGTTTTTCTGCTGGAGGTCATTTGGTAACTATGGCTGGAGCCTTTTCTAAAGAGAGTTTCCTTGAGAAGAAGGGAGTTAAAACAAATGTTAGTTTAAGACCAAATTTCATTATCCCTATTTACCCTGTTGTTTCAATGCAAGATAGCATTGCTCATAAGAAATCTCGCAAAAGCTTGTTTGGTGAAAAATCATCCCCTGAATTAATGGATAAGCTATCACTTGAGAAACAAATCCCTAAAGATATGCCTATGGTATTTCTTTTAGCTGCCAAAGACGATGATGTAGTAGATTATAGGAATAGTGTTGCTTTAAACAATGCTTTAATTAAACAAAACATTCCATGCAAGTTTATCCTTTTTGAAAAGGCCGGACATGGGTTTGGTATGTTTAAAACAAAAAGTATAGAAAGCACTAATTGGAATTTGATTTTAATGGATTGGTTAAAAGAGAATAAATTTCTATAGAATAGAAGACATATATTGAAAAATAAAAATAAAAGATAATGCATTATCCCGATATTGAGTTTCAGCCTCAATCAATTATAAAAAGTTTTCAAGAGCAAAAGCTTAAAGAAATGTTGAATTATATTAATCAAAACTCTCCTTTCTATAAGAAGATGTTTTTGGATAATAAGATTGACTCTAGTAAGATAAAAACTATTGAAGACCTCAAACACGTTCCTTTTACAACCAAAGAAGATTTGCAAAAAAACAATGAAGACTTCTTTTGTGTTGACAAATCAAGACTTATTGACTACATAACAACTTCTGGAACTCTTAGCGACCCAACAACCTTTGCCCTAACTGATAAGGATTTGGATAGATTGACCTATAATGAATTGATTTCTTTTATTTGTGCAGGAGGACATTCTGGGGAGATATACCAATTAATGACAACCTTAGACAAAAGATTTATGGCTGGTTATGCATATTGTTTGGGGATAAGAAAAATGGGGGCAGGAGTTATTAGAGTTGGAAATGGTATGCCCGAATTGCAATGGGACACAATCAAAAGAATAAAGCCTAATGCTATAATTTGTGTTCCTTCCTTTATTTTGAAGATAATAAATTATGCTGAAAACAATAATATTGATTACAAGAATTCTAGCATAAAGAAGGCTGTATGTATTGGTGAAAACTTGAGAGAGGATGATTTTTCCTTAAATCTTTTGGGAAAGAAAATCAAAGAAAAATGGGATATTGAACTATATTCCACTTATGCCTCTACTGAAATGAGTACTAGCTTTTGCGAATGTAAGGAAGGAAAAGGAGGACATCATCACCCAGAATTAATAATATGCGAATTGGTTGATGATAATAATAATATTGTTAATGAAGGTGAATATGGAGAGCTAACCATTACAACTTTAGGTGTTGAAGGTATGCCTCTTTTAAGATTTAAAACTGGTGATATTGCAAAATTTCATTATGAACCTTGCTCTTGTGGGAGAAAAACAATGAGGATTAGTCCTATTAAGGGAAGAAAAAATCAGATGATTAAACTTAAAGGAACAACTCTTTACCCTGCTTCAATCTTTGATGTTTTGGATAATATTGATTATGTTGAAAATTATATTGTTGAAGTTTCTTCTAACGAAATCGGGACAGATAATATATTGGTTTATATTGGTTGTAGAGATGCTGAAGAAGACAAGATAAAAGACCTTAAAGATCGATTCAGAGCTCGTTTGAGGGTAGCTCCTGAAATTAAGTTTGAAGATATTGATAAGATAAAACATATTCAATTCCCTGAAGCTAACCGTAAGCCTATTAAGTTTATTGATAAAAGATAATTCTAAATCTCTATGCTAAACAAATTTGACCATATTAGACCTTACAATGACTCAGAAATACCTTTAGCAATTTCAAGAGTGGTAAATAATAAATACTTTCCAGTAATCATTCAAACTCTTTTTCCTGATAAAGAAATAGAGTCTTGTAAGAAAGAAATATTAAAAATAAAGAGCATTAAAGAATTTCAGTCTATATTTATGTATCCTATAGTAGACCAAATAATTAAACTTAGTGTTGAAGATATAACTTATAGTGGAATTAAAGAATTCTTGAATAATAATAAACAAAATATGTTTATATCTAATCATAGAGACATTGTTTTAGATTCTGCTCTTTTAAATTTTCAATTATTTAAGAACAATTTTGACACTTGCGAAATTACCTTTGGCAGTAATTTAATGAAAGGAGAAATTGTTATTGACATTGGTAAAATGAACAAAATGTTTAGGATTGTTAGAGGAGGAAATATTCGTGATTTTTATAAAAACTCTATGCAGGTTTCTTCCTATATGCGATATGCAATAACTAATAAAAAACAATCCGTTTGGATAGCTCAAAGAAATGGAAGAACTAAAAATGGATATGACAAAACAGAGATGGCAGTTTTAAAAATGTTTTCTTTAAGCAGCGAAAAATCTTTTACTGATAATCTTTTAGAACTCAACATCACTCCTGTGGCAATTTCTTATCAATTTGAACCTTGCGCTTTTTTAAAAACAGCTGAACTCTATGTTTCCTCCTATCAAAAATATGTGAAAGCTCCAAACGAAGACTTAAATAGTATTCTTAAAGGGATTAAGCAAAATAAAGGGAAGATACATTTGTCAGTTACAAAACCTATCTCTAAGGAAGAACTGGACTATTGTGATAGTTTTGAAAAGAATGAAAAGTTTCTTGTTCTTGCCCAAATAATTGACAAACGCATATACAAAAACTATAAACTTTTCAATACAAACTTTATTGCACATGATTTTCTCAATAAGTCTTATCGCTACCAAGCAAATTATACAAAGCAAGAGCAAGAAGAATTTATTGATTATATGCAGAAAGGATTAAAGGAAATTCCTGGTGAATATCAAGAATTAGAAAACATATTTCTAAAAATATATGCTAATCCAGTGGATATTATTCTTCATAATTGTTCCCTTTAATAATATCTTTATGAGATATAAATTCTTTTTGAAGAGTCTTTCTTGAAAAAAATAAAATCAGGTAGACTCTATTGTCTTCAAAAAAATCAAGAGTTTGAATCAAAATAATTAGATTTTTTAGCACAAACTCTTGATTTATAAAGCAAGGAAATGTCGTTTGCAATTTTTACTGCAAAGTCCTATTTATTTTTTTAGATTACTTCCATTACTTCTTGTTTAATTTTGTCCAATTGTTCTTGTGAAGGAATGAAATTGATATCTACTCTGTACTTCACATCAATATTACTTTCTTCCATATATCTGTCAAGAGCTTTCATATTGGCCTGAGCCCATCCATAACTTCCAAACAAAATTCCTTTTCTTCCCTTTGGAGCTAAACCTTGAAGATAGGTTAAAAATGCTGCAACAGTTGGAAGAATACCTTTGTTTAGAGTTGGAGAACCAACACAGATATATTCTGCTTCTACAATTTCTGTCATAATATCTGAAATGTGAGTATCTTTTAAGTCGTAGTAGCAATAATGGTAATTCTTTGTTTCAAAAGCTTCTTTAACCATTTCAGCAATTTTTTCAGTTGAATGCCACATTGAATCGTAAACAATAACTGCTTTCTTATCTGTTTTGTTTGAAGCCCATTTTTCATAGTTTTCAAGAATTAAAGGAATGTCCTTTCTCCAAACAATTCCATGACTTGGACAAATAATATCAAGGTCTAAACTTCTAACAATTTGCATTACACCAACAACTTGAGAAGAATAAGGCAAAACAATATTTGCATAATATTTCTTTGCTTCTTCCAAAATTGTTTCAACAGGATATTCATCGTCAAAACGTTCACTTGATGCTATGTGTTGACCGAAGGCATCGTTAGAAAATAAGATTTTTTCTTCAGGGCAATAAGTAACCATATTGTCTGGCCAATGCACCATTGGAGTCATAACAAAGTGAAGATTTCTTTTTCCAATATTAAGAACGTCTCCTGACTTAACGGTTTGGAATTTCCAATCTTTTTTGAAATGTAGTCTATGTTCTTTTTCTCCTGCAACAGAAGTTATAACTGTTGCATTAGGTAACATTTCCATAACCTCTGGCATTGCTCCAGAATGGTCCATTTCAACGTGGTTGGAGATAACATAATCTATCTTCTTAAGGTCGATAATGTCTGCTATTCTTTCTATCAACTCCTTAGTTAAATATCCCTTTACGGTGTCTATTAATGTGATTTTTTCATCTACTATTAAATAAGCATTGTAGGTAGAGCCTCTTTGAGTTACATATCCATGAAAATTTCTAAGCTTCCAATCAATTGCACCTACCCAGTAGATGTCTTTTTTTACTTCTATTGCTTTCATTTTATTCAGGTTTTTATCTATTACTTAACATTTGTTTTATTGCATCACCATATTCTTGTGCAGCTTTATCGTTTCCTGCCTTTTTATAATGTTCTTCCAAAAGAGAGTATAGTTTGATGTAGGCATTTCTTTGATCAAGTCCGTAAGCTTGATAAATTGCCAATAGTTGTTGCATAGTTTGATTATCAAAACGATCTATTGAAATTATTCCCTTTAAATATCCTTCAGCTCCATAAAGGTCTTGTTGTTTTAGTTTTATGTTGGCAGCTAATGAATAGGAAGGAGAATATTTAAAATTATCTTTTATTACTTTATTGCAAAGCAAAAGAGCTTCATTTTCTTTGTTTTTCATAAAGAGAGCATAGGCTTTAAAATAATTTGCGTTTTCTGAATTAGGATTTAATTTAAGCATTTGATTAGTGAACATTATTACACTATCTGGCAAATTCTTTCTTAAATAAATTTCACTTAGGTTGATTAATGCTGTCTCGTTTTGAGGATCTGCTTTAATTGCTTTTAAATATAAAGGAATTGCTTCATCTAATTTTCCCTTACTTTTCAATTCAAATCCCTTTACATCTGATTTATCCTTACGCTTAATAACAACACAAATTGGTTTACCATCAACCTCAACCTTGTAAACTATATTCTTTGGAGGGAAAACTCCACTCCTCAATTGTTCAGGAGCAATACCTGTATTACATATTATAGCATAATCCCAATCAACATCTCCTTTTTCGTTGTAGCGAATAAATGTTGTGGCAAATTTTGCAGTATCGTGTCGGAAATAATAATCAATAGGTTTTGGATGCCAACATGCAACAACAATCTTTTTACCTGTTGTTAGCTCATCTCTTTGTGCATTTGCAATAACCCATTCTGAAGCTTCTCTAAGTGAGTGGAAATAATAATCTAATTCGTAATTTCCATAAGCCTTATTCATTCCTCCAGATAATTCATTAAAATAAACATACTGGTGTGGATAATTTCTTATAGAGTGAATAATTGGATTTATTGAAAGTAGTCCAAAAGCTGAAAGAACAATTATTTTCCAATATTTTTTATCGTAGGCTTTAACTAAAGCTTCTATTCCTAAAGCAGAAAATGCAACTAAAGGAGGATAAGTGAAGATAGCATGACGCCAACCTCCATAAACATTTGATTTGTTTATAATAATCCAGAAGATAGGGAAAATAAATGTGAATAGTAAAACAAAGTAGTAGAACCACTGTTTTTTGTTTTTAAACATCAAAACTAATCCTGCAAGTGCTCCAAGAATAACAACCATTGGTATTGTCATTAAAATAAACTTAGGAGTATAATACCAAGGTAAAACATCTGACCACTGTGATTGTCCTTCAAAAATTTGACGCAAGGAAGCACTGAAATTTGTCATCCCCTTAAGGGTTGAAATTGGATTATCAATAGGTGATATTAATGCGTAAGGCCAAAACAACACTGAAAGGAAGTAGCCAACAAAAACAATCCCCAAACTCCAAAGGAATACTTTCCCAAATTCTTTTTTAAGAGATTTATATTTCCAAATGTAGTAAACAACTGCAAATAGGGCAAAATAACCAATAACTATAAGACCTCCAACTCTCACATCAATTGCAAATGTGATTGAAATGGCAAGCATTATCATAGTGGAGATTTTCCTTTTTGGTAGCTCATCAAGAAATTTGACTATATAATATATAGACATCATTGATGCTGCTGCAAAAGGAATATCCTTGAGGTTATTAAACGAGTGCCCTATAAAACGTGGTGAGACAATCATTAGGATTATTGCAAAAACTCCTGCTCTCCATCCTGCAACTCTTTTTACAAACAATCCAACAAATAAAATTGCCAACCATCCAACAATTGAATTTAGGGCATGACGAAGTGCCATGTAATCATCAACATTAAATAGAATTGTTATTCCATGAGCAATGTTGTCTATCAATTGACCATAAAGAGGAAGGTTATAAGTTTCTGTAACTACTGTTGCTGTTGAATCCTTACCTCCAGTGGCATAAAAATTAAATACATTCTTTGCATGTTCTGTGTGAAAGAACTCATCTCCAGAAATTCCAGCTTTCTGACTTGCAATTATCATCATTATCAATGATATTGCTGCTAAAGCATAAAAAATATACTTCCAAGTATTCTTTTTATTTTCAATTTTATTTTCTTCCATAGCTAAATTATTTTTTCTCCATTATATGTTCTTGCAAAATATGTTGGTCTGTTCTTTGTTTCAATGAAAATTCGTGCAATATATTCTCCTAAAATTCCAAGTGAAAGTAATTGTATTCCTCCAAGGAAAAGAATTGTAACTAAAAGTGAAGGATAACCTTTAACGTCATTGCCATAGATAATTGTATCATAAAGCATGTATATGGCATAAATAAAAGAGAAAACGGAAATAACACCTCCAATAAATGTGGAAATTCTTAGTGGTTTGGTTGTGAATGATGTTATTCCTTCTATTGCCAATGAAGTTAACTTTAAATAATTCCACTTTGTTTCTCCCGCTGCTCTTGGATCTCTGTCAAAAAGTATTTCTTTCTTATTGTATCCTATCCAGCTGAACATTCCTTTGGTGTATCTATTTGCTTCTCTTATTTGTTTTAGAGCCTCAACACAACTCTTATCTAAAAGACGGAAATCTCCAGTATTTAGTTGAATTGGTATATCTGTACTTTTTTGCAATATCTTATAAAACCACTGTGATGTCTTTTTCTTAATGAATGTTTCGCCTTTTCTTGAATTACGCTTAGCATAAACATCATCGTAGCCCAATTCCCATTGCTCTAACATTTGAGGGATTAACTCAGGGGGGTCTTGAAGGTCTGCATCCAAAATAATTACTGCATCTCCCTTTACATAATCGAAACCAGCAAGCATTGCAACTTCTTTTCCATAATTACGGGAAAGGTCTAAAACATTTATTCTATGATCTTGATTTCGGATACTATACAATACTGCTAATGTATTGTCCCTACTCCCATCATTAATAAATAATACTTCCCATTCATATTGATTTAATCTATCAATAATTGCTTTTATTCTTTGATATAAAAGCTGAAGTACTTTTTCTTCATTATATGCAGGAATAAGTAAACTAACCTTCTTCATTATTTATTAAAATCTAACATTTTCAACTTACAAATGTACAAATAATATTCAAAATGTGTAAATTTGCAGTTAAATCATTTATTTTATTATAGAAAATTTTCTTCTATGAAACTCAAAACTAAATACATTATTGATAAGTTTGTCTTCTTTTCTCTAATTTTTATTTGCTTATCAATCTTTCTCCCTCCTTTTTTCAAGTCTCTTGCAATAACTTTTCTTGCTTTATCAACTCTCTGTACTTTTCTTACAAAAACTTATGTGCTTAAACCTTTATTTGACAAGAAGATTCTTCTTTTTCTTATCTTCTTTTGTCTTCATATAATTGGCGTTTTCTATAGCTCAAACAAAGACTCTGCTCTTTTTGATCTTCAAATTAAACTGCCTATGCTTATTCTTCCTCTAATTTTTATTTTCTTGCCAAAGAGTTTTATAACAAAAGATAAGCTTTGGCAATATGCTTTATCAATTATAGCTGGACTTACAATAACCATATTCTATTGTTTTTCTTATGGAATTGTTAGAGCAGTAAGTAATTCATTACCTATATTGCCTGAAATTATATACACTAAGCTTAGTGCAAATTTTCATCCATCCTATCTTTCTCTTTTTGCTGCAATAGGACTTGTTTTGACTTATAAAATTCCTTTAAAAAATATTTTCACTCACATAAAAAACACTGGATTAATCAAATCAATTATAATTGTCTTAATCTCCATTTTCTTAATAATGCTAAACTCAAGAACTGGCTTTATTGTAATGGTGATTTCCTATTTATGGATTTTGATTGATATGTTTTTCGTTAGCAAAAGAAAAGTTTTGACAATAAGTACTGCATTAATTGTATCTCTATCTTTAGTTATTGTTCTAAGCACAGATATATTAAGCCAAAGATACAATAATGCTATTAATAATATCGGACAGAACGATAATATTATGCCTGAGCAAAGCAGCATGAGTCAAAGAAATTTTATTTATTCAAATAGTCTTAATTTGATTTCAGAGAATATTGTTTTTGGAGTAGGGACTGGAGATGTAAAATCAACCTTTGAGAAATTGTATGAAAGAGAAAATGTCCATTTCCAATCTTATCTTAATGCTCATAATCAATATTTACAAACAACAATTGCCTTGGGTTTGGTTGGACTTTTGATTTTGCTTTCTTTGTTTTTCTTCCCTATGATTAAAATGATAAAAGAAAAAGAGTTTTTCCTTTTAACCATCTTCATCCTTATTGGTTTTAGCTTTCTTTTTGAATCAATGCTTGAAAGAAACATGGGTACATATTTCTTTGCTCTTATTTATGTACTCTCAATTTCCTATTTGTATAACTTGATATATTTCTATAAAGTCGGGATATAAAACTTATTAATCAGGGACTTTTTACCCAAAAGATGCGCATCTTTCATACCAAACGATGTGCATCTTTCACTGTAAAAGATGTGCATCTTTTTATTTAATATGTTTTAGGAAATAAAGTTTATTTTACGGGAATGGACTTAAGGATAAATAGTCCTGAATAAACTTTAATCGACATTTTCTTTTGCAAATATACAAAAAAATCTGTCAGGTTGATCAATTAAATTAAAGATTATCAAGGAAAATAATATTAAAAAAGCTTAGCCTTTTTTAATAGGACTAAGCTTTTTAATTAAGAGTTAAAACTCAATATTTAATTTCTCTTAGAATGGCAAATCGTCATCCTCTTGAGGTTCTTGAGCATTAAAAGAGCCATAAGATTCTGCTGGAGCAGGTGCTTGTTGGTTTGAAGTGTTAGAATATTGAGGAGCTGGAGCAGAAAAGTTTGGAGCTTGTTGCATTGGAGCTGCACCTGATGTAATTGGATTGAAAGTATCTATTCTAAAACATCTTAAATCTGTGTACCATTTTTCTAAATATTCTCTACTTTCAGGAGAAAAGAATACTTTAATTTGAGTTCCTTGTGGCATATTTCTTACAATAACAACCTTGTCTTCTCCCCAAAGAGAGAAAGCAACTTGTTTTGGGAATTGTTCTTCTGTTTCAATTACAAATCCCCCTCTTACCCAATCTCCTCTTTGAGATGTTCCTTTTTGTTCAGGTAAAGTTTTTAAAAATTTTCCGATGATTTCCATTTCTTGTATATTTATTTATTTTTATTTCTATATAGTATAAGATAATTACTTTCCCTCTATAGCATTAATTGGCTTTTGTTACTGGCTTCAACCATTTATCTAACCAATCAAAGAAGTTTCTTTGCCAAAGTATTCCATTTTGAGGTTTTAACACCCAATGAGATTCATCAGGGAAGTATAGATAACGAGCTGGAATTCCTCTATTAAGTGCTGCATTGTAAGCAGCCATACCTTGAGAAGCAACAATTCTATAATCAAACTCACTGTGAATTACCATTAGTGGAGTATCCCATTTATCAACAAATTTATGAGGAGAATTAGCAAAGCTTTTTTGAGCTGTCTTATTATTTTTATCCCAATATGGTCCACCTAAGTCCCAGTTAACAAACCACATTTCTTCTATTTCCAAATATTGTTGTTCCAAATTAAACATTCCATTGTGAGCAATAAAGCATTTGAAACGTTTGTTGTGGTGTCCTGCAAGCCAGTAAACTGAATATCCTCCAAAACTTGCTCCTACTGCTCCTAAACGATCCTTATCAACATAGCTTTCCTTACTCATTTCATCAATAGCAGTTAAATAATCTTTCATACATTGACCACCATAGTCTCCACTGATTTGTTCATTCCATTCTTGACCAAATCCTGGAAGTCCTCTACGGTTTGGAGCTACAATAATATATCCATGAGATGCCATAATTTGGAAGTTCCAACGATAAGACCAGAATTGAGAAACTGTTGATTGAGGACCTCCTTCGCAATAAAGAATTGTAGGGTATTTTTTTGTATAATCAAAGTTAGGAGGGAAGATAACCCATGAATGTAGGTCTTTTCCGTCAGTTGCTTTAAACCATCTTTCTTCAATTTTGCCCATCTTAACCTTTGCTAAAAGGTCTTTATTTATGTTTGAAATGTTGATTTCAGAGCCATTTGTTGGATTAACAGAATAAATTTCTACTGGCTGAGACATACTCATTTTTGTTCCAATAAGCTTATCCTTTGCAATCATAACTGAAGTGTAGTCGTGAATGCCATTAGTTATCTTTTTAAAACTATTGTCTGCAAGAGTAAGTTTATAAATATCATCTTTTCCATGATAGTCGGAAATAAAATATATGCTCTTATTATCTTTGGAGAATGTTAGTCCATTTGAATTTTGATCAAAATCTTTTGAATAGTCTTTAATTACTCTTGTGGTTAAATCCATAACCATTAAACGTATTTTGTCTGCCTCATATCCATCTCTTTCCATACTTTCCCAAGCCAAAAGCTTACCATCAGAAGAGAAAACAGGATTTTGGTCGTATCCCATCATACCTTCAGTAAGGTTGACAGTACGTTTTGTTTTTAAATCGTAAAGATAAATATCAGAATTAGTTGAATAAGCATATTCCTTACCTACTTTCTTTCTGCAAGTGTAAACAATTTTCTTAGAATCTGGAGAGAAAGTCAATTGTTCCATTCCTCCCCAAGGACGCATTGGTGATTCAAATTCTGTATTTTCTAAAAGATTAATAGGGTTCTTTAGTTCTTTTCCGTCAAAGTCTGCAACAAAAGGTTGTGGAATATTATCTACCCAATTATCCCAATGTCTATAAGCTAAATCATCGTTAATTCTTCCAGTTGTTTTGTCTAAACCTTCTTTCAAATAAGCATACTTATCTTTTTTGGCAATTGCTCTAACATATAGAATTTTCTTTCCATCTGGAGAATAAGAGAAACCTTCAATGTCTCCTTCCTTAACATTTGAAATCTTCTTTCTTTCCTTCCCTTCTAAATTCATTTCATAAATTTGAGCTCCTTCATTATCTGCATAACAAAAACCTATCTTATTTCCATCAGGACTCCAAAGAGGATTCCATTCGCTACCTGAAGTTTTGGTTAATTGTTTAAGATCAGAACCATCAATATTCATTGAATAAATCTCTGAATTGCCTTTATTTTCCTTAACATCAAAATATTTAACAGTAAACAAAACCTTATCTTCATTTGGAGAAACAGAAACTTCACCAACACGACCAAAAGCCCAAAGAACTTCTGGAGTAAGCTTTCCGTCTTTAACTTCAATTTGAGGTTTACCAACTACGTCATCTTTAGTTGGACGAGGCTTGCATGAAACAAAAATGATTGTAAGTGCAAGTGCAAAAAATAAATACTTTTTCATTTTATAATTATATTAAACTTTATATTCTAAAATCCTCGCCAAAGGTACACATTAGTTATAAAAAGGGCAAATTAGTTGTAAGAAAAAACTAAATTTCTTCTTCTAAAATATTCATCAATCTTTGATTAAGATATAATTTTTCTTTTCCAACCTTAACTGAACTTAAATATTCTTTTTTCTCTAATTCTATCAGATAATTTCCAACTGTTTTTGCATTACCAAAACCAGTATCAATAAGATTTTGTCTTTTAATATAAGGCAATCTAAATAATATTTCTACTAAATCTTTTGAGTAAATGTTAGGTAAATTCTTTTTTATGCTCTCAGATGTTTTTGTAATAAGACTATTTATCTTTCTTAGTCTTATTAATCCTTTTATTGAAGTTTGTTCTATCATGTCAAGCATAAAAAGAATAAAGCTTTCCCAATCATCTTTCTCTGTTACAGCTCTTATTTTATTATAATAATCTCCCTTATTTCTAATTATGTAATCACTCAAGTAGATTGCAGGTATATCTAATAATCCTTCTTTTTTTAGAAATAACAATAATAATATCCTTCCTGTTCTTCCATTCCCATCAGAAAAAGGATGAATTGCTTCAAATTGATAATGCATTAAAGCCATCTTTATTAAAGGATCTAAACTATTATCTTCATTTATGAATTTCTCCAGATTATACAATTTATCCCTAATAATAGTTTCTCCTAATGGAGGAGTATATATTACCTCTCCTTTTGAATTGGAAAGAGTTGTTCCTGGAGTTGTTCTAATTCCTGCCGTATTTTTCTTTATACACTGAACTATCTCAATACATAAGTTTGTAGTAATAAATGGCTTTTCATGTAATCTTTCTATTCCCAACCAAAGAGCTTCCTTATATGAAATTACTTCTTTAGCTGCAGGATTATTAGTTTTTTTATCTGCAACAAAAGCCTTATATAAATCATCATTAGTTGTTATAATATTTTCTATCTCTGAACTTGATTTCGCTTCTTGAATATGAATAGTGTCAATAAAAATATTTGGATTAGGTAAATTAATTAATGTACCATTCAATTTAGCCAAAGCTCGAGAGGCTGTAATTGTTTTTTGCAATACCTTCTTTGTTTCTAATTCAATTTTAGGAGGCAATAAAGGTAGCTCATTATAAGGATTATTTTTATCAAAATTCTTCATCTCTGAATAAGGGTAAATATTACACTCGATTACTTAACAAGGGCAAAATTATAAAATATTTGCCCTTGTTGTATAAATAAGAGCAATTATTTATTTATTTTAGAAGTAAAATATACTTTCTACGTATTTATTATTAGCTTGTATAAATAGTATTTCTTTATCTCCTTACTTAAAAATCTTTTGTCTAATTGGTCGGAAGCATTAGAAATTTCTTTTACTTCCTGATTCTTAAACAAAATATTTATGCTGTCATCCTTAAAACTATATGCCTTATTTTTCAATTCTTCTGTTAAAACAAAATATGATTTGATTTCTTCTTTTGAAAGTTTATTGACATTAGTCATTTGCTTTACTACATTATCAATATCTTTCTCTGAAAAGGGTGTATCTTGAATTTGCATTTTCCCTAAATGACGATTCATCAATGATTTTGAAAGATAAGAAAGAATAAAGTCTTCATTCATTGACCAAACCTTTATTGCATTCCAAATATCTGAATCATCAATCATTGTAAAATAATCAATTGCGTTGGAGTCTTTAAGAGTTCTTGTTCCATTTTCAATAAAATATGCCAAATAAGGAGATATATTTTTTGTTAAGTTAATTCCTTTTTCTTGAATTTCTCTTGCTCTTTTAATTATTGTTTTAACAAGTATGTCTGCTGAAACAACTGCCTTGTGCATATACACTTGCCAATACATTAAACGTCTTGAAATAATAAACTTTTCAATAGAATAGATTCCCTTTTGCTCAACAACTAATTCATCTTCCTTAACAGATAGCATCTTTATAATTCTTTCCGTTCCAATAACTCCTTCCGAAACTCCAGTAAAGAAACTGTCTCTTGTTAAATAATCCAATCTATCTGTGTCAAGTTGAGAAGAAACCAATTGATGAAGAAAATGTTTTGAATATTTGTTTGAGAAAATATTAATTGCCATTTGAGAAGCTCCAATTCTTTTCATTAGCTCCAAAGAAACCTTTTCGTGCACTTCTTCAAAAAAGAAATGTTCCAAACAATGTGAGAATGGACTATGACCAATGTCATGCAAAAGAATGGCCGTTAAGGAAGCTTCAATTTCTTCATCTGTTATTGTTTGTCCTTTTTGCTTCAAAACATCCAAAGCTTGATTCATCAAAAACATTGCTCCAAGTGAATGAGCAAAGCGTGTATGTTGTGCTCCTGGATAAACCAAATCACTAAGTCCAAGTTGTTTAATTCGTCTCAATCGTTGAAGATAGGGATGCTCAATCAAATCGAAAATACTCCCAAGTGGTATATTTATAAATCCATAAACAGGATCATTAATAATCTTCTTTCTATTGACAAAATCGTTCATAATGCAAAATTACATTATTATTTCAAAAAAACTCTATAATTGATTTTTGTTTGAAATTTATTCCTTACTTTAAAAAATTCTTTCTTTACTTTAATTTTTTCTTTCTTGATGTCAGTAAAATATAATAAGGATTAAATTCATAGTTATTGAGTCTTGAAAAAGCTGTTTTATTTAAAATTAAAATCTAAAAAACTTAATCTGGTTTTAAAATAAATTATTAATTTTGTGAAATATAAACTTATAGATATGGCTACAATTTACGATTTAGCATTTGCAAACATTCCTGGTGTTGGACCTGCAACAGCCAAAGAGATAATGAATGTTTATTCTTCAACTGAGGAATTCTTTAGCGAAACTCGTTCTAATTTAGAAAAGATATTTAAAACAAGAACAAAAACCATTGATGCTATTGTCAATAAAACAATGTTTGACAAATGCGAAAAGGAATTACTTTTTATGGAAAAGTATAATATTAAATGCCTTTTCTTTAAAGATGAGCAATACCCTCATAGACTTTTGCAACTTCCCGATAATCCAATCTGCATTTACTATCAAGGCAATCAAGACCTCAACCTTGGCAAGATGGTGGGAATTGTTGGAACACGCAACGCTACTCAATATGGCAAAGAACTTACTGAAAAAATTGTTCAAGAGTTAAAAGAATATGGTGTTGGAATTGTTAGTGGCTTGGCTTATGGAATTGATTCGGTTTCTCATAGAGTTAGTCTTAAGGAAGGTATTCCAACATTTGCAGTTTTGGGACATGGACTTGATATGATTTATCCTAAAGAGAATTTTGACTTAGCAATTGAAATGACAAATCAAGGTGGCTTAATTACAGAGTTTATGACTGGAACAAAACCTGAGAGTTATAATTTTCCAAAACGAAACAGGATAATTGCTGGTTTGTGTGATTGTGTTATTGTTATTGAAGCTGCAAAGAAAAGTGGTTCTTTGGTTACGGCTGATTTGGCAAATCAATACGATAGAGAAGTTTTTGCTTTGCCTGGAAGGGTTAATGATGAATTTAGTCTTGGATGCAATTATTTAATTAGCAGTCAAAGAGCCAATATCTTGCATTCTATTGATGATATTGTAAAGATAATGAATTGGGATGTTGCCAAAGAAACTCAAACTAAGAAAAAACCTAAGAAACCTACTCACTTAACTAAGGATGAAAGCATTATTTATGATATTATTGATTGTAAAGAAGAAATAAATATTGATGACCTTTCAATAGAATGTAAACTCAATCCTTCTGTTTTGGCTTCTTGTTTGTTGAATCTTGAACTTGAAGGAATAATTCGCTGTTTGCCCAAAAAGACATATAAGATATGCTAAAAAATAAATCCTTGTTTTATTTGACTAAAACAAGGATTTAATAATTTAAAACTTGATTCTGTTTTATTAGAATAAGGTTCTATTTAAAGTTTTCTGAAAGTCTGTCAAATTCCTTTTTTGCAGAAGAAGACTTGTAAAGTATTCTGTAAACTGCATCTGCAATTGGAATTTCTGCATTAATTTTCTTGTTCAATTCGTGAATACATTTAGCTGCATAATATCCTTCGGCAACCATTTTCATTTCCAATTGAGCTGAATTGACTGAATAGCCAGAACCTATCATTTGTCCAAAGGTACGGTTACGTGAGTGTTGAGAATAGCAAGTAACTAAAAGGTCTCCAAGATAGGCAAGATTATTAATGTTTCTTCCTTCCAAAGGTGAGCAAAGTGAAAGGAAATTTTCCATTTCTTGCAATCCGTTTGAAACAACAACACTGATAAAATTGTCTCCAAAGCCTAAACCCTTGCAAATTCCAACTGAAAGAGCATAAATGTTTTTCATTATACCAACATATTCAATTCCTTCAATATCGTTTGAAATTGTTGTTTTCACATAACGACACTGGAAACTGTCAGCAATATGTTTTGCCAAAAGAGGATTGTGAGAACCAGCAGTAAGGTAGGTTAAGTTTTCCTTTGCAATTTCTTCTGCATGTGAAGGTCCACTTATTACTGCCTGGTTGGCATAAGAAACATTATATATGTCTCTCATAAACTCTGCAACAATCTGATTTGTTTCTGGAACAATACCTTTGGTTGCAGATATCACATTTTTATTATTAAAATCTTCAGCACTTAGTCCTTCCAAAGAACGTGCAAAGAATGCTGAAGGAATGACAAAGAGAAGATTATCTGACTTTGAGATAACCTTCTTTATCTCATTTGAAATTTTTATTTTACTTGTATTAAGCTCACATTGGCTAAGGTAAAGTGGGTTATGATTATGTTTTTTTAATCCTTCAACAATTTCCTTTTCTCTAACCCACCAGTAAACTTCCTGATGAGTTTCCGTTGCTATTTTAACAATTGCTGTTGCCCAACTACCACTTCCAAATACTGCTATCTTCATTATCTATTTTTTTATAATCCTAAAACTGATTTTCCTTGTTCATAACGAATATCCTTTGGAATTTTTGCAGAATTGATTTTATCTAAATCCTTTTGAAGAGAAGGTTTAATGATTCCGTTTTTATTATTATATTCCGTTGCAAATTTAATGTCTCCTTCTCCTTCAACCTTAATAATAAGTGCTGCCCAACTTTCCATTGCTTTCTTTGCCTTTGCAAAATCAATTACATATTTTCCGTCTTTGTTTTTTGTGAAAGCTCCATTATCTTGAAAATAGTTAAAGCACATCATATTTGCTTTTCCATGAGCTGAAGCTGCTCCAAAACGAACTGAACGAAGAATCCCTGCAATAAAAGTAGCAAGGGCATCTTCTTGAGTTATATTGGTTATTTGTTTCTTTTCAATAAGTGAGGTAACCATGTAAAGTCCTAAAATGTCTGCTTTTGCTTCTTCCCAACCAGAGTATTGATTACCTAAAGCTTTTCTAACAGATCCTTTTCCGTTTATAGTATTCTTTATTCCTAAACCATGAGAAACTTCGTGGAAAGTAACATTAGAGAAGAATGCATCAAACTTAATATTCTTTAATTGGTCTTTAACCATAATTTGTTCTGCAATTGGCATAAGGATTTTATCAAATTTTGCCTTCATAGCATTCTTTAATTGAAGACGTCTTGCTCCTTTCTTTAGTTGTACTCTTTCGTCATTAGGAAGATTGATTGCAATTGTTTTACTACCTGAATTACAATCTCCTCCATAGAAGATAACATCATAAACATTCAAATCAGAATCAGTTCCAGGGATTTCTTTCTTAAATTTTGCTTCAACTGGAAGTTCTTTTTGAAGTTGAGGAAGCATTGATGTAAATTTAGCTAAGTCATTGCTCCATTTTTCATCCTTTACTAAAATGAATGCTTCGTAAGCTGCTTTTGAACCAAAACGACGATCTTCATAATTTTCAATTGGACCACAAACAAAATCAAGTTTTGATTTCTTCATATCCATCCAAGCCATATCTGATGCAAAGTAGTCATCTGTTTGGAATGCTTTCTTTCTTTCAACTAAATATTTTTTCAAACCTTCATCTTCTGCCAATGTAATAGCTTTTTCCAATAACTTATCTACCTTTTGTAATTCTTCTTTATATTCTTCTCTATACCATTTAACAACCAATTTTCCATCTTTATCACGACGGATAACAGTATAAAGATTATCTTTATTCTTATCTTTTAAAGTATTATATTCTTCATCAGTCATATCAACTGGATAGAAATTTGCTCCAAGAGGTTTTTCTTCAAATCCTGCAACAAAAGGCTTCATATTGTTTAGTCTTTCCCAAGGACCATAATTAATCATTGCAAATTCTCTTGCTGCTTTATCG
Organism: Bacteroidota bacterium; assembly: GCA_017860255.1. Taxonomy (GTDB): domain Bacteria; phylum Bacteroidota; class Bacteroidia; order Bacteroidales; family P3; genus UBA10566. The sequence continues at coordinate 24,765 of JAFNAR010000044.1, read as the reverse complement.
CTTATGGTGTCCATATCTGTTTTGTTTCCATAGGCTTGTTTCCAGAATAAATCATCCATAATTTGACCTATTTCAAGGAAAGTCTTAATTAATTCTTTTTCATTTTGGCTCAAATGCGAAAGGTCTGTAGTTAACCTTACTGATGCAAACTCATCAACTTTTTCTTGCATAGGACTTTTTGTTTCTTCTTTTGGGGTTTCTTTCTTTTGACAGCTTGCAAAGCCAATTAATGCTACTGCAAGGCAAACATAAATTATTTTTTTCATTTTATTTGTTTGTTTAATATGTTTTCAAGTTGCGAAGATATAAACTTTTTCTCAGATGTAAAAAGTTTTGAGTTTTACTTGCCAACATTCTCCTTCGTTTTTAAAACTGTTTATTTGATTAAAGGAAAATAAAAAAAGGCTTATGTTAAACACAAGCCTTTTCCAATTTTATGTTATGAAAGTATTATCTGTTAATAGTAATCTTTTTAGTTACCACTCCATTTTCTGAAGCAACCTTAACAAAATACATTCCATTATTTAGATTAGATGTATTAAGTTCAATTGTGTTTTGTCCAGCTTTCATTGATTTTGTTCCCAAATCAATAACATTTCTTCCCATTAAGTCAACAACCTTAATAGTTGCAACTGAATTTTGAGATAAATTAATATCTAATGTTGCATTATCTTTAGCTGGGTTAGGGTAAATTGTCATTGAAACATCGTTTAGAGAAACTTCTTCCAATCCAATATAATCACCGTAACCTATTTTCTTAACTTCACTTGCTCCAAATTTACCATCAGAAACAACTAATGTATCTCCTAATCCATCAACAATGAAATATCCTCCAACTCCATATCCAGAGTTAATTCCATCACTATATTGATCATTAATTGTAAATGTATAACAATCGTTTTCTGTTATTGCTAAATCAACAACTTTCAATCTATCTGTTGTCCCATTTGTATATGGTCCTCCTGATTTTACAACTGTACCTGATGAATTTTTAATATTCCATGTTGTTTCTGTTCCATATTGATCTAATGTAAGATTAAGAGTTAATCCATTACGAGCAGGTTCTGGTTTTTTGAAAGTTCTAATTTCTCTAAGGTCAGTTGGAATTCCATTTATTGAACGAATTAAAACGTCAACTTCATTTTGAATCCCATTTTGTAGCTCTAAAACAGGTAGATTTGGAATTTCAGCAGTTTGGAATGTTGCAATTTCTCCTTCCCAAGTTGTCATATTGCTTAATCCAAATACTCTTGTATCAATAACCATTGATTTAATTGTATCTTGACCAATGTTTCTAACTTTTAAAGTTTGTCCTACATATTTAGAACATCCTGAAAGGTCATTCAATTCGTAAGATTTAATTTCTGCTCCAAATTGATTTGTTACATTAAATGTTGGATGGCATAAAGTACCATTGTAAATAGTTTTATTATCTTTTGCTACAAATGCAGCTATTTCAATGTTTTCAAATTCTAAGGGCACATTTCTAATTGCATCTGGTAATGTGTAAGTGTAGGTTTTAGTAAAGAAAGTTCCAGCAGGAATAACTCCTGTGCCTTCATATGATAAAAGATCTCCCCATTGACCAGTTATAAGGTGACGAAGCATATGCATATGTCGATATTGTGTACCAACAACGTAGTCTGGATTCTTATCCATTCCTGATTGTGGTCCAATTACTTCATTTTGCAAAATTGCTACATTTAATTTATTTGTTGACGTTTCTGCATCTGCTGTATAATATACTTCAACTGTAACTGTAAGTAATCTTGTTTCTGCATCAATCTGAGCTCTTGCAGCAACATTAACTATTGATTGTTGAGCAAGAATAGGTGTAACTGCAGTAGGCCATGTAGTATAATCAACAGGTCCAGATCCACGATTTAATGTGCCATTTGGATAAGAACCAATTGAATATTGGTTAGCAAGAGCATTACCCCATTCAGTTTTATAATCAGGATTATTTCCTGAAAAACCTCCTTGGTGAATATTAATAGCTACAATTCTTCCAGGATTAGCAGTCGAAATAGCATTAACAATTTTATGTCCTGCTGGACACCACTGACAATTTGTTCCAGTGAACTCTTCAATAACAACATTCTTATTTGAAGGTTGAGTTGAAACAAACGTAGGCTGTGCAATTGTAACAATAGTTAGAAACAATCCAACTAAAGAAATGATAATTTTTTTCATGTTTGTTTTATTTTAGTTTTTACTTCTTTTATTTTCAATCTGCAAATGTAGAAATAAAATTGAAATATGCAAATTATTTAATATAATTTTCGCGAATAATAATTAATTGGTTCTACAAAAAGCATTTATTTGATGAAAAAAATTCATTGATTTGAATTTGATAAAGATTTGAAGACTGAATTGTTTTAAAAAAGAAAAAATCCTAAGCATATTTAACTACACTTAGGATAATTAGGAGTGTCCTCGCGGGGACTCGAACCCCGGACCCATTGATTAAGAGTCAATTGCTCTACCAGCTGAGCTACGAAGACTTATTTTTTGTATTTTTTGAGGTTGCAAAGGTATTCATTTTTTCTAATTACAAGGCTTTTTTCTCATATTTTTATTTTTATTCTCTTTTTTGACTTCTAAAGATGTATATTTTCAAATTATGTAATGGTATTCATATATTGCATTTTATGGGTTATTTTTGATGATTTTTCAAATAAAATTCGCCCATAAAAATAAAAATGTATAACTTTGAGCCCAATTTTCTAATCAATGGAAGATTGGATATTTTTTAGAATTTATAACTCAAAAAACATTATTAATTATGACTGGATTAAATGTATTATTGGAAGCAGTTGCAAATTTAGCTCCTTGGGCTTATGGATTAGCTGGTGTTGGTGCCGGATTGTCAGCAATTGGTGCTGGTTTAGGTATTGGAAATATTGGTAGAAGTGCTATGGATGCTCTTGCTCGTCAACCAGAAGCTTCTGGAGACATTCGTTCTAATATGATTGTTGCAGCAGCTTTGGTGGAAGGAGCTTCCTTATTTGCTATTGTAACTTGTTTATTAGTTGTATTTATGAAGTAGTTTACTCTTTAATCATTAAAGAGTTTAATCCGATTTTTAATATAATTTCTTATGGAACTGATTACTCCTGGACTTGGTTTAGTGGTTTGGATGACTTTGGTTTTCCTTGTTCTTCTTTTGGTTTTAGGCAAATTTGGATGGCCAATTGTGTCTAAAATGATTGACGAAAGAGAAACCTTAATTCAAAATTCCTTAGATGAGGCTCAAAAGGCAAGAGAAGAGATGGAAAATCTCAAGTTTAACAACGATATCCTTTTGAAAAAAGCTATGGAAGAAAGAGATGAGATTTTGAAAGAAGCTCGTTTACTTGGCGAAACAATTAAGCAAGAAGCTCATCTTAAAGCTCAAGAAGAAGCTCAAAGAATTGTTGCCTCTGCTCGTGATAGTATTAATTATGAAAAACTACAAGCCCTTACAGAACTAAAGAATCAGGTTGCTCAATTTTCAATTGATATTGCTACAAAAGTATTGGAGCAAGAACTTAAGGAAAATGAGATTGATAAGAAGATTATTGAGAAAAGGGTTTCTGAGTTCAATTTTAATTAAATTACGCTATGAATTCAACTATTATTTCTTCTCGCTATGCACGTTCTCTTATGGATTTGGCAATTGAACAAAATTCATTAGAGAAGATAGGTAGTGATATGTCATTAATAAAGAAGGTGTGTGGGGAGAATATGATTTTGAATGCAATTATGCGTAATCCAAATATCAATATTGGGAGCAAGAAAGGTATTGTTAGAGATTTGTTTGCAAAAGAAGTTGATAAACTTACCTTAGATTTTATTATCCTTTTGATTGAGAAAAGAAGGATAGTTTATTTGAAAGAGATTGCATGCGAGTTTAGAAATTTATATAATACAAAAAAAGGCATAAAGGTTGCAACCATTTATGTTGCTCGAAGTATTGAGAATAATTCAAAGGAAAGGATTATTCATTTGCTTGAAAAAGAGTTTAGTTGCAAAATTGAATTGATTGAAAAGATAGACACAAATGTTATTGGAGGATTTAAAATTGTTATTGATAACAAAATTTATGATGCTTCCATTTCAAAACAATTACAACAACTAAAGAAGTCTTTTGCAAAAAATTTATACGAAAAAGGATTTTAATAATAAAGAAATATGGTAGATATTAAACCTTCAGAGGTTACAGCAATATTGCGTAATCATTTATCTGACACAAATCTTGATGCTTCCTTAGAAGAAGTTGGTTCTATTCTAACTGTTGGAGATGGTATTGCAAGAGTTTATGGTTTAAATAATGCTCAAAGTGGGGAGTTGGTTTTGTTTGATAACGATGTTCAAGGAATTGTTCAAAACTTGGAACAAGATAACGTTGGAGTTGTTATTTTGGGAGAGAGTAATAATATTAATGAAGGAGACCTTGTTAAACGTACAAATAGAATTGCTTCAATAAAGGTTGGAGAAGGTTTGGTTGGAAGAGTTATTAACACTATTGGTGAACCAATTGATGGGAAAGGGAAGATTGAAGGAGAGTTATTTGAAATGCCTCTTGAAAGAAAGGCTCCAGGAGTTATTTTCCGTCAACCAGTAACTGAACCTTTGCAAACAGGGATTAAGGCAATTGACTCAATGATTCCTATTGGGAGAGGACAAAGAGAGTTAATTATTGGAGACCGCCAAACAGGAAAGACTGCAATTGCTATTGATACCATATTAAATCAGAAAAGTTTCTTTGATCAGGGAAATCCTGTTTATTGTATATATGTTGCTTGTGGACAAAAAGGTTCAACAGTTGCAAACATCGTTAAAACTTTGGAAGAAAAGGGAGCTATGCAATATACTATTATTGTTTCTGCCACTGCTTCTGACTCTGCAGCACTACAATTCTATGCACCTTTTGCTGGAGCTTCAATTGGAGAATTTTTCCGTGATACTGGAAGAAGTGCATTAGTTATTTATGATGACCTTTCAAAACAAGCTGTTGCATATCGTGAAGTTTCACTTCTTCTTCGCCGTCCACCTGGACGTGAAGCTTATCCTGGAGATGTATTCTATTTACATTCTCGACTATTGGAAAGAGCTGCAAAAATCATAAAGGAAGATAGTGTTGCAAAGAATATGAATGATTTGCCATTATGCTTGAAAGATAAAGTTAAGGGAGGAGGCTCATTAACTGCTCTTCCTATTATTGAAACACAAGCAGGAGACGTTTCAGCATATATTCCAACAAATGTTATTTCCATTACTGATGGCCAAATATTCTTAGAAAGTAATCTTTTTAATGCAGGTATTCGTCCTGCAATTAATGTAGGTATTTCTGTCTCTCGTGTTGGAGGAAATGCTCAAATCAAATCAATGAAGAAGATTGCTGGAACCCTAAAACTTGACCAAGCTCAATATCGTGAGTTGGAAGCTTTTTCAAAATTTAGTTCCGACCTTGACGCAACAACTAAAATGGTTATTGAAAAAGGTAAACGCAATGTTGAGATATTAAAACAAAAACAATACTCTCCAATGAAGGTTGAACATCAAATTGCAATTATTTGTTGTGGAGTTAAAGGTTGGTTACAAAATATTCCTGTAAATAAGGTACATGAGTTTGAAAACGATTATCTTTTCACTTTAGAAACTAACCATAAAGATGTATTGGAAAAACTTCGTCAAGGAATTCTTGATGATGAAATTTTGGATTGTTTGAAAAAAGTTGCTCAAGAGAAAACTTCTAAATATTCTGTATAATGGCAAACTTAAAAGAGGTGCGTAATAGAATATCTTCTGTTGGCTCAACAATGCAAATCACTTCAGCGATGAAGATGGTTTCTGCATCAAAACTACGCAGGGCTCAAAATTCTGTTATTGCTCTTCGCCCCTATTCATCATTACTTTCTAAGGTAATCTCCAACATTATGGAGGATGAAACAGAACTTATGGAAAGTCCTTACGGAAGAAATAAAAAAACTGATAAGGTTTTGCTTTTGGTTCTTACTTCTAACAAAGGACTCTGTGGAGGTTTTAATGCCAATGTTATTAAACAGACAAAAAAAGTATTTGAAAGAATTTCTCAGGAAGATAAATATATTAAAGTTGATATTATAAGTTGTGGAAAAAAGTCTTCTGAGTTTTTCTTAAAACAAAAAGGAATTGACGTTATTAAAACCTACGATTCCATTTGGGATGATTTGACCTTTGAGAAAGCTACCCTTATAACAGAAGAAATAATGAAAATGTTTATTAATCATCAGTACGATAGAGTTGAGGTGGTTTATAACAAATTCAAGAATGCTTCAACTCAAATCATTTCTCAAGAAACATTTCTTCCTCTAAAGTCCTTAAATGAAGATAAGGAAAAACAAATAAGCAAATTTTACATATTTGAACCTTCAAGAGAAGAGATTATACATAATATTATTCCTCAAGCATTAAAAATACAACTTTTCCGTTGTTTCTTAGATAGCTTTGCTGCAGAACATGGCGCAAGAATGACTGCAATGCACAAAGCAACAGACAACGCACAAAATCTGCTTAAAGAACTTAAACTCTCATACAACAAAGCTCGTCAAGCTGCAATTACAAATGAGATTATTGAAATAAGCTCTGCTGCAGAAGCTTTAAATGGATAAATAATGAGATACGAAGTTGATTTCTTAGTTTTGGGTTCAGGTATTGCTGGACTCAGTTTTGCATTGAAAGTAGCCGAAAAAGGAAAGGTTTGCATCCTTACAAAGGATGACGCCTCTGAGAGTTCAACAAAATATGCTCAAGGAGGAATTGCTGCTGTAATGTATCATCCCGACAGTTATGAAAAACATATTCAAGACACATTAATTGCAGGTGCAGGAATTTGCGATGAGAAAGCTGTTAGGATAACAATAACCGAAAGTACAGAAAGAGTAAAGGAATTGATTCTTTGGGGAACAAATTTCGATAAAAAGTCTTCTGGTGCTTACGACCTTGCAAGAGAAGGAGGCCATTCTGAATTTAGAATACTCCACCATCAAGATAATACAGGCTCAGAAATTGAAAGAGCCCTACTTGAAAAAGCAAAAGCTCACCCAAATATTACTATTAAGGAAAAACAATATGCTGTTGATTTAATTACTCAACATCATTTGGGAGAAGAAGTAAATCGTCATAGAAAAGATATTGAATGCTATGGAGCTTATGTTCTTAACCAGCTTGACAATTCAATAGATACTTATTTAGCTAAATTTACTCTTTTGGCAACTGGAGGAAATGGTAATGTTTACAGCACAACCACAAATCCAATTGTTGCAACAGGAGATGGACAAGCAATGGTTCATAGAGCTAAAGGACATCTTGCTGATATGGAATTTGTTCAATTTCACCCAACCTCACTCTATAATCCATTGGAAAAACCTTCCTTTTTGATTACTGAAGCTATGAGAGGAGCAGGAGGAATTTTGAAAACAATTGACGGGAATCCTTTTATGAGTAAATATGATAAGAGAGAATCCCTTGCTCCAAGAGATATTGTTGCTCGTGCAATTGACCATGAAATGAAGGTTAGAGGAGACGATCATGTTTATTTGGATTGTAGAGCAATAGAAAAAACAGAGATAATGAATCACTTCCCTAATATTTATGCTAAATGTTTAGAAATAGGAGTTAACATTACTAAGGATATGATACCTGTTGTTCCAGCTGCACACTATTCTTGTGGAGGTGTAGTTGTGGACGAAAATGCTCAAACAACAATAAATAATCTCTATTCCTCAGGTGAATGCGCAAGAACAGGACTTCATGGAGCAAATCGTTTAGCCTCAAATTCACTTCTTGAAGCATTAGTATTTTCTCATAGAGGAGCACTTGATTGCTTAAATAAAATAAACGATGTTAAGTTTTGCAAGGAAGTTCCAGATTGGAATGCAGAAGGAATGGTTCTAAATGAAGAAATGGTTCTAATATCTCAATCTGTAAAAGAGCTTCAACAAATAATGTCAAACTATGTTGGAATTGTACGTTCAGATTTAAGACTTAAAAGAGCCTTCAATCGTTTGGAACTTATTTATAAAGAAACTGAAGCAATTTATAACCGTTCAGTTTTAATTCCTAAGCTTTGTGAGTTACGAAACCTTATTGCCAATTCATATTTAATAATAAAAATGGCTATGGAAAGAAAGGAAAGCGTAGGATTACACTACTTGGTAAATTATTAAGCAAGAAATATTATAAAAAAGTCGGTGATTTTTTCTATTTAATCACCGACTTTTTTTGTTTAACTCCCTTATAATTTCAAAAAGATCCCTTTAATTTTAAAAGGGAAAGAAATTAAGAAAGATTATTAGCCTTTTTGCTTAGATATTTCTTCAATATAAACTTGTAAAGCATAACAATTAACAGTCCAATTCCCATTCCCAATATTCCTCCAACTATTACATCTAAAGGATAGTGTACTCCGCAATAAATTCTTGAATATCCTACTAAAATTGCCCAAGAGTAAATTAAGATTGGCAGGAGTTTGTATTTTTTCCCTAAAACTGCGAATATTGTTGCTAACGAAAAAGCATTTGCAGAATGAGAAGAAACAAAACCATATAGTCCTCCTTTGTAGTCATATATAAGATGCCAAGAAGAAAGTTTAACTAAATTAACCCCCTCCAAAGCATGACTTGGCCTCAATCTTTGAAAAACATCTTTAAAGCAAAGCACCGATATTCTATCTGCAAGTAAGAAAGAAAGGGCAACCAATACTATAAGTATCCAAAAATGTTTGTTGAATTTCTTAATTGAAAGAAAAATTACAACAGAAAGTATGGCTACAACAAAACTAAGATTATGGCTTAAGAATGCAAAGAAATAGTCAAAGAAAGAACTTCTTAATCCATTTATAAGATAGAAAAGCTCAGTATCTTTATTTAATATTGCTTCCATTGAGGGTCTGCCAAATTATATCCTTCAATTCCATAATTCCCATTCCTGACACAGAAGAAATAAATACTGCCTTTACTTGTTTTGGAAGAAGTTTTTTCATTTGAGAAATCATTTCCTTATCAAGCATATCACATTTAGTTATTGCGAGAATTCTATCCTTGTCCATTAATTCAGGATTGTAGTTTTGAAGCTCATTAAGAAGTATTTTATATTCTTTTTTAATGTCATTGGCATCGCAAGGAACCATAAATAATAAAAGAGAATTTCTTTCAATATGTCTCAAAAATCGAATACCTAAACCTTTACCTTCAGAAGCTCCTTCAATAATTCCTGGAATATCTGCCATAATAAAAGATTGTTCATCTCTATATTTTACAATTCCAAGATTAGGAACCAATGTTGTGAAAGGATAATCTGCAATTTCTGGCTTTGCAGCAGAAACAACACTTAATAAAGTACTTTTCCCTGCATTTGGAAAACCAACCAAACCAACATCAGCAAGTATTTTTAGTTCTATTATCTTCCAAGCCTCAATACCTTCTTCTCCTGGTTGAAAATAGCGTGGAGTTTGGTTAGTTGAAGATTTAAAATGGTCATTTCCCAATCCTCCTCTACCTCCTTGAGCAATAATAACCTCTTGTCCTTCTTCCACAATCTCACAATCAACCTCTCCTGTTTCAACATCTCTGCATATTGTTCCAAGAGGAACATCTACAATTATATCTTTACCTTCCCTTCCAGTTAATCGATTTTTTCCTCCTCCTTCTCCATCTTCTGCAATAAGGTGCTTAGTATATTTAAGATGCAAAAGAGTCCAAAACTGTTTATTCCCTCTCAAAATAATATGCCCTCCTCTTCCTCCATCTCCACCATCAGGACCTCCTTTAGCATTACTTCTTGAGCGAAGCAAATGAGCAGAGCCTGCACCTCCTTTCCCACTACGACAATTTATCTTTACATAATCTACAAAGTTCGAACGCATATTATTTATTTTATTAGTTACGCTTTTTTAAGAGCTTCATCTACAATTTTACATAGGTTTTCAAACACAACTTCTTCAGATGCATCGGATTTAACACTATAGTATTTATTTTTCTTTTGATAGTAGTTCTTTACATTTAAGGCTGATTGTTCATAATTCTCAATACGGTGAATTATGATTTCAGGATCCATATCATATGTTCTTCTTCTTTCAGTTTTACTTCTTTGAGTAAGACGTTTTATACATTGAAGAGGATTAGATTGCATTTCAATCATACAAGTTACAGAAGTATGCATCTTTTCTAAGATTCCATCCATAATGTAAGCTTGAACATAGGTTGAAGGGAAACCTTTAAAAAGGAAACCTTTAGCATTTGGATTTTCTTCAATCTTTTGTTCTATTAGTTGAATTGCAATTAAATCAGGAACTCCATTTCCTTGATCTATATAAGGTTTACTTAATAGTCCAATTTCTGAACCTTTTGCAATTTCATCTCTTATCATTGCTCCAGTTGAAACATAAACCAAGTCATATTCTTTTGCTAAAAGCTTAGCTTGAGTTCCTCTTCCTGAACCAGGAGAACCAAAAAGAATAATGTTTCTGTAAGCATTTTCAAGAGTCTTATCAACCACTTCTTCCAATCGAGAAAACACTTCTTCAACTGTTCCTACTCCATTAATTGGGCAGTAAATTCCTTTTTGTTTGTAAAACTCTGCTACTGGAATTGTTTTATTGTCGTATTCTTGAAAACGATTTAAGATAACTTCCTTTTTATCGTCTTCTCTGCCTTCAATTGAAGCTCTATTTAGCATTCTTTCAATAAGCATTTCTCTTGGAACCTCCAATGATAGTAAGCATAAAAGTCTGCGATTCATTCTGTGTAACAAGCCTTCTAAAATGTATGCTTGAACAACTGTACGAGGGAATCCATCAAAAAGAATTCCTCCTGTTGTAGAGTTTTCAATAGTCTTCTCAATAATTTGAACAATTAACTCATCGTCAACCAACCCTCCCTTGTTAATTATATCTTTTGCTTTTAGTCCAATTTCTGTACCTTCAGCTATTTCTTTTCTTAAAATGTCTCCTGTTGAAATATAAGTAAGGTTATATTTCTCAACCAACATCTTTGACTGAGTGCCTTTCCCTGCTCCAGGAGCTCCAAATAATACTATACTTAGCATTTTTTATTTTATTTTTAGTTAGTTTGTTTTAAATTACTCTTTTAACTGATAAATATCTTTAATATTTCTTCCGTATCCATCAAAATCAAAACCATACCCAATAATAAACTCATTACTTATCTCTTTCCCAATATACTTTATATTATAATCTTTCTTGAAAGCTTTAGGTTTAAACATAAGAGTGCATATTTCAAAAGAAGATGGTTCTTTAGCCAAAATTCTTTCTCTTAAGCATTCCATCGTAATACCTGTATCAATAATATCTTCTATTACAATAATATTTTTACCTTTAAGGTCTTCATTTAATCCAATAAGTTCCCTAACCTCATCTGTAGAACATAAACCCTGATAGGAAGAAAGTTTGATAAAACTTATTTTATGGTTACCCTCAATCTTTTTTAAAAGATCAGAAGCAAACATAAAAGCTCCATTAAGCACTATTAAAAATAATACTTCTTTATCAGCGTAATCCTTATTAATCCTATCGCTTAATGATTTAATCACTAATTCTATTTCATCACAGCTGATAAACCTATGAAATATTTTGCCTTTTATGTTTACTTGGTTCAAGAGAATGTGTTTTTAGTTTGCAAAATTAAATTAAAACAATGAATTAACTTTGATTTAAAGAAGAAATCGCCAAAAAGGCTGAAAATCCCATTGCATTTTTTATGCTTTGTTCATCAATAATGAAGGTTGATGTGTGAAGGTTTGTTATTTGCATATCTTTCTTTTTTGTTCCAACTCTAAAATAACAGCTTGGAGCTTGTTGAGAGAAATATGAAAAGTCTTCTGCAGTGGTTCTTTGAGGAATATTTAAAACTTTTTCTTCACCAAAATAAGTTTGAGCATAACCAAAAACCTTTCTTGTTAAGTCTATATCATTATAAACAAAAGGATAGCCATGATCAACAAACACTTTTGCTTCTGCTCCAAAAGCTTTTGCTGTTTGAGTAGCAATTCTTTCAATTAAATTATGGCATTCTTTTCTCCAATTTTCATCAAAAGTTCTAATTATACCTTCCAAATGTACTGAATCAGGAATTATATTTGTTCTTCCGTTAGCAATAAATTTTCCAATTGAGAAAACTGTCGGAATTGTTGCTGTTGCACTTCGTGAAACTATGCTTTGAAGAGCTACAACAACATGAGAAGCAACTAAAATTGGGTCAATGTTTAGCTCTGGAGTTGCTCCATGACCTCCTTTACCAATTATATCAATATAAATTTCGTCTGTTGAAGCCATTGCCTTGCCTTCAGTCATTCCAATATAGCCACATTCCATTTCAGGAGTTGAGTGAAAGGCAAAAATATTACTTGGAGTGATTTCTTTAAATATTCCTTCTTGCAACATCTTCCATGCCCCTCCAGGATACATTTCTTCGGAAGGTTGAAAAATAAACATTACCCTTCCTTCAAAATCATTTTCCAATTCTTTTAATATTTTAATTGCACCCAAAAGTGAAGCCATGTGTAAATCATGACCACAAGCATGCATAAAGCCTTCGTTAATTGATTTGTAAGTAAGTTCAGTTTCTTCCTTTATTGGAAGAGCGTCCATATCGGCTCTAAGAGCAACGGTTTTTTTGTTAGGATTCTTTCCATTAACAAATCCATAAATACCAAATCCTCCAATATTTTTTTTGAATTCCAAACCCCATTCTACCAATTTTGAGCAAATGAATTCTGATGTTTTTTCTTCTTGGGTTGAAAGTTCAGGATGTTTGTGTAAATGCCTTCGATATTCCACAATTTCATCAAAATACTTCTGAGCTAATTGCTCTATTTTTTCTTTAAAACTATTATTACTAATCATATAATAAAAAAGGAGTTAGTATTCTTTCACTTGAATTTGGATTATGCAAAGGTAGATAGTTTTTGTTTTATTAACAATTTTAGAATAAGATATTTTCTTTTATCTTTACCTATTCAAAAATAATTCCATATCTTCGCAAATGGAAAAAATCTATAAACAAGAATTAATATAATACAATCTAATAAAATGAAAAAGATTATAATTCTTTTAAGTGTGGGACTAATATTTTCATTTATTATTGTTTCATGCGGTTCAATGGAGGATAAAATTGTAGGAAAGTGGCAACATGTTTTAATTGTAGGGCAAAGTTCGCAAGGAAGCGACACTTTGGATATGACACAATACCCCCCAACATATAATGTTTTTAGAGAAGATGGCACCCTTCAAATATACAATTCACAACAAGAAGAAAATGTAAGATACCTTATTCGTGACAATAAATTATATTCTTTCAAGCTTGGAAAAACAGACACTGCAATTATGGATATTAAGAAACTTTCTAAAGACGAGTTGATTCTTCAAGTAAAATTTAAAGATGATTCCCAAAGAATTGAAAGTCTATACTATAAAAAAGTAAAATAATAATTCCATATCTCATAAAAATTTCTTATATTTGCATTTCAGGACTATAGTCCCTGATTAATAAGTTTTATATCCCGACTTTATAGAAATATATCAAGGTTAGAGAGAAATATATAAGGTATAATTTCAATTATGATTGAGTTTTTTGAAAATATCCTTAAGATATTTTTTATTATCTAAGTGAAGTGCACCCTTTTTTGTTTCTACTTGTCTAACATTTTAATCAAAAGAAGAAACAAAAAAAGATAATTTTCAGCTTAATCCATTCAAATTAATTGAAGTAAACTTGCATTAATATTTATCTTTTACGCGTTTATAGCAATTTTATTCATACCTTTGCAAATTAATTCACTAATAAAATTTATATGACATTTAAAGAATTGGGCATGAGTCCAGAAATCCTCAAAGCCATTGATGAACTCGGCTTTGAAAACCCAATGCCCGTTCAAGCAGAAACATTACCTGTACTACTTAATGATGATGTAGACCTTGTAGCTTTAGCTCAAACAGGTACTGGAAAAACAGCAGCTTTTGGATTACCAATGATCCAAAAGATGGATTATACAAACAAAGACACTGAAGTTTTGGTGCTTTGTCCTACAAGAGAACTTTGTATTCAGATATCAAAGGATTGTAAAAATTATTCAAAATATATTCAAGAATGCACCATTTTGCCAGTTTATGGAGGTGCAAGCATTGATGTTCAAATCCGTACTTTAAGAAAAGGTGTTAAGATGATTGTTGCTACACCTGGAAGAATGAATGATTTGATAAATAGAGGTGTGGTTAATATTTCTAAGCTTAAATACGTAGTATTAGATGAGGCTGACGAAATGTTAAATATGGGATTTAAAGAAGATTTAGATAATATTCTTGCTCAAACTCCAAATAGCAAACATACTCTTTTGTTTTCAGCAACTATGCCAAAAGAGGTTGAAACTATATCTAAAAATTACATGAGTAACCCTGTTAGAATTCAAATTGGGGTTAGAAATCAAGGAGCTGATAGTGTTTCTCACGTTTATTATTTGGTTCATGCAAAAGATAGATACTTGGCATTAAAGAGAATTGCTGATTATTATCCAGACATTTATTCAATTGTTTTTTGTAGAACAAAACTTGAAACACAAGAAGTGGCTGATATGTTGATTCGTGATGGATATAATGCAGACAGTTTGCATGGAGATTTATCTCAAGCTCAAAGAGATCACGTAATGAACCGTTTTAGACTTAAAAACGTTCAAATGCTGGTTGCAACCGATGTTGCTGCAAGAGGATTGGATGTGAATAACCTTACTCATGTTATAAACTATAACCTTCCTGACGAATTGGAACAATATGTTCATCGTAGTGGAAGAACAGGAAGAGCTGACAAGACTGGTATTTCAATTGCTATCATTAATTTGAGAGAGAAATATAAGATAAAAGATATTGAACGTCTAATTAAGAAAGAATTTACAAAAGCTAATATCCCAACTGGAAAAGAAGTTTGTACAAAACAACTTTTCAATATGATTGATAAGGTTGAGAATGTTGATGTAAATTATCCTGAAATTGAGACTTTCTTGCCCGATATTATGAAGAAATTGGAATGGATGGACAAGGAAGAACTTATTCGTAAGTTTGTTTCATTGGAGTTTAACCGTTTCTTGGAATATTATGTTGGTGCACCTGATTTGAATGTTGATGAATCAAGAGAAAGAAGCAAACAGGAAAAGGGCAGCAATAATAGGGGGGATAAGAGAACTAACAAAGAAGGTAACTTCACAAGACTGTTTATTACTTTAGGACATAAAGACAATATCGTACCTCAACGTTTGATTGGTATGATTAATGATTATACTCAAGAAAGACATATTGAGATTGGAAAGATTGATATTTTGGATACGTTTTCCTATGTTGATGTTGAAGAGTCAAAAGCACAAGCAGTTATTGATGCCTTTGAAGACAAGTTTGTAAAAGGAAGACCTATTGCTGTTGAAATTGCAGAATCAAAAGGCTCTTCTTCAAGAGGAAGAAGTGGTGAGAGAAGAAGTTCTTCAGGAGATAGAAGGAGAGATGGTGGTGGTGACAGAAGAAGCTCCTCAAGGAATAGCAATGAAAGAAGAAGCAGCGACAATAGAGGCAACGATAGAAAAAGTAACGACAGAAAGAAAGACAGTTCAAGAAATAGTAGAGATAAGGATAGAAAAAGATATAGATAAATAATAAATTAGATATATAAAAGATGATTTTAGCTCCGTCATTATTGTCTGCAGACTTTGGCAATCTGCAAAAAGATATTGAAATGATTAATGTAAGCCAAGCTGATTGGTTTCATATTGATGTTATGGATGGAGTATTTGTTCCTAACATTAGCTTTGGTCAACCAGTAATAAAGTTTATTAAAAAACATGCAAAGAAACCTTTGGATGTACATTTAATGATTGTTGACCCTGATAGATATTTTGAAGATTTTAAAACTGTTGGAGCAGATATTCTTACAATTCACTACGAAGCTTGTCGCCATCTAAACAGAAGCATATCTTCAATTAAACAATTAGGAATGAAAGCGGGAGTTGTACTTAACCCTCATACTCCTATTTCTGTTTTGGAAGATATTATTCAAGAGTGCGATATGGTTTTGCTTATGAGTGTTAACCCTGGATTTGGAGGACAAAGCTTTATTGAAAACACTTACAATAAAATTATTCAACTAAAAGAACTTATCAATAGGAAAAATCCAAGTTGTTTGATTGAAATTGATGGAGGTGTTAGCTTAAAGAACTATAAGCAACTTGTTGAATATGGCGCTGATGCTTTGGTTGCAGGAAACGCTGTTTTTGGAGCAGAAAACCCTTTAGAAACCATTAAAGAATTTAAGAAATAGATTTATGTTTGGCTTTTTCAGTGGCAAATCAAAAAAAGTTGAAGAGGTAATTGATTTGTCGGTTTTAGAAACTGACATTCATTCTCACTTAATTCCAGGCGTTGACGATGGTTCTCAAAGCATGGAAGAGTCAATTTCTCTTTTGAAGCAGCTGAAAGAATTTGGATATAAGAAAGTTATCACCACTCCTCATATTTTCTACGATAGCTTTATAGATGGATATGATATATTATATCAAAAACTTGAAGACTTAAGTCTTAAAGTAAAAGAAAATAATATTGATATAGAAATTGTACTTTCTGGAGAGTATTTATTGGATGATGATATTAAAGAAAGAGTAGAGAAAAAACAAATATTAAGTTTTGGAGATAATTATCTTCTTTTTGAATTTCCAATGCGTAATGAGCCATTGGGCTATGAACAATGGTTGTTTGACCTTCAATTGTCAGGATACAATTTAATTCTTGCACATCCTGAAAGATATACTTTCTTAAATAATGACATTAAGAAATATTATAAATTAAAGGACAGAGGAATTCTGTTTCAAGTTAATATTTCTTCTTTTTCTGGGTACTACGGTGAACATATTCAAAAATTAGTTGAAAAACTTACTAATGAGAATTTGGTTGATTTAATTGGAACAGACTGTCATGGACAAAGGCATATTGATGCCTTAAAGAAGTCTTTACATAGTCCAGTTTTAAAGCAACTTGTAAATTCTGGACAATTAATAAATAATAAATTATAATATAGTATTATGGATTCATTACTTGCTATTTCTCCCATTGATGGAAGATATAGAAAACAGGTTGAGCTTTTAGCAAATTATTTTTCTGAAAAGGCTTTAATTAATTATAGAACAAGAGTTGAAATAGAATATTTTATTGCCCTTTGTGAATTAGGTATTGAAGGCTTAAAAGATTTTGATAAGAATAATTTCAACGCATTAAGAGATATTTACTTAAATTTTACTGAAACAGACGCCCAACAAATTAAGGATATTGAAAAGGTAACTAATCACGACGTTAAGGCTGTTGAATATTTTCTTAAAAAGAAATTTGACTCACTTGGATTAGAAAAATGGAAAGAATTTATCCATTTTGGTTTAACTTCACAAGATATTAACAATACTTCTGTTCCATTAAGCATTAAAGAATGTCAAGAAGAGGTTTACTTGCCTCTTATGAATGATATTGTGGAGCTATTGGAAGAAAAAGCAAAAACTTGGGAAGGAATTCCAATGCTTGCACACACTCATGGTCAACCAGCATCTCCAACAATGCTTTCAAAGGAAATAAGAGTGTTTACTTATCGTCTTCAACAACAGTTAGCATACTTTGCTTTCATCCCTTTTGGAGCTAAGTTTGGAGGAGCAACAGGTAACTTTAATGCTCACAAGGTAACTTTCCCTGAACATAACTGGGTTTTGTTTGCAAATAACTTTTGTTCAAGTCTTGGATTGGAACGTCAATCTTATACAACTCAAATAGAAAACTACGATAATATGTCTGCATATTTCGATTCAATAAAAAGAATCAATGTTATCCTTATGGACTTCTGCAAAGATATGTGGGCTTATATTTCAATGGAGTATTTCAAACAAAAGATTAAGGAAGGAGAAGTTGGTTCTTCTGCTATGCCTCACAAAGTAAATCCTATTGATTTTGAAAATGCAGAAGGAAACTTAGGATTGGCTAATGCAATTTTTGACCATTTGTCAATGAAACTTCCAATATCTCGTTTACAAAGAGACTTAACTGATTCAACAGTTACAAGAAATATTGGAGTTCCAATTGCACATACAATTATAGCTTTAAATTCAATAATTAAGGGAGTAAATAAACTTATTATTAATACTAAAGCAATAGAAAGAGATTTGAATAATAACTGGGCTGTTGTTGCAGAAGCTCTTCAATCTATTCTTCGTTCAATTGGCTATCCTAATCCTTATGAAACATTGAAGGATTTAACAAGAACCAACACTGAAGTAAATGCTGAAACAATTGCAAAATTTGTTGATGGCTTAGATATTAGTGATGAAATCAAAAAGAGAATGAAAGAAATAACTCCTATGAACTACGTTGGAGTTTATGAATAACAGATAGGCAATGAGAAAATATTTTACTTGGATATTTGCTAAACCTTATTTAGTAAGGATAATTCTTTACTTTATTTTGGTTTGTCTTGCTACAATATTTTCTATTGCCTCCATTCTTTCTGCTTCTAACTTTTTAAATGTACTTTTCTCACAAGAGCTTAGCAATACCGTTGTTGCTAATCCTTCTTTGCTGGATGAATTTCTTTCTTCCTTCTATTCTAAGATAATTGCTTATGGTAGAGTGAATGCATTGTATATATTTGGAGTTATTATTTTTATAATCTATTTCCTAAAAGACGTCTTTACTTATTTAGCTTCTTTTTTTATTGCCTCTGTAAGGAATAAAATTGTAAGGAATATTAGGAATAAACTATTTCAAAAATATATCTCATTACCTCTTTCCTACTTAAGCACACACCGTAAGGGAGATCTTATTTCTCGATTAAGTAATGATGTTATTGAATATGATGAAAATGTATTGAAATCAATTACGTCTTTAGTTGGTGGTTTGATAACTGTTGCTCTTTATCTAATTGCTCTTTTCTATATTGACTATACTCTTACTTTTACTGTTTTGATTGTATTTCCTATTGTTGCTCTTTTATCTTCTTTCATAAGCAGAACTCTTCGTCATAGCTCAAAACATCTTCAACAAAAGAGTGCAAATATTATTTCTATTATTGAACAAACAATTTCTGGACTAAGAATAATTAAAGCTCACACTGCAATTGAACTTATGAATGAAAGATTTGTTCATTTTAACTCTTCCTACACAAGATTAAGAAATAGTATTTACAGAAGAGTTGATTTAGCTTCTCCAGTAAGTGAGTTTTTGGGCAATTCGATGTTAATTGGATTACTTCTTTTTGGCTCTTCAAAAGTTCTAACCTCTGCATCAATATCTGCTGAACTGTTTATTGTATACCTTGTTCTCTTCACTCTTATTATTAAGCCAGCAAAAGATATTCCAACTTCTTTCTTTAACATAAAAAAAGGAAAAGCTTCCATTGATAGGATTGTTGAAATTTTGAAGATAAAGAATCAAATTATTGAACCTAAAGAACCTGTTGCTTTTCCAAAGATAGAAAAAGGGATTGTTTTTAATAATGTAAATTTCTCCTATAAAGAAGACTTGGTATTGAAAAATATTAATCTGATTTTTGAGAAAGGCAAAACAACAGCAATTGTTGGATCTTCAGGAAGTGGGAAGAGTACTTTGATTGATTTAATTCCAAAACTCTACGAGCCAACAAAAGGAGAAATTCTTTTTGATGATATTAATAGTAAGGCAATTCATTCTAAATCAATAAGAGATAATATTGCTTTTGTAACTCAAGAGACAATTCTTTTCAACGATTCAATATTTAATAATATCACTTTCGGTTCAAGTTCTTATAGCTTGGAACAAGTAAAGAAAGCTGCAGAAATTGCAAATGCCCATACTTTTATTGAAAAACTCCCTGATGGTTATAATACAATTATTGGAGATAGAGGCTCTACTCTTTCAGGAGGAGAGCGCCAAAGAATTAGCATAGCAAGAGCAGTTCTTAAGAATGCAGATATATTAATTCTTGACGAAGCAACCTCAGCTCTTGACACCGAAAATGAAAGATTGGTTCAGGAAGCCATTTCCAAAATCACAAAAGATAAAACATCTATCATTATTGCCCATCGTCTTTCAACAATTACCAATTCTGATAAGATTATAGTTTTAGATAAAGGAGAAATTAAAGAAGAAGGAACACATCACGAGCTTATTCAACAGGACGGAATTTATACAAAGCTCTGTTCAATGCAAGAATTATAAGGTTTAATACTCCCTATATCTAATTATTCCAGAAAAACTCCCTACTTAATCAAAAAAACTCACCGACTTTTCTAATTTAAATGCCGACTTTTTTGGAAAAGGTCCCGTTTATTTTTCTGTACCCTTTGATTATTTTTCTGCATATTTTAATTAAGTAAATTTGGAAATTATCTACTTTATTTGCGCAATAAGGTATCTTATTGTTTTTCTGTTTTTAGAGAATTTGTGCTAGTTTAAATTATAGATAAAATTTGGATAAGTATTATATTTAGTGTACTTTTGCAAGTTACAATTCAAATTAGTGTTTAATAAATAGTTGAAATTATGTCAATTAACAGCAAGACACGAGAGTTAAAAGCAAGAATGCAAACCATGCTTCAAGGAGGAGGCGAAAAAGCAGTTGAAAAACAAAAAGCAACTGGTAAGCTTACTGCAAGAGAGAGAATCTTAGAGCTCTTAGACGAAGGAAGTTTTCACGAATATGATCTTTTCATTCAGCACTCTGGTAAGGATTTTGATATGGATAAAAAAATTCTTCCAGGAGATGGTGTTGTTACCGGAACTGGAACAATTAATGGTTATCCAATTTGCATTTATGCCCAAGAC
The DNA here is from genome assembly GCA_017860255.1 of Bacteroidota bacterium. Classification (GTDB taxonomy): domain Bacteria; phylum Bacteroidota; class Bacteroidia; order Bacteroidales; family P3; genus UBA10566. Next base: position 3,917 of record JAFNAR010000044.1, on the reverse strand, counting down.
TTTACTGTTGCAGGAGGTTCATTAGGTTATATGCACGCAAAGAAAATTTGCAAGATTATGGACCACGCAATGAAGTTAAAAGTTCCAATCATTGGTATTAATGACTCTGGTGGAGCTCGTATTCAAGAAGGTGTTAATGCCTTAGCAGGTTACGGAGCAATATTCTTCCGTAATACTATGGCTTCAGGTGTTATTCCTCAAATTTCAGTAATACTTGGTCCTTGTGCAGGGGGAGCCGTTTATTCTCCAGCATTAACCGACTTTGTGTTTGTAGTAGATAAAATCTCAAAAATGTTCATCACTGGACCTGATGTTATCAGAACAGTTCTGGGAGAAGAGATAACTCAAGAAGATTTGGGAGGAGCAAGAGTACATGCAGAGATTTCTGGAAATGCTCATTTCTTTGCTGAAAGCGAATTGGAGTGTTTTGAACAAATTAAATCTTTGTTTACTTATATTCCTTGGAACAATACAAAGAAAGCTGAAAGCTTTGCTCCTAAAAAACCAAAATCAAAAGATTATAAGATTAGTCAAATATTCCCAACTGATCCAGCAAAACCTTATGATGTTAGATTTATAATTAAAGCAATTGTTGATAATTCAGAATTTTTAGAAGTTCAAGAGTTATTTGCTCCTAACATTGTTGTTGGATTTGCTCGTATTAATGGAGATACAGTTGGTTTCGTTGCCAACCAACCTAATGCTATGGCAGGAGTTTTAGATTGCAATTCATCTGACAAAGCTGCTCGTTTCATTCGTTTCTGCGATGCTTTCCAAATTCCATTAGTTACCTTGGAAGACCTTCCTGGCTATTTGCCTGGTGTTGACCAAGAACATGCAGGAGTAATTCGTCATGGAGCAAAAATCCTTTATGCTTTTTCAGAAGCTACCGTTCCTAAGATGACAGTTATTTTGCGTAAAGCTTATGGTGGAGGATATATTGCAATGTGTTCTAATCACCTTAAAGCAGACTTTGTTTTTGCTTGGCCAACTGCAGAAATTGCTGTTATGGGACCTGAAGGAGCTGCAAATATTATTTTCAAATCAGAAATAACTTCTGCAGAAAATCCTGAAGAAATGCGTAAACATAAAGTTCAAGAATACAGAGAAAAGTTTGCCAATCCTTATGTTGCTGCTTCTTATGGATATGTTGATGCTGTAATTCAACCTTCCGAAACTCGTCAATACTTGGTGCATGCTCTTGAAATGACAAAGACTAAAGTTGTTGAAAATCCTTGGAAAAAGCATGGTATTCCACCATTCTAAAATTTAAGAAGAAGGATATTATTAAACAATTAACGTATTAATGAATAACAAATAGAGATTATGCCAAATATTAAACAAGACAATAGAACTTACTATCGTCAATTATATATTAAGATAGAACCGGGACAAATTTATGCATTTATTCCAGGAACAATAATTGATATCTTTGTTAAGAAGGGACAAAAAGTAAAAAAAGGAACTCCTCTTTGTACTTTACACGCCATGAAAATGGATAACGAAATCTCTTCTCCAATTGATGGTATTGTTCAAGCTATAAACATTAAGAAAGATCAGATTGTTAGTAAGAATGATGTTCTTATTATGATTAGTTCAGAAGATGTTTCTGAAAAACAAAAAGAACAAAAGGAAGAAAAAGCTCCTTTAAAAGAAAAGAAAGAGAAAAAATAAGCAATTCTACTTAGATAGAATTTCCTTTATCTTTAATACTAAGCTATGCGAATCTATTTTGCATAGCTTTTGTAGTTCTGTGACGGAGCCATGCTCAATAAACTTATCCTCAATTGCAATTCTGTATATATTATTTTTATACCCTTTATCGCAAGCAAACTCAATAACTGCACTTCCAAATCCACCAATTTCAACTCCATCTTCAATGGTAATAATATTGTCGTATTTGTTTAGCACTTCTTCCAAAATTGAACCATCCAAAGGTTTAAGAAAACGCATATTGTAAATAGCAACCTCAACTCCTTCTTTTTCGAGTTCTTGAGCAGCCTTAATTGCATTGTTACCAATTGCTCCCAAAGCCAAAATGGCAATATCCTTACCTTCTCTAATCTTTTCACCCTTGCCAATTTCTATTGATTGGAACTCTTGTTTCCAATCAACAATATATCCCTTACCTCTTGGATAACGAATAACCAAAGGAAAATCTATTCCTTTTTGAGCCGTAAACATAATATTTCTAAGCTCAATTTCATTTAGTGGAGCAAATATAGTCAAGTTAGGAATTAATCGCATAAAACTCAAATCAAACACTCCATGATGAGTTGCTCCATCTTCTCCAACCAAACCAGCTCTATCCAAACACATAATAACTGGAAGTTTTTGAAGAGCAATATCATGAATAACTTGGTCATAAGCCCTTTGCATAAAAGAAGAATATACATTACAGAAAGGAATATACCCCTTTGCAGCCATTCCTGCAGAAAAAGTTAAAGCATGTTGCTCAGCAATACCAACATCAAAAGTTCTATCAGGAAACTCCTTAATCAAACAATTCATTGAACAGCCCGAAAGCATTGCAGGAGTAACTCCAACAATCTTAGAGTTTATTTTTGCAAGTTCAACCAATGTTTCTCCAAAAACATCTTGAAACTTAATTGGAGAGCCCTCTACAGAATCACTTGTTTTTCTTTCTCCAGTTTCAGGATTGAAAATACCTGGAGCATGATAAGTTACAGGATTATCTTCTGCCTCTTTTAATCCCTTACCCTTTTTAGTTATTATATGCAGTATCCTTGGTCCCTTAATCTTCTTTAAGTCTTCCAATGTTTTAACCAAAACCAAAACATCATTTCCTTTAATAGGTCCAAAATATCTTATCTTTAAAGCTTCAAAGAAATTACTCTTCCCTGAAAACATAGACTTTAATGCAAACAAGAACCAACCAAAAATATTTTTTGACTTGCTATATGAAGGAGTGTTCCCTCCCATCATATTCCATATCTTATTCTTTACTCTATTGTAAGTGGCAGAAGTTGTCATCATGGTAAAATATTCTCCCATAGCTCCAACCTTCTTATCAATAGAAATGCCATTATCATTTAAAATAACAAGCTGATTAACATCTGTTGCACCAGAATGATTTAATGCCTCAAAAGCCATACCACCAGTCATTGAACCATCGCCAATAACAGCAATATGAGCATTCTTAGTGTTGCCTTTCAGTTTATCTGCAATAGCCATACCTAAAGAAGCAGAAATGGAAGTGGAAGAATGTCCTGTTCCAAAACAATCATACTCACTTTCCTCAATCTTTGGGAAGCCACTCAAACCTCCAAGCTTACGAATGGAAGAAAACCTGTCCTTCCTTTGAGTCAAAACCTTATGAGAATAGGCCTGATGACCAACATCCCAAATTAAAGTATCGTCAGGAATGTCAAAAACATAATGTAAAGCTACCGTAAGTTCAACTGTTCCCAAAGAAGAAGCCAAATGTCCTGGATTTTCAGCCAAAACACTAATAATATAATCTCTCACCTGCTTACAAAGCAAAGGCAACTCCTCTTTAGAGAGCTTTTTTATATCTTCAGGAGAATTAATTCCCTTTAGCAAATCACCTTGATTATAGCTGTTCATAGTTTCTAACAAATAAAGATGCAAATATACATAAAATAAAACTTGGGAGCAAGAACCTAATCTAATACTACAAAAACTAAGACTTTATTTTCCACAAACAAAGATTTAAACTAATTAAATAAGGATTAGATTTAGTATAATGCCATTATTTGATTGATATAATGCCATTATATTGTCGGTTTAATGGCATTATACTGAGAATATAATGCCATTATTTCAGATCGACATAAGGTTTATGTCTTGTACTGAAAAAAGTTGACACTTTTTATACAAAAAAAGTGTAACAAAAATGGAGAAAAGAGGCAAGATTACGGATGCAATTCGTATAG
>JAFNAR010000004.1 GCA_017860255.1 Bacteroidota bacterium | reverse complement strand
ATGGAAAGAGCCCAGTGCAATACCGAGCTCTTATAGAATCAAATTATTATTAATCTGTCCAACTTTTTGGGGTCACTTCAAAAACACGGCCTCTTTTTCAAAAATATTCTTTTTGTCTTTTTGTTTCTTCTGAAACTATAATTTTACTTTCATGCCAATCATTTGTTTTTAAATTATAAATATAAAAAATGCAACTCCTAATTCTAACCCAGCAGTCCGATAATAGCAGCCTGATTAATGGCTTCAATCGCATTATTTGCATGTAATTTTTTCAGTATGTTTTTGCGGTGGTTATTTACCGTAAAAATACTTATTTCGAGTTTGTAAGCAATTTCTTTGCTTAAATACCCCTGATGGATAAGGAGCAAGATTTCCTTTTCCTTCTTTGTCAAGATTCCCTTTGTGCGTTCCTGCATGAGCGGATGAATAATTTCACCTGTTTTTAGGTTGAAAACAGTACTTTTAATTTTTTCAACAGGAGTTTGGTCTGGCGAGATGTTCATGCATCCCAAAATAATCCAAGCCTTTCCGTTCCTATCTTTCTGAATAACCCTTTGACGGCTTATTACATTCACATATTGCTGCTTGCAGTTAAGCATACGCATTTGGAAAGTATGAGCATAATTATTTCGGTTTTCAAGAGGAAGGGAATAGATGAATTGAGCGTGTTTTTTTTGGAGTTCAATCATCTGCGTCCTATCATCAGGATGTATCCGTTCTTCTAACATATCGCCCTGATTTTCGATAGTTGCAAGCAATGAAGAATTATATCCGAAAGTATTTGCAAAATTTTCGGAAGCAAAATCGTACCTGCATTTGAACACATCTACAGTGAAGAAGCAACTTCGGCTCATTTTCGATAGTTGCCGGACTGATTCTCTTTGCTCCTTCCAAAAATCATAATCAACATCAGGGTAGCGTATTTGCTGCCTTGACCATAGTTCTTCTCTGGTCATTTTATTAGAAATCACGATATATGTTTTAAATATTATACTTTTTTGGGGGGATGAGCTTAAGGTATCCATTCCATGCTGTTTGTAAATAGATTATCCTTTCGCCAATCCATAAACTCATTATAGCTTCTGACACCGCCCGATAGAACAGCCCTATATATTTCTATTCCGGGTATTTGGCAGTTATCTGGCATGTCGAATTTAATGCGAAGAATGGCTTCTTTTGTTTCAGAATTTAACTGTTTGATAATAGTATCGGTTACCTTTTCTACAAATCCGTCGTACTTTGAACCACGACGAATATGTATCATATCAAACTTCCATCGAATCATTTCTTTGTCTTCGTACAACACATGCCATTCGATACATTCTTCTTCAGTGTTAATTTGGTTTATATAGTGAATCTCTTTTATGGAGCGATTTTTAGCGAGTTTTTCTATTACTGAAAAACTTTCAGACAAGATGAGCTGGTCTGTATAAATGTGTAAATCAATATCCCTGTTTTTCATCATCAGTCCAGATTTGAGCGAGCCGACGACGTTGACTGTTGCATCAATATTTTCCCATGCCTGAATAATACCAGTATCGTCCAGTATTTTCCATGCGGCTTGTCTGTTATGTTCTGCAAGATTAAAAATAGTCATGAGGATGCAAAATTACAAAAAATATCATTGTTGTCCGGTAAAAATAAATGTAACCTTTATGTAGCTACAAATAGTCATTTTTTACAAATCAATAATGCTGTAATTTTGCCTGCCCTTTTGTAGCGTTTTTAATGATTTATAGACAATTAATTATGATATTCAACAAAACAGAAAATCAAGAAAGAGAGTATTTGAAGCAGGTTATAGAACTTCTGAAAAGTATTATTGACAATACGGATGTGTCAGTGAAAGAACATGTCGATACATTGGCAGAGTATAAGGATTACCTATGGTCGAATAAGGATATTGACCCGCATGAAATCCGCTCCATGCGAGAAAGTATACTGAATCACTTTGCATCGGGTAAAAACGTAATTAGCAAACGGAAACAATTGAGTAAAATACTGGATATACCTTATTTTGGACGTATAGATTTCCGAGAGAAAAGTGAAGCAAGCAAGGTATTGCCTGCCTATATTGGAATTCATTCCTTTTACGATTTCACCAACAAAATCAACCTGATTTACGATTGGCGTGCGCCTATTTCAAGTATGTTCTACAACCAAGAATTAGGCGAAGCATCTTATATTACCCCTGTTGGAGAAATTCAGGGAGATATATTATTAAAACGACAGTACCGTATTCGAAATGGGAAAATGGAATTTATGATTGAAAGTTCATTGACTGTCCATGATGACATCTTGCAAAAAGAATTGAGTTCTAACGCAGATGATAAGATGAAGAATATTGTTGCAACTATACAGCGTGAACAAAACAGGATAATTCGTAATGAAGATGCACAAACGCTCATTATTCAGGGTGTTGCAGGTTCGGGTAAAACATCAATTGCTTTACACCGCATAGCCTATCTACTTTATCGTTTTAAGGCTAACCTTTCTTCAAAAGATATGCTCATTATCTCTCCTAATAAAGTTTTTGCAGATTATATTTCGAATGTACTTCCCGAATTGGGAGAAGAAACCATTCCTGAAATCAGTATTGAACAGATACTTTCTGATATTCTAAATAACAAATATAAATACCAGAATTTCTTTGAACAAGTTACGGAATTGCTTGGCAAACCTGCTTTGGACTTTATAGAACGGATACAGTACAAGGCATCTTTTGACTTTATATCCCAATTTGACCGTTATATTCTGCATATTGAAAACACTTATTTCAAAGCAAAAGATGTAAAACTGACAAATTATATCACCATTCCTGCTGTATTTATTGAAGAACAATTCAGACGTTTCAATCGCTATCCGATGCGTCGAAGATTTGAACCCATGACCGATTACATTCTAGAAATGGCACAAACCCAATACCATATTACGGTAAGAGCAGCAGAACGAAATATCCTTAAAAAGGAGATAAGGAACATGTTTGCCGGAAACAACGACATTCAGGTTTACAAGGATTTCTTTGAATGGATTGATAAACCGGAACTATTTAAGATGCGAAAAAATCGGACTCTTGAATATGCAGATTTAGCCCCTTTGGCTTACTTACACATGGCTTTGGAGGGGAATAATACTCAAAATCACGTAAAGCATCTGTTAATCGACGAAATGCAGGATTACTCACCTATTCAGTACAAGGTATTGCATAAACTTTATTCTTGTAGGAAAACGGTTTTGGGTGATGCAAGCCAGTCTGTCAATCCTTACGGTTCTTCTACTGCCAGTATGATTCAAAAAGTTTTGGTTAGGGGAGAGGTGATTAAACTATGTAAAAGTTATAGGTCAACTTATGAAATAACAGCTTTTTCACAACAAATTCGTACAAATGAAGAATTAGAACCAGTTGCACGTCATGGTGAGCAACCTCAAATTTTAAGATTCAAAAATGAGGGAGAAGAATTATTAGGTATTGTCGGGTTGATTTCTAAATTCAAAAAATCAAATCACAAATCGATAGGAATCATTTGCAAAACCGAATCACAGGCAAAAGACATCGCCGAAAATCTCAAATCATATAACAATAATATTTACTTCCTTTCAAGCCAAAGTTTCGCTTTTGTTCAGGGCATTGTTATCACATCTGCTCACATGGCTAAGGGATTGGAGTTTGACGAAGTAATTATTCCTCAGGCTAATGATAGAAATTACTATTCCGAAATAGACAGGAGCATGCTTTATGTTGCTGTAACAAGAGCCATGCACCGGTTGACATTGACATATAGCGGGAAATTGAGCAATTTATGTCAATCATCAAAGACTCAAAGATACTATCTTAACACCACTAAGACTGCATCTTCAGACCTAAATATTGCATCTTCGTAAGGTAAAGATAGCGTCTAAGGTATAAACACTGCATCTTTTTATAACATAGATTAAATCAACAGAAAAATACTTTTCTTTTATTATAATATACAATTCTTCCGACTAATAAAGATTTAATTGCGGGGAAAACACGGCCTATTTTTCAAAATATACTTCCTTATGGTTAATTTAAATATTACATCAATTTTTAGGATGTTACATCTTATTTATCTTCCAATAAATCTTTTGAAACCAACAATATTTAAGTTGTAATTTTTCTCAATTATTTTAAATGCATTAAGAATATCATCTGATTTTTCAAGTTCAACCCATTCTCCTCCTATTTTCTTATTTCTGAATAAATCATGGAATTCTCTTTCAACGCATCTTGGATTTTCTGCAATTATAAAATAGAGTAAATCAATTGTAAAAGGATTTGTTGTTCTAAATTCTTTAAGTCTTCTTGTAATATTATTTGTAATGCCTATTTTATATTTGTTAGTACGTCTAATTTGAACAATATAAACTCCATATTGATCAATAAAATGTTCTTTTGCTAAGCTGTAACAACTTTCTCCCATATAAAATAATTTTCCATTTCTACGAAGAATGTATGGTGGCTCTTGCTCAATAAATTCAAAACCTAATTCCTTCAATAATTCTAATTTTGGCCAATATCCATAATTAATATTATCGTTTTTTGATCTATGTTTTTTTTCTAAATACATAGGTATTTCACAAATCAATTCAGCATGTGCACAACCTAATTCAAATCCTTCATTATTCTCATGACATTCACATGCTAAAGCTTTAGATTTTGCAACAATAAACCAATCTTCAGGATATGACTTTGTCGTTACCCAATATAAATTTAAGCATGATTCCTTTTTATTCATTGTCTTATTGTATTTCTAATAATATCGTATTAATTGGATAATCTTTCGACAAATTTAAATATAAGTTTTGGAAACTAAATTACTACAAATTATTTTTTACTTCATTTTAATGAAAAGATTTTTATTAAGGATAATTTCTTCCTTTCTCTCTTTCTTTTTGATAAAAATAGAGGAAGCGAAAACATATTAAAAAATAAGGAACAGGTCAATTTATTTTCAAATTGATCTAATTGGGGTTGAGTAAAGTTTTATTGAAGGTTTACTTTTGAGAAGACTTAAGGGCTTCTTTCAAATACCTGTACATTTCCTTCAGGTTGGGGATTGGGAGGTATTTAGCAAAGAATTATTATTTATAATTACTTTACTCAAATAGCGAAAGTTGAGATTTGTCTTCTTTTTGAGGATAAAACAAACCAATTATAATAAATGGATTATGTCCTACATTATGAAATTTTTGAGTTGTACCAAGAAAGAAATGTAAATCACATTTATTCACCATGTAGTCAAAATACTTTTCTTTTACTTTTTGACATGCTATTTCTTCATTATCATATTTCCAGAACAATTCTCCTAATTCCCAATCTTCAACCATTAGAGTACGTTCTTTATCGTCATCGGTGGTAAATACATATGAAAATTTATAGGGTACTTTTTTAGCTACCTTAAATATCTTTTTTGTTTCTTCATTGTCGAACAAACTTCCCTGAGCTTGTTTAGCTATTATTGCGTCAAGCTTTTTCTTATCCCATTCTCTTTCACAAGGCTCCCAAATAAAATCCAAAACTTTTTTCGGCTTAAGAACAGCCAAAGAAGTACCTATATTTTCATCTTTTGCTTCTTGAATAAGTTCTGACATATTGTTATAAACATTTTTCAACGCAAATTCTTTACGCAGTTTCCAATTTTTAATTGTGGGAATAGATTCGCCTATTATAATGTCTTTTTCTAAATCAGTAGGTCTAAAACTCTCTTTTCTAAAATCTTTTGTATTACGAACAATATCTATTTCTATCCATTGCCATTTTTCGTATCTGTCTGCATATTTTAGTTTTCTGTAAGGGACTGGATAAATTCTTATCCAAGAACCATCCTCTCTAAAACCTGCGGTACAAACTAATTCATCGTATGTGGCAGATAGTGTAGGATAAGTTTTTACTGAAATTAAAATACGAGTTAAAGCCATATCTACAATATTTTTAATCCATAATCAGCATTTGGCAGTTGCATTAATGAATTTGCCACACAAGTTCTATGACATTGTTTAGGGTCTTTTTCAAAACAAGTAAGTGCTACCCTTTTATATTTATCCAACAAATCTCGAATATATAGAATTGATTTATTGTTATCAATTAAAGTTGTTTGTTTGTATTCGTTAAATAGGGCATCATAATCTGCTTGTGTATTTAGCTCTTGCCTTTTATCTGACACAATCCCTAAATCAGGGATATGAATATATTCAATATTTGTACCCTTGCAGGCTAATTCAAGAGTTTTTTTTGAAAAACCATATTTTTGACTATATGCATTCTTTCTCACATCGCAAAGAACATGAACATCGTTAATTATCAATTTATTGATATATGTTTCTAACGAAATGCCTTCATATCCAATAGAAAATAGTTGTTTCTCTGAATAATGTCTTTTTTGTTGTTCAATTATTTCAAGCTCGGAACTATTTAACAAACTCTTTGCAATATCACTTTTTATTGCATAATATGGATAGTTTCTATAAGTATGACGAATTAATTCAGTTTGAGTTAACTTACCAAACTTATCTTTAATATCAATTAATTTTTGTTTATCTTCAGGTTTTAAAGTATCGATAAAATCTTCATCTTTTGTAAGCTCATAAAACCTTCCATCTTTTGTTTCAGTTATTTGACAGTAACCATATGTGGTTAAGGTAGCAATATCTTGATTAGCTTGGAATGAAAAACAGCCATAATGGTAGGGTACAAAATCAAAAGACTTTGTATCTTGTTGGCGAGTAAACAAAAACAAATATTTTTGAAGTTGTTTTGCGGTTAGTTTACCACCGAACAAACTCAATAAAGCCAATAATATTTTTCTTCTATAATACATTATCCTGCAAAAATAAGAAATTATATGCAAAAGCATATAAAAGCTGAATAATAAATTAATTTATATGCAAAGAGATATAATCAGAATTAAGTTTTATTGAAAGTTTACTTTTGAGAAGACTTAAGTGATTCTTTCAAATACCTGTACATTTCCTTTAAATTTGGAATTGGGAGGTATTTTTTTTGCAATAGTCCTATTATCATTGAAAGTATTAGGGCAAAGATTGTGATTAAAAAGCCTTGAAGATAGGTGAGGTTTTCCTTATCGGCACCAAACAAAAGGTAAAAGACATAGAAGGTGAAGAAATGGAGAACAAAGATTATCAGGGATTCTTTTCCGTAGAAACTTAGTAGATTGGATAGGAATTTGAAACGCATAATAAATCGGCAAACTATTAGAAATATCATTATTGCTCCCATGGCAGCTAATAAAAACAAAGAATAGTTTTGAGGTACTTCGTTTGGCTTGGTATTATTTACTATTTGGAATACAATACCTAAGGAGTAAATAACAAGAGATGAAATTCCAACAATAATTGAAGTTTTGGTGTTTAGTTTTTCCACAACATTAAACTTCCTTAGCATATATCCAAAAGCATAAAATACTGTCATACTTAGTGCAGAGTCGATATAGAGTGGGATATGTATTTTGTAAATAGATAGCAAATAACCTCCTATGCTAAAAATCAGACTAAGAAGAATAATTAAGTATGTTTTTTTGAATATTTTGGCAATAAAAGTAAAGAAAACAGAAGTAAAAAACAGTCCCCAAAAGAACCACATTGGACCAACTGCCCAATAGGGTTTGAAAAACATTCCCCATACAAAATAAACATCTTGATAGAAGAATTTATGAATAATAATAAAAAGACATTGAACTAAGATGAAGTAGAAAATATAGGGTTTTATAAGACTATTGAACTTGTTTTTAATATTATCCTTTATGGTTCTTCCTTCATTAAAGAAATATCCACTTAGGGCAAAGAAGAGTGGCATAATAAAAATGTAAATGGCATCGTGAGCATAACACTTGGTGTGAGTGTAAACTACAAGCATAATACCTATGCCTTTTGCTATGTCAATAATTTTATTTCTTTGCATCTAATTTTTCAAATCGGCTGTTATTACTTTTGAAATTGGTTACAAGACTTTTAATAACTCTGACAATTCCTTCCTCACTTTGATTATGACATTCTTGTTCCAAATCTCCTAATGATTTAATAACCTTATCCATTTCAAAAGATTCATTTTTTGCAACGAAAATCTTATTATGATAGGTTGGAAGTGAATGTTCTTTCTGATTAAGAAGTTCTTCGTAAAGTTTTTCACCTGGACGAAGTCCTGTAAATTCAATTTTAATATCTTTGTCAAGCTCAAGATTAGAAAGCTTTATCATCCTCTTTGCTAAATCAACAATCTTAACAGGTTCTCCCATATCGAAAAGGAATATTTCTCCCCCCTTGCCCATTACTCCTGCTTCCAAAACCAAACGACATGCTTCTGGAATTGTCATAAAATAGCGTATAATATCTGGATGTGTAACTGTAACTGGACCTCCTTTTTGAATTTGTTGACGGAAACGAGGAATAACAGAACCATTGGAGCCAAGCACATTGCCAAATCGAGTTGTTATGAACTGAGTTTGGGAAGTTTTACTTAGGGATTGAATGTAGATTTCGGCAAATCGTTTGGTTGCACCCATAACATTGGTTGGATTAACAGCCTTATCGGTTGAAATCATAACAAATTTCTTTACTCCATACTTTGAAGAAAGGTCAGCAATATTCTTTGTCCCAAACACATTCACCCTTACAGCTTCATAAGGATGAGCCTCCATCATAGGAACATGCTTGTAGGCAGCAGCATGAAAGACAATATCGGGATGAATTTGTTGAAATACATCTTCAAGTCTTTCCTTGTCTTGAACAGAACATATTATTGTTTTGTAATGAGAGTCAGAATATTTATCTATTAATTCGTTTTCAATATTATAAAGAGAGGTTTCAGCTTGATCCAATACACAAATAAGCTTAGGATTGAAGCGAGTAAGCTGACGAATGATTTCACTACCAATTGAACCAGCAGCACCAGTAACCATAACAGTTTTATCAGCAATTTCACGGCTAATTATATCAACATTCAGCTTAATCTCTTCACGATTTAAAAGCTGTTCAATTTGAATTTCCTTAATCTGTTCTACCTTCAACTCACCATCAGCCCAAGTTTTAATATGGGGAACAGTAAGAACCTTAACTTTGTTTTTATAGCAAAGGTCAAAAATTTCATTCTTCCTTTGGGTATTAATTCTGTTGGTTGCAATAACCAACTCATCAATATCTTTGAAGTTTAATATCTTTTCATAGTCATTCTTTCCCCAAATTCTGAAACCCATAATTGACTTGCCAGAAAGCGATTCATCATCATCAAAAAATCCTTTAATGTAATATTTTCTTGAAGCACTCATCATAGTGTTAGCAGTTGCAGTTCCAGTTCTTCCAGCTCCAAAAATAATTATAGAGGTAGTCATGCTTATATGAATTCCTGCTTTATAGGCTTTTTCAAACAACCAGCGAACAAACATACGGAAAAGGAAAAGCCCAATATAGCAAACAAAGAAATAGATAAGAATTAGTTGTTTAGGAATAAAATCTTTTTCCAAAGGGTCAAAATTATATTTGTAAATAGCATTAATGATTAGCATTAAAGCACAAGAAAAAACCACAGCAAAGAAAATTCTCATTGCATCGCTAAAAGTAGAATAGCGAATAACACCTTTTGCAACCTTGAAAAGAATTAAGAAACTTGTTGTTAGAATTATTGAAAGGAAAAGGAATCTTGCAGAGTAATTATCCAAAGGGAAATTGAAATACTTTTCCTTTCCTCCAAGAATAAAGCCAGAAATAAAGGCTGCAAGAATACAAATACCAAAATCAATTAAGATAATAACCCAGGAAGGAAGATACCTGTCTTTCATCAATTTATTAATCAATGAAAGCATTTTTTTATATAGTTTATTCATTATATTATTGCTTTTCTACAATCAAAATATGATATAATACCTTTTAATTTCAAACCCCAAAATTAATACAATTATCTGTATTTTGAAGAAAAACCTTATTCTTTCCCCTTCCTCGCTCTCCACAATACTTCAATTGGATGAAGAACATTTCTATCGGTTGAGTGTTTGATATGTTCTCTGCAACTTGTTCCTGGTGCTGAAATGATTGTTTCGTTATCTGCTTTCAGGATTGCTGGAAACAGAATTTGATTTCCAATGTTTATTGACATATCATAATGCTTTGCTTCATATCCAAAACTTCCCGCCATTCCACAACAACCACTTGGGATAACCTCAACCTTATAATTCTTTGGTAGAGATAGTACCTTTTCCATATTTTCTGTTCCAATTAATGCCTTTTGTTGGCAGTGTCCATGAAGAAGAATATTGCGAGGTTGAGTTGTAAAATCTTCTGAAGTGATGTTTCCATTATCTATTTCTTGAGCCAAAAATTCATCAAAAAGGAATGTATTTCTTATCACTTGATTGGTTTCTTCCGATTTTAACTTAGGCTTAATCAGGCTTGGGTATTCATCTCTAAAACTTAAAACTGTTGATGGCTCAATTCCAACTAAAGGAGTTTCATCTGTTATTATTCCTTTTAGAGCTTTAAGATTTTTATTAGCCAAACGTTTTGCTCTTTTTACCATTCCTTTTGACATGGAAATTCTTCCACTTTCTCTAATTGGAGCAATTTCTATTTCATAACCCAAAGACCTTAGAAGTTTGATTGCTGAGAAACCTATATGTGAGTCTTGATAGTTGGTAAATTCATCAGCAAAGAAATAAACCTTTTTCTTAGTTTTTGGAGAGTAGGAAACTGAAAATTCATCCTCTCTTTTAATTAATTGCCTTAATGTTCTTTCATTTAAAGTTGGCAATGAACGTCTTTGAGAGAATTTCAATATATATTTAATTCTGGAAGAAGTCCACTTATTAGTAATAACCCAATTGTAAAGGGCTGGAAACATTGAACCCATTCTTTGGAATGTGGTAAGATAATTGATTAGTATTATTCTTAATGGCAATCCATTAACATCGTAGTAGTGTTGTAGGAATTCCGATTTCAGTTTTGCTATATCAACATTTGAAGGACATTCATTCTTACATCCCTTGCAGCTAAGGCAGTTATCCAATATCCAGTACAGTTCTTTATTATCAAAAGGATTATTATTCTTTGGATTAGTGTAGTATTCTCTTAATGCGTTTGCTCTGGCTCTTGGTGTAAAGCGTTCATCATTTGTTGCTCGATAGGAAGGACACATTGTATTTAAGAACTCTACACTCTTTCTGCAATCTGCACTTCCATTACATTGTTCTACAGCTGAAAGCAATCCCTTCTGCTGAGAAAAATCGTAGTAGGTTGGAATATTGTTCAGGTCAATTCTTTTCTTGTTGTTTTCTTCAAAAGATTGAGAATATCTTAAAGAAGTATCCATTGGAGGAGTGTCGATTATCTTTCCTTTATTAAAGATATTATCCTTATCCCAAACCTGTTTCAATTCTTTCATTAGGGAATAAATCTCTCCTCCATACATTATAGGGATAAACTCTCCTCTTAAACGTCCATCTCCATGTTCTCCACTAAGACTACCTCTATACTTTTTAACCAAATTAGCAACATCAACACTCACTTTTCTGAAAAGAGCAACATCTTCTTTGTTTTTAAGGTCTAAAACAGGGCGCAAATGAAGTTCTCCAGTTGCAATATGAGCATGATAAACACAAGATAGATTATATTTTTGAAGGATTTGCTTAAACTCCTTAATATAGGCACTAAGTTTGGAAGGAGAAACAGAAGTGTCTTCAATAACTGAAACTGGTTTTGAACTTCCTGGAATATTTGTTAAAAGTCCAAGTCCTGCCTTACGCAAAGCCCAAACCTTAGCCATATCATTTCCCTTAACAACAGTGAAAGCATAGCCTTTGTTTTCTTTTTTTAGGGAATCAATTATTTTAATTGTTTTCTCTTCCAATTGCTCAGGAGTTTCTTCAGCAAGTTCAATTATAAGTATTGCTTCAGGATTTCCTTCAACAAAGAACATGTTCTTTCTTTGCTGAATATTCCTGCTTGCAGAAGTCAAAATATTATTATCCATTAATTCAACTGCAACAGGATTAAGGCTTAATGCAATTAAATTACCATCAAAACTATCCTCCAAAGAATTGAAATGAGCACAAATTAAAGCCTTATTCTTTGGTGGAAGTGACATAAGATTGAGCTTGAACTCTATTCCAAATCCCAAAGTACCTTCAGATGCTGCAAAAAGTTTTGAAAGATTAAATTCCTTATTGCTCTCTGGATTGAAAACATTATTATCAAATATCTCGTCTAAAGCATATCCATTATTTCTTCTTCGTATTTCCTTTTCAGGGAAAGCATCTACAATCTTGCTTTGAATTTCTTTATCAGAATATCTTTCTTTAAGGTGTCTGTATATTTCTCCTTCAAAACTTTGAAGTTTTGTCTTTTCTTCAAATTCTTCTTTGGTAAGTTTTTTAAATGTTACTTCTTTATTATTAGCAAGAATAGCCTTTACCTCCAAAAGATGGTCGCGAGTTGAACCATAAACCAAAGAATGAGAACCACAGCTGTTATTTCCTACCATTCCACCAATTGTACAACGATTGGATGTTGAAGTTTCAGGAGCAAAGAATAGATTATAAGATTTTAAAAAGTTATTCAACTCATCCAAAACAACACCTGGCTCAACCCTAACCCATCTTTCTTCGATGTTTAATTCATGAATTTGTTTCATATATCTTGAAACATCAACCACAAGACCATTCCCAACAACCTGACCTGCGAGTGAAGTTCCAGCTCCTCTTGGAATTAAACTTATTTTGTTTTGAGTGGCAAAAGCAATTAATTCTCTAATGTCTTCTTTATTTTTGGGTAGAGCTACACCAAAAGGAATTTCTCTGTATGCAGATGCATCGGTTGAATAAACAATTTTAGACAGTTCATCAAAAAGTAAATCTCCTTTAAAACCCTCTTTGAGATGCTTTATTTCTTTATTTATTTTCATTTCTTTGTTTTATTCTTTTGCTTTAGGTTTTTTCGTTCCCAATCCCTAATACTGCAATTATACTTTAAGTTCTTTATTGACTCTTTTTGGTTGAAGTCAGAAAAGAATATCATTCCTGTAAAAGTTTCCAAATCGCTTAAACTCATACTATAATTATATAAGTCTTCATTTAGCTTTTTATTTTCCATAACAAAACCAATGGCTTTATAGCTTGGATAGGAAATATCTATAATCACTTTATAAAATCTATATGGAACGGATACTTTATTTTTCTTTCCAATTGTAGTTATAATTGAATCAAACAAAGCTCCTGAAATAATTATAATGCTATCGTTCTCTATTGCCCATTCTCTTACCTTTGTTTCCAGCTCCTTCCATTTCCCTGAATTAAAAGAATGTATTTGAGGTGCTATATTACTCATTAGAAAAGTTAAGTCTTGAGCCTCTTGCGAAAAACTCATATCTGCATTTGGACAAATATGTCCTTTATCATAGCCTGAATACTTATAATCACTAACTGAAGCTGAACCAGTGGAAACTTTTTTATCTTCCTTAAACCTGTTCTTTCTTCCAGATTTTTGATTTATAACCATATCCTTAGTAAGCAAATAAGCTACCCATCCAGCCACTTCATGTTTTTCAGAATAACCCAATTTATAGTATTTATGATCTACAACTTCCAATTTCCTTTCCTTTTTTAACTTATAAGAAGGAATTGCATTATTGATTGTGAGAATAGATTTCAAGTCTTGAGAAAAAACATTCTCAATGGCTAATAAAAAAATCAGAGTCCAAAAGAAAATAAACTTACTTCTTTTCATAAAAAGCAAAATTACTATATTATTAGATAATGACAATAAAAAAATATCTATCTATTAAGGCAATAAAAAACAAAAAATTATACCCAATAAGGTATAATTAGAATTATTATTTATATATTTGCACCCGATAGGGTATAAAAGCATTGATTTATTATTAGTTTATACCCTAAAAGGTATAATATGAAGAAACAATCTTTACAAGAATTTGTTAAACAAAAGAGGAAAGAAGCAGGTTTAACACAAATAGAACTATCTGAGAAATCAGGAGTTGGATTACGATTTATAAGAGAATTGGAACAAGGAAAGCAAACCCTTAGAATGGATAAAGTAAATAATGTATTAATTCTCTTCGGTCAAGAACTTGGAGTTGTTGAATTGGACAGAGATAATCTAATTAAATAATAAATTTCTTTTTTACATTATGAGAAAAGCAAAGGTATTTTTAACACACTAAATTCTTTTAATAAATTCTAATATCGTTCTACAAATATCTGCATTAGAAACATATCTATAAGTTTGAGGAGGATGAAAATTTGCATCAATTTGTCTTAAATCATTAAGATGTATATAAGGTACTAATTTTATATTTTCTATTTCTATTCCAATAGCTTTATCTTTATCCTTGTAATAACTATCAAATCTTAATTTATCAATTCCTAATAAAGCAGAATAATTATTCCACATTTTAATAGGCGTTGTTTCAATTATTCTTTTAATTACTCCAAATCCAATAACGCATTTGATAGGTGCAGAAGCATAAATAATTACATAATCACCCTCCTTAACATGAGGCTTTAATTTCCTTAATTCTATATTTTTCTCTTTATCGACCAATTTCTTTGCAAACTCTGGTTTAACCGATATAAATAGATACTTTTTTATATTATTTATTTTTCCCACTTCCTATCTTATAAATCTGATTATAAATTATATTATTAATTTTAACAGGAGAAGCAAATGTATTTGCTTTTCTTCCATTAGAAATTAATATCTTATCAATTAAATCCAATGGAACGTGATTTTTAAATACTTCCGTCCCACTAAAACGCAATGCTCTAATATCATTATCTATATTATGTTTACACAATTCATAAATATTTTTCCACTCATAAATACCATAATGTTTATTTTTTTGAAATAATATTTTTGGTTTATCTGTCATTACTTCATCTAAATATGAAGAAGCAACTATTGCTTTACTCCTTGGCGATTTACTATCATAACTAACATACCAAAGAATTCTAGCAGGAGAATCCTCTTTTATTGGTTTAACACTTCTATAATAAACATTCTCTATATTCCATATTTTATTAGGTTTTGCTCCAAATAATGTTTCTCCAGAAATATAATAATCAAATAACTCACTAGCCCAATAAGGCTTAATTGGAATTATATAACATGGAATATCTAAATCTTTAATTTTTAATGGGAAATATTGTCGTTCAATATTTATTAGGATTTCTTTATAAATAGTTTCATCTGTATTCCCTTTATTTAAATAATCTATATCAAAATGTTTATTTATTTGTTGCAAATCAGAACTTTCTATCATTTTATTGATTACATCTTTTTTCCAAATCTTTTCTTCTAAATGAAATCCTAATTTTGATAAAATATTATTTTGATTATCTGATAAATACTCCTCACATATCTTTATTTCTGACAATTCTTTATTGATAGCTTTTCCAATAAAGTCAGATATTAATTGCATAAATATTGTTTGTTGATATTCTACATCTAGCAATCTTATAAAATGTACTATTATTGATTGTTTATTGTATTCATATCCATAGAAAGCAATCTCTGTATCTTTAGATTTTATTACCTTTATTTTAGAAGTGTTTATTTTAGAAGCTAAGTCATAAACTTTGGCTTTAAATGTTATCTTTTTTTCTGATTTTGTCTTTATTAAAAACTCATCTATATAATTATTTAATTCTACATTAGGTACTTTTGAAACAGAATGAAAAGAAACACCTAATAATTTAGATGGTAAATATTCTTCTTTATTAATTAGTTGATCTATTTCCAAAATAAATTCTTGTGGAGTAAATATTTGTACATCAAAAGTTTCTTCTATCTCTTCTCTATTTTCTAAAAATTCTTTATCAAGAGTAATAAAATATGATGAGTCAGAAACAATACATGATGCTAATTGCCTTCTATCAGATATATCATTCTCAGAGTCTCCATTAAGAATTGTTTTTAACTGTATTGAAATGCTTTTACTTCTTTCCACATTAAATTTTGCCTCTGTGAAATTATCTAAGAATAATTTTGTTTTTAAAACTCTTTCATTATCTCTATCCCTAGTCATTTCATTAAATAATTCAGGAGCATAGTAATAATCAACTTCATCTATAAGCCAGTCCGCAAGAAGGGGACGAGGGTCTTGTGAAGGGTCAAAGTCTTGTTTATTATCTCTAAGTTTAATTATTATATTTGCATCTAACAATGCTTTAATTTTAGTTGAGAAGTTTGGTATGGATGTAAATAAGTCTGGGACATTAAAATCATACCACCATTTTTTTAAATAATGTTCATCTATACTCCGACTTCTAACTCTTTTTTTACATACAAATCCATATCTCTCCCATACTTTTGACGCTTCTTTATAATCATCTCTACAACTTAATGATATACCAGAATATATTTTTTCATATTCTTCTCTAAGCGCATTTAATAAATTTGTAGTAATGTTTTGACCTCGATAAGCTTCATCTACACATAAATGGACAATACTAATTTTAAAAGAGCGGTTAACAGTTCGAAACATCAGATATCCCATTAACTCATTTCCATTATGAGCAATAATAATATGTTTCTTTTGAGCATGATCTATAAATCCACCTTCAGGCATAAATCCTAAAGTTGAAGAATGTTTTTTCCCTAGATTTATTACATCTTGAAAATAACAGCTATTATGATTTATAAATTCAACTTGCATTATTCTGTCATTTTAATGAATGGATTTAAATCAGGAAAATTAAAGTCCAATTGATGCTCTGTTTCTTTTCTTAAAGGAGAAATATTATTATGAGTTTTAAGCCATTCATAATATCCTTCGATATTAGGTCCAGCAAGATTTATTGCATACTCTATTCCCATAATTGCCATTACAAAATATATTTCACCTAATATTATCTCATTTTCTCCTTCTTTCTCTCTTTTAATTTCAATAGATAAAAAATCCATTTCATTAATAATTTGATATATATGTTTTTTCCTATTTTTTAAATCCACAAATAGAGATCCTTCACTATAGATTCTTCGCTGACTATATGGCCAAAAATTACAACGTTCACCATATCTAGCATATGTTCTTATTGGATCAAATTGTTTATCTTCTATAACTTCTGATGAAAATCTTAGAAAATTATCTTTACCCATTATAAATGTAAAAAACTCCAATGCACATTTTGTTAAAAAACGAGACATTAAATAATTATTAGGTTCCAGCATAGGGATATATGGCATATATATTTCAGGAACTTCTCCTTTCAACATCTTATCAAAAAGCTCATCATTTTCAAATTGCATTTGCAAAATACTTTTCCCTTCTTCAAATACTGCATTTATAGATGCTTCTACCTTTGTACCTCCTTGTGGATGAGCAAAAACAATTTTATCTTTTACTAATTTATCTTTCTTTGATTTAATATAATTACGTTGTCTAGTACTAACAAAATATGGTTGCTCTAATAATTCTTTCTCTATTTTTGTAGCAAAATAATTATTACATTTATCACAAACAGCACCTTTCCAAAGAATATGGTGTTTATTTCCTAATGACTCAGGAATAATATGCTCAATACTCTTTGAATTACTTGAGTCTTGTTGACAAAATATACAATTCATAATTTCTTAAATTCCAAAGTAAAGATACAGTGTATAATTATATTATCACTATTTTATTTATTTTCTTCCAAATATTATTGTACTGCAAAGTAAAAGAAAATTTTCAACTTCTTAGCATTTATATTCCATAAAAAGCAAACTCTTAGAATAGATAAAGGAAATAATGTATTAATCCTCTTTGGTCAAGAACTTGGACCTACTAATATTGATAGAGCAAAACTCCTTAGAGAAGAAGAATAAAAACAAATTACAAAGAGATAATTATCAAGAACTCAAAGATACTTGATTAAAGACACCTATTTTTCAATCCAACGTCCGTCTTCTTTAATCATATCTATTAGCTTTTCAATTGCTGATTCTTCATCAACATTTTGAAATACTGATTCTTTTCCTCTGTAAAGATTTACTTTCTTATTTCCTGAACCAACATATCCATAATCTGCATCAGCCATTTCACCAGGTCCATTTACAATGCAACCCATTACTCCAATTTTAACTCCAACCAAATGATTGCATCTTTCTTTAACCTTTGTTAAAACAGATTCCAAATCGTAGCTTGTTCTTCCACAAGTTGGGCAAGAAACAAATTCTGCCTTATATATTCTATCTCCAGAGGCTTGAAGTATATCTTTTGCAACAGGAATTTCTGCTTCTGGTTTTTCGGTTAAGGAAACTCTAATTGTATCTCCTATTCCTAAAGACAAAAGAGTTCCAATTCCTACTGCTGATTTTATCTTTCCATCTTCTCCACTACCTGCTTCTGTTACTCCAAGATGAATTGGATAAAGCAATCCTTCTTTGTCCAGCATCTCTTTCATCAAACGAACTGATGAAACCATAACCTTAACATTTGAAGCTTTTTGAGATAAAACTAAAGAGTCAAAATCCATTGAATGTATTATCCTTGCAAATTCCAATGCTGAAACTGCCATAGCAAAAGGAGTGTTGCCATATTTCATAACTATCCTTTGGGAAAGAGAGCCATGATTTGTTCCAACTCTAATTGCAGTATTATGTTTCTTGCAAATTTCAATAAGAGGGAATAATCTTTCTTTTATCTTTTCCAACTCATCATTATATTCCTTATCGGTTAATGGGAAATTGCTTGAATTTCTTTCAAAATAATTGCCTGGATTTATTCTTACTTTTTGAACAATGGTTGCCGCAACTTCAGCAGCTTTGGGATTGAAATGGATATCAGCTATTAGAGGAACAAAACAATTTCTTTTCTCAAGTTCATTTCTAATCTCATATAAGTTTTGAGCAGCCTTAACATCTTGGGCAGTAATTCTCACCAACTCACAACCAGCATCAACCAATCTTAAAGTTTGATTGACAGTATCCATTGTATTCATTGTGTTAGTATTGGTCATAGATTGAATACGGATTGGATTATTTCCTCCAATGCCAATATTACCAACCTTAACCTCCCAAGAATGTCTTTTTTGAAATAAAAATGAAGAATAATCTTCTTCGCTTGCAGTATATTGAGCCAATTCTTCCTTGTTCATAAATTAAAATCTGATTTAATTAATACCCAAAACAAATAATTTAATGCAAAATTACAATAAGAAAACTATTCTTTTTGTTTTTTAGACAATTAATTCAAAAAAAGACTTTGATTTATACTATTTACTGCTAATGCTGATTTTTTTGACTTGTGAACTTGTATTGGAATAAGCTCTAACAATATATATTCCACTAACTAAATTTAATTGAGTATTAAATTTATCATCTTGAATTTCTTCTTCCAAAAGTTTATTTCCAAGAATATCGAAAAGTTCGTATCTAATTAAATCTTTACCCTCAATATTCAGGGTATTATCATAATTCCAAATCTTTATTGTTTCACCAGGCTCAGGTTTGAAAAACTCATTAATATCTTCTTTATAATAACTAAACAAAACATATAACCTTTTTGAATTATCCCCAGCATTCACTTGAAGATTATAATCTGGTTCTTCGTTTAGATATTGAGCATGACTTAATAAACTATCAAGTAAATATACATGGATATTGGAAGGAATATTTGAGAAATTAAGACTAACCTCATTATTTTTCTGACTTCTTAAATCCAATTCAGTAGTATATGGTAAGGATGAAAAAGCATCTTTGATTAAATACAATGTTGAATCATTTATTTCAGGAGTTGGAATTGTAAAATAAGGCTCAACAGAACTATAATTTGAACCAAATAACATAAATCCATCTTCAAAATCAAATGCATTATCAGCTTCTTCATTAAACTCAAGAAATGATTCTCTTACATTATCATTAGCAATAGCATTAACATAAATCAAATCACTTTTAATCAAATTCTTTGCTCCAGAAGTATTTCTTATTTGGGATTTATTAAAATTAAATGTTCCACTTGCACTACCGATAAAGAAGCCTTCACTTGGTTTTATTGAAGTAACACGATTTGTAGATTGCCAATTATTATTCCATTTTCCATTATCTGCATCATAAACATATATCAATCTTCCTTGAATTAAAGGAGAATTATTATTAATCAATAAAGTAGTATCTAAACTTGCTGGATAGTTATTTGCTAAGGAAACAAATTTATTTATTGCAGGAGAAGTATTATTAAAAGTATAAGATAAAGTATTGTCATTAAATAAAACCCCTTTAGAAACAATTCTTGATTTTATTATCAAACGAGCATCCAAAGAATAGTTAGGCATAACCAAAATTCCTTCTCCAAAATTAAATTGAGTGTTTATATCTTGTGTTGTTATTGTTGACCAATTATTCTTTGTATAATCAAATCTCTTTACAAAGGTTGTAAAGAAAATGCTATCAGCATAATTATAAAGGCAGGAAAGAATAGGGGTATAGGTTGAAAGACCAATCAAATTCCATTTCCCAGCATAAAGTTCTCTATTATATTCCCCAAATAAATTAATATTAGTAGTATTATTTAATTCTCCTCCATTTTCTATTTTAACATAAGCAGACATAGGGGCAGAGCCATTAACAATCTTTATTTGTTTTCCATTTGGAATTATTACTACCTGAGAAGCTTTAGGCAAATTCCCGCCCCAATTACTTGGAGCTTGCCAAGGTCCATTAGCAACTGCTTTCTTTGCCTCTAACTGATATTTGAAAATTGGATAACCATCATTAATTCTTTCAGGACTATAATCTTCTCTCCAATATGTAGGACCTAAGGTTGAATTAACAAAGACAGAACCTCTTAATTGTGTATTTGTTTGTTGGGTTCCGTTATATCCTATTCCATTACGACAATTAACAAATACACTATCACGAGAATAACAAAATGTATTATTTCCTATATTATTTCCTATTATTTTTCCAAAATTAGTATTTGTTCCATTACGAATAATCTTGCATACTGAATAAACTCTATTAAGAGTAGGTGTAGCACTAGCAAGACCTATAATTCCTCCAACGTAACTATTTGGAGCAATTGAAGAATAAATTTCTGAATTAGAATAGGAATTACGAATTGTCCCTTTATAATTTCCCACAATTCCTCCAACATTAGTTTGAGCATCAATTGTGGTATTTGTAAAAGAAAGATTAATAGTAGACGCAACTGTATCAAGCCCAACTAATCCTCCAACATTCTTTACTCCATTAATATATCCATACACAAAACACGAATCTATTGTGGTATTATTCGTAATAGCAACTAAACCTCCAATGTTATTTCTTGCCGATATATTTACATTGCTAATACCTAATCCTTTTATTGTTGCATCCCTTGTATATCCAAATAAACCTATATTATCTTTTGTAGAATTTGAAAAACTATAATTTGCAATAGCATATCTATCTAAATTCAAATCACTGTATCCACTAAAATTGCCACTAAATGGTTTATTATTAAAAAAAATACCAATTGGATTATATAAACTTGAACTATCAATAACTCCATTATTAAAGTTAATATCGTTTTGCATCTGGAAAAACTTTTTTACTCCATTTTCATTATAGGTTGTATCATTAGCAACCATATTAGATATATAAATTAAATCTTTTACATATCTAATTTTGTAAGGAGAAGAGTTAGAACCTACAAATGGTGTATTATAACCTAAACAATTTCCTTCAAAACCAGCAGGAGTAGTACCATTACTAAGCTTTTGCCAAGATAAGACAGGATAGCCCAAATTAACTTGACTTTTTGCCTTAAACCATACTATAGGATCTTGACCATTATTTAATGTAACAACAAAACAACCTGATTGCATTTCATTAGAAGATTTTGGAATACCATAAGTTATATTTTCTGATGCTATATTTAAAAAATAAGAATCATAAATATAGGAGATAGGAGTTTGACTTGAACTAATACTTTTAAAACCTACTAATGAACCTCTACCTAAACCAACACTTGGCAATGATTGTGGAGCTGAATAGCTATTACGTAAAACAGAATTATTTTCAAGACCACTAATTAATCCTCCAAAATAAGCATTTCTATTAAAATCACTACTCCTCCCTGTTCCTTTAATCACATTTGATCTTGCAAAGCAATTATTAATTATACAGTTGTTTGCATTTCCAATTAACCCCCCAGCATCTAACCAAGTATAGCTAGATGAATAATTAAGAGTTACTGATGCTAAAGAATAGCATTTATTTATTGATGAACCGGAAGCATATCCTATAAGACCACCTACTTTATAATTAGATACAAAGGAGCAGTTTTCATCAATACCCAAGTTTTCAATTGTTGCTCCTGAAATATATCCAAATAAACCAACATAAGTTCCTGAATAAATTGAAAGATCTGATATTATATGTCCTCCTCCATTAAAAATTCCACTAAAACTATTTGTAGAATTACCTATTGGATTAAAGTATTGCGAGCTATCATCGTTAGGATTAGTAAAAAAGCTTATATTATTCTCTACTAAAAAATATTGTCCTGAAAATGTTGAACCGTCATCAACAAAATTTGAAAGCTTAATTAGATCTTTTACATACCTAATTCTAAAAGGATCTAGTTCTGTTCCACTCCCATCGAAACAAGCAGGAAGAGCAGAGCCTCCTACTTGCCAATAAAGTATAGGGAAACCTCCATTTACTAATGGAGTAACATTATCATGTTTCCAATTATGATTTTGACAAGAAACATTCAAATCAATAGCAAATTGTAGTTCTTGCATTTGGGCAGCAGTCTTTGGAGTTCCATATGTTTGAGTATTCCATCCAGTTAAATAATAAGAATTTGTGAAGCAATTAGAATTACAACGCCCATATAAAGGACCAGTCCTACTAGGCTGATTTGGAAAATTTGAAGGAGCTGAATAAGAATTTGATATATTACAGCTCCCTTCAATATATCCAATTAAACCTCCATAGTATCCATTTGAACCTGAATAATTAATATTACCCCCTGAATAATAACAATTATTAATTGTACATCCATTTGCATTACCTATTAATCCTCCTAATCTACAATTAGTATTTCCTGACATATTAGCAGAGGAGTAACAATTATTTATTTCTGAAGTTTCTGCATATCCAACCAATGCTCCTGTGTAACCACCATTAGCTGAAGTTATATTACACCCACTTCCTATTCCTATATTTTCAATTGTTGCATCACGAATATAACCAAATAATCCAATATATGTTATTCCTGATACATTAAAGTTTGAAATAATATGACCTTGACCATTAAAATTTCCTCGAAAACTTCTATTTCGAGAAGTTCCAATTGGATTAAAAAATCTTGACATACTTATATCGTCAGTCATGATAAAATAATCTCCACTAAAACTATACCTATAATCATTTACAAATTCTGCAAGCTCATTAAAATCATTAGCATTACTTATTATATAAGGACGATCAATAGTACCATAACCTCCGCTAAATGTTTGTGCGAAGGTATTATTACTTATCATTAGTAGAAAGGTAATAATTAGTGGAATTAGTGATTTCCTCATTATTATATATTGATATTACTTATTTTCTTATTTATGTGTGCTAAAAGTTAGCATTTACAATAACGGAGTCCCATTTGTCGGTGGAAACTCCCATTCCTCCTTCACCAGGAGGTGTGGTTTCATTAAAATTAATAATCACTGTTGTTGGTTTTCCTGCTCTAACAACAGCATTATTCTTTGCCCCATTTTTCTTTACTACCTGGTAGTTATGTTTAAATATTTTTATTTCACTGGCTCTTTCGCTTAGGGTAGGAAATGTGTTAACAAATTGTGTTGTGATTGTATCGTTTATTTCAGATATTATTGGGAGTTTGTAGTTTGTCCAGTTTTCTATAAATCGTCCATCAAAGCCTATATCTTTTGGTGTTTCTCCAAATATGATGGCATAAGGAGAGTCTTTTTGTGCAATTTCTGCATTTTCTTTATTCAGAAATGCATTCAGTCCAATAATAATACATCTAATTGCTCCAACCTTTCTTTCAACATAAATGTAGTGTGGAGCCATTTCATTATCTTTTCTTATTGTTGGAATAAATCCAAATTTCATTTGGAAATCGTGTGGTGATCGAGAGATATTGTTAATATCATAATAGGAAAAGTCGTCTTTAAGAGAAATAAATGGTATGTTTGCTTTCTCCGGACTGGTTATTTTTTCTCCTATATGAAAATTTGGGAATATATCGTCTGAGATATAATTGGAAACAACTGCTATATAATAAACAGAGTCATATTGTTTATATGGGAGTTCATATACTTTTTGTGTTTTTAGATAGTGTACTCCAAGAAGATTATTGTTTTTGTCCGAAATATATAGTTTTACATCCTTAGGACTATTGTCCAAAGTTTTTATTCCATAATAATTTCCCCACTCAACATCATCAGGGTCATCGAAATCAATATAAACTCTCATCTGAATACAATCGTCTAAGTCATCTTCAATGGTTGAACAACCACCAACGAATAACGCAGCAATTAGTATTAATATGTATAAAAATTTATTCATACTTTCGAGTTAATGATTAATGATAAATGGTTAATTTTTATTTTAATAATCAAAATAATGAAGAGCACCCAAGAGCACTCTCCATTATTTAATTATTAGATGTTAGATTTAGAAAGGAACATTACCTCCGTCATTCCATCCTTCTGCAGTAACATGAACTGTTAAAGTATTTAGTTTAACAAAAGGGTTAGAAGCACCTATAGAAGTTAACGCAAAATTTAATTTATAATTAGTTTTTCTTCTAACTGAAAAACCTTCTGTTATACTTGCTGTAACTGCATTCAAAAGAGAACTATTTTTACTAAAGTCATAAGTATAATATTTATGTCCCATTTGTTTTATATATGTAGGAGCATCAGATTTTGGTGTAACTCTAACGACAACTATTGTGTTTGCATTAGCTGAAGCATTAGTTATAAAGTTTCCCCCGTTTGCTGCTGGTAGATTTGCATGATAGTTTTCTCCAACATAATAATGAAGACCTATAACACCATTAAGTGAGTCAGCATCAGTAGTCATATAAGTAGAATCTACATTTGATGTAAAGGAATTACATAAATCTTTTAAATAAGTATCAGATGTAGCTGATAGATCTGTCATTCCAGTATAGAAATTATAATCACGACCTGTTACAGGAGTCAATCCACATGAAGCTGTTCTTGTTCCAGCAGAAATCATAGAGCTTATAGCGATATCTGATGCAGCAGCTGTCCAATCTGTCACATAAGTTCTTTGTCTAATGATAGGTAATGTTGTTTTATTAATTGCATTAACAACATAAACACCAGTAACAACATAATTAGCTGCATCTTGAGCTAAAGTCCAATTAACTGTTATTTTTGATTCAACTGGAGCTACATTAACATAAGATTCATAAGTACCAGTTCCAGAAATGTTTGCTTCACCAGTCATATGTAAACCAAGTGTAGAAAAATCTCTTACTGTTTCTATTTCCTTTGCAACAAGTTCAGCATAAGTATTTACTCCAGTAATAGCACTTCCATAATTAGCTACAACTACTACTTTTGCTGTACCAGGAAGTGTTCCTACTTGCATACTAATATCGTATGGAGACACTAAAGTTCCTGATACATATTTTTGTTGCAATTTATTATTTGCAGCAGTTCCGTCAAAAATAAAGACATTTAAGTCTTTCATTAGTTCATAATCTGCAGTAACAGCTCCGGGAGTTTTAGATGCTCTTGTTTTTAGTGTTTTTACATTAACGGTCAAATACCCAGGTTTACCTTTTGTTTGGTCTCCTGATAGTTCGTCTGAACAGCCGGTAAATCCTATGGTTAGGACGGCTACGATTGTTAAAAGCATTGCTTTTAAGCTGAATTGTTTGATTTTTTTCATTTGATAAAATTTTAAATTAATAAATTTTTGATTTGTTTTTCTTAATAAATTTTTAAATTGTTTTGATTAATAATATTGTTTCTTTGTTTTTTTGTTTCATGCTCTTTAATTATTCGTTTATATTATATTTTATTTATTCCACTGGCTACTTATTACCTTTGAATAGTCTTCAGGCTCAACATATATTAAATTCTTTGTTGTTTTGGAAGGTAAGGGAGAATAGGGCTGCATTAGGGAAGAAAGTGGAGACATTGATCCAAAGTATTTGCCTGAAAGTGTGTAGTTAATTGTATATTTTGTTCCTCTTTTATTGGAAAGGGTTAAGCCATCTGGTCTCAGCGGTACGGTAAGGAATCGGGTAAACTCTTCATCTGTTCCTTCAATGGTTCTCATCTTATATTTGACTTTCAAAACAATTAATGTTTTATGCTGACTGCCTAAGGTTGATATTGTGTCGTTTTCGGGAGAATATATGGTTACTTCTTGTGGGGGAAAAGTTGAAGTTCCTTGAGTATATATTCGTTTTAGTAATTTAGAATTTTGATTATTTGTATCTCTAAATCCAAAGTTTACATAAGGATAAGGACTCCAAAATGCTTCATAGTTGCCATGAAGATATGGGTAATTGGTATTGGGAGAGAATAGTTTTGCCTTAGAGCGTGAGTTAAGAACAAATACTTCAATATTCTGAATACAATTAATATAGTCAGCAGGTGCTGAAGAGGAAACTTTAATATCAAATTTTGAAACTATTGGTTTAAGGTAAACAGTTGCTTCATATTGATATGGGTCGGAGCCATGCTGAGTTATGGAATTAGTGTAGCCTGTCAGGACTATTTTACTGCCATCAGATATGCTATCGATTCCAACAGCTAAAGTGCTGTCGAAATATGATTTAAGATTATTAATATTCAAATTTACCTGCCTTGCTATTGATGATGTTGGAGAAGAGGATAAGAGGTCATCGCAGTTTGCAATTGCATAGATATATGTTGCTGTTGAGGTAATATTCATATTTACTGAAGTGGTAAATGTTATTGTTCCTGTTCCTGATGGGTTATTAACTTTTTTTACTGTATTTAATGTTCCATCACCATTAAAGACAAAGAGGGTGAAGTTATTAATATAGATATCATCATCACCTGATTTTGAGGTGTTGGAAGATAAACTTTTGGGCCACGATATTTTTAATTTAACTCTTGTGTCATAAGCCATATCTGCACAATCTGTGCAATCGTCACTTATGCATCCACTAAGCAATGGTATTATCAATAATAATATGTATAGCAAGCGTCTTCTCATATTAATTGAATTTATACACAAAGCTTAAGCCAATTTTTGTTGGCATTATTAGAATATTTTTAAAAGAGCCCCAATAGGCTCCACAAACTGGTTGAAGGTATTTGTCGTAGGAAGTGTAGTTTACTCCAATCCCAATGTTTGCTTCAAAGCTCCAATGACTTGACCAATACCACATATAGCCTGCCGAAATTCCCACTCCTGCTGTCCATCCATCATATCTGTAATAATGAGCATCTCCATAATATGGCATTATTATTCCTCCAATATTATATTTTGACCAGTTGACATTGAGTCCATAAAACATCCCTTGCATTGTCTTTTTGGGCCAAAAGCGAATTTCAGACATAACAACCATGTTCTTCCATTTAACATTTCCCTTCATATCCCATGCATTGTAGGTTGAGGACAGTTCAATAGAAAACTTTTTTTTGACAGGTAATTCCAATGCAATATTTGGGGTTATAACTGCAGCATAAACTAAATTAGTTTTAACTGCTAATGAGATTGTATTTGATATTTTCTTAGGCTTTTTTCGTTTAGGAGAATACCGTTTGGATAATTCTGGTCTTCTTTTTACGTTAACTTCATTTCCTATATCTTTATTCTTCTTCTTTTTCCTCTTTGGTTTCTTGAATTTCTTTGGTCCAATTTCATTAGAGAAAGTTATATTCGTCAATTCATTATTATTTGAATAATAATGTTCAATATCATTACTGAAAACATTACCTCTGTCTTTAGAAAACATCACCATTGGTATAAAGATTAATACTAACAGACATTTGAACGATTTCATTTATTATTAAATAGTTGTCATATTTTTATTTATCAAAATCACTGCGTTAAAAGCAATCACATTATAACCAATTAAGAAAATTGATATAAAAGTTTATGGATTAAATATGAAATTTTCTATAGAATTGGGAAGTATATTTTACCTGCTTAACGTAGTTTATTAATAACAGAGTGTATATTGTAAAAATTACAAGACACTATTGTCATTTAATCTGCAAAATTAATAAATAAATTTCATTAATAGGTTATAAATAACAGTAAAAATAATAATAAAAAAATTAAGCAAATATATTCCAATATGAAACAATCAGTTAGCGGTTTAAGGATATTATTTTTTATCAAAGAAGTATTATTTAGAAATATACTCTAATGTCTTTTTAACTTCTTTTCTTAAAGGAGAAAACCGCTCAAAAAACTATTTTTTCCTTGATTTAATGTAACTAAATCCTATTTTAATAATGTTAAATCTTGTTTAATTCTCATTTAATGGCATTATAATGTAAGTATAATGGCATTATATCACAAGTATAATGCCATTAAACATCTCATATAATGCCATTATACTTAGTTTATAATGGCATTATACTGAATCAAATTAAGGATTTATTTTTTATACTATTGATTTTATGGGTTTTATATGACGTTTTTAGACATTAAAATTTCGTTAAAATTTAGATATATTTTATAGGTATTATTTTCACATTTTATAAATTATAAGATTCATAAAATATTAGGGATAAAACATATATTAAGTGGTATTAAAATGAAGAAAATGAAGATTTTAAAAGTTAATTTTTTATGTAATTAAAATGGGATATTTTTGAGGAATGAGTGCAAAAAAAAGTCGCTTCAAATTAATTGAAGCGACTTTTGGTTATAGGTTATTAAGTTTTAAGCTTACTTGATAGCTATCAACTCAACTCTTCTATTTAGATAATTTGCTCTTGCTTTTTTAGCTCCAGTAAGTCCTTTAACGAAATTGTTATTTAGGGTATCTCCCACTTTAAATTGAGGGTTTTTCTTAACTAAGAATTCATCAATTACTTCTGGTTTTTTATCTCCTTCATAAGAAACTTGAATTCTATCACTTGAAATTCCTCTTGAAGTTAAATAGTTCTTAGCACTCATTGCTCTTTCTCTTGAGATAATATAATTAGCTTCTTCTTTTCCTATCATATCAGCGTGACCAATACATTTTACTTTCATGCTTGGATTTGCTTTTAGGAATACAATAAAGCGATCTAATATTTCTTTTGATTCAGCGTCTAAGACTGATTTATTAAATGCAAAATGCAATTTGTAAATTTCATCAGCAGAGATTGGCTTTGAAGGGTCTGCAATCTTTTTAGTAGTATCTTCTTTTACAGCTTGAGCTTCTTTTACTTTTTGTTCTAAATCGGATACTTTCTTATTAAGTTCACTTATCTTCTTTTTATTAGCTTCTTCTTTTTCTTGAGCTTCTTTTTTAAGCTTTTCAATTTGTGCTTGAGTTGCTGCTTCATCGCAATTTGTCATACAAGCAGATTTAGATAATTTCTCAACCATTTCTAAAGAACAGTCATCAAGGCTTCCTTCACTTTTTATTGTGTTTGCTACTTCAAGGCTTTTTTCCTTTTGTCCCAATTCACAATAATGTTTAGCTAAGTAGTATCTTGCTTCATTCTTTTGGCAACCTGTTTTTGCAAATGATATTGCTTTTTCATAAGAAGCAACTGCATCTTGATTATTTTCTTTTATTGCTGAGCAACAGATGGCTTTGAAAAGATTTAAATCGTAGTCTTCTGGGTATGTTTGAAGTTCTGTATTTACTGATTCCAGAGCTTTTGGATAATCCATTTGATACATGGTTTGTTCTATGGCTTGTCTTTTCTTTGCAGGAAGTCTCTTTTGAGCTTCAACAGAGATTGAAGATAGTCCTAAAGCAAGCATAAATACCATTAAAATATATTTTTTCATATTATTATGTATTTAATGTTATAAAATTACCATGCAAAATTTCTCATTGTTTCTCTCTTATCAAATGATTCTCTATTTAATGCTTTGTTAAGATTAAAACGTAATCCAAGTTCCCATGATGTTCTGATGTTTGAATATGTAGATAATCCAAATTCATAGTCAAAGAATAAAGTTGCTGATTTAGCAATTGTAAGGTCAGCTAAAACTGCAAATGATTTAGGACTTAGTTTATTTGTTCCTCTATACAATACTCCAAGATTTGCAATTTTGTTATATCCTAACATTAGTCCTAAGTCTGTGTTTGAACCTGATTCTTGGTTCCACATATAAATAAACATTGGACGAATTGCAAATTTATTAACTAAGAATTCATAGTCAGCATGTCCATAATAGGTTAATAGGTTTTTGTTTTCTATGTTTTGTCTATTACGAAGATTATATCTGAAAGAAGATCCTAAACGGAAACCTTTATAAACGTATGTTGCTCCAAATGATGTCATCAAATTAGTTGAATTATAATTTGGCATATATACATTTGGGTTTGTTGTTTCAAAACCTACGTCTGTGATAGCGTCTCCTGAATATCTCCATAAATCGTATCCAACAAATAAACCAAATAATAAGTATGAATTACAAGATACTTTTAGGTCAACATTTGCATCAACACCTACTATTGATTGTTTTCTTAAACCAAAATCATTAATATTACCTTGAACTCCAAATCCTAATTTTTGATATGGAAGCCCTCCGTGAACATCAAATGCTTCTGAGCTCATTTGTCCATTTAAACGATTCGCATAAATGAACGTTCCAGTAATATCTCTACTCATCCCATAATAAGATGGATTGATCCAACCTAAATTATTTACTACTTGAGCGTATTGAAAATCACTCTGAGCAAATAGTCCAGCGGTACAAGATACTATTAGAAATATAAATAAATTAATTTTTTTCATCTCTATTTTTTTTATTTAGTCCGTATTATTAATTTTTTAATCTTTCATTTAACTACGAGTAACTCAAATGAGTTACTCATAGCTTAAATGATTAAATTATTTATTTTCCTACTACTTCTACTCTACCAGTCTTATTATACTCAGTACCATTTATAGTAAATGTTATTGCGTAGAAATAAGTACCAATTGGAAGATTACTCATATCGAAGTTGTTTTTATAGTTATCTGATTCATAAACTTGATTTCCATTTGCGTTAACCATTCTAACCTTAATTGGCATCATTTGTTCATAATCACGAATCTTGAAATATTGATTCATTCCAGGAACAATAGCATTTACTATTTCTACTTGTTCTGCTGGGTCAGTCATATTTGCAACATTCTTATTGATAACTAACATTGCAGTTGCTGTTCCTTCATAGTTTGAAGTTGGAACAATTGTAGCAACCACTTTATAAGATCCTTCATTTATTGGAGCTAATGTGCTAATTGCAACATTTGTATTTCCTGTGAAGTATTTAGCATCTATCATTCCAGTTAAATCTACATTACCTGCAGCATCTCTAAATGAAGCTTCTTTTTGTTTGCCATCATAGATATGTACTAAGTCGTAAATTTCAATATCAATATGCTTTTTAGCTACTTCAACCACAACGTTAATTGGGTCAGAGTTATCATAATTATTTTTATCTTGTGGTATAAATACAACTGGATAAGCGTTGTTGCCTGCATCTGGTATTGTTGTTGGTATTGTCCATTGGAATGTTCCTCCTACTGCATCATTATTATTTGGATTCATTGCAGATCCTCCAGTAAGTAGAGATTCAGCTAATGTTTGTTCATATACTAATGAAGAAGCTGTTGGTGCAACTAAAACAGGTTTAGCTTTATTAACTTGTACATTAAATGCTTTGTGTACTATATTATAGTTTTCAGCATCAATTCCTGTAGGAATGAAATGTACTTGGTGTAATGCAGTTCCTGCTTGTGGTTGATGATTTTCTGGATAATCCCATTCATAGTTACCATTTACTGAAGCATTATTGTTAGGGTTAACAGCTGTTGCTGTAATTGCTGGCAATACTTGTCCGTAAGTGATAACGTATGGACTTGATGTTTGTGTTAATACAGGGTTAGCTTTATTAACTACAACAGGTAGTTGTGAAGATTCTACTGTTAGATAGTTGTTCACGTCAACTGGAACAAATGTTCTAACATAACCAGAATTATTTACATTAGGTTCAATTGATGAATCAGTCCAAGCAAAGCTACCACTTACTGTTAGTCCTGTTATAGGATTAACTGCAGATTGGTTAGTTATTGATATGTCAGAAAGTGCTTCTCCATAAGTTATAGTGGTGAAATCTCCCCAATTTACAATAGGATTTGCTTTATTAATAACTAAATTAATCATTGTACTGTCAGTATAGTAGTTTACTAAGTCTGTAGGTATAAATCTTAATTTATAAGATGTTGCTGGGTTAGCTGGAGTTACAGTTGTTGGACTTTCCCAAACAAATGTTCCTGGTACATCTGAGTTATTATTTGTATTTACTGCATATGGTGAACCTATTAAGTATACTTGTGATAAAGTTTGTCCGTAAGTAATTTCGGATGTTGAAGGCCAAGTTACTTGTGGAGTTGCTTTATTAACAGTTACATTTACATTAAATTCAACTGGGTTGTAATTTGCAACATCTGAAACAGTTGGTATATAAGTAGCCTTATATGTATTTGTTCCTGTTGTTGGGAATACATCAATTGAATTCCAATTCATTGTTCCTCCAACTAATACAAGATTAGGGTCATTTGGATTAACAACACTTGTTACATTTATTGTGTGAGCTGGTAAAGCTTGTCCATAACTATAAGCTGCAACTGATGCACCATTAATTACTGGAGTTGCTTTTGTTGTTGGTACGTTAACATCTAATACTACTGTATTGTAATTTGTATTATCTGTTGGAGTAAAGGTTGCTGTGTAATCATTATTTGCAACTGTTGGTATTGTTGTTAAGTTATTCCATGCTACTGTTCCTGCTACTGCTAATGTTTCTACAGATGCTCTGTGAGAAAGTTGCTACTGCATTTAAGGTAACTTGTGGTGTTGCTTTTGCTGTATATACATTTACGTTATTATTTGTAACTGTAGTGTATAGATTTGAATTTGATGGAATAAATTGTAGTACGTTTGGTGTTATACCTGCTACTGGAACTGTTGTTGGAGTTAACCATACAAATTGTCCTGCTACTACTATACCTTCATTATTAACATTCTTTGCAGAACCATTTGTTAAATCTGCATCAGTTAAAGTTTGTCCGTAAACTAAGTTTGAAACTGATGGCCATGTAACTACTGGTGCTGATGCATTTACTGTTACAGAAATTGATACTTGTGCAGGGTTATAATTATCTATATCTAATGGATAATATGTTGCACTGTATAATCCTGTTAAAGGTAATTCATCAATTGAGTTCCATACTATTTGTCCTCCTGCTAATACAAGTGTATTGTTTACTGGATTAACTGCTGATGTTAATGTTGGTGTATTGATTGGTAATGCTTGTCCATAGCTATATGGAGCAACTGTTGCTGCAACTATTGGTGTTGCTTTGGTTGTTGGTACATTCTTTATACACATTATTTGCTACTGTTGGAATAATTGCGGTGTTGTTCCATGCTATTGTTCCTGCTACTGGAAGTGTTGCTACAGATGCTCTGTGAGAAACTACATTGCTTGCAGTGTTGTAAGACAATGGTCTGTTTGCTAATGTTTTTCCATAAGTATCTGTTGCTACTGTATCTAAAGTAACTTGTGGTGTTGCTTTAATAGTTGTAATTTGAATTGTTGTTGAAACAGTTAACATTGTTATATCAGTTGGGATGAAGCTCAATGTATATGAAGCTGTTCCTGCAACTGGTACAGCATTTGGTGTTTGCCATACAAAGTTACCTGCAACTGCCATTCTATTATCGTTTGGATTAACTGCAGAACCCCCTGTTAGGATTACATCATTAATTTCTTGTCCATAAGTTAAGCTTGAAACTGCTGGCCATGAAACTACTGGAGAAGCGGCATTAACAACAACTGGAATAGATTCTATTACTGAAGTATAATTTATTACATCATTAGGTCTAAATGTTGCAATATAAGTATTTCCATTAACTGGTGTAATATCTGGAGTATTCCAAGAAATAGCTCCACCAACTGCTGCATTATTTACTGTGTTATAAGCAGGGATAGCAGAAAGATTAATTGAATTTGCATTTAGTTTTTGTCCATTACTATAAGCATTAACAGTATAAGTATTCATTACTGGAGTAGCTTGAGTCGTTATTACACTAACTGGGATTACAACAGAATTGTAGTTTGCTGTTTGAGTTGGAGTAAATGTAGCTAAATAAGTATCTTGATTTACTTTTGGTGTTACAGCTGGAGTGTTCCAATCAATTGCACCTGCTACTGAAAGAACTTCTGTTCCATTAATATGAGATACATTATTTTCAGCTGAATTAAAAGCTACTGGTCTTTGTGATAGTGTATATCCATAAACTGCAGATGCTATAGGATCAACTTCTACAATTGGTGTTGCTTTTTGAGTATAGATATTTACATTTATTGTTACAGGTATATATTTAGTTAGATCAGAAGGAGTAAATTGCATTGCATATGCATGATTTCCAGTTACTGCAAGGGTTGTTGGAGCTAACCATTCAAATGTTCCATTTATTGAAGTTGAAACATTGTTAGGATTAACAGCTAAACCTCCTGAAATAGTAGCATCTTCAATTTTTTGTCCATAAACTAAGCTTGAAGCTGTTGGGAAAGATGCGATGTTAGGAATTACTGCATCAACATGAACTGTAACATTAACTAATAAAGTATTATAGTTTGCTTGATCTGCTGGAGTAAATCTTGCTGGGTATGACATTCCATCTACTGGAGTCAATGTTCCATTAACCCAATCGATAGTTCCATTTACAATTGCATCATTATATGCATTTTTGAATGTAGCTGTGATTGCATTTGCAGATAATGTTTGTCCATAAGAATAGTTAGCAACAACAGTAGCACTTGATAATGTAGGTGTTGTTTTGTTTGTGTAAACTGGAATTTCATTAGCTAATCCAATGAAATTAGGATTTGATGGAGTATATAATACTTCATACATTGTCATTCCTGCTACTGGATATACTGTAGATGGATCAGCAACTGTCCAAGTAAATGTAGGGTTAACATCAATTGGATTATAAGTTGAACCATTATTTAATGTTGCATTTGCTAATGTTTGTCCATAATGTAATATTGATGCTGTTGGCCAAATAATAACTGGTTGAACTTTATTAATTGTTACACTAACTTCAAAGTTTGCTCCTGCTAATGGATCGCTTGCAACTGGAGTCCAGTTATAATATCCATTAATACTATCATTATATTGGTTATTGATAATTGCATCATTATAATTATGTCTGTCATCAACTACATATTTCACTCTGTAGGTTGCTTGTCCTGCAATTGGAACAATATTAGGATCTACTATATCCCATTCAAAATGTCCAGCTGTTGATAAAGCAGAAGCAAAATCAGGATGAATTGCTGAGCCTCCAACAAATGTAATATCAGAAAGTTTAGTTCCAAATGCTGTAGCTAAAGTTGTAGGTAGAGTATTTATTCTTGGAGTAGCTTTATTAACAGTTAAAACTCCATTAACATGGTCAATAATTTCATAAACATTATTATTTTTTAATTGTGTATTTGTAGCTAAGCTGATTACATAAGAGCCAACTTGAAGACGATATTGATTAGAATCACAAGACATTGTTGGGTTTTGTAGGAACATTGTTTGCTTTTCTGATTGAGAAATTAATACTGAATCTGTAGCTGATCTATATTCATAAACATCAAAATCATAATATAGAGGATTTGGTTCTTCATTTACTTCATCAACGAAATAAGGTTGATTTGTTACTTCTCCATAAACTCTTTGACGATCTTGTGCAATAATTTTTATTTGTGCTGGTAGAACAGTTAAAACATCTGTTAGTTCTGTTCCAAGAATAGGCAATACATAAGATTGATTAGTAATAGTATAATTATTGTTAATTGCAGTATATTTTCCAGTTGGAATTTGAATCCAATTAGAACCTACAGATGGAGCGTAATCGCCTGTTGTTAGATGATTCAATCCATAAGCAACAAATAGTGGTTGTCCATTGTCTGTAATTGCTGTTGAAAAATCTTCATTATTAACAAAACCAGACCAATTAACTCTGAATGTAGGCAATGTTTCTCTAATTGAGATAGTATCACTTGATATCTTAACTATTAAAGTTGCTTTTGTAATTGAAATAGCAGCTGAAGTTGGCATTGGAGCCAAAGTATAATTGTGAGCATCTGGTCCATTTAGATAACTTAATACAGTTGATGGAAGGATATTTGTTTGATCATATGTCTCATAATTCTTACTATCTAAATCAAAAATTATAGAATCAAATGTAACATCATCATCACCTGATCCATGGTTAATTATTTGACCTGCTGGAATTAAGTCTGCATTTGTAGTATTAATTCTAATATTAGCTTTTCCATCATATACCTTAGTTGAAGCTACATTATAAGTTAATACTTTTGGATTTACCTTAACTCTTGCAAGGAATACATCTGGTGCATAACTAGGATCTGCAGGAGTATAAACAACCCAAAGAGTTGTATCTGCTGCTAATGATCTATAAGGAATAGTGGTTGGATTAATTGGAGTAGTACCAGTTCCGTCTGTAACAAATGAGAAAGATCCAGGAAATGCTCCATCTTTTCCAGGTAAAATAAATGTTACAGGATCAATAATTGGTGCTGTTGTTGCAGCGCCTATTGTTGTTCCATAAACAAATTCAAATCTTACTCCATCAGGATTAACATTGTTAGATACTGGAGAAACAGAAACAGATGCTGTTGCTTGTACAGCAAGATTAGTTAATGTAACTGGGGATACGTAATTTCTTGAAAAATTAGGATCAGTTAATGTAAATTGAACATCTTTAGAGTAAGGACCTGCTACAGTCATCACTTCGGTTGGATTAAGGTAAGACCAATTTCCTATTGATGGATTAGTTGTTGTATTGTATACTACGCTAAGTTTATTTTTATGTATAAC
The DNA here is from genome assembly GCA_017860255.1 of Bacteroidota bacterium. GTDB lineage: Bacteria > Bacteroidota > Bacteroidia > Bacteroidales > P3 > UBA10566. The sequence continues at coordinate 80,137 of JAFNAR010000004.1, read as the reverse complement.
TTCTCCTGAAGGAGATGTAATTGTTGCTTCTCCAACTGTTTGTCCAACATAGATTGTTGATGTTGATGGAGCTACTGTTATTGCTAAATCAGCTTTATTTAATAATATTGGTTGAAGTCTTTTAATAGTATCACCATATGCATTTGCATAACTTGCATCAGGAATGAATATATAATTTGCATATTCTCCTGGAGTTGTTGAAACATTAGGAATACTGTCTGGATAAACCCATCTAAATGTACCATTAATTGGCCCTGAAGTTGTTATTGCATGAATTTTTGTAGGATCCACATTTGCTGCTGCATCAATAATTTGAACTCCACCAACTGATGTTGAATTATAGATTTCTTTTAATGTCCATCCGTATTCATTAATAGTTTGAGAAGGGAAAACAATAGTAACTGGAGTAGCATTTACAGTTTGAACTCTATCACTACTTAAGAATGTTATCCCTTGATAGTTAGATAGAATTGTTTGGTTGGTTGGATTTAATAATGTTAAAATATCATTATTTGCTAAAGTAATACCTGCTTTATTTACAAAAACATCATATGTTCCAGGCTGTGGATTTACAGAAGGAACTACTGTTCCTGCTTGTTTTAGTTCATATGTGAAATTTTCAGCAGCAAAATTTGTTCCAAATGTTGTTGCTTCTGCTCCTATAAATCCAGTGAAGTCAAAATCACTAAATGTTGGCACATAAATAAAACTCATTGGATAATCTATATCAGGAAATGTAACAGCATCCTTTAACTTCATTGTAAGCATTGGTGCTGGTGTTATGTCAGCGTAAATATCTAAATTATATATAACATTGTAGTTAGGTAAGCTTGTTCCTGATGCTGTTGGAGTAGTAGTATGAGATATAACTTTATTATTTCCTACATTTGCATCTGGGAAACTTAAAGATAGAGTTGAAACATCTATTGCTAAATCGTCAACAATTCCATTTCTTGTAACAATAAAATCTGATAAATTGACTTCACCGTTAAATCTTGGATTTGATACAACTGCTACAGCAGTTGTTGTTCCATCATATACTTTATTAAGTGCATCAAAATTTGATACATAAATATCCTTTTGATTAATAGTGATATTTGCAGGTACAATAATAGGGTTGTAGTTTAGATCATCATTTGATGGGAAAGTAGATTCAAGCTTAATAAGTCTTGCTTTAATTAATGGAGAACCTGTTTCTGCTACAAGTGGTTGATATGAGTTTGAATCAATATTATTGTATAACCATTCTATTCTATAATCATATCCAGTTGGTGCTGGTGTAATTGTTGTTCCAAGTATATCAACAAGTTTTGTTCCATAAACTACTGGAGTAGCACTTATTGTTAAAGTTGGATCTAAGTCTGCTTTACTTAATAATATTGGTTGAAGTCTTCTAATAGTATCTCCATATGCTCCTGCATAAATTGCATCAGGAATGAATATATAATCTGCATATTCTCCTGGAGCTAATGCAACATTTGGAATACTGTCTGGATAAACCCATTTAAATGTTCCGTTAATTGGACCAGAAGTTGTTATTGCATGTATTTTTGTAGGATCAGCATTTGCTGCTACATCAATAACTTGAACTCCTCCAGCTGTAGTTGAATTAAAGATATCTTTTAATTTAGATCCATATACAGTAATATCTTGAGAAGGGAAATTAATGGTAACAAGAGTAGCATTTACATTTTGAGTTCTATCACTGTTCAAGAATTTTAATCCTTCATAGTTATTTATTACTATTTGGTTAATTGGATTTGATATAGCAAGAATATCCTCGTTTGCTAAAGTAATACCACCTTTATTTACAAAAACATCATATGTTCCAGGTTGTGGACTTGTTGGTAAAACAGCAACTCCTCCTTGTTTTAATTCATAGATGAAATTTTCAGCTGCGAAATTACTGCCAAATATTGTTGCATCTGTTCCAATAAATCCAACAAAATCAAAATCTCCAAATGAAGTTACATTAGAAAAGTTAGTTGGATAATCGATGTCAGCAAATGTAACAGCATCCTTTAACTTCATTGTAAGCATTGGTGCTGGTGTTATATTTGCTGTAGTTGCTGAATTATATGTAATATTATAGTTTAGTGAACTTGTTCCTGTTTCTAATGGAGTACCACTAAAATTAACTACCTTACCATTTCCAGCGTTTGCATCTGAAAAATTTGCAGTAAGTGGTGAAAAGTCTATTGATAAGTCATCTAAAACTCCATTTCTTGTAACTTTTACATCTAATAAGTCAGCTAAAGTATTATAAGTAACATTTGTTGTATTTACAAAAGCAGTTGTTGTTCCGTCATATACCTTATTATTTGCTCCAATTAAATCAACAACAATATCTTTTGGTGTAATGGTAATGTTTGCTGGAACTATAATTGGATTGTAGTTTGCATCATCATTAGATGGTGAAGTTGATTCAAGCTTAATAAGTCTTGCTTTAATTAGTGGAGAACCTGTTTCAGAAACAAGTGGTTGGTATGCATTTGAATCAATATTATTATATAACCATTCTATTCTATAATCAAATCCAACTGGTGCTGGAGTAATAGTTGTTCCAACTATATCAACAAGTTTTGTACCATAAACAACTGGTGTTGCACTTACGGCCAAGGTTGGATCTAAATTAGCTCTATTTATATTTCCATGAGATAATGCTGTGCTAGGAATTAAATTATAGTTGTTTGTTGGGAATGTTCCAATATTGCTAAATGATAAGCCTGATATTGTAACATTTTTCATATTAGCAACAGAAGCATCAGAGAAAGTAGCAGTTCCAATTGTTCTATTTAAATCAATAACATCTCCAGGAATAACTCCTGTGAATAATAGGCTTGGATCTGTAGTTGTTGTTGCCCAATCAATTGTAGCTATATTTGTTCCATCATATTGATGATCAAGAATCTTAATTGCATCTTGATTTACAGTTATTGTTTTTGGTAAAATACGAGCATTTACTTCAAACTCATGAATTTTATAGTTAAATGCAATACCTGAAACTGTTGCATCAATTCTTATTCCATTAACTATTGCTTTATTTCCTGGAGTGTTATATAACCCTGCATTTGCACTTGGTGCATATACATTAGTTATTTCACTAACGTAACATCCTGACTCTCCAGCTACATAACCAGTTAAATTGATAGAAGAGCCTAATTCAATTTGATTTCCGTCAAGTAAATTGCTTCCATTATAGGTTTTTGTAATAGTATTTCCTGCGTTATATGTTGCAGTTAAATAAGCATGCTTGATCTCGGCAGTTGTTGATACTAATCGTAATCCTACTGGATCATAAGATAATTTTGAATATGGAACCGGGGTATAACTTGTTATAGGAACAAGTACATAATTAACCGGATCAGTTAAAGTTGCTGTACTAAATTGACTTAAATCTGTAACTTCACAAGTTTTGTTCTTACCCGCATTCTTGTCGTTAAATCTACATGCGACCATTGTTTGTGGATCAAAAATTGTTACATCACATGATGTTACCGGGATCTCAGCTCCTGTGGTAGCATCTACAAGCTTTGCATTAAGATTCTTCCATTCTAATCCTCCATACTGTGAACCGTTATACACTCGGTCTGGAGTTAGATTTAATCGTACTTGAATTTGTGCTAATGCAGTAGTACTGCAAAAAACAACCATAACAAGAACAACCAAGAAAGAAAACATCTTCATGAAGCTTTTGTTCTTTAAAGTAATTTTCTCATTCATTTTGTTGATTATTAATTATTAAATATTTTGTTCTTTTAATGTTTATATATTTGGTAAGCGGAAAGAACATTTGCCGCTTTTTTCTTGAGCATATGTTCTCATTATTGATCAGGATAGAATTCTGTTTTACTCATAATGATTCATTTTTCTTTATAAATAGACTATATATCTATAATATTAAACATAGAATTTATTAAATTATCATTATTAGCATTTAAATAATATGAACAGAAACAACTGTCTATTAAAGAGTTATCCCTGTATCAATTTAAAAATAAACACTTAATATAAAAATTTAATAACTACATTTCCTATTTTGCAAATATAATATAATAACTATTATCTAAGCAAAAAAATTAAAAAAAAAGTACTAATGCTCAAAATATAAAATTCTTAATGGTTTAAATATCCGATATTTCTGTTACCTATTTTATTCATCATTTTGTATATTTTTAAATCTAAAAACAGTAATATTTTCCAACAAATTATTCATATTTACTCTATTTTAATACAATACTTTAATCAATTTAGTGAGATATTCTTTCTTTGGAAATCAATGAAATTTTCATCAATCTTAAATAACTAAAAGTAAGGCAAAAACGATCGTACAAAAAAACTATTATTATAAATATTTTCACTATATTTGCATGATAAAATTGCAAAAAATACGTAAATGGACTTTTTCCTTTAAAGTCTATTATCTTAAAATATTTCCTGTTAATATATGTTAAAAGAAAGATGCATATCTTTTGGATAGGAAGATGACATCTTTTGTCTAAAAACACCTTGTTTCATTAGTTTTAAATAAATATTTAGTAGAATTAATCCTTATTTAGGAATAATAACTCTTGATTTATTTTCAAAAAAACTTTGTTTATTTTTCACACTTCTCTTAAAGTAAATTTAAACCTAATATTACGCTTGGATTATTCATAAATTATTATGAAAATAAAGAGAAATGGTTAAGAAAAACGCATTATCATTAAATAATAATGCATTAATTATCTCCTTAGGAAAAATTATAGAAGAAATGATTATTAATATGAAGTATTTATTTGGTTTTTGAAAGTTGTTTAGTTGAGAGAAGTCCACATGCAGCAAGAATGTCTTGCCCTTTTGATTGACGAATAGTAGTGGAAAGGTTAAAAGACTCTAATTCTTTTTGAAATTCTTCCATTTCTTTAGGTGAAGGTGCTATAAATGGGAATTCTGGAGTTGGATTATAGTATATTAGATTTACCATTGCTTCAATTCCTCGCAAAAGATAAGATATTTCTTTGGCATGATAGTAAGTATCGTTAATACCTTTTAGAACTATATATTCAAAAGTAAGTCGTCTTTGACCATACCAGTTATGTTTTCTCAACTCATCACAAACCTGCTCGATTGAATATTTTTTTTCAACTGGCATTATTTTAACTCTTTCCTCATGAAAAGGGTTATGCATTGAAATTGCCAAATGACAGGATGTTTCATTAATGAATTTAATCATTTTGGGAATTATTCCTGATGTTGACACTGTTATTCTTCGGCTGCTTAGAGCAAATCCCCATGAAGATGTTAATATTTCAATGCTTTTTACTACCTCATCATAATTGTCAAATGGTTCTCCCATTCCCATATAAACAATATTGCTTACCTCATCAAACTCATCAATACTGCGGAGCAGGTTAATTATTTCTCCAGAATCGAGATTTCTTAGAAACCCCTGTTTGCCAGTTGAACAAAAACTGCAATTCATTTTGCATCCTACCTGAGTTGAAACACATAAAGTAAGACGTTTTTTATCTGGAATTAAAACGCTTTCAACAAAAGCATTTTCTCCATATTGATAAAGGTATTTTATGGTTCCATCTTCTGAAATAGCTTCTTTAACAGGTTTAATTATTCCTACTTCATAGTATTGAGAAATTGTCTGACGTGCTTTTAAAGAAAGATTTGTCATTGAATCAATATCCAATACTCCCTTTTTATAAATCCAGTCGGCAATTTGCTTGGCTGTGAATTTGGGCAACTGGAGTTGAAGACATACTTCTTCCAGTTCCAATAAGGTTCTTCCTAATAGTTTTTCTTTCATTTGTACAGTCTTCCTTGATATGTATTTCTTTCAATCATTCTTTTTTCTATTAGAGAAACGACTTCTTCATTTCGAATATTGCCCCATCCTTCATGAGTTCTATATCGAGGAGGTACTTCAGCAGAAAACCTTTCGATAACTATATTTGGAGTTAATCTTTCTAAAAAATCAATTATAAATTCTTTGTATTCTTCAAAAGGGAAAAGATGAAAATCTTGTGGATTTTGTTCGTAATCTTTTAAGATTGCAGTATTTTTGAATAATTGAAGCTGATGAAACTTTATTGAAGTTAACCCAAGAGAGGATAAAATATTCGATTCTTCTAACATTTGAGCTTTTGTTTCTCCAGGCAGGCCAAAAATTATATGACCTCCTGTTTTAATGCCTCTTTCTATGCTTTGAGAAATTGCCCATTGGGTTTGAGAAAAGTTATGTCCTCTGTTTATTCTTTCAAGTGTTTTGTCATAACAGCTTTCTATTCCATACTCCAGCATAATATAATAGTTCTTTGAAAGGCCAGCAATATAATCAAGCTTTTCTTCATCAACACAATCAGGTCTTGTTCCAATTACCAAACCAATTATATTTTCGTGTTCTAAGGCTTGAGAATAAAGTTTTTTAAGAACATCAAGTGAAGCATATGTATTTGAGTGAGGTTGAAAATAAGCCAGATATTTGTTTGCCTTTGGATATCTCTGACGATGAAACTCCATTCCTTCATCAATTTGTTGAGTTATTGATTTTGTTGGCTGACAATAAGAAGGGTTGAAAGCATCATTATCACAAAATGTGCAACCTCCAAAACTCAATTTCCCATCTCTATTGGGACAGGTAAAACCTGCATCTATGGAAAGTTTTTGAACTCTTGATCCAAAAATTGTTTTAAAATAGTTTGAATAGGAGTTATATGGACGTTGTGTTTTCCATAAATATTCTTTCTTTTCTTCGCTCACAGATTTTATTTTAGGCTAACTATTTACAGCAGTTATTATTTTTCTTTATTAGACAGTAAATCTACTAAATGAATTGTTTTGAGATTTATATTATTTTGTTTTATGTAAGATTGCATATGCAAAAGGCAAGTTTGATCAGTGCTTACAATATATTCTGCTCCTTCAGAAATTGCCTGTTCAACCTTTTTTTGAGCTAATGCCATGGATACTGACTCATTAAATAAGGTAAACATTCCTCCAAATCCACAGCAGAAATTATTTGTATTTGCACTAACAATTTCTATTCCCTTTACATTTTGAAGAATTAGCTTGGTTTCTTCAACCAGATTATATTCGTTTATTGAATGACAGTTGTAGTGAATTGAAACCTTATGTGGAAAATAAGCACCTACATCTAAAGTGTGGGCTACATCCACTAAGAATTCTGTTATATCAACTATATGTTCATTTATATGTTTGTAGATGTTATGACTTGAAGTATTGTAGAAAAGCTTGCTCATATTATTCTTAACATATCCTATGCAAGAAGTTGAACAACCAACTATATAGTTTCTTATTCCAAAATTATTTATAAATTTTTCGCCTATTTCCTTTGCTTCAGCCCAATTGCCATTATCATACAAGAGTCTTCCACAACAAGTTTGCTCTTTGTTGTAGGTAACATTATGACCAAGACTTTGAAGCAGGAGAATTAAATTTTCTCCAGTTTGAGGAGTATACTGATCAATACAACATGGAATAAATACTTCTACATCCATTTTACTGCTTATTGCACCTTGTTTTAGCTTTTCTTTCTACTTAAACGGTTTATAAGCGCAATAATGTATCCAAGAGTTATGAATGCTCCAGGAGCCAAAACAAATATTAAAATACCATCATTATCACCAATAAACTTCATATTAAAGAAAGAACCTGAACCTAGCATTTCTCTAACTCCTCCCAAAATTGTTAAAGCTAAAGTAAATCCTAATCCCATTCCAATACCATCAAACATTGAATCAAGAACAGAATTTTTATTAGCATAAGCTTCAGCTCTTGCAAGAATTAAACAGTTCACCACAATTAAAGGAATGTATATACCTAAGCTTGCATAAAGAGCAGGAACATAAGCTTCCATAACTAACTGAACTAAGGTTACAAATGAAGCTATAATAATTACAAAGGCTGGAATACGAACATTGTCTGGAATAAAATTCTTTAAAGCAGCAATTGCAATATTTGAACAAGTTAATACAAATGCTGTTGATAATCCCATTCCTAAAGCATTTATTGCAGAAGTAGTTGTTGCAAGTGTTGGGCACATACCAATTAAAAGGACAAATGTTGGATTTTCCTTTAATATTCCGTTAAATAATATTTTTAATCTATTCATGGTCAATTGGGATTATTTATGTTCATTATATTTCTTAAATGCGTCAAAAGCAGATCTTATTGAAGAAAGGAATGCTCTTGATGAAATGGTAGAAGCAGTTATTGCATCAAAATCTCCACCATCTTTTTTAACCTTAAAATTATCTTTTGCAGGATTTTTTCCTCTTATGTCTTGATCACCTTTTGGGGTTTTAAACCAGAAACTTGATTTTGAACCTAAACCTGGTGTTTCAGAAGCTGACAAAATTGTATAATTTGAAATTTTTCCTTCTTTATCCATACCTACCATTACTTCAATTTTTCCACCATATCCTTCATAAGAATAGGTTTGAATTGCAGCTCCAGCAAACTCTCCATCTATTAATGCTGGATAAATAATAAATGCATCTGGCTTACCATCAAGTTTAATTTCAACTTTTTCTCCAATAGTTGCATCTTTAACAGGTAAAACTTCCTGTATAGCGTCTTGTTGTTGTTTTATTTGAGCTTTCACTATTGGATCTTTTGTTAAGGTAAAACCTGCAGCTAATAATGCAGAAGCAACAAAAGATATTAGGCTTAAAGATAAAACCATGTTTTTAAGTGAAGAATTTAACTTTGCCATATATTGTATTTTTTCTTTATTAAAGTTTAATATTAATATCCAAAAGGTTTTGGTTTAAATGCTTTATCAATTAAAGGGGTAACAGCATTCATAATTAGAATTGCAAAAGAAACTCCTTCTGGCATTGGGCCAAAGCTTCGGAATATTATTGTAAGAACTCCACAACCAAATCCAAATAATAATTGTCCTTTGTAAGTTACTGGTGAAGTTACCATATCTGTTGCCATAAATATTGCTCCAAGCATCATACCTCCTGCTAATAACTGATATGCTGGGTGAATAAATTCGTTTGGATTAATCAACCAAAGTATAAGTCCAAAAACACCTGCAGTTGTCAAGAAAGAAACTGGAATATGCCAAGTAATGACTTTTCTGAATAACATTATTAAACCACCAATTATTAGAGCAATTGCAGAAACTTCTCCCAAACTACCACCTGTTGCTCCAATAAACATATTCCATAAGTCAACTGCTTGACCATTTTTCATTGCTAACAATGGAGTAGGACCAGTTAAAGCATCAGAAACTGATGAACTGAATAATGGTTTTGGTAATGGCCATTCGCTCATTGCAACCTTTGATGGAAATGAAATAAATAGAAATACTCTACCAACTAATGCTGGGTTAAAAGGATTTTTCCCTAATCCACCATAAGACATTTTTGCAACACCAATTGCTACTAATGCTCCAATACCAACAATCCATAATGGAATATTTGCTGGAAGGTTGAATGCTAATAAAATTCCAGTGATTATTGCTGAACCATCTCCAATTGTTGTTTTAGTTTTTAGGATAAATTTTTGAATTAACCACTCAAAACCTACACAAAAAACAACCGAAGTAAGAGTAACCATTAAAGCATCTAAGCCAAAATAATATATACTTACCAATAAAGCTGGTAAAAGTGCAATTATTACCGTCCACATTATCTTCTTTGTGGTTTGATTGCTTTGCACATGAGGTGAACCTGAAACAGTTAGTAATGCCATTTTAAAAATGTTTTATTTTATAATTTATCTCTTATCCTTTTGTACTGAGTCTAAATAAGACTTTGTTGAACGGATAATTTCTAAGTATTTTATTTTATAATTTAATTCAAAATCTTCAGTCAAACAAAATGATGAAACAGATATAACTCTATTGTATAGTTTTATAAAATAGAAAAAACTTGTTGCCCTTTCTTCTCCAACATTAAAGTTAACTATATACCAGATTGCATCATATCCATTAATTTTTTCCTTACCTTCTTTTGCAATTGAAAATCCATCAAAAAACTCTGACAAATTTGCTGAAAGAAAGTTCTTTTCAACAAACTCTTCCAAATCTCCACCATCCCAACGACTTGGAGTAAATTGTATCTTTTCTTCAAAAATTTGTTCTGATTCATTTTCATTTAAATCTGAATCATCTTCTTCTTCAGAATAGCTCTCCTTTGAAAAAGGTGGATAGATTGTTATTTCTCCATCTTGACCTTGTTCCAAATCCCATTCATCAGGGTAAGATATAATGAAATCATTTACTTTATCAATATATATTTCTTTTCCTCCTTGTTGAGCAAATACACTTGCAAAACAAAAAGTAAAACAAAGAAAAAGTATATGTTTAATTGATTTCATTATAAATCTTTAAATTTGAAATTTATCTTTGTGCTTTTTGACGTCTTAAATCTCCAATATGATTTTTTGAAACTCGCATTAAATCTAATAATGGTCTTCCTGCTGGACATGTAAAGTGACAAGAACCACATTCAATACAATCCATAGCATAAGCTTTTTCAGCATCTTTCCATAAACGATTTTCAGCTAATTGAGCAATCTTTATTGGTTCTAATCCCATTGGACAAACTTTTACACATTTTCCACAACGCAAACAATTTGTTTCTTCTTTGCGAGATGATTCTTTTTTAGACATTAAAAGAAGAGCAGAAGTTGTTTTTACAGTTGGTGCAGAAAGATCTGAAATAGCTTTTCCCATCATTGGTCCTCCACTAATGATTTTGCCAGTATCTTCAGGCAATCCTCCACAATAATCAATTACTGATTGAAGTGGTGTTCCTACTCTAACCAATAAATTCTTTCTTTGTTTTACATTCTTACCTGTTAAGGTAAGTATGTTTTGAACTAAAGGCATATTCTTTTGAACAGCAGAATAAACAGCTTGTGCAGTTCCAATATTATTAACAACACACCCAACTTCTATTGGAAGTTTTCCACTTGGAACCTGTCTTTTGGTAAGAGCATAAATCAGTTGTTTTTCTGCTCCTTGTGGATATTTTGTTTTTAATGGGACAATCTCTATTTCTTTATAATTTTTTGATAATTGAGTAAAACCTTCAATTGCATCTGGTTTATTTGCTTCAATACCTACTAATGCTTTATCTACATTTAATGCTTTTTTCAATATTTCAATTCCTATCAAACATTCTTCAGCTTTTTCTTTCATTAGCCTGTAATCTGATGTAAGATATGGTTCACATTCAACTGCATTAATTATTAAATAATCAGCTTTCTTTCCTTGCGGAAGCATATATTTAATATGTGTTGGAAAAGCAGCTCCTCCTAATCCAACAATACCCATTTCCTTTATCTTATCAATAATTTGAGCAGAGTCAAGTTTAATATCTCTAACTATATCATTAGATGTATCAATATCTTCCATCCATTCATCACCTTCTACATCAATATATACTGCTGGTTTTTTATATCCAGTAAAATCAGTAGCAAGATCAATTTTTGTAATAGTTCCTGAATATGGAGAATGAGTATTAGCACAAATAAATTGTTCAGCTTTTGCTATTAGTTGTCCAGCTTTAACCTTATCTCCTTTTTGAACAACCATAGTTGAGGGAGCTCCCAAATGTTGAGAAACAAAAACAACTGCTTGTTTAGGTAATGGGAAAACTTCTATTGCAGAATCATTAGATAATTTGTTTTCTTGAGGATGAACTCCACCTTTATTGAATGTTTTCATGGTTATTTATGCTTCTAAATTAATTTTGAATTGTTTGAGTTTGTTCAATAGTTGACTTTTCTTTTCTTGGAGGGAAATTAATTTCTTGGATTGCTCCTGTTGGGCATTCTTGAACACATTTGCGACATAACCTACATTTATTGAAATCAATGTAAGCTAAATTATTTTCTATTTTAATTGCGTCAAATTCACATACTTTTTCACATTTTCCACAACCGATACAAGATACATTACAATTTTTCTTTGCAAGAGCACCTTTTTCAGTATTAACGCAACTAACAAAAACTCTTCTATTTTTAATTCCTTTGTTTCTTAATTCAATTATATGTCTTGGACAAGTTTTAACACAAAGTCCACATGCTACACATTTTTCTTCATCAACAACTGGTAGTCCACTTGTAGGGTCAATTTTTATTGCATCAAAAGCACAAACTCCAACACAATTACCCAAACCTAAACATCCATTAGGACATCCACCTTCAGAAGACATATTTAGATGAGCATATAAACAATCTTGAACTCCTTCATATTGTACTTTTGATGTTGTATTTATTTTACCCCCATTACAACGAACAACTGCAACTTGAGGATCTGCTTCAACAGCTTCCAATCCCAAAAGAGTTGCAATTTCTTTACTAACTTTATCTCCTCCAACTGGACAACGTAAAGTTTCAAGTGATTCAGCTTTTACAATAGCTTCTGCAAGTGAACGACATCCTGCATAACCACAACCTCCACAATTTGCACCTGGAAGTTTTTCAACAACCAAATCAATACGAGGGTCTTCAACAACTTTGAATTTTTGAGCGACAAAATAAAGAATAACGGCAGATATTACACCGGTTAAAACTAACACCAAAACAGAGTAAATAATAATTGACATAATAATTTAAACTTAGGTTTCTTTAAAATTACAATCTACAAAAGTACGATAAAAAAATAATATCACTAAAAATCTCTTCAAAAATTTGAATATTTAAACTCTTTTAACTGTCAAAATATTGAATTATCAAACTGATTAAAAATCTATTTAATATTGATATACACTAACTAATAATAAAATGAAAAAGATTATCTTAAATAGATAATCTTTCCTTCAACAAATTATAGCCAGTTTGACTTGCTTTTAATTCATAGTTATTTTTGAGCTTAATCTTAAACTGATTTTTCTTGTAGTTTTGTATGCTACTTATAAAATCTACATTTACAATGTAACTGCGATGTATTCTTATGAATTGTTTTGGTGGGAGATTTTTTTCAAAATACTTCATTGTTTGCTCTTTGAGGTAAACATTTTCTTTAGAGTATATTGAAACGTAATCACCATTTGACTGCAAGAACATAATATCTTTAAGAATTAATACATCAAGCTTTTGCCCTGTTTTAACACTTATTCTTTCTATATATTCTTTTTCTTCAATACTGTCATTTTCTTCTTTTATCTCTTCTCTTTGGGTTTCGTATTGCTCTTCTTTACTGGGTAAGGTTTTGTTTAATAGAAGTTGCAGGAGGCAGGAAAAGAGTCCAAAACTTAGAATTGTAATACTAAAAAGGAATAACAGGTTTCCTTTTGTAAGAAATCTTAATAGCCAAGAAACTATTACTGACCATATAATAAGAAAACCTATTGTTATGAATATGTTACGTTTATTTTCAAACATCTATTTCTTGTATTAGTTCTTAATTTCTATTCCTCCGAAGATGCAAGCACCATTTATTATTAGCTTTTTGGTTGATGATGTTTCTCCTTCTGTATAGAATCTTGAGTCTTTTGTTCCTCCTAATATATTGGTTGTGTTTATAGAAATTTCCCAATTGGAAGGGACATAAATTTCAACTCCTCCAAATACAACATTTGCTTCAATTATTGTTTCTCCCTCTTCAATATCTGTTTTACGAAGATCTAATACAGCTCCTCCAAATATTGTATTTATTTCTGTACCCTTAAACAAAGGAGTAATAACTATATTTTTTGATGAGCTGAAGATAACGTCCATTCCTGAAAAAAGTTTATCATTTCTAAAGTATTCAGAAAATTCATATTCTTTATCTGTATATTTTTTCTTTGGTTTTGAAACTATTTTTGAAATGATTGCTATTCCAAACAAAATGAATAGTATAGGTAAGATTGTATTTTCGAGTGTCAGGTTTTCGAAAGGAATTTTGATTAAATTAGGATAGAAAGAGGAAACTTTAGAGACTAAGAAAATCAATGATATCAATACTCCTAAAAATCCCCAAAAGAAATGCTTCCTAAAAATCCAATAAAGAGATAGTAAAAGAAGTAGCATAGGGAATGTTATTACTATTTCTATTATTGATTTCTCAACATAACCTAAATTATTAAGGAGGTAAATCAATCCTCCGCTTATTAGGATTATACCTACAAATATTCCGAAACTGGAATTTGATTTAATTTTTTTTTGTTCTTTCATGGCTGTTTATTTTTTCGGCAAAGATATTGATTTATTGACGAAAGGAATATGCGAAAAACGATGAAAGTACTATATTTGTACGATGAAAATATTAGTTTTATCGACTAATTAATAAAAAAGGGATCCATATTTGAATCCCTTTTAAAGTTTTTGATACTATTATCAACTATTATTTCTAAAAAATTCTGTTAGTTCTAATTTTCTTTCTTTTGGAATTTGGTTCCATTTAATTCCCTCTATTGCTCCTTCAAGTGAATATAGAAGGTTTATACAGATATTTGGATATTTTGATTTTAACTTTCTAAACGCTTGTTCGGTACCTAAATGAACTAAAGTTTCATAAGAATCTATTCCAGCCTCATTTAGTTTTCGAGCGGTTTCTTTTCCAATATTTTGGAATTTGGTTAAATCATTTTCCATAGAAAGCAATTATTACTATTCTTCGTCTTTTGTTGCTTCTTCGTAGGCTTTCAATAATGCGTTTTGAACATCTGTTGGTACTTGTTGATATTCTTTATATTTCATTGAGTAGCATCCTCTTCCAGAAGTTAAAGATGATAATGAAGTTGAGTAACGATACATTTCAGCAAGAGGAACTTGTGCTTTGATAATTTGATTTCTTCCTTCAGAATCCATTCCCATAACTATTGCTCTTCTTCCTTGAAGGTCAGTCATAACTCCTCCCATCATATCACCAGGTACTTCTACTTCCATGTCGTAGATTGGTTCAAGGATTTTTGGTCCTGCATTCTTGAAGGCTTCTCTAAAAGCGTTTCTACCTGCTAACTTAAATGCCATTTCATTTGAATCAACTGGGTGCATCTTTCCGTCAAATACGTTAACGACTATGTCTCTTGCGTAAGAACCTGTTAGTGGTCCTTCTTCAATTTTTTCCATTATTCCTTTAAGGATAGCTGGCATAAAACGAGCATCAATTGCTCCTCCTACTATACAGTTATTGAAGACTAACTTTCCTCCCCATGATAGTTCATGCGTTTCTGTTCCTCTTACTGGATATTTTGTTTGGTTAGGCATTCCATCATAGTAAGGTTCAATTAAAAGATAGACTTCTCCAAATTGTCCTGCTCCACCTGATTGTTTTTTATGACGGTAGGAAGCTTCTGCACTTTTAGTTATTGTTTCACGGTATGGGATTTTAGGAGCGAAGAATTCAATTCCTATTTTATGTTGGTTGTCAAAATACCACTTTAAAGTGTTTATGTGCAACTCTCCCATTCCTTTGATAATGGTTTGTTTTAGTTCTCTTGATAGTTCTACCCTCATTGAACGATCATGTTGGCAAAACTCATTTATTAATGCTCCTACCTTTTCATCATCTGTGTTTTCAAGTGCTTTTACTGCAGTGGTGTAAATTGGTAGTGGAAATTCGATTGGAGATACTGCGTCGGAAGCATTCTTTGCTGAGTTCAGAGTTGTGTTAGTTTTAGCATCTTTTAGTTTTATTGTGCTAATGATATCTCCTGCTACTGCTTTGTCTAATTTTGTTCTAGTCTTTCCTGAGTTTGCATAAACTTGAGATATTCTTTCTTTATTTTGGTTCTTTGAATTTAGAACATCCATTCCTTCTACTATCTCTCCTGCCATTACTTTCATAAAGGCGATTTCTCCCAAGTGTTGTTCGTTGGAAGTTTTGAATACAAAAAGTGAAGTTGGTGCAGAAGCATCGTAAGATACTTTGTTACCATTTGTTAATGTTTTAACAGCATTTGCTTCATTTGGACTTGGAACATTGTTTGATATAAATTCAAGCATTCTGCCTACTCCCATGTTTTCTCTTGCTGAACAGCAAAGTACTGGAAATACACTTCTTGATGCTAATCCTAATTTCAATCCTCTTCTTACTTCTTCAATGGTTAAGTCTCCTTCATCGAAATATTTTTCCATTAATTCGTCTTCTCCTGCTGCTGCGTTTTCAACTAAGGTAAGGTAGAGTTGGTCTGCTTTTGCTTTTTCGCTCTCTGGTATTTCTGTAACTTCTGGTCTGCCTCCTCCCTTAGGGTATTTGTACATTTTCTTGGTTACTAAATCAACAAAACAATCAAAGCCAACACCAGCATTCACCGGATATTGAACAATGGTTATCTTTTCACCAAAAAATTCTTTCATTTCTTTAATCTTTTCATCAAAGACTGCTTTTTCAGCGTCAAGCTGATTCATGGCAAACATTATTGGAATATGAAGTTTGTCTGTGTGCTTGAAAGCAAGTTCTGTTCCTACTTCAATTCCTATCTGTGAATTGATAACAACCACCGCTGTTTCAACAACATTCAAAGCTGCAACTAATTCACCCTGAAAGTCAGAGAAACCAGGTACATCTATAATATTTATTTTCTTTGTGTTATATTCTGCAAACAAAGTTGTAGCAACAACAGAGTTTCTGCGGTCTATTTCTATGTCTCTGTAATCGGAAATGGTGTTCTTTTCTTCTACACTTCCACGACGGTTGATTATGCCAGCCTCAAAGGCTATTGCTTCGGCAAGAGTTGTCTTGCCGCTTTTAGCCCCTCCAACCAAGGCTATGTTCTTAATCTCTGATGTTTGATATACTTTCATCTCTTTTTTATAAAGTTAAACATTAATATATTAGTATAATTTTTTCACATTAGAAGGAGGCAAAGATATAAAATTGATTCTTAGTAGCAAAGAAAAAAGCCAGAAAATATGGGAAAAAAGTTCGTTTGAAAGTAAAGTGCTTAAAATTGGGATTTAACGCCCTGTAAAAACACCTAAAAGGAGTATGGAATTGGAACTCTTTCCTCTAAGTATGTAAAGGAATGGTTTGTTTATTTGTTGTTGCTCTGTCTTGGAATTGGACTGGAGTTTGTTATCAATATTGGTTTTGTCAACAGCAAAGGATGCTCGTGTGGGTTTTTGGAGGGTAAGTTTGGAGGTTAGGAGAAAGGATTTGACTGCAAGGGGAGTTTGTCCTGCTATGCTTGGAATGGGTAGGGAAAAGTTAGAAGTAAAGGAAAGTTCTGGAAGGCTTAGTTTGAGGTTTTGGTAGGTGAGTGATTCTATGATTTCGATGTATTTGGTTTCATTGAAATTGCTTGCAAAGGTTTTTATATCCCAATCCTTTGGCTCTATGATTAGCAGGGAGTAATTGCCGTTTCCTAATGGGATATCCAAACAAAGGGCGGTTTCGTTTTGGCTTAGTCCAAATTCGCCAGAGATTTGGTAGAAGGTCATTTTCCTTTGTGCGCTGTCATTTAGACTAAAGCTTAACTGTTTGGGTTTAAGCATTCCTTCATAAGGGAAAGGGATTTGGAATTCCTGGACAAGGTTTGGAAGTTGTGAGCGTTTGTCTTTTTGCAAAGTGGTGGACTCTTGTATTGTGGAGTCTATCTCTGAGATTACGGAAAGGGTGTTTGTTATGTTTTGCAATAAGGCCTGGCTGTCGGAAATGGAGAACTGCTTTGTTAGGGCTTGGAGATAATTTGTGTCGGATACATTATATATATTGTACAGTACTCCCAAGGGTGAAAAAGAGAAGGAAAAGAGTGAATCGTTGGAGTTATATATTTGATTAAGAAAGAGAAAACTTAGGGAGTTGGAGATTCTTAGCGTTTGGATTTCTTCTGGAGTGAATTTTTCGGCAGGTGTGCCTATTAATTTGGGGGCTGAAATTGACACACCAAAGTCTTGCTCCTTGGTGCTTTTGTTACACGAAAATTGGAGTAAGACTGTGAGCAAAAGGATGGTAAGATATAATATTCTCCTTTTCATTAAAAAAATTTTAATGGTTTTCCCTGCAAAAATACTCTATTTTTGTAGATTTGCAAATCTTTTTCATAATGAAATGACAAATCAAAAGGTTTATACAACTTCGCAAGCACTCGACAGGGCAAAGGTTTATTGCTCCAAGGCTGAGCATAACCAAAAGGAGGTTTTATCCAAACTCAGGGAGTGGGGATTAAACCTTGAGGAGGCTGAGTCTGTGCTTTGTGAGCTTATCTCTCAGAACTATGTGAATGAGGAGCGTTATGCTTTGCTTTACTCCAAAAGCAAGTTTAACCAAAATGGGTGGGGAAGAATCAAAATCAAACATCACTTAAACCAAATGGGAGTGTCTGCAAGGAATATCCAAAAAGGCTTAGAGGAAATTCAAGAAGAAGATTATGAAGCCCTGTGCCTGAAACTCGCCACCAAAAAAGCCTTAAGCCTTAAGGGAGAAAATCCATTATCCATAAGACAAAAAACAACTGCCTACCTCCTATCCAAAGGCTTCGAATACGAAGTTATAAACCTTGCCTTAGAAAAGTTAAAAGTGAAAAACTAAAAGTGAAAAGTAATTTATGCTAACAAGAATACACCCTCTTCTACAATTTTCTTTCTTTAAACAATGTGAGTTTAGCCTTAATGCCAAAGGGAAGAACCTCTACATAAGTTTTGATGATGGTCCCATTCCAGAGGTTACGCCTGAGGTTTTGGAGCTTTTGGATGAGTATGATGCAAAGGCGACTTTTTTCTGTGTGGGAGAGAATGTTGAGAAGCATCCAGAGATTTTTAATGAAATTCTTAAGCGTGGTCATAGCGTGGGTAATCATACCTATCATCACATCAAGGGCTGGAACACTAATGATGAGGAATATTACAACGATATAGAAAAAGCAAACAAGCTAATTAAGTCTAATCTTTTTCGCCCACCCTACGGACGCATTACCCCTAAGCAACACTATCATTTAAAGAAGTCTTACCGTGTTATTCTCTGGAGCGTGTTGAGCTACGACTACAATAAAATGTTAACAAAGCAAAGAGTATGGCGAAATGTCCGTAACTCCGTAACCAACAACGATATTATCCTGTTTCACGACTCAATTAAATCAAAACGAAACACCCTTTACGCCCTTCGAAACACCCTTTTCTATTTCTCAGCCAAAGGATATAAGTTTTTGCCAATTAAGTAAAAGGTAAGAGGTAAAAGGTAAAAGTGAGTAGTTGGAATTTGAGGGTAAGGGGAATTTATTTTAACGCCGTCTAATTTTATTTTAACGCCGTCTAAAAACGCATTTTACAGCGTTGGAAGTATTTTTTTGATGTTTCAGGGTGGTTGATTGTCATCATTCATCGTCTGCATATTATTGGTTTTTATTTGATTACCCTTAGAGTAAGGGGTATAAAAATTAGACGGAGTCCCAGCTTTTTTAGATAGAATCCTGTCTTATTTAGACGCCGTCTAAAAAAGCTCAGACGCCGTCTAAAAAAGGTAGGGTGCTGTCTGAAGATGCTCAGACGCCGTCTAATTTTGTTCAAAAGGAGTTTAAAGACCTTAAGGAGCTTAGGGACTTTAAGGAAAAGCAGTTATATGATAATCAAACTTCATTTAAACCTTAAACATTAAACCCTAAACTTTAAAGTCCTTATGTTCACTATTGTTCCTAAGCTCCTTATGACCTTTAAACTCTTTTTTATAAATTTTCAGCAAAATAATTTTGTTTTTAAATTTTATTACTATACTTTTGCAGCGTGCTTTATTACTAATAAACACTAACTAATTAAATTATTAACCTAAACCAATGTATTATGCTGTGGCTTTCAAAAATTATTAAGAAGATTATGACTGGTGCAAATCCAGGACAAAAGTACATGCCTGCTTTGGTTCGCCAGCCAAATATGCGTCAAAAAGAACTGGAAGAACGCATTGCTGACAGGAGTTCCCTTAGTGAAGGTGATGTTGCCAATGTTATCAAAAACATGGGTATGGAAATGGCTCAGGCTTTTGCTAATGGCAGGAGTGTGGAAACTGAATTTGGTCTGTTCCAGGTTCAACTTCAGGTGAAAACATCCGAAACATTGGAAGAAGTGTCTACAGATAACGTAATCAAAGTTAATGTACGTTTCTATCCTTCCAAGAGTTCTCAAAAAGTTTATCAAAAAGGTAACAATCAGATGATGTTTGTGGATGTTACCCCTCAAGGTCATCAGGAAAAGACAGTTAGCACTGATCCAGTAAATCCTTAACGGTAAACTAAATTTAATTGTCCTAAAACTCTTTCTGATTTTTGTCGGAAAGAGTTTTTGTTTTATCTTTGCAACTCTAAAATTATGGAAAAGAAGATGAAGAAAATTGAAATGGTGGATTTAAAGGGTCAATATTTGAGGATTAAAACCGAGATTGACTCTGCTATTAATGAGGTTATTGATAATAGTGCTTTTATTAATGGTAAGCAAGTTGAGACTTTTTCTGAAAATCTAAAGACTTATTTGGGAGTTAAGTACGTGTTGCCTTGTGCCAATGGGACTGATGCTCTTCAAGTTGCTCTTATGGCTTTGAATCTTAAGGCTGGGGATGAGATTATTGTTCCTGCCTTTACTTTTATTGCTTCAGCAGAGGTTATTGGTTTGTTGGGATTGCGTCCTGTTATGGTGGATGTTGATTACGACAACTTTAACGTTACTGCCAAAAACATTGAGCAAGCTATTACTGTAAATACGAAAGCCATTATTCCAGTTCATCTTTTTGGTCAGGGAGCTCCAATGGAGCAAATTATGCTTTTGGCTAAGAAATACGACCTTTATGTTGTTGAAGATAATGCTCAGGCTCTTGGTGCTGATTATATCTTTGACAGTGGTAAGAGACAGAAGCTTGGTACTATAGGTCACATTGGCTGTACTTCTTTTTTCCCTTCCAAGAATTTGGGTTGCTATGGTGACGGTGGAGCTTTGTTTACAAACGATGAAACCTTGGCTAAAAGAATTAAGATGATATGCAATCATGGTTCAACAGTGAAATATCATCATGAGGTTTTGGGAGTTAATTCTCGTTTGGACACTGTTCAAGCTGCCATTTTGAATGTAAAACTTAAGCATTTGAACTCTTATTGCAAGTTAAGATATGAGGCTGCTCAGAGATACTCCTATGCTTTTAAGAATATATCTGGGATAATCACACCAAAGGAAACCACCTATTCAACCCATGTTTATCATCAATACACTTTGAAGGTTTTGGATGGAAAGAGGGATGAGTTGAAGGAGTTTTTGGCTAAGCATGGTATACCAGCAATGGTTTATTATCCAATACCACTTCACAAACAAGAGGCTTTCCTTCAGATTGCTCATCAGAGTGGGGATATGAGTGTTGCGGATAAACTTTCTGATGAAGTTCTTTCTCTTCCAATGCATACTGAGCTTGACCTTAGCACAATTGCGTTTATAATCAGTAAAGTCATGAGTTTTTATGGCAAATAATAATATAAAGATACTGGTAACAGGTGGGACTGGCTTTATAGGCACTCACACAACAGTTGCCCTTCAGAAAAAAGGATACAGAGTTTTGATTGCTGATAATCTATCAAACTCTACCATCGATTCAATCCAAAGAATTGAAAGCATAACAGGGATTAAACCCGATTTCATTAAGGCTGACCTTAGCAAAATGGATGAGTGTGATGCTCTGTTTAAGTCTAACAATGATATAGAAGGGATTATTAACTTTGCAGCTTACAAGGCTGTTGGTGAAAGTTGCCTTAAACCCATTGAGTATTACAAAAACAATATTGGCATTCTATTAAATATGCTTGATTGTATGGATAAATATGGTGTAAAGCATATTGTTCATTCTTCATCTTGCACTGTTTATGGCGAGCCTGACTCCCTTCCCATTAAGGAAACCACTCCTACCAAGTTTGCTCAATCTCCTTATGGAAACACAAAGCAAATGGCTGAGGACATTCTGCATTTTACCACTCAGGTAAAGCCTATTAATGCCATTGCCTTGAGATATTTCAATCCAATTGGGGCTCATGAAAGTGCAAAGATAGGGGAATTACCTAATGGTGTACCTAATAACCTTATGCCTTTCATTACTCAAACTGCAATAGGAAAACGCAAAGAGCTAACAGTATTTGGCAACGATTACCCTACCCCTGACGGCACTTGCATCAGGGATTATATTCATGTAATGGACTTGGCTGAAGCTCATGTGGTATCTCTTGACCGTATGTTTGAGGGTAAGAACAGGCAGGCTTTGGAACATTTCAATATAGGAACGGGAAATGGATTTTCTGTTCTGGATGTTATCAAAAGCTTTGAGAGAACAACAGGTGAAAAGCTCCCTTATGTTATTGGACCAAGACGTGATGGTGATGTAATTCAGATTTGGGCTGACACAACTTTGGCTAAAGAAGAGCTTGGTTGGGTTGCTAAGCGTACGCTTGACCAAATGACTTACAGCGCTTGGCTTTGGGAAAAAGAACTGGCAAAAAAATAAGAGCAGACTAAATAAAAATCTGCTCTTACTTTGTTTCATTATAGTTAAACTCCTTCCTATCTTTTTTTATCTAAGGTTACGCTTACTCCATAAAGCTTTCCTCCCAAAGGGGGATTGAGTTTTGTTACCTTAACCTTGCAATATTCCATTTGAGGGTACTCTTGCATTAATGTATCTAATATCTTTCGAGTTATACTTTCCAATAAATGCGATGGGGTTTTGAATAATTCCTTTATGGTTTGATATACGCTTAAGTAGTTAACGGCATCTTGTATGCAATCGTTTTCCTCTACCACTGAGGAATTGTATTCAAACACCAAATCAACTCTAAAATGTGTTCCAATTATCTGTTCTTGTTCAAAGCATCCATGAAAAGCATAGAAGCTCATGTTTTCTAACTCTACTATAGCCATTAAGTGTTATTTTTCAAAGTTTAATAATAATAGGACTTAGTTATATTATTGTAAGAATTAGTATGCAGATGAGAACTGTTCAAGAAAACGTAGGTCGTTTTCGAAATAAAGTCTTAAGTCTTTGACCTGGTATTTCAACATGGCAATTCTTTCTATTCCCATTCCAAATGCAAACCCTGAATATACCTTTGAGTCTATGTTAGAAGCCTCCAAAACATTTGGATCAACCATTCCGCATCCCATAATTTCAAGCCATCCTGTTCCTTTACAGATATTACATCCTTTACCTCCACATAAATTACATGAGATATCCATTTCTGCTGATGGTTCAGTGAATGGGAAATAAGAAGGGCGAAGTCTTATCTGTGTGCTTTCACCAAACATTTCTTTAGCAAAGTATAATAGGTTTTGTTTAAGGTCTGCAAACGATACACCTTTGTCTATGTAAAGTCCTTCTACCTGGTGGAATATGCAGTGTGCTCTTGCAGATATTGCTTCGTTACGGAACACTCTTCCAGGAGCAATTATTCTAATTGGTGGTTTCTCCCTTTCCATTGTTCTTACCTGAATACTTGATGAGTGGGTTCTTAAAACAGCATTGTTTCCGTCCTCTCTTGTTTCAACAAAGAATGTGTCTTGCATATCCCTTGCTGGATGTTCTGGAGGGAAGTTTAGTGCTGAAAAAACATGCCAATCGTCTTCTATTTCTGGACCCTCTTGCACTGTGAAGCCAATTCGAGAAAATATCTCAATGATTTCATTTCTTACAACAGAGAGAGGATGTCTTGAGCCTAATTCCAAAAGAGATGAAGGTTTGGTAAGGTCATCTTTAACAGAAGCCTCCACTACAGAGCCTTCAAGTCCTTCCTTTAGGGCTTCTATCTTTGATTGTACATTATTCTTTAAGTCATTCAAGAGCAAACCTATTTCTTTTTTGCTTTCTCCTGGTACTGTTTTAAATTCTGCAAACAAATCATTAAGTAAACCTTTCTTTCCCAAGTAGGCAATTCTTATATTTTCAACACCAGCTAAATCCGATGCAACCAAATCCCCTACTTTCCTTATCTCCTCTAACAATCTTTCTTTCATCTAATATATTATTTTTCTTCTATTATAGTAACATTCATCTTAACATCCTCCAAAGGACGGTCAAATCTATCTTTTTGAGCCTTTGCTATCTTGTCAATAACCTCAAGCCCTTCAATAACTTCTCCAAAGACAGTATATTCAAAGTCCAAGAAAGGAACACCACCCTTAGTCATATAAGCATCTCTTTGAGTTTGGTTAAGTTTCTTACCCATTCTCATTTCCATATTCTGTAGTTCAGCTGCAGAATAAGTTTTCCCTTGTGCAATATAGAACTGTGAACCTGAAGAGGCCTTTTGTGGATTTACATTATCTCCCATTCTTGCTGCAGCCAAAGCTCCTTTCTTGTGAATAAGATTTGGGTTAAATTCAGCAGGAATAGTATAGCTTGGACCACCTTGTCCCAATTGTTTCCCCTTAGGAGCATTCCTTGAATCAGGATCTCCTCCTTGAACCATAAAACCGTCAATTACTCTATGAAAAAGCAATCCATTGAAATATCCTTCCTTTGCAAGCTTAATGAAATTATCTCTATGTGCAGGTGTTTCGTTATACAAAACAGCCTTCATATCTCCCATTGATGTACTAATTAATATCATAGTTTGTTTCTCTTTTTTTGTTTGTTTTTGTGTTTCTTCGCTTATGTTTTCTGCTTGTTTAGTTTCCTTTTGAGTTGATTTATTTGCACAACCAAAAGTAAAAAGTCCAGCAAAAAGGACTAAAATTGATAAATATTTTGCATTCATATTAATTATTTTTCTTAGATTTGCACTTTAATTAAACCGCAATATTACAAAATTTCAGCCTTATGAAAAAGAATATCGTTAGATTTTTTTCTTTAATGCTTGTCTTGGCACTTGCAATTCCTTTCTTTTCAGGATGCAAAGAAGATAATAAATGCAGACTAACTGTTAAAGTGCAAGATGTTACTAATACTTCAATTGTAATTCCAGATGCAAAGATAGTAATTTCTAAGGAACAAGGGAGTGTTAGAGCAGAAGGCATTACAGATAGTAAGGGAGAAGCTTTTTTTACTTTTGATAATGAAGCTATATTAGATATTAATGTTGAGAAAAAAGATGAAAACAACTACACTCGATATGGAAAATCTACAGTAAGACTTATTCCTGGAGAAACAGTAGAAAAACAAGTTCTTCTTCAACAATAATCAATAAGGGTTAACTTATTTTATCTTAAAAATTAGCCCAATCTTATTATTCTAAATAATAAGATTATTTAATCTTTATCTAACTCTAATTATCAACTCTTTTATTACAAAAAATTAGACTTTGATTATTCTTTTTCAAAGTAAAAATTTATTTAACTCTCTCTTTTTTATCTTTTAATTATATATCCTATCCTTTACTTCTTAAGATAAAGTATTTAGAATTTTAGTAACAAAGGTCTGTGGAAAACTTTTGGTTTTTATCCAAAATTTGAGCTCCACAATATTGGATTGTTTTGTAATTTCGCAGAACTTAAATTTAACAAAATTATTATGCAAGATTTGTTTTCTTTATTTGAGCCTCAAAACGATGAGAAGAAAGGGAGCAACTCAGAAGAAATTACCTCTGAGAAGAACTCTGAGCTCCTTAATAAAAAACCTATGCTAAAAGAAGAAAAAAATCAGAACATTAAAATTGAACCCAAGATGAATGAAACCTTACCAAAAGTCTATAAGACAGAAGAAATTTTAGATGCCTCAACCAAATATTTTAATGGAGATTCATTGGCTGCCGATGTATGGATGAATAAATATGCTTTAAGAGATGGTAATGAAATTTATGAGGTAAGTCCTGATGATATGCATAAACGTCTTGCTAAAGAATTTGCTCGTATTGAAGCTCAGTATTCAAATCCTATGAGCGAAGATGAAATTTATCAGCTTATTAACGAATTCAAATATATTATCCCTCAAGGTAGTCCCATGAGTGGAATAGGTAATAATTTTCAAATTGTTTCTCTTTCCAATTGTTTTGTAATTGGAAATAATGATAATTCAGATTCTTATGGAGGAATTCTAAAAGTTGACCAAGAGCAAGTTCAACTTATGAAAAGAAGAGGAGGAGTTGGTCATGACCTTTCTCATATTCGTCCTAAAGCTTCATCTGTTAAAAACTCTGCTTTAACTTCAACTGGTATTGTTCCATTTATGGAACGTTATTCCAACACAACACGAGAAGTTGCTCAAGGTGGACGTCGTGGAGCATTGATGCTTTCAATTTCAGTTAAACATCCTGATGTTGAAGATTTCATTGACGCAAAAATGGAACAAGGAAAAATTACTGGAGCAAATGTTTCTGTTAAGATAGATGATGAATTCATGCGTTGTGTTGCTTCTGGTAAACCTTATAAACAACAATTCCCTATTAATAGTCAATCTCCAAAAGTTGTAACAGAGATTGATGCACGTAAACTTTGGAATAAAATTATTCATAATGCTTGGCAAAGTGCTGAACCAGGAGTTCTATTTTGGGATACAATAATTAGAGAATCTGTTCCTGATTGCTATAACGATTTTGGTTTTAAAACAGTTTCTACAAATCCTTGTGGGGAAATTCCTCTTTGCCCTTATGATAGTTGTCGTTTGTTGGCAATAAATCTTTACTCATATGTTGAGAATCCATTTACTGATAAAGCTAGTTTTAATTTTTCTTTGTTTAGAGAACATGCTCGCAAAGGACAAAGACTTATGGATGATTTGATTGATTTGGAACTTGAAAAAATTGACAAAGTTTTAGCTAAGATTGAATCAGATCCTGAAGATGAAGAAATAAAACGTGTGGAAAAAAATCTTTGGTTAAATATTAAACTAAAATGTTTGGAAGGCCGTAGAACTGGATTTGGAATTACTGCAGAAGGAGATATGTTGGCTGCATTGGGATTACAATATGGTACAGATAAAGCCACTGAATTTGCAACAAAGGTTCAAAAAGAATTAGCTTGTTCAGCTTATACTTCAAGTGTTGAAATGGCTAAGGAAAGAGGGGCTTTCCCAATTTATGATGCAAAACTTGAATCCAAAAATCCATTTATTTTGCGTTTAAAAGAGTCTTGTCCTGATTTATATGAATCTATGCTTAAGTATGGAAGAAGAAACATAGCTTTATTAACCATTGCTCCAACAGGAAGTGTAAGTATTTGCACACAAACTTCTTCAGGAATTGAGCCAGCTTTTCAAGTTGCCTATAAGAGAAGACGTAAAGTCAATCATAATGATAAATCAAACAATATAAGTTTTGTTGATCAAGAAGGACAAGCATGGGAAGAGTATAATGTTTTACATCATAAATTTGCTAATTGGGCAGAAATAAATGGTTATGATGTTGAAGAAATCAAGAATAACTATACTCAAGAACAGTTGGATAATCTTATTGCACAATCTCCTTATAGTGGAGCCACTGCAAATGATATTGATTGGGTAAATAAGGTTAAGATGCAAGGTGCTGTTCAGAAATGGGTTGACCATTCAATTAGTGTAACTGTTAATATCCCTGAACAAACTCCAGAGGAAGTTGTAAGTCAAATCTATCAAACTGCGTGGGAATGTGGTTGCAAAGGAATGACAATTTATAGAGAAGGATCTCGACAAGGAGTTCTTATTTCTAACTCAGAAGGCGAAAAGAAAGAAAGAAAATTTACTGAAACACAAGCTCCTAAACGTCCAAAGAAACTTGAAGCTGATGTAATTCGTTTTCAAAATGACAAAGAAAAGTGGATTGCCGTTGTAGGTATTTATGAAGGACGCCCTTATGAAATCTTTACTGGAAAAATTGAAAGCGAGAGACTATACATTCCTGAAGGAATAAATAAAGGATGGGTTGTTAAGGTTAAAGAAAAAGCTGATGCACGTTCAAGATATGATTTCGTTTACTTAGATAAGGATGGTTACGAAAACACAATTGGAGGTCTATCTCGTTTGTTCAACAAAGAATATTGGAATTACGCTAAATTAATATCAGGTATTTTACGTCATGGAATGCCTCTACAAAATGTTATTGATTTAATTTCAAAACTAACCTTAGATTCTGATACCATTAACACATGGAAAAATGGTGTTGCAAGAGCATTAAAGAAATATATTCAAGATGGGACCGTTTCTCAAGGAGAGAAATGCCCTTCTTGTGGACAAGAAACAATTATATTTTCAGGTGGATGCAAAAACTGCTCATCATGCGGTTGGAGTAAATGTAGCTAAGAGTATTTATTAAAGAGCTAAATAATGCTTTTAAAGAAATGCATATTACTATTTTTTATCCTTATATGCTTTTCTTGTGGTCTTTTTGCTCAAGTAGGTAATCAAACAAATAATCGTATATCCTCTATTGAAGAAAGCGAAATCTCTGAAAGAGAAAAGCAGACTTTAATAGAGGATTTATATTATCTTAGTCTTAATCCCGTAAACATAAATACTGCTGATAAGAATACCCTTTTACTTATTGGTTTAGACGAGTTCCAAATTCTTTGTCTTCAAAGATATATTAAAGAAACTCATCCTATTTTAAGCATTTATGAAATTCCTCTTATTAATGGATTTTCTGAGCAAACTCTTGAAGAAATCCTTCCTTATATATATGTTGCACCAGTAAAATGGAAAGCATCATTAAGATTAGATTCCATTTTTTCTAAATCTATTCACGATATAAGAATTCAAGGCAAAAAAGTAATTGAAAATGCATGGGGATATAGAAGAACTGATAGTATGGGATTTCAAGGTGATAATTTTTCAAACAATATACGCTATAACCTAAACTACTACGACAGACTATCATTTTCTTTTGTTGCAGACAATGACGCAGGAGAACCTTTTTTTACATCAAAACAGAAATATGGTTATGATTATATCTCTATGCAAGCCACAATTAAAGATATATCTTTCATTGAACAAATTACCATTGGCGATTATCGACTTGGATTTGGAGAAGGCTTAACTTTAAATCAAAATCTTAACTTTGGATATTTCTCAACTGACGCAAAAAGTAAGAAAAACTATAATGGAATAAAACCCAATCGTTCTGTAATAGAATATAATTACATGAGAGGAATAGCAACCAAACTCAAACTAAAGGATTTTTCAGTTTTCCTTTTTGGCTCATATAATAAAATTGACTATTCAGGGAGTATTCTTGAAACAGGACTGCATAGAACATTAAGTGAACTAAGCAAAAAGGACAGCAATAGAGAAATAGTTTATGGAACACATATTGGATGGAAAAGAAAAGGCTTTGAAATAGGAACAACAATTTTTCATTATGAATATAAGGACTCCATAAAACATCAAAATCAAAACTATATGAAATATTATTTTGAAGGAAAGGATAATAATATATATAGTATAAATTTTTCTATCCCTTTATTTTATGGACGCATAAGACTTTTCTCAGAAATGGCTATGAGTAAAAATAAAGGATATGCTGGACTTATGGGAGCAGATTTTAATATTGCATACAAAACCAACCTGACAATAAATCTTCGTAATTATCAGAATCAATTTCAAAACTACTACTCCTCAGCAATTGGAGCACAGTCGAGAAATGCCAATGAAAAAGGAATATATGCTGCATATTCAATGTTAGTAAACAAGTATTTCAATTTCTTTATTGCAATGGACTATTTCTTCTTCCCGGATGAAAGTTATAGAGCCAATGAATCAATTAGAGGATATAAGATAAAAGGAGAACTGAACTATATACCAAACAAAACAAACCTTCTAACCCTTTTGTACAAAAACAATAATCACCCATACAACGAGATCCATACAAACAATGTGGTTTTCCCCGAAGACAATATCCTGCAACAAATTCAACTTCGCTATACCCTTATCCCTAATGAATGGCTAATGCTAAAAAGCAGAATTGGATATTCTCAAACCCTCTCCTATCCTTCAATAAAAAAGAAAGGAGGATTTGTTTCGCAAGATTTTATTGTAAAACCCAATGCCTTGCCAATAAGTATTAATTTCCACTTTGCATGTTTTAATACAGATGACTACGATAATGCTTTTTATATTTATGAAACTGGACTTCCTCTAAACTATTCTTCAGCCCAACTTTACGACAAAGGTATTCGCTCCTATTTAATTTTAAGATATGATTTCACCCAAAACATATTCCTGACAGCTCGTTACAGCATAACTCAATACTTTAACAAAACATCCATTCACACTTCCAACGATGAAATTGAAGGAAAGAAAAAGCAGGAAATAGGCTTTCAGTTCTATTGGCTATTTAACAAGAAAAGTAAAAAGCCATTTACTATCGAATATTAGTATTTAAAGATTAAGATTAAACCAATAAACTTCTTTTAATTCTTAATAAAGACTATTCTTATAGGTATCTTTTTATTTTATAAAGATTGTGGGTGTAGGCATGTGTATCTGCACGAAATATTCCTTTTTCGTCAATGCTGTCTATCCTTACTTGTCCTGAGGAGTGAATAATTTGATTATTGCCTAAGTAAATACCAACATGAACAACCTTTCCGTCATTATTTGTAAAGAAACATAAGTCTGCCTTTTGGGCTGAATCAAGGTCTTCTACTTCTTCACCTTGAGTGATTTGTTCTGAAGCATCTCTCAACAAATTAACGCCTATTTGCTTAAAACACATTTGGGTTAGCCCTGAGCAATCAATTCCAAAAAGACTTTTACCTCCCCAAAGATATGGAGCAGAAAGATATTTGAGAGCAATGGTGGTTAAATGAAGTGGACTTATGTTAAGGTTTTTGGTTAGAGAGCTTTCAGCTATTTCAAAAACAATTTTATTTAATTGAAACTTGGGAGAAACAACTTGTGAACCCAAATAAACAGGATAGATTATCTTTTCTCCAGTTATGGTATTGGTTTGAAAGACATATGAAATGGCTTCCTTAACAAATTGCTTTGAAGTTTGAGTATAGGATTCGTATTCATGAGCATTTAGAGCTATAACTTGTTTTTCATCAACCCATCCAATGTAACTATCATCGAAGGTTTGAACTAAAATTCTTCCATTGTTCCTATCCAAAACTGAAAATACATCCCCAAAAAGCAATTGACTTACTTGTTCCGATTGTTCGCTGTTCTCTTTTCTTAGTGGTGCTATTGCTATATGACAAAATCCGTAATGCATCATTAAATTCTATTAGTTTCTATTGCGTAAATTACTTTCTCAATTATTCTGTCCTCTTCATTTTCTTGAGGATTATATTTTGAATGGAGATTATATCCAAAAAATTTCCCAATTGATTGATAGAAGAAAGCTCTAAAACTTCCTCTTAATTCTTTAACCAAAGTGTAGGAATCGTTTCCTGTTTCTCTGTCAACCAACCTAATCAAAACCTTGCCTTGACTTCTGGAAAGTTTCTTAAGATTAGCTGTAAACTTCATATTAATTTCGTTTTCAGCTTGCTTCATAAGTTTTTTCCTGTCTTTTTCGTCCAAGTCTTTCATGGCTAAGTTGTATGTTGCAAGTAGTCTGCCTGCTTGTTTGGCATAAGGATAAGTTTTCTTTACATTGCGAATTAGCTTTGCATACTTACTCATCTCTTCTTGAGTTAATGGAGCAATAAATCCTTCAATTTTTACTTCTTTCAAATAACTTTTTGGAATTGTATCTCCATCCATTATGGTTGCAAAAGTAACTATCCTTTTCCCCTGAGCATTTGCAATAAAAGGAATCAAGAACAAAAATACTATTAATCCAAACTTTTTCATTTCTAACATTATTTTTAGTTATATCAAATAATGTAGCAATAATTGTGCCAGAGTTTATTTTTTAGTGCTACTAAACTTATCTCCGAACCTCTCAAACTGTTCTATAGCAAACTTTTTAGTGATTACAACATCCTTTTTATCTGTTTCAGGAGTATCGTACATAAGGTCGGTCATAACAGATTCAATCATTCCTCTTAGTCCTCTTGCTCCCAATTCATACTCTATGGACTTTTCTACAAAGAAATCAAGAGCATCATCGTTGAACTTTAGCTTCACATTATCCATTTCAAACAATTTCTTGTATTGTTTTACTATTGCATTTTTAGGTTCTGTAAGTATTCTCTTTAGAGCATCTTTACTCAATGGTTCAAGATGAGTTAGTATTGGGAAACGTCCAACCAATTCAGGAATCAAACCAAATGTTCTCACATCTTGAGGTTGAATATATCTTAACAAATTACTCTTATCTATCTCATCTCTTTTATTTGATTCGGCATATCCAATTGCATTTGATTTCAATCGTCTTGAAATTATTCTGTCAATATTATTGAATGCTCCTGCTGCCACAAAAAGAATATTCTTTGTGTTGACTGCAATAAGTTTTTGCTCTGGGTGTTTCCTTCCTCCTTGAGGTGGAACATTAACAATGCTTCCTTCCAAAAGTTTCAAAAGAGCTTGTTGAACTCCTTCTCCACTAACATCTCTTGTTATGGAAGGGTTATCGCTTTTACGAGCAATTTTATCTATTTCATCAATGAAAACAATACCTCTTTCTGCCTTTTCCACATCATAGTCCGCAGCTTGAAGCAAACGAGTTAAAATTGTCTCAACATCTTCTCCAACATATCCTGCCTCAGTCAAAACAGTTGCATCAGCAATAGCAAAAGGCACATTAAGCATTCTTGCTATTGTTCTTGCCAAAAGAGTTTTTCCAGTTCCTGTTTGTCCAACAATAATAATATTCGATTTATCTATTTCAACCTCTTGCGATTTGCCATTGCCTAAAGTTTCAAAATTATAGTTCAATCTCTTATAGTGGTTGTAAACAGCAACAGAAAGCACCTTCTTAGCTTCTTCCTGACCAATAACATATTGATCCAAATATTCCTTTATCTCTCTTGGTTTTTTTACTTCAAGTTTTTGTAGAAATTTCTTGTTTTCAATTCTCTTGTTTTCAACTCTCATCTTATAAAGTTCATCAATGCAAGAATCGCAAACATTTGCACCCATAGAAGAAATCATAAACTCTACTTCCTTCTCTCCCTTTCCACAAAATGAACAATTAATCTTTTCCTTTGCCATATATAGTTTTTTCTTTTTATTAAATTTTCTTTCCTACCTTGTGCCCTTTTATTGAATAATAAGCAATGTAAATATAACAAGGTATAAGTATTAAATAAGGCAATTGTCTATCACCAATTGCTGTTGCCCAATGTCCATAAACTAAAGGCAAAACTGCACCTCCAGCAATTGCCATTATCAAAAGTGCTGAAGCAACTGGGGTATGTTTTCCAAGCTTATCAATTGCCAAAGGCCAAAGACCTGGCCACATTAACGAATGAGCAAAACTTAAAAGTATAATAAATACAATTGAAACAATTCCTGAAGTTGTTAAAGCAAAAATTGCAAAAACAAAACCCAATGCTGCACAATAGGTTAAAGCCTTGCTTTGTGATATATACTTAGGCACAAGAATAATTCCTAAAATATAACCTATTGTTAGAGCAATCAAACTAAAAGTTCCTAACCTTGGAGCAATTTCCTGTGATACTCCCCTGCTTTGAGCATAAAGTCCCAAGGTGTCAATAGCTATTACCTCAACACCAACATAAAGGAACAAAGCCAAAACTCCAAGCCAAAAATATGGGAAACTAAAAATACTTCTATGTTGATCTTTCTCAAATTCACTTTCTTGATTTTCCACCTTTGGCAATTTAGCCATTAGAACCATAAAAGCCAACAAAACCAATCCAACAGCAATACCTATGTATGGAGGAACAATTCTTTGAGCAAGCAAATCAAGTTCCATTTCTCTTACACTTCCAGTTAACGTTTTTAAATGTTCACTCAAAGTAGTCATATCGGAAAATAAAACCTTAGAAAGCCAGAATATTCCAATCATACCAGCAACCTTGTTAAATAATCCCATTATGCTCATTCTTTTTGCAGCCGATTCAATAGGGCCAAGAATAGTTATATAAGGATTAGCAGCTGTTTGCAAAAGAGCAAGTCCAGTTCCTTGAAGGAAAAGTCCAACTAAGAAAATAGCATAACTTCTTTCATTTGCGGCAGGTACAAAAACTAAAGACCCAATGGCCATAACAATAAGTCCCAAAGCCATCCCCTTAGCAAAACCTGTCTTTTTCAAAACCCAAGACGAAGGAAGAGCCATCACAAAATAGGATATATAAAAAGCAAAGGTTACTAAATAAGCTTGAGAGTCTGAAAGTTCACAAGCTTCTTTTAAGAAAGGAATCAAAACACTGTTGAGCCAAGTAATAAACCCAAAAATAAAGTAAAGAATCCCAATTATTGTTAAGCTAAAAATTAAGCTATTCTTCTTTTGTTTCATACCAATTTATTGTTTTTTCAAGTCGCAAAGATAAGAAAAACAATGATGTTAATCATACAATTATTAATTTAGACTCAAATAAAACACAAAATTACCTTTAAAGAATAATAGTATTTATCAATCACCATTCCAACACAAAATAAGGAAGAAGAGATACTTTATAATTAGGATTTCAATATCAAAACTTTTCTATTCAAACAAAGAAATTCCATATAAAGAAAATTACACAAGTTTTCTCACTAAAATAAAGAGATAAAGAACTGAAAACATAAGACATAAAACTAAAAACATAAAGTATCAATCTCATTAAACTTCGTTTTAATCTACAAATAATGGCATTGTCTTCTCAAATTCATGGCATGATTTCCTCCAATTCATGCCATGAATTAGTTCATTTCATGCCATGATTCCAACCAATTTATGGCATGATTCCGAGTATTTCATGGCATGAATTCAAAAACATCATGCCATGAATCCGACATCAACTCCCTATAAAAATTTTTCTAAACAAGATTTAGCAACATTAAAACAAGGATTAATTAGATTTATTAAAGGATAATTTCAATGTAATCCCTAAGAAAAATTTATAATTAGATAGATATTTATAAGAAAAATTTTCTTTTTCTTCTTTTTCATATAAACATGAAATCTCTCCCTTTTATAATATTTTTTTAACTGAATTAAAAAAATTTAGTGAAATAACATCTCTATTAAATTACTTTCTTGTATCTTTGTGAATTAAAACAAAAAGATAAGAAAATGGCAAAGAAAAATGGTGGAGAGAAATCAATTGAAGTAAACCTCTGGGAAGCTGCAAACAAACTAAGAGGAAGTGTTGAGCCAGCAGAATACAAGCATATTGTATTAAGCTTGATTTTCTTAAAATTTGTAAGTGATAAATTTGATAAACACAGAGATAAACTTATATCAGAGGGTAAGGAAAAATATATTGAAATACCTGATTTCTACAATATGAATAATGTTTTCTTTCTTGAAGAAATTTCACGTTGGAGTTATCTTATAAAGAAATCGAAGCAAAACGATATTGCTATTTTGATTGACACTGCATTGCACACTATAGAAAAGGATAATAAATCTCTAAAAGGTGCATTGCCAAACAATTATTTTTCTCGATTAGGTTTAGATATTACAAAGCTTTCTTCTCTTTTAGATACAATAAATGATATTGATACAACAAAAGACCCTAAGCAAGATTTGGTTGGAAGGGTTTATGAGTATTTTCTTTCAAAGTTTGCATTAGCAGAAGGAAAAGGTAAGGGAGAATTCTATACTCCAAAGAGTATTGTTAATCTAATTGCAGAAATGATTGAACCCTACAAAGGAATAATCTATGACCCTGCTTGTGGTTCTGGTGGTATGTTTGTTCAATCAATTAAATTTGTGGAGGCTCATCATGGAAATAAGAAAGAAATTTCAATCTATGGTCAGGAATACACCAATACCACTTACAAGCTGGCAAAGATGAATCTTGCAATTAGAGGAATTTCAGCCAACTTGGGTGAAAAGGCTGCCGATACTTTTGGAAACGATTTGCATAAGGACTTAAAGGCTGATTTTATTATGGCGAATCCTCCTTTCAATCAAAAGGACTGGAGAGACGAAAACGAATTAAAAGACGATCCTCGTTGGATGGGATATGATGTGCCACCAAAAAGCAATGCCAATTATGCTTGGATTTTAAATATGGTCTCAAAGCTTTCCAACAATGGAGTAGCTGGTTTTATTTTGGCAAATGGAGCATTAAGTGGAGGCGGAGAAGAATATAAAATACGTAGAAAGCTTATCGAAAATAATTTAGTGGAAGCAATTCTTGTTCTACCAAGAAATCTTTTTTACACAACTGATATTAGTGTAACACTTTGGATTTTAAATAAAAACAAGAAAGCACAAGAGAAAAATATTGGAGAAGAAATAAGGACTTACAGAAATAGAGAGAAAGAGATATTATTTATAGATTTAAGGCAGATGGGTGAACCATTTGAGAAGAAATTTGTACAATTATCAAAGGAAGATATTAAAAAGATAACATCAACCTATCATAAATGGCAAACACAAGAGATTGATAATATCCCAGAGTTTTTTTACTGCGCAACATTCGAAGAAGTAGCAAAAAAGGATTTCTCATTAGTTCCAAGCAAGTATATTGAGTTTATAAACCGTGATGAAAACATTGACTTTGATGAAAAGATGAAAGCGTTACAGTCTGAGATTTCACAACTTTTAATAGAGGAAGAAAAATCAAAAAAAGAATTACTAAACGTGTTTGAAAAATTGGGATACAAAATTGAATCAAAATGAAGGAAAAGCAATTAAGTCTATTTGATTTGGATGACGAGTATGCTATATATTCAATCATCAATAAAGAATTCTTACCTGAAGAATACCAAGAAATAGAATATAAATTAGGTAAGGATGGATTTCCTAAAGAGCTTTGGAAAACATATTCGGCATTTGCTAACACCAATTCAGGTATTATTATTATCGGTGTAAGAGAAAAAAATGGAGATTTTTCGATAGAAGGATTAACGGATGAACAAATTTCAAGTTATAAAAAACAATTTTGGAATGATTGCAATAATCCTAATATGGTTAGTGTAAATCTTTTGACGAATGATGATGTAAATATTGTTGAAGTCAAATCAAAAAAACTCTTACTTATACGAGTCCCTTTTGCACTTCGCACTCAAAGACCAGTTTACCTTACACGAAATCCATTTGGAAACACATACAAACGCAATCATGAGGGCGATTATCGATGTACTGATAATGAAGTAAGAAGAATGTTGGCTGATGGTGGTGCGGAGCTTAAAAGAGACAACCTAATTTTAGATAACTACACAATAGATGATTTAGATCCTATCAGTATTCGTCAATATAGACAATTATTTCTATCCACCAGACCTGGACATACTTGGCTTAGTTTAGAAGATAAAGAACTGCTTAAAAAACTTGGTGCTTACCGCATTGACCGCAAAACTAAGCAAGAAGGGATTACGCTTGCAGGATTATTAATGTTTGGCAAAGGAGATAGTATTCGTGAACAGGAAGCCTTACCTGATTATTTCCCAGATTTTAGAGAGCGATTGTCGATGGATGAAAAAGTAAGATGGACAGATAGGATTTATCCCGATGGGACTTGGGAATGTAATTTACTTCAATTTTATTTAAAAGTATGGCCAAAATTATCCTACACCTTACCAAAACCATTTCACTTAGAAAAGGATGAACGTATTGATGAAACCTCTATTCATATTGCTCTACGTGAAGCATTCATAAACACTTTGGTACATACCGACTATTCACTAAGTGGCAATATTATCATTGAATTAGACACCGAAAAATTTGTATTTTCAAATCCAGGGACTCTTCTAATTTCTTTGGAACAGTATTATGCGGGAGGTGTGAGTGAATGTAGAAATCCTTCATTACAGCAAATGTTTATGCTAATTGGTCGTGCAGAGAAAGCAGGTAGTGGTGTTGATAAAATTATGACAGGATGGAAGGATGCACATTGGCGAAAACCTTTTATTGAATTGGAAAATCAACCTGATAAAGTTAAGCTTACCTTGCCTATGTTCAATATATTGCCCGACAAGGTACTTAATGAACTTAACGCTATCTTTGAGAATATCAGCCATCTTAGTCCGGATGAATTAACAGCACTATCTTTTGGCTTAATAGAAGGTTCTATCTCCAACCATCGTTTGCAATATGTGTTAAATATGCATAGTTCTGATATTACGAGAATGCTTAAAAAAATGTGCATGGACGATTATTTAGAAGCAGATAATTATGGTCGCTGGACAACTTACAGAATTAAGCAAACCTCATTAAGATTAGATGAGAAAAAACATACTGGAATAGACAGAAAGGTTGAAAGCTCAATGCAAAAGGTTGACACCTCTGAGAGAAAGGTTGACACCTCTAAAGAAAGCACTAATAAACAATATGATAAAACAAGGAAGGTTGACACCTCTGAGAGAAAGGTTGACACCTTAAAGGTTGCTACAAGGCTATCAAGAACTGATATAGAAAAATTGATTATGCAAGTGTGTTTAAATGATTATAAAAAAATGGAATATGTTGCTCACACTATAGGTAAAACTGAAGATTATTTGAAAAATAAAATATTTCCTCAAATGCTTAAAGATGCTAAGTTAGAAAAGAAATTCCCATTAACACCTAATCATCCTGAACAAGCCTATAAAACCAACAAAGAATATGCAGAAAAACTATAAACGCCTCGGTGATTACATACAACCAGTAGTTGGGAGAAATAATACTTTAGGTGATTTGCCTTTAGTTGGGTTAAGCATACAAAAGAAGTTTATTCCTTCTATAGCAAATACTATAGGGACAGATATGTCAACTTATAAAATTATTGAAAAGAATCAGTTTGCTTATGGTCCTGTAACTTCAAGAAATGGTGAAAAAATCACAATTGCATTGTTTAGTGATTATGAAAAAGCATTGATTTCACAAGCATATATTCCTTTTGAAGTTAAAGACACAAAAGAACTTAATCCTGAATATTTAATGATGTGGTTTTGCAGACATGAATTTGACCGATATGCAAGGTTCAAAAGTCATGGAAGTGCAAGAGAAATATTTGATTGGGAAGAAATGTGTAATGTAATGCTCCCTATCCCATCAATAGAAAAACAAAGAGAAATTGTAGAAGAATATAATACAATACAAAACCGAATAAACCTAAACCAAAACCTAATACAAAAACTCGAAGCAACTGCACAAGCAATTTATAAGGAGTGGTTTGTGGATGGAATTGATTTGGAGCATTTGCCTGATGGGTGGAGAATTGGAACAATAGGTGATTATGCAAAAGTAAAATCAGGTTTTGCTTTTAAAAGTGAATGGTGGCAGCTTGATGGAGTGCCTGTAATTAAAATTGGAAGTATAAATAACAATACCATAGATACTAATATGTTGGATCACGTTAGTAGTAATATAATTGATAAAGCAAAAAATTACATTGTAAAAAAAGCAGATATTGTTATAGCTATGACTGGGGCAACTATTGGTAAATTTGGATTAATTCCTGAATTAAATTCAACTATTTTAGTAAACCAACGTGTTGGGATGTTCGATTTAGGAAATAATCCTATTGAAAAAGTACCTTTTTTATATATAAATTTGCTAAATGACTCTATTCAGAATGAGATTATAAATGTAGGTGGTGATAGTGCTCAAGCAAATATTAGTAATGGACAAATTGAATCAATTGAAATGATTTATCCTCATAAAGAATTAATTGAAAATTTTAATAGGAGTTGTTACCCATTCTTTGAACTAATTCTTAATAAAATAAACGAGAACCAAAAGTTGATGGAAATGAAGGATTTACTTCTTTCAAAATTAGCGAGTGTAGAAAAATAAAAAGGAGGAACTAATATGGACACGTTGCAATTCGATGAATTTTTGAGAGCTATTAATATTAGTAAAAATGATAGTTACTCTTTGTTGTTAGGAGCAGGCTGTTCGATAACATCAGATATTCCATCAGCAGAAGACTGTATTTGGGAATGGAAAAAAACCATATATAAATCTAATAATCCAACTGTAACAGATTGGATAGAAAACCATAGGAATCCCAAAGTTCAGAACACAATCCAGCACTGGTTAAATAATCAAGGGGATTATCCGGAAAGAGGAAGTGCAGAGGAATACTCTTTTTATGCTAAAAAATGTTATCCTATTGAAGGGCATAGGAGACAATATTTTCAGAAAATTAGCTCAAATAAGAAACCTTCAATTGGTTATAAATCAATTCCAATACTTGCTAAGCAAGGAATGCTTGATTCAGTTTGGACAACAAACTTGGATGAGCTTGTTATAACTGCTTGTTCCGGCAGTGGAGTTCAGTCTATTGAAATCACACTCGATTCTGTTCAAAGACTTACCAGCAGAAGTCAAAGTCGAAATGAACTTCCGGTAATTAAACTTCACGGAGATTTTAAATATGGTGAATTAAAAAATACCATCGAAGAACTTAAAAATCAAGATGAAACATTTCGTAACATTTTGATTGATTATTTAAGAGATAAGCATTTAATTGTTGTCGGATATAGTGGCAGAGATGCTTCACTGATGGATGCTTTAAAAGAAGCTTATTCTAAGTCCGGTGGAGGAATGTTATATTGGTGTGGCTATGGAAATATTGTTGGTAAAGAAATCCAAGAGCTTATTGAACTTGCAAAAAAAAATAATCGCAATGCCTTTTATATTTCAACAGAAGGTTTTGATACTGTTTTGCGTAAAACTGCTCAATTAGTAGTAGAGGATAATGTAGCATTAAAACAAGAACTAATTAAACTTCATCAATTAGAAGAAAAACAAGATGTATGCACTCCTTTTGATTTAAGGCCAGACCGCATAAATAAAATTGTTAAAAGTAACATGTATCAAATTGATTTTCCTAATGAAGTATTCGTATTTGAAGCTACGCTTAATGAAAAACCATGGGAATTTGTCAAAAATAGAACTTTAACAAGAAACGATATAGTTGCCGTTCCGTATGGAAAACAAATATGGTGTTTTGGAAACCTGACTGTAATTAAAGATGTTTTTTCTGATGTGATAAAAAGTGAAGTTCAACGAAAACCATTGGCAAACATTACGATATACAATTCAGCTACAAGTAGCTTACTTTTAACTACTGTTTGCAAAATTTTAGCTTCAACCTGCAATATTAAGACAAACTATAAAAACCGATTATGGTCTGAATTAGATTCTCAGACCATTGCAGGGCAAAAGGTATTTAATGCAATTAATTTGTCATTTGACAAAATTTTAGACATGTTTTATCTTACGCTTAATCCTGATTTTGAATTAGAAAAAGAGGAAGTAGATAGAGCAACAGCCCAAAATGTGGGAATTGCTTTCTTTCATAAAATTTGGAATAAGCAGTTTAATATTTATATTGAAAAATGGCGGAAGATGCTTTTTCAAATCAATAATGAATTTGAATTTCCTATAAATTCAGGTTCAGGATTTAGATTTAAAATTGCAAAAGCTCCGGTTTTTACAGAAATATGTAATTTAAATTATCGGTATCCTCAAAGCCATACAGTACCAAAACATTTTTTTAAACTAAAAGGCATACAGTTTAAGGAAGTTCCATTGGTATTCTCTACTTCAAATGGTTCTAGAAATGTTACGGATGAACATCCAATGCGAGGTTTGGTGAACAATAAGCCTTTTGAAACAAATATTAATACTCTACTTAATGATAGTGTAGATATTGCATTGGTTTCACCTGAAACAGAAGCAAATACTCTTTACTCGTTTATACAAAAGCAAAACCAAAAAATTGCAAAATTCAAGCAAGATGACGATTACATTATTGATTTTGAAGGATTTTATAATACTTATGGAGTGAGTTTAAACTTTCCCTCTCCTGATAGTGAAGGCTGGGAATATGTAAATGAACCATACGGTACTAGCATTGTTGAAAATGCAAACTACATTAAAAGAGAGATTTGTAACTGTATTATCAAAATAAATTCGACAGGGAGGCAAAAGATAATTTTAATATATATACCGCAGCGATGGGAAAATTTTACTTCATACAAAGAACAAGGAGAATCGTTTGATTTACACGATTATATTAAAGCCTTTTGTGCAGAAAAAGGTATAATGTCTCAATTAATCAGAGAAAAAACGATAAAAGACCAACAACAAAGTTGTCAAATTAACTGGTGGTTATCACTTTCTTTCTATGTTAAATCATTAAGAACTCCTTGGATTTTAGCCAATACAGATAAAAATACTACATTTGCTGGTTTGGGTTATAGTATTGATTCTAAAGATGATGAAAATGGTCATATTATCTTAGGTTGCAGTCATATTTATAGTTCTACAGGAGAAGGATTAAAATATAAATTATCAAAAATTAGTAATAATAAAATTCAATGGCGACACAAAAAACCTCATTTATGTTACGATGATGCTTATGAATTTGGTCGAAGTATCCTAAATTTATTTTATGAGTCGATGAATGAACTTCCTAAAAGAGTTGTAATTCATAAAAGAACATTTTTTACAGATGAAGAGAAGCAAGGAATTTTGGATAGTCTTTCAGATAATACTGTTATTGAATCAATTGATTTAATTGAAATT
Source organism: Bacteroidota bacterium (assembly GCA_017860255.1). Lineage (GTDB taxonomy): Bacteria > Bacteroidota > Bacteroidia > Bacteroidales > P3 > UBA10566. Next base: position 37,853 of record JAFNAR010000004.1, on the reverse strand, counting down.
AATATTGAAGACAATATAAAGTATACAGCCAGTAAAATAAAAGAAGGTAAACCAGAAATAGATGGTTATTCTATTTCTCGAGGAACTTGTATTCAAATCAATTCAAAAGAAGCACTACTTTGGGCACATGGTGTAATTCCATCTGTTAGAAATCCTAATTATAATTTTTATCCAGGAGGAAGATATGTTCCCAAACCACTTAGAGTCATAAAACATTACGGAAATGGAAGCTTGGAGCAAATTGCTAATGAAATTTTAGGATTAACAAAAATGAATTGGAATTCATTAAATATGTACTCTCAGTTACCAGCCACTATCTCATCTTCCAATGATATTGCAAGAATAGGGAAACTAATTGATTCAAATTCAAGATATGAATATGATTATAGATATTTTATTTAATAAATAATAGCAAAGATATTATGAATAGTGAGATACTTTTATATCAGGATAGGGATGGGGTTATTAAGGTTGATGTTCGATTGGAGGATGAGACGGTTTGGCTTTCTCAGGCTCAAATTTGTGAACTTTTCCAAAAGTCAAAAGCCACTATAAGTGAACATATTAAAAATGTTTTTGAATAGGGAGAGCTGAATGAAATTTCAGTTGTTCGGAATTTCCGAACAACTGCTGTTGACGGTAAAAATTACGATACTAAATACTATAATTTGGATGTAATTATTTCTGTAGGTTATAGAGTGAAATCTCCACAAGGTACTCAGTTCCCTATTTGGGCTACTCAACGATTAAAGGAGAACAAAGTTTAAAGGAATTGGAAGAAAATATTAAGAAGATAAAGAAATAAATTTACTGAATATAATTATGCCGGAACAACAAAACATAGAATATAAGCAAAGTTGGCATGATGATTACCTTAAATGGGTATGTGGTTTTGCTAATGCTATTGGTGGGGTTATTTTTATTGGTAAAGATGACAATGGAAATGTAGTACATCTAAAAGATTATGCTAAATTGCTTGAGGATATACCAAATAAGATACGAGATACAATGGGGATAATCTGCGATGTGCAGTTACACGATGAACAAGGGAAAAAATACATTTCCATTCAAGTAAATCCTTATTCGGTTGCAGTTTCGTTAAGAGGTAGATATTATTATCGCTCTGGCAGTGTGAAAATGGAATTAACAGGTGTTGAACTTAATGAATTTCTATTGAAAAAAGCAGGTAACTCTTGGGATGATGTAGTTGAGGAAGGAGCAAAAATTAAGGATATAGACGAAAACAGTATTGCAAAATTTATTGAAGATAGTAGAGAAAAGGGCAGAATGCCAGAAACTAAAGGCTTATCGACATTCCAAATATTAGAAAAACTTCAACTTACTAAAGGACATAAATTAAAACGTGCTGCCATAATACTTTTTGGTAAAGACCCAAATATGTTCTATCCTAATATTCAAGTAAAAATTGGTCGCTTCGGTAAGGATTCAACTGATTTAAAATTTCATGAAATTGTTGAGGGTAATTTGATTCAAATGCTTGAGGAAGTTCAAAATCAACTTAATCATAAGTTTTTGATTCGTCCAGTAGATTTTGTTGGAATGCAACGCATAGAGAAAGATGAATATCCTATTGCAGCTCTTCGTGAAATGATACTTAATGCATTAGTTCACAGAAATTACATGGGAGCTCATGTTCAATTACGTGTATATGATGACAAACTTTCAATATGGAATGAAGGAGGGTTGCCTTTCGGACTAACCTTGGAAGAATTGAAAGAAGAACATAATTCACGCCCACGTAATCCTAAAATAGCCAAAGCTTGTTTTATGGCAGGATATATTGATGCATGGGGACGAGGTACTTTAAAAATATATAATTCTTGTAAAGAAAATGGTCTTCCCGAACCTGCTATTATTGAAAAAGACGGAGGTGTTATGGTTACTTTGTTCAAAACTCCACAAGTTAATAATGAAGGTGGTCAAATAGGTGGTCAAATAGGTGGTCAAATAGGTGGTCAAATAGGTGGTCAAATAGGTGGTCAAATAGATATTCTCACAATTAGGCAAAAGGAAATTTTAAATCTTATCCTCGATAATCCAAAAATAACAAGAAAGGAAATGTCTGAAAAACTTGATATTAATAATTCAGCAGCTCAGGGTCATTTAGATAAACTCAGAGAGAAAGGAATAATAGTTAGAATTGGGGGAACAAGAGGTTATTGGAAAATTAATTATTAAATTATGAAATTTACAGAGGAAAGATTAGAGGCTAGTTTTGCTCATTTGTTGACAAATGAAGGTTATTTGCATCAACATGGTAATACTATTGTTCGCAATGTGGATGATGTTTTGATTGAAGATGATTTACGCAGTTTTCTTTTCAAGCAATATGATAAATATGGAATAACTATCAATGAAGTAAATTCAATAATACTTCAACTCAAATCTCTTTCTTCTACCGATTTATATGAGAGCAATAAGAGGTTTATTAAAATGTTATCAGATGGTTTTATTCTAAGAAGAGAAAATCATAAACAAAAAGATATTTATATACAACTTATTGACTATAGTGGTTTGGATAAGTATTTTACTCCCGAAGAGGATAAATTAATTTCAATTGTTGCTGAAAAAGATGAGATTTATTGCAAGGATAATAACATATATAAATTTGTAAATCAACTTGAAATTGTTGGACAGGAAAAAAGAATTCCTGATGGTATTATTTATATTAATGGTTTGCCTTTGGTTGTGTTTGAGTTTAAAAGTACAATTAGAGAAGAGGCTACAATTTTTGATGCTTTCAAGCAGCTTACTATTCGTTATCGTAGAGATATTCCTGAATTGTTTAAATATAATGCTTTCTGTGTTATTAGTGATGGAATAAATAGTAAGGCTGGTTCGTTTTTTTCTCCTTATGAGTTTTTCTATTCGTGGCGTAGGGTTGATGGATTGGCTAAGGATGTGAATGGGGTTGACTCTATGATCACACTTATTCAAGGTATGTTTAATAAAAAACGCTTGCGTGATATTTTAAGAAACTTCATTTTAATTCCAGATAATAGTAAGAAAGAAGAAAAGATTGTTTGTAGATATCCTCAGTATTATGCTGCAAGGGTTTTGTATGAAAGTATAAAGGTGGCTCAAAAACCAGAAGGTAATGGTAAGGGTGGTACATATTTTGGGGCAACTGGTTGTGGAAAAAGTTATACTATGCTTTTTCTTACACGCCTTTTGATGAAAAGTGAATATTTCTCAAGTCCAACAATTATACTTATTACCGATAGAATAGATTTGGATGACCAACTTTCGGCACAATTCATTAATGCAAAAAGTTTTATTGGAGACGATACTGTTGAATGTGTAGAAAGTAGAGAAGATTTGAGAAAGAAATTACAAGAAAGACAAAGTGGAGGAGTATTTTTAACCACTATTCATAAGTTTACCGAAGATACTAAGCTTCTAACAAAACGTAATAATGTTATTTGCATTTCTGATGAGGCACATAGGAGTCAAGTTAATCTTGAACAGAAGATTAAGATAACAGAAAAGGGAGTAACTAAAACTTTTGGATTTGCTAAATACTTACACGATTCATTGCCTAATGCAACATTTGTAGGTTTTACAGGCACTCCAATTGACGCTACGCTTGATGTTTTTGGGAGAGTTGTTGATGCTTATACTATGACAGAATCTGTAAGAGATGAAATTACTGTTAGAATTGTTTATGAAGGTAGGGCGGCAAAGGTTGCATTAAAGAATGGTGAACTTGAAAAAATTGAAAAATACTATCAAGAAGTTGCCGAATTAGGGGCAAATGAATATCAGATAGACAAGAGTAAGCAGGAAACAGCTAATATGTATGCTATTCTTGGCGACCCTGATCGATTACGTGCAGTTGCAGAAGATTTCATTAATCACTATGAAAATCGAGTTATAGAAGGTTCTACCGTAAAAGGTAAGGCAATGTTTGTATGTAGTAGTCGTGAGATTGCTTATGAACTATACAAGAATATTATTGAGTTAAGACCTAACTGGAAAGAAAAACTTGAAGCAGAAGAAGGCTCAACTCTAACCGAAAGGGAGAAACAAGAAATTATGCCTATTGAAAGACTTAAGTTGGTGATGACTAGGAATAAGGATGATGATAAGGAACTTTGGGATATGTTGGGTAATTCTGATAATCGCAAGGAACTTGATAGACAATTCAAAAATCCTAAGTCTAATTTTAAAATTGCAATTGTTGTTGATATGTGGCTAACAGGTTTTGATGTACCTTTCCTTGATAGTATTTATATTGACAAACCTATTCAACAACATAATTTAATTCAAACTATTTCGAGAGTAAATCGCAGGTTTGAAAACAAAGAAAAAGGTTTAGTTATTGACTATATTGGAATTAAAAAACAAATGAACCTCGCTTTAGCTAAGTATAATAAGGGAGATGAAGATAATTTTGAAGATATTGAACATTCTTTGGTTGTTGTAAGAGATTATTTAGATTTACTTGCTAAACTAATGCATAAGTTTGATAATTCAAAATATTTCAAAGGAAGTCCAATTGAGCAATTAAACAATTTAAATCTTGCAGCTGAATTTATTCAACAAACCAAAGAAATGGAGAATAGATTTATGGATTTGGTTAGAAGGTTAAAGGCAGCTTATGATATTTGTGCTGGAAGTGAAAAACTATTTCAAGAAGAAAGAGATTTAACTCATTTCTATTTGGCTATTCGCTCTATTATTTTCAAACTTACAAAAGGAAATGCTCCTGATACTGCACAGATGAATACAAAGGTAAGGGAAATGATAAAGGATGCTTTGCAAAGTGAAGGCGTTGAGGAGATTTTTAAACTTGCAGAAGAAGGAGAAACTGAACAAGATATTTTTAATGAAGATTATTTGGATAGGATTAATAAAATCAAACTTCCTAATACAAAAATCAAAATATTACAACAACTTTTATCCAAAGCAATAGGAGAAATTAGAAGGATTAATAAGGTAAAGGGGATTGATTTCACAAAGAAAATGCAAGTGATAATTGAAAGATATAATAATCGTGAGGTTAATGATATTTTCAAAAGTGAAGTTTATGAGGAAATGGCAGAGGCTCTAACTAATCTTATTTGGGATGTACAAAGAGAATTTAAAGCTGGCGATGAATTAGGAATAGGTTTTGAAGAAAAAGCATTTTATGATATTCTTAAGGAACTTTGCAAGAAATATGATTTCACTTATCCCGAAGATAAACTTATTGAGTTATCAAAGGCTATTAAAATAATTGTTGATAATCAAGCAAAGTTTCCTGATTGGAATAAAAGAGATGATATTAAATCTGCTCTGAAAGTTGATTTAATTCTTATCCTTGATGAATTTGGTTATCCACCTGTGGAGAGAGATGAGGTTTATGTTGAAATCTTTGAGCAAGCTGAAAACTTTAAAAAGAACAGATAAATAATCTTTACCATGAAAAATAAAATATTTTATAACATTACTCTTATAAATCAATAAATGCCTTTTACTTTTTCTCATCCATCAATATTAATTCCTTTATTCTATTTACCTAAGAAATGGATATCTGTTACTGGGCTTGTTATTGGAAGTATGATTCCAGATTTCGAATATTTCCTAAGGATGCAAATTAAGAGCAAATACAGCCATAGTATTTATGGTGTATTTTGGTTTGATTTGACTTTAAGTATTTTATTAGCATTTATATTTCATAATATTGTAAAGAATCAATTAATTGATAATTTGCCTAAATCATTATATTTGAGATTAGCGAGTTTTAAAAACTTTGATTGGAATAAGTATTTTAGAAAGAATTGGTATATTGTTATTATTTCAATTCTTATTGGCATCTTTTCTCATATTTTTTGGGATAGTTTCACTCACTACAATGGTTATTTTGTTCAAAGAAATCCTTCATTAGTGAATTCTCTAACGATTTTCCAATTAGATATTCCAATTTTTAAAATAATTCAACATGCGAGTACAATTCTTGGAGGAATATTGATAATTTATTTAGGGATAAAACTCCCTAAGAAATCAGTAGAATATAAGAAACCAAATATAAATTACTGGTTAGTTTTTACACTAATTTCATTATTGATAATAAGCATTAGAATTATTTTTGGTCTAAATCCGAAACAATATGGAAACCTAATTGTTACAGCAATTTCTTCTGGATTGATATCTCTTATAATAACTCCTTTAATAATTAGGAAAAACAAAAATATTAACCATCAAATAAATATTTAATCTATGGATGCAAAAGAGGTTATTGATAATTTGGGATTAGTTCCTCATCCTGAAGGAGGATTCTATAAACGTGTGTTTTGTTCAGAAAATAAATCTGGAGATGGTAATTATTTGATGAGTTCAATTTATTATTTATTGGAAAAGGATGATTTTTCTGCTTTTCATCGTTTAGGTTCTGTTGAAGTATGGTTCTTTCATATTGGAGAGCCAATAAATATTTATTTGCTTAATAAGGATGGAAGATTAGAAACTCATTCTCTTTCTTCTCAAATTGGTGATAAGTTCCAGTTAGCCATTGAACCTGACACTTGGTTTGCGGCCGATATTCCTTCAAAGAAAGGTTTTTCTCTATTAAGTTGTGCTGTTTCTCCTGAATTTTCATTTACTAATTTTGAAATGGCTAAAAGGGAAGATTTAATAGAAGAATTTCCACAACATAAATCAATTATTAATAGCCTTACAAGATTATAATATTATTCTCTGTTAATACTTTCATAAATTGGTTAAACTACAGATAATCAATTATCATTATTAATTGATTAGGAAGAATTATTAGAAAAAATTCAAATCAATTGAAGCTTTTTGAGCTTATTTCTTTATTGGCTCATAATAATTATTTTCTCTTTTGAATATTTACTTTAAGAACTTATCACATTTTTAAAATCCTGTTTTTCAGTAAAAATACATTATATCATATTATTTTTTTATTAATTTTCTTGCTATAATCAATAAAAAAATGTATTATTGAGCCCTCAATTATAAGACTCTGATTAGCATAGATATTAGGAAAAATATAGAACAATATATCAATTAACAGAATAATTAACCTTGAGCTTTAAGTTTTTTTAAAGTTCTTTTAAAAAAGGAGGTTCATCTATGAACGAAATCCAATCAAATAATTGCTGTGAAAGTACTAATCTCAGCAAATTAGAGCAGATTGAGAGTGTGATTGAATTGTATAAGGCTAAACCAAGCAATTTAATCCAAATCCTTCACGCTTCTCAACAGATTTATGGCTACTTGCCTCTTGAAATTCAAGAATTCATTGCTTCAAAAATGAAAATGGCAGTAAGCGAAATTTCAGGTGTTGTTTCTTTCTATTCTTTTTTCTCAACAAAACCACGTGGTGAACATACAATTTTAATTTGTATGGGAACAGCCTGTTATGTTAGAGGAGGTAAGAAATTGGTTGATGAGTTGCAAAAACAACTTTCAATTGAAATTGGAGACACTACTGAAGATGGCAAATTCACTTTAGAAATTGCACGATGCATTGGAGCTTGTGGCTTAGCTCCTGCAATGATGATTGACAAAACAGTTTATAAGAGTGTCAATCCAAATAAGCTTAAGTCCATTTTAGCTAAATATTAAAAAGGAGGAATAGGATATGAAAAAAATTACTACACTCAAACAGCTAAATGATATTAAGGAAAAATATTTGGCTGAAAATGAAAAATATAAATTTAATGTGTTGGTTTGTGGTGGAGGTGGTTGTGTTTCTTCCAATTGTCAAGAAGTGGATGAAGCCATTAGAAGCGAACTAAACATATTAGGTCTTAATGACCAGGTTAATGTAATTCAAACTGGTTGTATGGGCATTTGTGCTGTAGGACCAGTCGTTTTAATTCTTCCTCAAAGAATATTTTACACTCAATTAACTCCAAAAAAGGCGAAAGATATTGTTAATCGTCATATTGTTAATGGAGAAGTTTGTGAAGAATACACTTTCTTTGATAAGTCTCTTCAACGTTATATTCCTTGCATTGACGATATTGAATTCTTTAAACTTCAAACCAAACTTGTTTTGGAAAATTGTGGAGCAATTGAATTTGGCAATATTGATGCTTACATTGCTAAGGATGGTTATCTTGCTGCTTCTAATGCCATAATGAGTAAAGATCCTGAAAAAGTTATTGTTGAAGTAGAAAAATCAGGACTTAGAGGTAGAGGTGGTGCAGGCTTTTTAACTGGTGTTAAGTTAAGAAGTGGCTTTATGCAGAAGAGTGATGTAAAATACATGGTTTGTAATGCTGATGAAGGTGACCCTGGTGCTTTTATGGATAGAAGTGTTATTGAAGGAGATCCTCATTCAGTTATTGAAGGAATGATTTTAAGTGCTTTTGCTATTGGTGCTTCTCAAGGTTATGTTTACATTCGTGCAGAGTATCCAATTGCAATTGATCGTTTGAAAGAAGCCCTAAATCAAGCCAGAGAATATGGTTTGTTGGGAGAAAATCTTTTTGGAACAGATTATAATTTTGATTTGGATATTCGTATTGGAGCCGGTGCTTTTGTTTGTGGTGAAGAAACTGCATTACTTGCTTCAATTGAAGGTAAAAGAGGTGAACCAAAACAAAAACCTCCTTTCCCATTCCAACAAGGACTTTTCAAACGACCAACCATTATCAATAATGTTGAAACTTTAGCAAATATTCCAAAGATTGTTCGTAATGGAGGTCAATGGTATGCAGGTTTTGGATTACCAAATGCAACCGGAACAAAAGTTTTTGCTTTGGCAGGAGATGTTGTAAATACTGGAATTATTGAAGTCCCAATTGGTACTACTATTGGAAGTATAATTTACAGTATTGGTGGAGGTATTCCAAACAAAAAACAATTTAAAGCAGCTCAAATTGGTGGTCCATCAGGAGGTTGTGTTACAAAAGAAAACTTGAATACTCCAGCTGATTATGATTCATTAAATAAGATTGGAGCCATTATGGGTTCTGGAGGTCTTATTGTTATGAACGAAGATACATGCATGGTTGATACTGCTCGTTTCTTTATGGATTTTATTCGTGATGAGTCTTGCGGAAAATGTGTTGCTTGTAGAGTTGGAACAAAGAGAATGCTTGAAATTCTTGAAAGGATAACTCAAGGACAAGGTAAAAAAGGTGATATTGAACTTTTGGAAGAAATTGGAGAAACAATTAAATTAACTGCTATGTGTGGTTTGGGTCAAACAGCTCCTAATCCAATTCTTTCTACAATTCGTTTCTTTAGAAATGAATATGAAGAACATATTAATAAGAAACACTGTCGTGCGGGTGTTTGTTCTGCAATGTTTACTTCACCATGCGAAAACACTTGTCCAGCAAATATTAATATTTCTGGATATGTTTCATTAATTGCTGCAGGAAGATTCCAAGATGCTTATAATTTAATTATGCAGGAAAATCCATTCCCAGCAGTTTGTGGAAGAATTTGTACTCGTCCTTGTGAATCTAAATGTAGAAGAAGAACTGTTGATGAAGCAATTGCAATTAGAGATTTGAAACGTTTTGTTGTTGATTATGCTTTCAAGAATGAAATGCCTTGGAAGGTTCAAATGACTTTCCCTAAAAAGAAAAATATGAAGATTGCAATTATTGGTGCTGGTGCATCAGGTTTAACTTGTGCTCACTATCTGGTGAATATTGGTTATGATGTTGATGTTTATGAATCAGAATCAAAAGCAGGAGGAGTTTTAGCTTATGGTATTCCTGAATATCGTTTGCCAAAAGATATTCTTCAACATGAAATTTCTTTAATTGAAGAACAAGGAGTTAATATTATTCTAAATACTGAAATTGGAAAAGATATTTCTTTTAAGCAATTAAGAGAAGATTATCAAGCAATTTATATTTCAACAGGGACTCAATTCCCTCAAAAAATTAATATTAAAGGAGAAAACTTAAAGGGAGTTATTCATGGTATTACTTTCCTTAAACAAATTCATCTTGAACCTAATTTCAGACTTAATGGTACTGTTGCAGTTATTGGTGGTGGAAATACTGCCATTGACTCTGCAAGAACAGCATTGAGAATTGGAGCAGAAAAGGTTATTGTTGTTTATCGTAGAACAATTGACCAAATGCCTGCTTATTTTGAAGAAATTGTTGAAGCTCAAGAAGAAGGTATTGAAATTATGGAATTGGTTGCTCCAGTTCAATTTGTTGATGATGGCAATGGAAGAGTTAAGTCAATTGAATGTATTAGAATGGAATTATCTGACTTTGATTCTTCTGGAAGAAGAAAATCTGTTGAAGTTAAAGGTTCTAATTTTATATTAGATATTGATTATGTAATTCCTGCAGTTAGTCAATATGCCGATTTACCTTTTATTGGCAAAAACGAAATAGGTCAAACAAAATGGGGAACATTTGTTACTAATCCAGAAAATATGATGACCACCATGGAAGGAGTGTTTGCTGGAGGTGATATTGTTAGAGGTCCTGAAGATGTAATCAGTGCAATTGCTGATGGTAAAAAAGCTGCCAGCACCATTGATATATATTTGGGAGGAAATGGCTTATTGAACAAAGGTCAAAAAATTGAAATCCCTTCTGTTTATGATGAAGATGAAATTGTTTATCATAAACAATTTGACAAAGATATGTTGCCTCCTAATCAAAGGATGAAAACATTTGAAGAAGTAGTTTTAGGTTTCCATAAATTAAATGCAATTGCTGAATCTATGCGTTGCTTACATTGTGAAAGGAGATAAAGAAATGGTAAAATTAACAATTAACAATAAGGTTATTACAGCTTCAGAAGACACTACAATTTTACAAGCTGCTAAAGAAAATGGTATTATCATTCCAAATCTTTGTTATTTGGAAGGAATTCATGAGTTTGGCTCATGCAGGATTTGTTCTGTTGAGGTTGTTGGTGCAAAAACCCTAATGGTTGCTTGCATGACAAAAGTTAAAGAAGGAATGGTTGTAAAAACAAATTCAGCAAAGGTTATCAAAGCAAGAAAGGTTCTTTATGAACTTATGCTTTCTGATCACTCAAAAGCTTGTTTGAGTTGCAACAGAAATTTAACTTGTGAACTTCAAAAACTTGGAGAAACTCTTGGAGTTGGAGAAAGCAGATTTGAAACAACTTCTTGTAGAGATGAAATAGATAAATCGATTTCAATAACAAGAGATCTTTCAAAATGTATTCTTTGTAGAAGATGCGTTACAGTTTGTAATGAAGTGCAAGACGTTGGAATTCTTAATGCTCAAAACAGAGGATTTGACACCATAATTTCTCCTTCAATGGATTTACCAATTGGAAATGTTAAATGTGCTTTTTGTGGGCAATGTACAGTTGTTTGCCCAACTGGAGCCTTAAGAGAAACTGATTCCACAGAAAAGGTTTGGGAAGCTATTAATAATCCAAATCAAAGAGTTGTTTTCCAAACAGCACCAGCTGTTAGAGTTGCTCTTGGAGAAATGTTTGGATATCCCGTTGGCACATCTGTAACTGGTAAAATGGCTGCAGCAATTAGAGCCTTAGGTGTTGATGATGTTTTTGACACTGATTGGGCAGCCGACCTAACTATTATGGAAGAAGGAATGGAATTTTTACATAGAGTTACCGATGTTCTTGCTGGTAAAAAAGCAACCTTGCCAATGATAACAAGTTGTTCTCCAGGTTGGATAAAATATGTTGAAAGCTATTATCCAGAACAAATTCCAAATTTATCAACATGTAAATCTCCTCACATGATGTTAGGTGCATTGGCAAAATCATTCTATGCAGAACAAAAAGGATTGGATGCAAAGAAAATGTTTGTTGTTTCTGTTATGCCTTGCACTGCTAAGAAATTTGAATGTACAAGGGCTGAAATGCAAAATGATGGTTTGAAGAATGTTGATGCTGTAATTACAACTCGAGAATTAGGCTCTATGATTAAACAGGCTGGTATTGATTTTGAAAACCTACCTGAAGAAAAATTTGATGAACCAATGGGATTCTCTACTGGTGCTGCTGATATATTTGGATTAACAGGTGGTGTTATGGAAGCTGCTCTTAGAACAGTTTATGCTTTACTAATGGGCAAAAATCTTCCTTTCGAAAATCTTCACGTTACTCCTATTGTTGGTCTTAACCAAATTAAGGAAGCAACCATTAAGTTAGAAGGAGTACTTCCTCAATACAAACAATTTGAAGGATTAGAAGTAAAAATTGCTGTTACAAGTGGTTTGGCAGGAGCAAAACTTTTGATGGAACAAATCAAAAATGGCACTTCTCCATATCATTTTATTGAAGTAATGGGATGCCCTGGAGGTTGTATAACTGGAGGAGGTCAACCAAGAAGTCACGATCCAAAAGTTAAAGAAAAAAGAATGAGTATTTTATATGCTGAAGACGAAAACAAACATTTGCGTCAATCACATGAGAATCCTTCTATTCAAAAATTCTACGATCTTTGGGGTTCACCTGGTTGTTATAAATCTCACGAGTATTTACATACTTATTATATTGACAGAAGCGGAAACAACAACTAAAAAAAAGGGCTCCAATTGGAGCCTTTTTTTATTTATTTATCTTCCCATTTATTCCAACGAACGTTTTCTTCAGTGTATTTTTGTTTTGGTTTTTCTTCACCAGTTTGCCATCCAATAGGTATTACATTTAAAGGCACTATATGCTCTGGAAGGCCTAATTCTACTTTAATAATATTTACTATTTCTTTTCTTGGATAAGCTCCAGTCCAAACAGCACCTAATCCCATACTTTCAGCAGCCAAAAGAATATTTTGAGTTGCTGCACTACAATCTTGAACCCAGAACTCTCTTCCATCTCCTTCAAGTGCTTTTTGTAAATTACCACAAACAACTATTGCAGCTTTTGCATTTAAAAGCATTTTAGCATTAGGAAGTTGTTTTGCAAGATTATCTAAAATGGCTCTATCGTCAATAACAAAAAACAACCAAGGTTGACTATTTCTTGCACTTGGAGCAGCCATACCTGCTCTAACAAGTATCTCTAATTGCTCTTTCTTAACATCTGCATTTGTGTATTTTCTTACACTCTTACGATTTAAAATATTCTCCATAACTTTTTCTGAATTTTCATTGTTTTGTCCAATTGCCACAGTGCTAAACAATAGAAAGGAAATAAATAATAACTTTAATGATTTCATAGATTCAATATTTTATTTGTTTTTTACGTTGAGTATTGGGCAAAATTAAAAAGAATTTATGGTTTTACAAATTATGAGCTTAAGAAAATCTTATCCAGTTTTAGTGTTAAAAAATAAATATGTACTTTTGTAGATTATTATCATTTACAATGAAGAAGATATTTTTGTTGCTTTTTATTCTTACATTTCAAAACATTGCTTTCTCTCAAAACAATGTTATTGAACAAGTGCGTACTGAACTTAGCAAAAGAAGAGAAGCTAAAATTCTTATCCCTAAATCTGAAATTAAAGACATTAATCTTTTGTCTAAAACCATTAGTTTAGATTATCCTAAAGGAGAATTTTGGCTTGGTTATGTTAATGAAAAGCAATATAAGAATTTTCTAACCCTTAACTTAAAGCACAGCTTATTTACTGAATCTTTTCCCAAAGCCTTGACAATGGCAACCAATCTTTCTCAAATGAGTTCTTGGGATAGATATCCAACATATTTGGTTTATGATTCCATGATGAGACGATTTGCCACAAGTTATCCAAATATATGCAAATTAGATACTATTGGATTTTCCGAAGACAATAGGCTTATTCTGGCTTTGAAAATTTCTTCTAACCCATACTCCGATATTGATAAACCAAAGTTTTTCTATACTTCAACAATGCATGGAGATGAAATTACGGGTTATGTTTTAATGCTTCGTTTAGCTGATTGGCTTTTGAATAATTATGGAATTAACCAAAGAGTAACAAATATTATTAATAATACTCAAGTATATATTAATCCATTAGCTAATCCAGACGGAACATATTTTGACAGTATTAACCTTGCAAATGCTACTCGCTATAATGCTAACGCTGTTGATTTAAATCGTAATTTCCCATCAATTCCAAATGGATTCCATGCTGATGGAGAAAATTGGCAAAAAGAGACTCTTGCTTTTATGGCTTATGCTGACAGTAACGAGTTTTCAATATCTGCAAATTTGCATGGAGGAGCTGAAGTATTAAATTATCCTTTCGACACCTACACTTCAAATTCTCAATCACATGCCGATGCAAATTGGTTTGTTGCAGTTTGCCAACAATTCATTGACTCAATATCTCCTTTGGCTCCTTTAACTTTCTTTAGAGATGTTACACATTCTGGATATACTAATGGAGGAGATTGGTATGTTGTTGATGGTTCTCGTCAAGACTACCAAACCTATTTTAAATATTCAAGAGAAATTACATTTGAAGTTTCATCAGATAAAAGTTTATCTACAACACAACTTAATAACTATTGGAATTATTTAAAGGGCGGATTGATTTCTTATATTGAAACATGCCAAAAAGGACTTCAAGGATATGTTAGAGATAGTTTGACAAACGAACCTATAAGAGCAAAAATATTTATTAATAGTCACGATGCTTTTAATTCTGAAGTATATTCCAAAGCTTCAACTGGCTATTACTATCGTCCAATTCAATCAGGAATTTATTCAATAACTTATAGTGCTGATAGGTATTATCCAAAAACAATCTATAATGTGAATATTGCTTCTAATTCAATGAATAACCAAGATGTAATTCTTGCTAAAATACCAGATAATTTGGGTGAAATAGAAGACAATAAATTCTTAATTAATATATATCCTAATCCTGCAAAAGATTTACTTAGAGTTTCTTTACCTGAAAATTCTAATATTTTTTCTTATTCAATTTTCAATATGTTGGGAATAGAAATAATGAAAGGAAGGATTAATGATATTAATACAGATATTTCAATTAAGGATTTGAATAAAGGAGTTTATTTGATTCTCTTGGGTGAAAAGACCATAAAATTTATTAAAGAATAATTCTAATTAAGATAACGAATATGAAACATTTAGTTTTTATTTCTCTTTTACTTGTTTCTTTTACTTCTCTTTTGGCTCAAACAAAAGAGAATGGAGAGGAAATTGTTGGACAAGATAAACCGATTTCAACTCCTTTTTGCTCAGCAGCAATTGGGTGGACATTTCCTGATGGAGAAATGGGGAAAAGATATGAAAGTTTTATGAATTTGAATGCTAACTTTGGGTGGAAGACAAAGAAGAATTTTGTTTGGATGCTTGAATTTGGATTTGGATTTGGCAGTGATAATGTTAAGAATAAGGAAGACATTCTTTCTGGAATAATGACAAATGATGGAACTGAATTTATTATTTCTAAAGAAGGCTCTGATGCAGGAGTTGTTGCTTACAACAGAAATTTGAGTTTGGTTGGTAAAGTTGGTAAAATTATTCCTTTAAGTAAGAAAAGACCTAATTCAGGATTAATGTTAATGGCAGGTATTGGAGGATTGCAACATCAAATTATCTATCAATCAACTCTTGAAATAGCTGAACAATTGGAAGGAGATTATGCTTTACTATACGATAGACAAATGAGAGGAGTTATGCTTTCAGGATTTGTAGGTTATATGCATATGGGAAAGAAAAACTTTTCAAACTTCTATGTTGGAATTGAGCTTAACCAAGCTTGGACTAAAACTACAAGAATATATCAAATCAATTACAATTATAGTTACGATAAAATTTTTCAAGATAGAATGTGGACAATAAAAGCAGGTTGGATGTTCCCATTCTTTGGACGTGATGCTGATAAAGTATATTATTATTAAGATGAGATATATTTATTCTATTTTTATTGCTCTTTACACTTCATCAATCTTTTTGGTTAGTCCTTTCAATAAAAAAGCAAAACTAATTATTAAAGGGCGTAAAAAAACTTTTGAAAAAATTAGAGAAGGTATTTCTAAAAAAGATAAGGTAGCATGGTTCCATTGTGCTTCGTTGGGTGAATTTGAACAAGGAAGACCTTTAATTGAAGCTTTTAAAAATAAAAATACTGAATATAAAATTCTTGTTTCTTTCTTTTCCCCTTCTGGATATGAGATAAGAAAAAACTACGACAAAGCTGATGTTGTGGTTTATTTGCCAAGTGATTCAATTAAAAATTCTAGAAAATTCATTAAACTTGCTCATCCTGAATATGTTTTCTTTATTAAGTACGAATTTTGGTATAATTTTATTAGACAAGCAAAACAAAAAGGAGCAAAAGTTTATCAAGTTTCTCTTATTCTTCGTCCAAATCAATATTTCTTTTCTCGTTGGGGAAGTTGGTATAGAAAACAACTAAAGAACTTTGATTATTTCTTTGTTCAAAACAATCAAACAAAAGAATTACTTAATTCAATTGGACTGAATAATTATATAATTACTGGAGATACTCGTTTTGATAGGGTTTCAGAAATTGCACTTAAGGCAAAGAATTTTCCAAAGATTAAAGAATTCTGTCAAAACGATAAAATAGTTCTAATGGGTAGCAGTTGGGAGAAGGATGAAGAAATGATGAAAGAAGCAATGAAAAATACCAAGTCATCTTTTAAATTAATTATTGCTCCACATCAAATACATAATTCTCATATCCAACAAATAAAATCTCTTTTCCCTGATTCAATTAATTATTCTGAAATAGAGAATATAGATTATAGCAATAAAGATAATTTGGATAATATATTAATTATCGATTCTATTGGTATTCTGTCTTCCTTATATAAATACGCAACCATTGCTTATATTGGAGGAGGCTTTGGAGTGGGAATTCACAATATTTTGGAAGCTGCAACATTTGGTAAACCAATTATCTTTGGGCCTAACTATACTAAATTTAAAGAAGCCATTGATTTAATTGAGAAAGAAGGAGCTTTTTCATATAATGAAAGCAGTAAATTAGGAGAATTGATTGATAAATTATTAGAAAAAGAAGATTATTACAAAAAAAGTTCAGATATTTGTAGAGGTTATATTGAGGAAAATATAGGTGCATGCGAAAGAATATTATCTAAAATAGGACAATTACAAAACAAAGATGGAGATTAAAAAACTCTTAAACTTACTATTCATTTTCTTTCTTTCTGTAATATTAATTACGGCTTGTAGCCCTTATAAACATATTTCAAAAGATGGATATTTACTATCCAAAAACAAGGTTTTAGTAGACACCAAAACTCTTCCTAAATCAAATTTTGTTAATTTAGTTAGGCAAGACCCTAACAGCACTTTCTTGGGAGTTAAATTGGGTATGTATTTCTATAGCATTTCACCTTCAGGAGAGGATTCAACAGTTAATTTCTTCCATAGAAATGTTTTTAGACGATTGGGACAAAAGCCTGTTGAGTTTAATAAAGATATGACCTATTCTTCTTCTCAAGAAATGAAGGATTATTTGAGAATTAAGGGTTGTTTTGATGGAAAGGTTGTAGATAGCGTTATTTATAAGAAAAGAAAGGCAGAAGTTTTTTATCATGTAAATATTGGAAAGCGTTATAAAATTGATACTTTCTTTGTAAGTGCAGAAGATAATTCTATTTTGCCTTCTGTTTTAGAGATAATGTCTAATACTCCCATCAAAAAAGGTATTTATTATGATGAAAAAATATTTTCTGATGAAAGAGATAGACTTACCTTAGAACTTAAAAGACAAGGTTATTTTGACTTTAGTACTGAATACATATCATTCAATATTGATACTGCAAACAATAACTATTCAACAAAGGTAAATTTATTTATTTCCTCAAAAAGAAAAGCTTCAAACATAGAAAAAGATAGTACTAATATTGAAACGGATAATTCTATATCTTCTTTCAAAAAATATAAAATGAGGAATATTTATATTTATCCTGAATATTCAACAGAACTACTCAACACTGACCTTTCAAAATTAGACACAAGCATTATTTATCATAGACAAAAAGATAAATTTGGACTAAACAAATATATTGTTATTGCTCCAACACCAAAGAAAATGAGTATTAAGCCTATTTTACGAAGCGTAATGTTTCAAAGAGATAGCCTTTTTTCTCCTGTTTATGCTGAAAGAACATATAATGCTTTCAATCAATTGAGGAATTTTAAGTTTATTGATATTTCCTACATCCCTTCAGTTTTAGATAGTAATTTCACAGAATTGGACACATCTCTTTTGGATTGTGTAATTAGACTTTCTTTGGTTAAGCCTGTTCAAATATCAACCTCACTGGAGGCTAACTTTTCTGCTGTTAATAATTCTCTTTTAGAAACCAATAGTTCCAATCTTGGAATGGAGTTTAATGTTGGTCTTTCTCATAAAAACACTTTTAAAAATGCAGAAATATTCTCTTCAAATGCTAAAGCAGCTTTTGAAATGAGAAGTGATATTTTTAGTAATAAAATTGATACCATAAGCCGTTGGTCATTGGTTAATGCACTTGAAGCAGGAATTGACTTTGGAATTGAGTTTCCTCGTTTCCTTATTCCTTTTGGAACTAAATTCTACTCAATGCAATTCCTTCCTCACACAACAATTAAGGCAGGGTATAATTTTCAAAAAAGAACCTATTTTGAACGTTCAATTTTCAACCTCAACTATGGATATAGCTGGAACTATTCCACAAAATATACTCATGCAATAATTCCTGTTGATATCAACTTTGTTAAGGTGAACATAACAAGTAAAGATTATGTTGATTTTATAAGCAATTTGGATAGAAGAATTAGATATCAATATTCCGACCATTTAGTTACTGCAAGTAGATATAGTTTTATTTATAATTCTCAAAAGCTTAACAAGAAAGAAGACTTTCTTTATTTCCGTTTCAATATTGAATCTGCTGGCAATATAATTAACTTGGTAAATAAAACGGCTAAATCGACTCAAAACGATTTAAAACAATACACAATTTTTGGCATTCCATACAATCAATACTTAAGAACAGACTTTGACCTTAAGAAATATATTTATCTAACAGAAAAGCAATCTTTGGTTTTTAGGGCTTATGGCGGTATTGGTGTCCCTTATGGAAACTCCAAAGGCTTACCTTATGAAAAGAGTTTCTTCTCTGGAGGGAACAATAATCACAGGGCATGGGAATTAAGAGAACTTGGTCCTGGCTCATCAAAGATGGATGATTCAAAATTAATGTATGATCGCTCTGGTGATATTCAAATTGGAGGAAATATTGAGTATCGTTTCCCTATTTATTCTGTTTTTGAGGGTGCTGCTTTTATGGATGTGGGAAATGTTTGGACTCTTTACGACCAAAAAGATATGAAAGGAGGTCAATTCCAGTTTAACAGGTTTTATAATGAATTGGCTCTTGGTTCTGGTTTAGGATTGCGTTTAAATCTTCAATTTATAATTGTCAGATTTGATTTTGCAATAAAATTATGGGATCCTGCTAAAGATTTAAGTGATAGATGGGTTTTGCCAAATACAAAATTTAGCAATATCAAGCTCAATTTCGGTATTGGATATCCTTTCTAATTCATAAGCATGGAGAAAGCGTATTTCTGCATTTGCTTTGCTTTATCCTTCTTTTTATTTATATAGTTTGTTTTATCTGAAGTTTTGTACTTATAAAGGTATTCTGTTCCGTTTTTATTCCAAATATAGTAATACTCATTATCAATTACCCCAAGCTTATCGTCTGCTGAAAAATAACCATAGAGTCGAGGATAAGTTTCAAAGTCAATTCCAAGAGTTTTATTATTTTCTATTCCCAAATAGGAGGAAATCATTGCTGCAACATCAATTTGAAGTCCAATATTCTCAACTTTTTTTGGTTTCAGTTTTGATGGAGAATAAATAAAGAATGGAGTATGATGATATGATAAAGGTAATTCAAAATCTGCTTTTCCTTTATAGGCTCCATGATCGGCAATAAAAACAAATAAAGTGTTATCAAACCAGGGGAATTGTTTTGCTTTTTCAATAAACTTTCCAATTGCCCAATCGGAATACTCAATCATTTTATCTTTAATGTCTTTTGATTTAGGTTTTAAAGGAATATTCTCTGGGAATATGTATGGTCCATGATTTGCTGAAGTGAGCAGGGTTGCAAAGAAAGGTTTTGTTTTGTCAAGAGAATTGATTTCTTCAATTGCTCTATTAAACATTACATGGTCTGAAACTCCCAGTGTACTCTTTACCTCATCTTTTGGATAGTCTTTAACAGAAACTATTCTCTCTTCTCCATTTGCTGAAAGGAATCCTCCAATATTGTCAAATTGATCATCGTGTGTTGTGAAATAGAGTGTTGAATAGCCATTTTCTTTTAACACATTGGGCAATCCTCCTTCAATTTTGGGAATTATGGTTAGGTTCATTGAATGTTTATGCATAAGTGCTGGCTGTCCAAAAAGGGTTGAATAGACTCCATTATAGGTGTGTATTCCTGCTGTGTAGACATTTTCATAGGAAACAGAGTTATTTAGTAAATAATCTAAGTTTGGTGTTAAATTCTGAGTGTTTCCAAAATGTCCAATATTGCATGTTCCCATTGCTTCCATAATAACAAGAACAACATTAGTCTTTTTTCCAAGCACCACTTCTCTTTTATTGCCTGAGGATTTCATTCTAATAAATTCTTGCTTAACAAAAGCTTTTGCCTCATTCTTATCCATTAAATCAAGTGGTTTATTATCTTGTTTTGACTTTTCTTCAATGCTTTTTATTAGTGTAAAGTTTGGATTAAGTCCCATTTGGTTGATAAGAGGATTGTTGGAAAAATAAGCAGTTCCTACTTTCATTGGCGATTTCTTTTCAATTCTTCCCCTCATTCCCAAAAAGCAAAGACCAATAAGAAGAATAAACAAAAGAAAGTTAAGTATATATGTTTTAGCTGTTCTGTTTTCTGTGGTTTTATTTGATTTCAAATTGCCTAAAAACCTTTTGTAATTCCTGAACATCAACCAAGAGTAAAGAGTGATTATTGCCACAAATATAAAAAAGTAAACTATATAAGAAGGCTCTTGAGAAATCATCTTAAAAACAAAGATTGGACTATCTATCCAAATAAATGCTTGAACATTAAAACGATTAAAGAAATATTTGAAATAAGGTATATCAATGCAACAAATAGCAAAACACAAGGAGAAAAGAACAATAAGAGCATAATGATTAATCTTATAGAATATTCTATTCTTAATATTCAGGTAATAGGCTAAAATTAAACTAATAAGAAAAGGAGAAAGTACAAAACAAGATATTAGAGTGTCAAACCTAAATCCCATAAAAAAAGCTTTAAACAAAAGCATAAGACCACCTTCTTCAGAAAGTATTTCTCTAATAGATTCAATGTTTAGAGGCAAGATTGCAAGTCTAAAAACAAAGAAAAAACAAATAGCAATTATATATGTCCAAAGCAAATAAACGATTTGCTTTGGTAAAAAACCTCCTTTTTGCATAAAAACCTAATTTAATCTACAAAAGTACTAATTTATTAGTATTTAAAAGAGGTTTGGAACTCATTAATTACTATTCCAATCTAACTAATGTCTTGTACTGAGATTATAATGGCATTATATGAGATTGAAAAGAAGTTTAAAAAGTTTAATGCTTTAATTTATTAGTTTAAAGCTTTGATTAAGTGGCTGTAAATAATGATAATTTCTTATAGAGTTTGAAGTTCTATAAGCTTAGAATATATTCCATTTTGAGAAAGCAAGGATTGGTGATTACCCTCTTCAACAATCTTTCCATTATCCATTACAATTATCTTATCAGAATTGACAATTGTTGAAAGTCTATGTGCAATTACAAAGGTTGTTCTACCTTGCATTAGAGCATGAAGAGATTCTTGAACAAGCTTTTCGCTTTCTGTGTCTAAGGCTGAAGTTGCCTCATCTAAAAGAAGAATTTTTGGATTTTTCAATATAGCTCTTGCAATACAAATTCTTTGTCGCTCCCCTCCTGAAAGAGTTAAACCCCTATCGCCAATATTTGTGTAGTAGCCTTTGGGAGTATTGAGAATAAAATTGTGAGCATTGGCTGCCTTGGCTGCATTTTGCACTTGTTCAAGTGTTGCATCTATTCCAAAGGCAATGTTACCAAAAATAGTATCATTAAATAATATACTTTCCTGAGTAACTACACCAATAATCTTTCTTAAAGAATTTATATTAAAGTCTTTTATTGGAACATCATCAATGGTAATCTCTCCACCAACAACATCATGAAAACGAGGCAAAAGATCAATCAAGGTGCTTTTACCAGAACCCGATTTACCAACAATGGCAACGGTCTGACCATGTAAGGCTTCAAGGTTAATGTTCTCCAAAACCATTTTGTTTTCTTCATTTTCCTCTCTATAGGAGAAGAAAACATTCTTATAAGAAATCTTGTTTTTAAACTCAATCTCTTCAATTGCATCAGGCTTTTCAATAATCTTCTCCTTAGCATCTAAAATTTCGTAGAGCCTTTGAGCTGCAGCAGATGCTTTTTTGAGATTATAGTAGGCAGTGGTAACACTTTGCATTGGAGCCAAGATACGAGCAAACAACAAAACAAAACCTATAAGAATGCTTGGATGAATTTCCCCTTTTATAACCATAAGCCCTCCAAAAATAACAATAATAACTAAGGCAAATATGCCAAATATTTCTGTTAAAGGAGCGGCTAATTCTTTTCTTCTAAGAATCTTGGTCATTAGTCTGGAGTAGCGATTATTTTGCTCTTCAAACTTTTTTACAATTGTTTCTTCTGCGTTGTAAGTATTTATAACTCTAATTGCACCAAGTGTTTCTTCGGCAGTTGAAAGCACTGTACCAATTTGTTTTTGTCCTTTTTCACTGTTTCTATTAAGGCTTGCTCCAATTTGCTTGATTAAATAAGCAACCAAAGGCATTATTATAACAATAAATAGGACTAATTTGGGACTGGCAATTATTAGAGTTGTCATAAAAACAATAACCATCAAAGAATCTTTTATCATCATTTGAAGGCTACTTATTAGAGATATTTCAATATCTAAAAGATCTGATGTCATTCTTGAAAGCAAATCTCCTTTCCTTTTGTTTGAGAAAAAAGAAAGAGGAAGAATTGTTATTTTATGATAAATATCGTTTCGCAAATCTTTAATTACTCCATTTCTAATTGGGGCAAGGTAATACATACCCAAATATCTGAACAAAGCAGAAAGAAAAGCAAAGAAGATATAAATAATACTGATTATCATTAAGCATTTAAAGACACCATAGGTTACACTATAGCTGTTTAATTGCCAAGCAAAATAATCAATAATTACATCCTTATTGAATGAGAACTCTGGACATAACTCAGGAGGCTGGATAATCCCAAATAGTACACTCACAAATGGGATTACCATTACAAAAGAAAACAAAGAGGCAAAAACATATAGTAAATTAAATACTATATTTAGTATTACCTCTCTTTTGTAGCCTTTAAGATACCGAAATATTCTTAATATGTTTTTCACTAATATCTATAATGATCTGCTTTATATGGACCATTCTTATCTACTCCAATATATTTTGCTTGTTCATCGGTTAGAATGGTTAGCTTAACACCAATTCTGCCTAAGTGCAATCTTGCAACTTCTTCATCAAGGTGTTTTGGAAGACGATAAACTCCAACTTCATAGTTGTTCTTCCATAAATCAATTTGAGCAAGAGTTTGATTGGTGAATGAATTACTCATAACAAATGAAGGGTGACCAGTTGCACAACCAAGATTAACCAAACGACCTTCAGCTAATAGATAAATGCAATGTCCATCAGCATAAATATATTTATCAACTTGAGGTTTGATATTTAACTTTTTAATTCCTTCCCATTTTTCTAATCTATCAACTTGAATTTCGTTGTCAAAATGTCCAATATTGCAAACAATTGCTTCATCTTTCATTTTTGACATATCTTCAGCTGTAATAACATCTCTATTACCTGTTGTAGTAACAAAAATATTACCTTCTTTCAAAGCATCCTGAAGAGTTGTTACTTCAAAACCTTCCATTGCAGCTTGTAAAGCACAAATTGGGTCAATTTCAGTTACAATTACTCTTGCACCATAGCTACGCATTGAATGAGCACATCCTTTACCAACATCACCATAACCACAAACAACACAAACTTTTCCAGCAATCATAACATCAGTTGCTCTCTTAATTCCGTCAGCCAAAGATTCTCTACAACCATAAAGATTATCGAACTTAGACTTTGTTACAGAGTCATTAACATTTATTGCAGGTATAAGCAATTCTCCTCTTTCCATCATTTGATATAAACGGTGAACTCCAGTAGTAGTTTCTTCACTAACTCCTTTTAACTCTTCCAATGTTCTATGCCATTTTGTAGAGTCTTCTTTTAATACATTCTTAAGTATTTTCAAGATTTCAGCTTCTTCAGTTGAAGAAGGAGTAACATCTAATATTGAAGCATCATTTTCTGCTGCATATCCTTTATGAACTAAAAGTGTTGCATCTCCTCCATCGTCAACAATAAGTTGTGGCCCTTTTCCTCCAGGGAAAGAAAGAGCTTGATTAGTACACCACCAGTATTCTTCTAAAGTTTCTCCCTTCCAGGCAAAAACTGGAACTCCTGCCTTAGCAATTGCTGCAGCTGCATGGTCTTGAGTAGAAAAAATATTACAAGAAGCCCAACGAACATTAGCTCCTAATGCAACCAAAGTTTCAATAAGAACAGCTGTTTGTATGGTCATATGAAGTGAACCCATTATTCTAACATTATTTAATGGCTTTTCTTTTCCAAACTTTTCTCTAAGAGCCATCAAACCTGGCATTTCCTTTTCGGCAATTTCAATTTCTTTTCTTCCAAAGTCAGCCAAATTAATATCAGCTACTTTATAATTCAATGTGTAATCTGTCATTTTATATATAAATGTTTATTTATTTACTCTTAATCTATCTTTATTTTAATAATATCAATAAAGCAAAACCCTAAATCATTCTTTATTAAAGAGAAATTTAGGTTGCAAAGTTACAATTATAATTCTAAAAAATCTTTGATTTTTCTAAAAACATCGGTATTGTTCATTACTCCACCAAAGTTTTCTGCTCCTAAACCAAAAGCATAAATAGGAACCATAACTCCAGTGTGTTCTAATGAAGTCCATTTGGCTTTAACTTTTCCTTCCTTAATACTTCCTCCGTTTAGAGTTAATCCTCCTGTTTCATGATCAGCAATAACAATTACAAGCGTGTTAGAATCTTTTTTAGCATATTCTAAAGCCAACCCCACTGCCTTATCAAAATCTATAACCTCATTTACCATATTGTCGAACCTATTCAAATGAGCTTCAAAATCTATTTGAGAGCCTTCAAGCATAATGAAAAAACCCTTATCGTTTTCTGAAAGTATGCTAAGTGCTTTTTCTAAACTTCTGCAAAGCATATTGTTTCTCTTTTGAGCAAGAGGGGGATGATTATCGTAAAGTAGTCCTGCAATTAAATTCTTTTTGTTTTTATTTATTGCATAACTATCAACCTCATCAATATTATAAAGCAAATTATATCCTCTAACTTTTAGGGAGTCAATAAGAGAAAGTTTGTCCTTCCTTTTTTCTGCAACAAAATTATCCTTACCTCCTCCAATAAAAACATCTACATTCCCTTCCAAATAGGATAACGCTATTTCGTCTTGCATAGTTCTCTTCTTAACATTTGCAACAAAAGCAGCTGGAGTAGCATGGGTAAGGTTGCAGGTTGTTATTATTGCAGTTGAAAGTCCTTTTTGTTTTGATAGCTTAATTAAACTTGGATGTGCTTGCCAGAGAGAATCGAGCCCTATGGATTGATAATTTGCTTTATGGCCTATTGCCAATGCTGTTGCTCCTGCACCTGAATCGGTAACATATCTATCAGCACAAAAGGTTTTTGAAAAACCTGTTATTGGCATAGTAAACATATTTAAGCTACCATTATTTACAGTGTAGGCTGAATAGGCTTGCGCAACTCCCATTCCATCTCCAATCATAAGAATTACTTTCTTTGGCTGAGCAGAAGAAAGTAAAGGAATAAAAAAAAGAAAAAGGATATACTGGATAAGTAGTTTTTTCATATCAGGTTATTGCTATAAGATTTCTTCAAGCATTTTGGAATAGAGGATTTGTGTTGTTGATCCCATCTTCCTTACTTGCTGAGGAACTATACTTTGTTCTGATTGACCAGGGATTGTATTTACTTCCAAAAAATAAAGTTCTTGACCTTCTTCTTTTAATATAAAATCTATTCTGCAAACTCCCTTGCAGTTTAATCCTCTATAAATCTTCTTGGCTGTTTCTTGTACTTTAATTCTTATTTCGTCACTAACCTCAGCTGGAGTTACTTCTGCAGTTGAACCATCATACTTTGCCTCATAATCAAAAAACTCTTTCTTAGGAATTATTTCAGTAATTGGTAATGCAATAACTTCGTTTTTAGTTTGAATAACTCCACAAGTAAGTTCTCTTCCTTTAATAAACTCTTCAATAATTATTCTTTCATGCACTTCAAACGCTGTTTTTATTGCTGGAGCTAATTCATTCTTTTCTTTAACCTTACTCATTCCTATGCTTGAACCTCCTTCTGAAGGTTTAACAAATAAAGGAAGACTTAGCTTAGAAAGAATTTCATCATCACTCAATGGAGAATTCTTGTAGAAGCTTACATTCTTTGCAACTTTAACTATATCTAAATCTCTAACAACTGCATTGCAAATAACTTTATCAAATGTAATTGCAGAAACCAAAGAGCTGCAAGAAGCACAAGGGATATTCATCATTTCCAAGTAGCCCTGCATAAGTCCATTTTCTCCTGGATTTCCATGAATAATCATAAATACTCCATCAAAATTAATCTTATTTCCATCAATACTTAGAGAGAAATCGTTCTTGTCAATAAAGTATTTCTTTTCATCTTTTTCATAATACCAATCTTTTCCAATCACAACTATTTTATATACATTATAGAGTGTTGAATCAATATTTTTCTCTACTTCAACTGCAGAACGAAGTGAGACAACAGCCTCACCACTATTTCCTCCTGCCATTAGTGCTATATTCTTTTTCATTTTATGTTTTTATTTTTCTTTTCTACTATTCAATAATTCTTTTTTGCCTTAAAATTCTGGGCAATCAGTATTTTCACATATAATATCATTCTTCCCAATAATCTTTTCATTTAGGAAAAAGAAAATATGATTAATTTCAAGACTTATTCTTTGAAACTCACTCCAAATAAATTCTTCACTTCCTACTGCTTTTGAAGGGTCATCAAATGAGTAGTGAAGACGATTTTTTGCTTTACCCTGGAATATTGGGCAATTTTCATTTGCATCGTCGCAAACTGTAATAACATAATCCCAATCCATATTCAAATATTCATCAACATTCTTAGGTTTTTGTGAAGATATATCAATTCCTGATTCTTTCATTACCTTAATGGCTAATGGATGTACTTCCTTTTGAGGGTTTGTTCCTGCAGAATATACATTTAGAGAAGGATTAAGTGTTTTTAACCATCCTTGAGCAATTTGTGAACGGCAAGAATTGCCTGTACAAAGTATTAGTATGTTCATAAGGTATCTTTTAACTCTAATAAAAATTCTTTTATTTCATTTAAGGAACGAACAATCTCTACATTTGGATTATTTTTATCCTCATTTTCTATTCTCTCAACTGTTTCTTTTCCTTTAAGATAGTTTTTTGCTCCTTCAAGAGTGTATCCACAGGTTTTTGTTAGATAGTGTATTTGTTTTAAAAGTTCAATATCTGATTTAGTATAGAACCTCACTCCTCTTTTATTTTTATGAGGTTTTATTTGTTTGAATTCTGTTTCCCAAAATCTTAAAGTTGGGAGGCTTACATCTAATTCCAAAGCCACCTCTCCAATACTATAATATATTCTTTCTGTATTTTCCATCTTTATTTATCTTTTATAACATTGAATTAATAGGGCATTGGACTAAAAGCATTAATTATATGATTTATTTTTGTTTCGCTTTCATTTCTAATAATTGCAATAATATCAAATCGAGCTTCTTCATTAATATTATTTTTTAGTATATAACTATTTGCAACCTTTATTATTGCTCTTTGTTTTTCTTTTGTAACAGCAGTTTCAGGCTCACAAAATATATCAGTACTTCTTGTCTTTACTTCAACAAAAACTATCTCCCCACTATTCTTTGCAATTATATCAACCTCATTCTTTCCACTTCTATAATTTGTTTCAAGAATAAGGTATTTCTTTTCAATTAAATAATCCAAAGCCAATTTCTCCCCCTTTTGCCCAAAATCAACATTTGTATCCATGATTATTGTTCTATAATTATTTTATCATTATCTATTGTTAGCGAAGTTTCTCTTCCTATTACAAAAGCAATGTTTTTCTCTTCAATATGACCTATTGGAATATTAAATGCTTTTGGATAGTTGTATCCTTTTACTGCTTCGGAAATAATTTCATATGCTGTTTTGCCAAAAGGAATAGTGTTATCATGCATTAAAGAAAACTCTCCAACTATTAATCCTGCAAGTTTATCTAATTTTCCAACTCTTTTCAAGGCTTGCATAATTCTATCTATATGGTAAAGATATTCGTCTAAGTCTTCAATAAAAAGAATCTTGCCTTCTGTTTCTCCAAAACTTGAAGAACCAAGCAAACTATATAGAATTGATAAATTACCTCCAATTAAATCGCCTTTTGCTTTTCCTCTACAATTAAAACTATTTGAAGGGTATTCTCTAAGACTTGTTTTTTTAAATAAGCATTCTTTAAGACTACTTATTGCTAAAGATGTAGAAGAATCTTCATTGATATTATAAGGCATTATTCCATGAATGGTTTCAATATTTAGATTGAAATAAATATGCATAAGCAATACTGTCGGATCAGAATATCCTATAATCCATTTGGGATGTTTGGAAAATTCTTTGAAATCAAGTTTATCAATAATTCTTACTGAGCCATAACCTCCTCGAGCGCAAAAGATGGCTTTAATATCCTTATCATCCAAAAATCTTTGAATATCTTCTGCTCTTTGAGTATCGTCTCCAGCAAATTGATTGTTTTCTAATCCAATTGTTTTACCAACCACAACCTCCAAACCCCAATTTGAAAGTAATTTAATTGAATAATCTATTTCCGAAAGGTTTATCTTTCGTGCAGTTGCTACAATAGCTACCTTGTCTTTCTTAGATAATAATTCAGGTCTTATACTCATTTTCTACAATTCAATAGGCAAAGATAAATAAAACTAAGAAACCTATGGGTATAATTTTTAAATATAAGAAAAGAATAGTTGTAAATTTAAGACTTGACTATACAAAAATAGAGGAAGATTATTGTGACATAATCCTCCTCTATTTTAAATTAACCTTGTTTATTTGCTTGTTGATACAGTTTTTGCTGTGAAAGTTCCAGTGAAAGGTTTAACTTGAGCTATAATTGCATTAGTATCTCCTCCCATAACAGTAGCTTTTGTAAGTCCTTGTCCTGAGAATGTCCCTACAACTTTGTCTGAAGAGTATTCTGTTATATTTAAATTTCCAAACAAAGAGAAAAATGCGCTATCTGATTCTTCTGTTTTATAGTAAAGGAATAAATTTTTATTTGGATCAGTAACTTGATTTAGATTTAATAAAGCATCTGCAAGATTAGATGCAAGACCTAAGGTATAATTGCCAGTTGATGTTCCACTAAAAACTATAGTACCAGTGTTGGAAACATCTGTTGAAGTAACAATTGTTTTGCCATCTCGTTTTATGAAAGTTGCTAAAGGAAAAGAATAAGATGTTCCATTAATTGTAAAGTCAAACTTTCCTGTAATTTCTTCACTTCCTTCACATGCTGAAAAGAAGATAGGTGCAATTAGCATCAAGTATAAAAAAAACTTCTTCATAGTTGTTTGTTTTTTAAATTTATTACGGCAAAACTAATACTTTTTTTATTTATCACAAAATTTCTTATTACTTTTGCACTACTAAATCAGTTTTTATGCGTAATCTTATTAGGTTTTTAAAGCGATACTCATATATATTCCTTTTTATCTTCCTTGAAGGCATATCTATTTATATCATTTCTCAAAACTCCTTCTATCAAGGCTCTGCTATTACTTCCTTTGCCAACGAAATTGCAGGAAACGTTAATACAAAAACATATAATATTACAAGATACTTTACTTTAGGCTCTTCAAATGAAGCCCTCGTTAAAGAAAATGCAAGATTACGTTCAATGATTGAAAGCTCTTATGTTAAGTATCAACATAAAACTTTTCAATATAACGACACTATTTACAAACAACAGTTTGAATATATAGATGCTAAGGTAATTCAAAAGACCATAAACAAAAGGAATAATTATTTTATACTAAACAAAGGTCGTGTACATGGAGTTACTAATAATATGGGAGTTATTAGTCCAAACGGAATTGTTGGTGTAGTAGTTAATGTTTCAAGTAATTTTTCTTTAGTTATGAGTGTTTTGCATCAAGATTCACGTCCAAATATAAAAAATCAAAGAACAAAAATATCTGGAACTCTTATTTGGGAAGGAGGCGACTATTCTTCTGGAAAACTTGTTGACATACCTTCTTCAATACCTCTAAAAATTGGAGACACAATAATTACAAGTGGATTCTCTCAAGACTTCCCTGAAGGAATTATGGTTGGAAAAATAAAGAACTTCAAGAAAGATAAAGGAACAGGTTTTTATGTTGTAGATATTAAGTTCTCTGTTGATTACAATAAATTGGAATATGTTTATATTGTAAAGAACTTCTTTAAGGAAGAGCAAGTTGAACTCACAAAAGACATTAAAAATGAATAAAGATATTATACTTGGTTTTTTACATTTTATTCTTATCGCTGCATTTCAAATTTTTGTTTTGAATGGGTTGAATATTTTCGGTTATTTTAATCCAATGATTTATATTTGGTTTATTTTAATGTTGCCAACCAACACCCCTAAATGGTTAGGACTTATTCTATCTTTCTTAATGGGCTTTACTGTTGATATATTTTCAGGACAAGTTGGATTTCATGCAGCTGCACTAACCTTTATTGGACTAATTAGACCTTTGTTTATTAGTATATTTTTCTCAGGCAAGGACATTCAAACAAACTTACGTCCTTCAATAGCAGAAATGAGCTTAATGACTTTCCTTCCATACATTGCTTCATTAGTCTTCTTACATCATTTTGTATATTTTACAATAGAAATATTCAATTTCTCAGAGTTCTTCTTAACTCTATTAAGAATAGTTTGTAGCACAATAATTACAACTCTACTAATACTAATATGCGATTTCTTCTTTATTCCCAAAAGAAAACTTTCGCATTAAGAAAAAGGTTGATTTATTTTTTCAGTGATAGAATGGATAAAACTAATCTTGTTGATTAGGATTTTCTTGATTATATTTTTGAGCTTTATTGGATAAATTTGCATGGTAAGACCAACGAGTTCCTTCCAAAAAACTTGTATCCATTGCTTGTTCTATGTTGTTGGCTTCATTTTCTTCCATATATTTTTTTATCTCCATTTTCTTCTTTCTATATGTATAAATAATGTAAGTAATGAACATCAAAACACAAACAATTAAAACTATTAGTAAGAATACATAAAAAATATTATCAAGCTGGTCTCTTCTAAATCCAGAACTTGTAATTGTTACTCCTTCTGTGAGAAATACTTTTAAAGAAGCAAATACTATAATTAGAATAATTATTGGAATAATATTTAGCTTAATATTAAATCTATCATTTATTTCATAACTATCTCCATAATCAACAAAGCGGTATCTTTTAATTGTAAAGTTTGAAAGGAATAATATCATAATTATAGAAAACCCTATAACACTAATTTCTTTTAAAGTGAAAACGGGGATAAACCATAATAACAAAACTCCTGCGCCAAAAAGAGAAGGATAAAAAAGATTAATCCTAACTCCTTCTTGTGTTTGGTTACGGAAAGGGTCAAAGAATACTCTTACAAAAGGCACTAAAAGATAGCAAAGAAAAATTGTTGCACTAATTGATAGAGCAATAAAGAATAGTTTAAGGAATAAACTTGGATAGGTAAGTCCCATAAAATCTGTTACAAGATTAACCCCCCAAAGATGATAAATCTGCCCAAATATAAAATCACCAGATAATCTCATTACGCAATGAAACATTGTCCAAAACAAGAAAACACCTACAGTTTTGTAGTGATGATGATGAGTAAGAATAAGGGAGATTAATCCAATAAGTAAAATTGTTATTGGAGCAAAAGAGAAAATAACAAATATGTTTTCAGCAGAATCCCAAATTGCTTTATCTGGAGAAAATGCTCTATCGAAATCTATCTTATCTATTTCAATAGGTATTGTTAAATTATTCGTGAAGGATATAAAAGCTGTTGATGCTAAAGAAATATATAATACAAATAAGAAAGCAGCAATAAATAGTATTGTACTACTTATGGTGTCGTTGAAATAGCCATTTCTATAAAATTTTTCTTTAAGCATATCAGTTTATTTCCATCTATACCAAAATACACTATCCTTTGCTTGAACCTTTAGGATATCTTTAATTTCAGTAATCATATAAATAAATATCTTAAGATCATTATCCTTAAACCACATGTAAGACTCTACATTACCTCTGCAAGCCTGAGAAAAATGTATTAAAAAATCATTCTTTGAAGTTTCAACCCACTCTACTGCTTTCTTCTCACCATCAATAGCATTACTCAATACTCCAAGAGTAGGATAGCCATTAGTAAATAGCCATTTTAAAGCTTCTACGTCTCCTCTAACTGCATTTGACCAGGCAGCAAGTTCAATGTAACCGTTTTCTGCTAAAAACTTAAAGAAAAGCTTATCCCCTTGCAATGACTTGGTTAGTGCAAGCAAAACCTTTACATCATATTCTGGAAGAAGCTTTTCTTTATTCATTATCTAAACTTATTATTCAATCTATCTAAGCTTTGCACCAAGCTTGTCTTCAAAGCTTTTCAAAAGCTTATTCATTATTGATTCTATTTGTTTGTCATTTAGAGTTTTTTCTGTGTCTTGCAAAGTAAAGCTTAGAGCATATTGTTTTTTGCCCTGAGGAAGTTTTTCTCCCTTATAAACATCAAACAAAGTTATATTCTTTTTAAGGAATTTCTTTTCAGTTTGATAAGCCAAGTTTTCAATTTCAGCAAATGAAACACTATCATCAATAACTAAGGCTAAATCTCTTCTAACTTCAGGGAACTTTGAGATTTCTTCGTATTTAATTTCTTTGGTATTTTGAAGAGCTTTAACAACTAAATCCCAATTAAAGTCAGCAAAGTAAATATCTTGCTTAATGTCAAACTCTTTTCTAATCTTTTGATTAATCTTTCCAAAACTAAGAATAACCTTCTTACTGTCACGATTAACATATTGCAAGCCTTGCATATAATCTACTGAAGTTTCTTCTAAAGAATACTGAGAAGGATTAATTCTTAATCGTTGGAAGATATTCTTTAGAATATTCTTTAAATCGAAGAAATTAGTTTCCTCTTCTTTCTTTTGCCATGTTTCTTTGAAGTTTGCTCCAGTTGTGAAAATACATAAATGCTTTTCTTCATTGTAGCGTTTTCTTATATTTTCATCTTCAAATTGGTCTAAGTTCTTAGAATAGCAATTCCCAAATTCGAAGACCTTAATATTATTTACCTTCCTGTTAATATTATACGATATGGTTTCTAATCCTCCATATAGCAAAGTTTGACGCATATGTCCAAGATCCTTACTTAAAGCATTTAGAATACCAACACTTTTTTCAAAAGGAAAGTCTTTATTGTTTTCGTAATAAGATGTTTTGGATAGAGAGTTATTCATTATCTCATTAAAACCATTTGAAACAAGATAGTCAGAAATAAGGTTTTGAATCTTTTCAGTGTCCGGTTTTTGTTTATAAGTTAAGCTGCTTTTTATATCAGTTGGTATCTCAACATTATTATATCCATAAATTCTTAGAACTTCTTCAATAATATCACATTCTCTTAAAACATCAACCTTATTTGTGGGAACACTTACTCTCATACCTTGTTCATCTTCCTTAAGAATTGAAATGTTTAAGGCTTTAAGAATATTCTTTATAATTTGAGGTTCAATTTTCTTTCCAATTAGAGAATACATATTATTATAGTTAATATCTATTTCTGCAGGCTTAATTTCATTTGGATAAACATCAACAATACTTGAACTTATTTCTCCTCCAGCTAATTCTTTGGTTAAAAGAGCAGCTCTCTTAAGAGCATAAATTGTAATATTAGGGTCAGTTCCTCTTTCGTAACGGAAGGAAGCATCTGTTTTCAAAGTATGATACTTTGAAGCTTTACGTATAGTTACTGGATTAAAATAAGCACTTTCAATAAATATATTCTTAGTTTCCTTAGTAACTCCATAGTCCAATCCTCCATAAATTCCTCCCATGCACATTCCTTCTTCTTGATTGCAAATCATTACTTCTTCCCCATTAAGTTCTCTTTCTTCTCCATCAAGAGTTTTGAATTTTGTTCCCTTAGGAAGAGTTTTAACTTCAATCTTATTTCCTTTTATCTTATCCAGATCAAAAGCATGAAGAGGTTGTCCTATTTCAAATAAAACATAATTTGTTATATCAACAATATTATTTATTGGTCTAATTCCAATCAGTTTCAATCGGTCAGCAAGCCAGGAAGGAGAATCTTTAATTTCAATATTTGAAATAGTAACTCCACAATAACGAGGGCAGATTGAAGAATCAGTAATGATTTCTACCTTTTTATTTTCATTATCTATTTTAAAGTCTTCAACACTTGGCAATTTTAATTCAATGTTTTCTTTTAACTGAGTTTGAATTAGAGCAACCAAATCTCTACCAACTCCAATATGTGATGTTGCATCAGAACGATTAGGTGTAAGTCCTATTTCAAAAACATAGTCTTCTTTAACATTCAAATATTCTTTTGCAGGAGTTCCAACCTCAACATTATTATCTTCAATAACTAAAATTCCATCATGGTTATCACTAACTTGAAGTTCCTTTTCAGAGCAAATCATTCCTTCGCTAACATGTCCTCTAAGTTTTGATTTCTTAATTTCAAAGTATTCTTCATCGGAAGTATAAACTCTTGCACCAATTTTTGCAACAATTACTTTTTGTCCTTTTGCAACATTATGAGCTCCACAAACAATATTCAAAGGAGTTTCTTCTCCAACATCAACAGTTGTTAGATGTAAATGGTCAGAATCAGGATGATTTTCGCAAGTTAAAACTTGTCCAACAACATAATTCTTCAATCCTCCCTTAATTGTTTCTACTGTTTCAATTGATTCTACTTCCAATCCACAGAAAGTAAGTAAATTTTCAACCTTTTCAACGCTTAGATTAGTAGGCACATAATCCTTTAGCCAGTTATATGATATTTTCATCTATTTAATATAGTATTATATTCTTTTTCTTTTAAGTTATTCAACGATATTCAGCTCGTCAATAATGTTTTTAGCACCTGCAAATTTATCAATAATAAATAAACAATAACGAATATCAAGTGAAATATTTCTACATTGGTCTGGATCATAAATAATATCACTCATTGTTCCTTCCCAATTCCTGTCAAAATTAATACCAACCAAATTCCCGTTTGCATCCATTACAGGTGAACCAGAATTTCCTCCTGTTGTGTGATTTGAAGCAATAAATGCAACTGGCATTTCTCCCTTAGAGTTTGCATAACGTCCATAATCTTTCTTAACATAAAGTTCTTTAAGTTTCTTCACTACAACATAATCGTAAATTTCTGGATTTTCTTTTTCTATAATTCCTTTTAGTGTTGTGTATGCTTGATAATTAACTCCATCTCTTGGATTGTATGGTTTAACATTTCCATAGGCAACTCTAAGAGTCAGGTTCGCATCAGGATAAAATTCTTTTGAAGATTGCATTTCCATAATTCCCTTAACATAAAGTCTGTAAAGACTGTCAATCTTTGAGTCAATTTCAACCAACTTATTCATATCTTCATCAACAACAGAGCCCCAAATGGCTGAAAGAATTTCCATTGCAGGGTCAGAAAGCACCTTATTCATTTTAAATTTCTTTAAATACTTCTCTGCATGCTTAGGATTTGAAAGGAAAGACTTATCGTAAACAGAGCCGAAATACTTCTTGGCATCATTATCGTAGTTAGAGTTTATCTTTTCTTGCATCCAAGGGTAATTATTCTTTGCAAAATCATTATAGTAAATATTCATAAGCTCAACAAAAATACTTCTGTCAACCATCTTATGCTTTTCATAATCTTTGCTAAAATATTTTAGCAGGTTTTCCAAAACAACATCAGCTTCCTTTTGCACCTCATCCTTGCTTAGGGTATCTTGTTTTGCTTTTTGAATTATTGATAAAACGCTACGACCATTTTTCATTAAATCAGATGCCAAAAGAGCTTCTCCCAAATACAAATAAGCCATTTCCAAGTCAGCTCCTTCATTATACAAGCTCTTGAAATTATCAATCAAACCACCATACTCTTCCTTCCTTTGCTCAGTTACATTAGCCCATATATTAAACTCTCTCTCAAACTCCCTTTTCTTATCAACAGCATTCAATCTATTTATTCCCTTAACTTCTCCAATCC
Organism: Bacteroidota bacterium; assembly: GCA_017860255.1. Lineage (GTDB taxonomy): Bacteria > Bacteroidota > Bacteroidia > Bacteroidales > P3 > UBA10566. Next base: position 1,308 of record JAFNAR010000004.1, on the reverse strand, counting down.
ATTTTTTCCAACCATTAGCAATACCAGCAACTCCTGCAGCATAACGCAAACGCTGAGCAGAACTTTCATTCATTGCAGCATTATAAATCTTTAGTCTTGCATCTCTAAGCTTGATTCTTGCAGGGTCTTCAAAATTGGCAACTCTGTCAACAGCAAAAGAAGTTAAGAATTGCTTGGTTGTGCCTGGATAACCAAACACAAAAGTAAAATCACCTTCCTCAACTCCCTTTAAACTAATATTCAAAGACTTCTTAGGCTTAAAAGGAACATTATCTTTAGAATATTTTGCAGGCTTATTGTTCTTATCTGCATAAACTCTAAAAATTGAGAAATCACCAGTATGACGTGGCCACATCCAGTTATCGGTATCTCCACCAAACTTACCAATATTTGAAGGAGGAGCACCAACTAAACGAACATCAGTAAAAACTTCATTAACATAAAGAAAATATTGGTTGCCATAATAGAAAGGCTTAACAACAGCTTCGTAATTAGTATTCTCAGTAGCTTTTATAGTTATCTCCTTAATGTTCTTTTCAATAATCTTTTCTCTTTCCTTTTCAGAAGTGGAATTGTTTATTCCTTCAAGCACCTTTTGAGTTACATCTTCCATATAAACAAGCTGAGTAATGGTAAGCCCAGGACAAGGAAGCTCCTCTTCCTTACTCATAGCCCAAAAACCATTAGTCAAATAATCTCTTTCAATTGTACTGTGGCGAACAATAAAACTATAACCGCAATGGTGATTAGTAAGCAAAAGCCCTTCATTTGAAACAAACTCACCAGTACAACCAGAGCCAAAGAGCATAACAGCATCCTTCAAAGAAGAATTATTTACATCATAAATATCCTTAGCAGAGATTTTCATCCCCTTTTGTTTCATATCAGCTTCTCTCTTTTGAAGCAACATAGGTAGCCACATTCCTTCATCTGCCAACGTAACCAAAGGCAACGAAAGCAAAACAATTGCAAAACCTAAAATAAATTTTCTCTTCATCATATTTCTCTTTTCAAACATTTATCCTATCCAACTATTAAACAGTTCAATACAACCATTTATCCATTATAAAAATAAAGAATCATAGTTTGCAAATCTACAAATAATATCTAAAATAGACAATGAAACAAAAACCCAAGAAGAGTAATTCAAAGTGCTACTTTTCATTTTACATTGTAAAATAGTGAATAAATATATATTCTATTTATTCTATTGAGCTTTGGTTCTTTGTTTATTTTAAAATTAAATGCTCAATTTTCTGCCCAAAAATATATCTTCATTATTGAATTAAGCATTAATGTGCTTCTACT
>JAFNAR010000059.1 GCA_017860255.1 Bacteroidota bacterium | reverse complement strand
AATATGATAAAATTGATTACAAAAATGGGATTATTCAAAAAAAATGAGAAATTACGTTTATGAGAAAGCATATCCAAAAAAATCTTCCGACCGCTCATGGGATACAATCCCAACCATATTTTATGTATTGGGAAAGGGGGAGACATTATTAATTGATAGCTTGCCTGTTAGTTTTGATAATAAAATAAAAGAAAAGATTCAATCTTTTTCAATTATTGCTGAGAGTAATGCCCCATTTCGTGATATAGATAGTGTTTATATAGATTACAATATACAAGTAGGGAAGGATACAATCATAAAAAGTATTTTTTATAAACGAACTCTACGAAACGGATCAAAGTGGTTAATGTGGTAATAGGTTAATGCATTTCATCGTGCGGGATTTCTTTGTTTTGCAAAGCGACAAAGTCGATAATTAATCCTGCACTTCTTAATGAATTCAATTTTTTATAGCGTTTTAGCCTACTTTTTGAGATTTTCAAATTCTATTTTGATATAAAAAAGGAGTGATTATTAACCACTCCTTAGAAACGAAATTAAACTATAATAAGATTTTATAGACAGCCTTCATCATAAGCTCTTTCGCCATGAATTGCAAAGTCTATTCCATCTATTTCTGTTTGTTCAGATACTCTTACTGGAGTAATCTTATTAATTAACCAAAGTATTGCATAAGTGAATACAAAACCGTAAACTGATGCTAGTGTTATTGCTACAAGTTCTTTCCAGAAGAATGAGAAATTGCCAAATATTAAACCATCTGCTCCTGTTGGATTTATTGCTTTTGAAGCAAAAACTCCAAGTAGAATTGTACCTATAACTCCACCAATTCCATGAACTCCCCATACATCAAGAGCATCATCCCATTGTTTTTTGTTTTTCCATTGAACTGCAAGATAACAACCAGCTCCTGCACATAATCCAATTATAGGTGCAGACCATAATGGTACAAATCCAGCACAAGGTGTTATTGTTGCTAATCCTGCTATTGAACCTGTTAATACTCCAATTAATTTTGGTTTTTTATCTCTAATCCATTCAATTAATAACCAAGCTACTAAAGCAAATGAAGCAGCAACGTCAGTATTTAAGAATGCATTAGCAGTAATTCCATCAACTTGTAATTCGCTACCAGCATTGAAACCATACCAGCCAAACCATAGTAAACCACTACCAATTGCTACAAGAGGAACACTGTTAGGTGTTGAGTTTTTATCTACTCTTGCTCCAACAAATAAAACAGATGCTAAGGCTGCAAATCCTGCTGTTGCATGAACAACAATACCTCCTGCAAAGTCTAAAACTCCCCATTCAGCAAGAATTCCACCTCCCCAAACCATGTGGCAGAAAGGATAGTAAACTAAGAATTGCCATACTGTAAGGAAAATAAAATAAGCTTTAAATGAAATACGATTTACAAAAGCTCCTGTTATAAGGGAAGGAGTAATGATTGCAAACATCATTTGAAAGGCAACAAATACATATTCTGGTATTTTTCCATTACCAGCAAATGCACTTGAAGGTGTTATTCCATTTAAGAAACATTTATTGAAGTTACCTAATATTCCAGCAAAGTCGGTACCATCTGCTAATGAACCACTAAAGCAAAATGAATATCCTACAATAAACCAAAGCACTGTTGACCAACCTAATGATACAAAGCTTTGAATCATAATACCCAAGATATTTCTTTTTGTGGCTAATCCACCATAGAAAAAGGCTAATGCTGGGGTCATTAGCATAACAAGGCTTGTACATACAAGCATAAATCCTGTTGAACCTGAATCGAACATTTTTTTATATTTTAGTTATTAATAATATTGTTTTTATTTGATTTACAAAGAAATTCCTGTGCCTATGGTAAAATAAGCTTTATTAGCATCAGGATTAAAAATTAGTTTTGAATTTATTGGTAAAGAAAAAGAATCTGTGATTTTTAAAGTTTTTGTTGCTCCCATACCAAGATTAACAAATGCAAAACCTTCATTACCATAATATCCTTTATATATTATAGTTTCATGAGATAAAATATTTTCTTCTCTATAACCACCATTAAATGCAAAACCAGCAAAGAAGCTAAAACTTGTATTTATTTTTTCACATATAGGATTGTATGAAACTTCTCCGTATGTAGAAAAAACATTATTGCCTTTATTATTTTTTGAATCAGAGCCATAGAAATTCATATATAATGAAGCAGATAAAGGTAAGTTTTTTAAACCATTAAATACTAATCCTCCTTCAAACACATGAGGTGTTGTATTTTTATCGTAGTCAAAATATTTGAAAGGAGAATTATCTAAAGGGAAAGTATAATCCGTAATAATAACAGTGAACATATCTTTCAAGAAAGTATATGAAACATATAAATCTAATTCTTGAGAATTAAGTTCTGATGTTGAAAATGCACCCCAAGCCCCTATGTTTAAGCCTTTATAGCTATATTTTAATGCAGGTTGAATGCTTGGTATGTTTTTACCTAAGGCTTGACCACGCCAAATATATCTACTTTGAAAGTCTGTAGATATTGAAAAATTATTTTGAGCTTTTAAATTTATAACTGTTGATGAAAGAACAGTAAACATAATAAATAATAAAATTTTTTTCACCATTTTTTGATTTTAGTTAGTAAATAATTGTAATTTTCGGATGCAAATATATAATAGATAAAATCTAATAAGAGTATGTTTTTTCTTTTGGTTGTCATATCTCAACACAAAAAGATGTAATAATTTATCTGTAATATGAGTAATAATATGTAAATATAATGATTAATCTCTTGAAATATATTTATTTAACTAAATATTCTGTTTGCTTTTTTGCCTTGTTTTTTTTTGTAAATTTGTGCCTTATTTAATGATTAAAGATGAAAGCTAAACAAATAAAGACTCTATTATTAATATTATTATTTACTTTTTGTGGAATAAATAACTCCATTCAAGCACAAGGGAAAGGTCAAAGGAAAACCGATGATAATGAAAAAAAGGCTATGGAATTTTATTACAAGGGCGACTATCAAAAAGCTTGTGAGCATTTTATAAAAGCTAATAATATAAAGTCAAATATTAAATCATCAAAGTTAAATCTTGCAATCTTTTTATTTTTTCTTGTTGATGCAATTGGACTTTTTATTTTTCTTTATTTGGAAAAGCAAAGAGCCTATAAAAAACTAGTAAGAAAGAATATGGAATGGGCTACAAGAACAAATACAATAAGAAGCTGTCCAGATAAGGATAATGAGGAATTGGATACAAGGGAAAAACAAATACTAACAAAGTTAATAAACCTTCTTACAAACGATAAGTTATATTTGAATAGTGAATTAAATATTAATGAGATAGCAAAACAATTAGGAACAAATCGTTCTGTATTATCAAAAATAATAAATACTTATTTTAATAAAAACTTTCCAGCTCTTTTAAATGAATATAGAATAAATGAAGCTGTAAAATTATTAATGGATAATAAGACCAAAAACTATAAGATGGAAGCAATAAGTGAGATGTGTGGTTATAATAATAGACAAGTTTTTCATTCAGCATTTAAAAGAGAAACAGGAGTAACTCCAAATGATTTTCGAACAATGGCAAATAGAAAAGATATAGATGAAGAATAATTATTTTTCTTGGTGATTATTTTTTTTTGCCAAGAAATTAAACGAAATCTTTTATAGCGTTTTTAGTCTACTTTTTGTCTATTAACCCTAAAGTTAATATTTTATTAAATAATTAATACTATTTTGAAAATATTTACCTGTCTTTGACTAGCAATAATAAATAAAAGTTATTAATGAATAAGTCTTGGATTATAAATCTTAATTATAGAAACATGCTAATGAAAAAAATATATATAATAATATTCTTTTTCCCATTTTTATGCAATGCGCAAGATAAAGATTCAGTTACTCTAATTTTAAAGAACAATCAAAAAATAGATTATTTAATTAATCCCTTTGTAAATAAAATAGGATATGATAATGTTAAAACTGCAATAAATAAAGATACGCTGATATTCACAACATCATTCTTACTTGACGATACTATACTTTTTAATAACGGAACATTGGGATATAATTTTAGAAGAAATGTTCAGCCTAAAGAACGTGTTGAAAAAACTATATATATAAATCCATTGACATTTATTAGTAAAATTATTAAAGTTGAAATTAGGGATAAAGATAAGGAGTATATTTACTATTTTAGGCATAAAAGAAAAAAAGTATATACTTTCTATAAATTAGAAATAAGTAGTAGTATTTCAGATTAGATTTTCGTTGTGTGATATTATGTATTTCAATATGAGATAAGAAAAAGATAAAATATTCTTTTTAATCTTTAGTCCAAATTGATTTGGAGAACATTGCCAAGAATGAGAAAATCTCCAATCTTCCAATTATCATTAAAATCATTAATGTTATTTTAGAGCCATCGTTAAGAGTGTCGTAGGTTGTTTCTGGAGATATATAACCAACAACTGGTCCAACATTACTTAAGTTTGAAACAGATAGGGCAATTGAAGGAAGAAAATCATTGCCTAAAAGAGTTAGGATAAATGCTCCAAGAATAAATATCATTAGATAAAGGAAAAAGAATCCGAAAACAAGTCCTGTCGCTTCATCAACCAAGGCAACTTTATTATATCTTATTGGTAAAACTGCTCTTGGGTGAAACATTTGCTTGAAGGATTGTTGCAGATATTTGTATAGTATAATTACTCTGATTATTTTTAATCCTGTGCATGATGAACTGCTTGAACCTCCAATAAACATTAAGATTATTATAAATACAACGGCAAATAGTCCGAAGTCTTGTGCCTCTGGCATATAGTAACCTGTGGTTGAAACAACTGAAATTATATGAAAGAGTGATGATTTTAAGCTTACAACAAAGTTATGATCGTGGAAAAAGAATAATGAGACAAAAAGTGTTATTGTTCCTATAATAATAATTAATGTGTATGCTTTTGTTTGCTCATCTTTAAATAGTTTCTCTGCTTTGCCTTTAAATAGCCAGTAAACTAAAACATAACTAATGCCTGAAAGAAACATTAATCCCATAATTACATATTGAGTATAGGAAGAGAATTGACCTATATTTCCATTAACTGTTGTAAATCCTCCTGTTGAAATGGTTGAAAGGCTATGGCAGATAGCTGTAAATATGTCCATATCACCAAAAAAGAGTAGGATAAAAGCTAAAATGGTATAACTAAAATAAATTAAAAATATTCGAGATACTGTTTGTTTTATATGTGGATGAATTTTTTCTTTATCAATGGATGTAAATTCAGCATTAAACAAATAGTTTGAACCATTACGAAAGTTTTTCATAAACATTATAATAAATAATGTTATACCCAAACCTCCAATCCATTGTGTTAAAGCTCTCCAAATTAAAACGCTCTTGGGGATGATTTCAATATTATGAAGTATGGAAGAGCCTGTTGTTGTGAAACCCGAAAATGATTCAAATAATGCATTAATTGGACTTGTAAAGTATTGAGGAAGCAGTAAAAAAGGAACAGAAGCAGTTATTGGAGCAATACTCCAAATTAGTCCTACAACAGCTCTGCCTTCTTTTTTTGTGAGGCTTTGAGGGTACTTTCTGTTTACATACATTATTGAACCCCCAATTATTAATGCAAAGATTAATGAAAAAGTAAAAACAATAAGAGTTGGTTCTTGAAAAATATAGGCAGTTACTATTGAGGGAATAAAACAAAAGCCAATAAAACTTATTGTTAGTCCCAAAATATAAAATAGGATTTTGGTGTTGAAACTTTTGGCAATTATCATTTAGTTAAATAAATTTATCAGTTTTTGAGCTGATTCTGGAATTGTGAAAGCAACAACATTATCGTTAGCCATAATTTGAGTATCTCCATTTGCAATAATTGCTTTTCCTTCTCTAATTATTCCTCCAATATTAACTCCATTTGGAAAACGAATGTCTTTTAATTGTTTCTTTGTAATTGAAGAATTCTTCTGTGCAATTATTTCAATTAAATCGGCATCAATTCCTGAAAGCCATTTTGAAGAAGTAATTTCTCCTCCTAAGGTAAAGCGAGTAATGTAGCTGGCAGTAATAAGTTTTTTATTGATTATTGTGTCAATACCTATATCTTGCGAAACATTAATGTAGTTTACATTTTCAACCAAAGCAACTGTTTTCTTCACGCCTTGTCTATGTGCATAAATGCAAGCCATGATATTTGTTTCGGTAGAGTTCGTTAGTGAAATGAAAGCATCTGTTTCATTAATGCCTTCTTCTTGAAGCATATTTATATCACTTCCATTTCCATTAATAATCATTACATCATCAAACTCATTTGCTAAACGATTACAACGTTCAATGTCTTGGTCAATTATTTTCAGGTTAATCTTATCATGAAGGTTTATTGCAGCTCTTCTGCCAATTCTTCCTCCTCCAACAATCATGGCGTTTTTTATTGTAAAATCTTTCTTGCCACTTATTTCTTTTATCTTTTCTACCTTATCTACTGTTGCTATTAAGTAAACTAAGTCGTTAATAATATATTTCTCTTCTCCATCAGGAATAATTGTTGTTCCTCTACGAATAATACAAACTGTTCTAATTCCCAAATCGGGATATTCTTTTGCAACTTCAATCAGGCTTTTATTGATAAAAAGTGATTTATTATCAATTCTTATCATATAAATTCTTAGTAGTCCATTTGCAAAATCAAATAGTTCAGTTGAAATATTTCGAGTAAGAAGATTTGATATTTCTTTTGCAGCAATCTTTTCAGGACAAACAAGTTCATCAACCCCCATGCCCTTAAACATTCCTTTGTTTATGTCATTCAGATACTCTTGAGTATTTACTCTGGCAATTGTTCTTTTTGCTCCCAAACGCTTACCAAGCATACAAGTAATGATATTTATGCTTTCCTCATGTAAAACAGCAATTAATAAGTCTGCTTTTTCAACTTCAGCTTGTCGCAAGGTTTCCAAAGAGGTTGAATTTCCAGCAATGGTTAAAAGATCAGATTCTGCTTCAAGCATTTTCAACAGTTCCGAATTAGGGTCAACAACAGTAATATCATGTCTGCTCTTTGAAAGAGAACGTGCTAAGTGAAACCCTACTTCACCATCACCTGCAATAACTATATTCATAAACAAAATTACTTATTAATAAAATACCATTTTTTTCACGGCAAAGTTAATATTTTTTTCTAAATTTGCAGCTTATTATATAACTAACATCTATTAGTTTTATGATAATACAAAAACAGTAATAACATTAAAAATATAGACTTATGTACGAAAAGTTTCAAAATTTCCTACAAACAGAAATAGCAGGAATTAAAGACGCTGGTCTTTACAAAAATGAAAGAGTTATTATTACTCCTCAATCTGCTGCAATTAAAACAGCAGAAGCAGGCGATGTATTAAATTTCTGTGCTAACAATTATTTAGGATTAGCAGATAGTAAAGTATTAATTGAAGCAGCTAAGAAAGCATTGGACGAAAGAGGTTATGGTATGAGTTCTGTTCGTTTTATTTGTGGAACACAAGACTTGCACAAAGAATTAGAAAAGAAAATATCTAATTTCTTTGGAACAGAAGATACTATTCTTTATGCTGCATGTTTTGATGCTAATGGTGGAGTTTTTGAACCTTTATTAAATGAAGAAGATGCAATTATATCTGATTCATTAAACCATGCTTCAATTATTGACGGTGTTCGTTTATGTAAAGCTCAACGTTTCCGTTATGCTAATGCAGATATGGCAGACCTTGAAAAACAATTACAAGATGCTCAAAAATGTCGTTTTAGATTAGTTGTAACTGATGGTGTGTTCTCAATGGACGGTAATGTTGCACCTTTGGATAAGATTTATGCTCTTGCTCAAAAATATGATGCAATGATAATGGTTGATGAATCACATTCAGCAGGTGTTTGTGGTCATACAGGAAGAGGAACTACTGAACAATATAATTTAAGAGGTAAGATAGAAATATTAACAGGAACACTTGGAAAAGCATTTGGTGGTGCAGTTGGTGGATTTACAACAGGTAAGAGAGAAATAATAGAAATGTTACGTCAACGTTCTCGTCCATATTTATTCTCAAATTCAATTCCTCCAATGATTGCAGCAGCAGGTATTGCTATGTTTGATCTTATTGACAAAACTAATACTCTTCAAGATAAACTACATTCAAATACATCTTATTTTGTAGAAAAGATGAAAGCAGCTGGATTTGATATCAAACCAACTCAATCAGCAATTTGTGCAGTTATGCTTTATGATGCAAAACTTTCACAAGACTTTGCTGCAGAACTACAAAAAGAAGGAATATTTGTAACAGGATTCTATTATCCAGTTGTTCCAAAAGGACAGGCAAGAATTCGTGTACAAGTTTCTGCTGCTCATGAAATAGAACATTTAGATAAATGTATAGCAGCATTCACGAAAATTGGAAAGAAATTAGGTATATTGAAATAATCAATAGAAAAGTTTTTAGATGAAAAAAATATTAGTATTAGGCTCTGGTGGACAAATAGGTTCAGAGCTTACGATGCGTTTAAGAAGCGTTTATGGTGGCGCAAATGTTGTTGCAGCAGATATTAAATTACCATTGATTGATGATATTATGCAATCAGGTCCAGTTGAACAATGTGATGCAACAAATGCAGCTCAAATAGCAGAAATAGTAAAGAAACATAATATAGATGCAATATATAACCTTGTAGCTATTTTGTCAGCAACAGCAGAAAAAAATCCAATGTTAGGCTGGAATATAGGAATGGGAGCTTTATTAAACTGTTTGGAAGTTGCAAGAGAAAATAAATGTGCAATATTTACACCAAGTTCAATTGGAGCTTTTGGAGCATCTACACCACTTGACGGAACTCCACAAGATACAATTCAAAGACCAAACACAATTTATGGAGTAACAAAGGTTGCAGGAGAATTATTAGGAGATTATTATTTTACACGTTTTGGAGTTGATGCACGTTCAGTACGTTTTCCAGGACTTATCTCAAATGTAACCCTTCCTGGTGGAGGAACAACCGACTATGCAGTTGAAATATACTATGCAGCAGTAAAAGGTGAAAAGTTCTCTTGCCCATTAAAGAAAGGAACATTATTAGATATGATGTATATGCCAGATGCTTTAGATGCAGCCATAAACATTATGGAAGCAGACCCATCAAAGCTAATTCATAGAAACTCTTTCAATGTAACAGCTATGCACTTTGACCCAGAAGAAATCTATGCTGAAATAAGAAAGCATAAACCTGATTTTGTTATGGAATATCAATTAGATGACATGCGTCAAAAGATAGCAGACTCATGGCCAAATTGGATGGATGACACATGTGCAAGAGAAGAATGGGGTTTCAAACCTAAATTCAATCTTCAAAACATGACAGTAGATATGTTAGATATCTTAAGCAAGAAATTTGGAAAATAATTTTTCTTTTGTGTAATAAATCCTACACATTAAGGATTTATAGTTAAAGAGTCTGATATGATAATGAAGTGCACCCCAAAAGTTAGACAAAAAACTTTTGGGGTTTATTATTTATGTCCAAACACACAATTGAAGAGAAATTGAAAATAATTTCTCTAGTA
>JAFNAR010000043.1 GCA_017860255.1 Bacteroidota bacterium | reverse complement strand
TTCTGTAGTAATTAATGGTTCTTCATTAAATGCAGGAATGTATATTTATTCTTTGATTGTTAATGGACAAGAAGCAGAAACAAAACGAATGATACTTACTAAATAAGAAAGGAGGTATGAAATGAAAAAAATATTAATATGTATTCTTATTACATTTCTTTCTTCCTCTTATCTGTTTTCTCAACAAAGCATAAGTTATAATGTAAGTTTTTCTCCTTATGCAATCACAGATACTTTGTATAATGACAGTATCGTATATAATAAAATTGTAATAAATGATTGCTATATAACATCAGATGTTGGCAAACCAGTATTACCGGTTAAATATGTTCGTTTACTTATACCAAGAGGTACAAGAGCAACAAATGTGATAATTAATCAAACAAGCAATAATCAAACACAAACCTTATTACATAAAGTTTGTTATGCAACGCCTCCTATTCCCATAGGTGAATCTCTTGAAAACGTTGAAGAAGGATTTGATACAATAATATATTCTCAAAGTACACCTTTCCCAACTTCAAGAGTATCTGTAGTAAGTCAGAATTTTTTCAGAGGTAACTGTATTGTCACAATAGCAGTTTATCCTATTCTTTATACGCCTTCTATTAATCAAATCTCTTATGTGTCTAATATTAGCTTTTCATTAAATTATGTTTCTGATTCAAACTATTTAAAAGATATGTATTTTGATGAAAAAGATAGAGGTTTATTATCTCATATGATAGATAACCCCAATATTGTTACACAATTTGCTCCAGTCAATCTATCTCCTGCAAGCAGTGGAACAAAGAGCATTTCTGTTAATGCTAAATATTTGGTTGTTACAGAAAGAAAACTTCTTCCAGCCTTTGCAGAATTATTGGATTGGAAACGAAGAAAAGGATTACCTTCTCAAGTGGTAGCAATAGAAGATATTTTGGCAGATCCTGACTATCAGAATGGTGATGAAATATCTAATATCAATGATGATGCAGGCAAACTGCGTCAATTTCTTTATGAAACATACAATAATGGGAATGGAGTAGAATATGTTTTATTAGCTGGAGCTAATATTCCTATAAGATTAGGTGATGGATTCCATAATTCTCCTAATTTAGGAGACAATGTCCCTACAGATTTATACTTTTCTGATTTTGATGGGCACTGGAATCTTGATGGAGATGAATATTACGGTGAGGAATATGTAAGAAATGGTCAATATAGAGAAGATTGTGATAGCATAGACTTATTTACTGAAATTTATATAGGACGCATAATGGCTAGGAATGAATGGGAAGTAAGGAATTGGACAAGAAAGCTTATTATTTATGAGCAAAATCCAGGGAATGGGACTTATTTAACAAAAGCATTTTTTACAATAGCTGATCAATTTGTTAGTTGTAATGATGGAAGTCCAGTTAATGGAGGATGGTTCGGTGGATCTTTTGATTATTCATATAGGAACTATTATTCTGATATTTTCACTCAGATGGAAGTTATTCAAGAAAATGTAGATAATCATGTTCAAATAATTCCTACATATCCTAAGGGGAGAGATGCTATAAGTGCGTTTAATAATAATTATGGATTTACTGGATTTTTAGGGCATGGTTCTCCTAATCGTATTGCTGTTGCTACAAAAGGCTTTAATAAAAATGAACCTAACTCAAAATACTTTGTAACTTCTTTTGATAGTGACTATAGTTCTTATATGGTAGAGCAAGAGGCTGGAAATGGATTAGATAATATGACTAATTATTGCTATCCTACAATATTCTTAACAACAGCTTGTACTACAATGCCTTTTGATAATTATGATCAATGGGGTGAAAATTATCGTCGAAACTTTGGAGATATGTATACTTGTGGAACTAAAGGAGGAGGGCATATTTATATCGGTAATACTAGAGCTGGATATGATATCTCTAATACATATGCAAGAAATTTTATTGAGATTGCCAATGATAATTTAACCTTCAATATTGGGAAAATGAAATCTATAGCAACAAGCCCTGCTATGCCAGATATACTTCATTATTCATTTGGAGATTATTATTTTAATACTTATGGACTATATACAATTTATTCATTAAATTTAATGGGCTGTCCTGAAACTGAATTATGGACAGAAATACCAGAACATTTTAATAATGTTAGTATTCAAGAAAATAGTAATTCTTTATTTGTAAATGCAGGTGTTAATGATGTTTCTATCTGTGTAATGAGTGCATTGGATAATGGAGAAAGTTACTATCAAAAAGTTGAAAACGTTTCCTCATTTAATTTTCAAAATATATCTAAACCATATAATTTAACTATAACAAAGCATAACTATTACCCATATTTAGATAATCCTAATGATTTATATATCCAAAATATTAATTGGGATAATGAAAGGGTTATTTCTGCAAATAAATTTTTTATTGGTACAGATGTAACGAATACTATTCCTTCTGGTAATGTAATAATTAACGCTCCTGCAAATATTCTATTAAAAACCGTTGAAGATGTAATTATTCAATTTGATTTTGAAGTTGTAAGCGGAGCAAGTTTTGAAATTAAAATAAATAATAGCGATGAAAACACATGTTTATAAATTAGTATTAGGGTTATTATTAACTCTATTAATAGGCATTAACCTTAATGCACAAGAATACGAGTATATTCCATTAGTTAAACCTGGCATTCAGATTTGGACAACTACAGCAGCAACTGAAGGATATAGACATTATAATAGATTTGCTCTTACAGAAGAGGATACTTTAATGGAGGGGTTATCATATAAGAAACTCTATTGGTTTACTGACTCTGTTTTTAATCCTTTAACTTCCGAATGTATTGGCGGATTAAGAGAGAATGAACAAAAACAAGTCTTTTACAAAGGTAGTGCAGGTTATGATAACGAAGATTGGCGTAATGGAATGCTATTTGATTTTTCTCTTTCAGTTGGAGATACTTTCTATTTTCAAAGTGCTGGAATAATGGAATTTATTGTTGGATATATTGATACAGTAGAGATTGGAGGAATTCCAAGAAAACAATTCTATTTAGTTGATTATTTTAGTCATAATTTTGTTTGTAAAATTATTGAAGGTATAGGTAATGAATTTGGATTACTATTTGATATCGTTACAAGTTTACAACTTAAAGCCCATACAACTGGAGAGCTTTTGTGCTATGAACATGATGGAGACTTGCAATATATGTCAGAATATGTAACTAATTGCAGTAATCCATTTGCAGGACTTAATGATATAATAGAGGAAGATAATTCAATAACTCTTTATCCTAACCCAACAAGAAAAGAAGTAAATATTAGTTCAGAAAGTATTATTAATTCTATTGAAGTATTTAATTCTCTTGGTCAAAAGGTTTATCAAACAAATGTAAAAGCAAAGGGGAAAACTCTTGATATTAATTCACTTTCAAAGGGAGTTTATATAATTGGAGTAAATACTGATAAGGGATATTCGAGAAAGAAATTAGTTAAGGATTAGTTTTGTCTTTCCTTTGATTTTTGTAAGAATTTCTCTACTCTTAAAAAACCCTTAGTTATGCAAAAATAACTAAGGGTTTTTTTGAAATAAGTCAAGGTTATTTTCCTCTAATTAAAGGATATTCTATCTCATAATATTAGTCTTATGTTTTATATTATTCTTTTCTAAAATTTTTCTTGTATTTCTTTTATAAATTTCAGATATTTGCAATTCAGAATTAATAATTAATTAAAATAAACTTGATATATGAAGACTGTAATTGTAGGAACTGGATATGTAGGTTTAGTTACTGGAACTTGTTTTGCAGAAATGGGCATTGATGTAACTTGTGTTGATATCGATAAAACAAAAATAGATAACTTGAAAAAGGGTATCTCTCCAATATATGAGCCTGGATTGGATGAAATGATTGAAAGAAACGTAGCGAAGAAAAGGCTTAGTTTCTCAACCTCTTTAAAAGATTCTTTGGAAGGAGTTGATGTTGTTTTTAGTGCTGTTGGAACGCCTTCTGATGAAGATGGTAGTGCGGATTTGAAATATGTTTTGAATGTTGCTAAAGAAGTTGGAGAGAACATGAATAGTTATTGTTTGGTTGTTACCAAAAGTACTGTTCCTGTCGGGACTGCTCAAAAGGTTAAGAAAGCAATTCAAGATGCGTTGGATAAAAGAGGAAAAAAAATAGATTTTGATATAGCTTCAAATCCTGAGTTTTTGAAAGAAGGAAATGCTATTAAGGATTTTATGTTCCCTGATAGGATAGTTGTTGGAGTTGAATCTGAAAGAGCGAGAGATTTGATGGACAAACTTTACAAGCCTTTCACTCTTAATGGACATAATATTATTTATATGGATGTCCCATCTGCTGAAATGACAAAGTATGCAGCCAATGCAATGCTTGCTGTTAGGATTAGCTTTATGAATGAAATTGCAAATCTTTGCGAGAAAGTTGGAGCAGATGTTTCAATGGTTAGAAAAGGAATTGGAAGCGACCCAAGAATAGGAAGTAAGTTTCTTTATTCCGGAATTGGTTACGGAGGTTCTTGTTTCCCTAAGGATGTTAAAGCACTTTATAAAACCGGACTGGAAAATGATATTGAATTGAAGGTTATTAGAGCAGCAGAAGAAAGAAATGATGAGCAAAAGCTTGTTCTCTTCCATAAACTTAAAAACTTTTATCCTGATTTGAAAGGGAAAACTATAGCAATTTGGGGTTTATCCTTTAAACCAGAAACAGATGATATGAGAGAAGCACCTTCATTATATATTCTTGAAGCACTTTCAAAGGAAGGTTGCACAATTAGAGCCTATGACCCAATTGCGATGGAAGAAACTCAAAGACGTTTACCAAATATTAAAATAGAATATTGCAATGACCCTTATGAAGCATTGGAAAATGCTAATGCTCTTTTGCTTTTGACAGAATGGAAGGAATTTCGTTTACCTTCATGGGAAAGAGTAAAAAACCTAATGAAGGAATTTGTTCTTTTGGATGGAAGAAATATTTATGATGCAAAAGAAATGAGAGAGTTAGGTTTCTATTACGAGGGAATTGGTATAAAATAAAAAGAATATGAAAGAAATATTAGTTACAGGAGCAGATGGACAACTTGGCTCTTGCTTAAAGGAAATACATTCAAACTATCCTGAATATGTTTTCCATTTTACAGATTATAAAGAATTGGATATTTGCTCAGAAGAAAGTATAGTTAGATTTTTAGACACACATAAAATATTTGCAATAATAAATTGTGCAGCCTATACAGCAGTTGATAAAGCTGAAACAGAAGAAGAAAAAGCGTTTAACTTAAATGCTAATGCTCCAAAACTTCTTGCTATTGAAGCTTCAAAAAGAAATATTCACCTTATTCAGATTTCGACTGATTATGTATTTGACAATTCAAATAATATTCCTATTTCTCCCTTAAATAAAGCAACTTTTCCTAAATCTGTTTATGGAAAAACAAAACTGGAAGGGGAGAAGTTTATTCAAGAATTTGCCAATTCCTACACCATAATCCGAACTGCATGGCTCTATTCTGAATATGGTAATAACTTTGTTAAAACAATGATGCGTTTGGGTAAAGAGAAAAAAAATCTAAATGTTGTTTACGACCAAATTGGTTCTCCAACTTATGCAAAAGATTTGGCAAAGGCAATAATGCAGGCTCTTATTCAATCAAATTCTACAACAAAAGAAATCCTTCATTTTAGTAATGAAGGAGTATGCAGTTGGTATGATTTTGCAAAAAAGATAATGGAGCTCAATGGGCTTAATTGTAAGGTTAATCCAATACTTTCAAAGGATTATCCTGCACTTGCAGAAAGACCAGTTTACAGTGTTTTGGATAAAGATTCAACTAAAAAATATTTGAATATATCTATTCCGCATTGGGAAGATAGCTTAAAAGAATGCCTTATTGCTTTAAACAATTAATAAGCTTATTCGATTAGAATAAGCTTATTAATACAAAAAGCCAATGGGCTGCAATTCCTGCAAATAATCCACCAATTGTATGTGATATAATTGCAGTTCCAGTTAGTTTTCTATAACCAAGAGAATCCAACATTGCAGTGTGAGTACTTAAATATCCACTCCAACACATTCCCATTGCTGTAAATACTGCAATAGCATTAGCATCAATTAATCCTGCAACTTGAAATTTAGGAACCAAACCAAGAGCAGCTCCAACAGCACCAAGTGAAGTTATAGGGAATGCAACTAATTCAGGATTAGTAAAACCAAATAGCCATTCAAATACAAATCCTATCTTTCCTGCAAGATAAGGTAAAATAGCAATTCCTTCATAAGCTTGACCTGTGTATCCTGTTGTTGAAGGTCCAAAAGTAAGCATCATAACAAAAGTAGAAATAATTAGTACTCCAGGAATAATTGCAAGTCCTAAGTCCACCCCTGTTTTTCCTCCATCAAGAATTGCGTTAAGAGTTCTTAAGAATATACTTCCTTCTGATTTAAAGGAGATTTGTTGTTCATCTCCTCCAACAACATTTTCAGTTTTTAATTCAGGATATTTCTTAATTGTCATTTTTTGCATTAATCTTGTTGACACAATACTTCCAACAACAGCTCCAACTAATCCTATCATTGCAGCTGAAAGATGTCCTCTTCCTGCCATAAAAATAATAACAACTAATCCCATTCCAAAAGCTGTTCCAAAATTAGTAAGAGATATAAGTTGATATTTCTTAAAATATTGACTGAAATTCTTATCTTTTGCAAGTGAAATAATTGCAGGATTGTCTGAAAGAAAGGTCAAAACTGCTCCTAATGCTGCAACTCCTGGCAAATTATACAATGGTTTCATAAGGGGTTTTAGCATAACTTCAATCAAACGAACCACTCCAAACTCAGTTAATAATTTACCTAACGCACCTGAAAGAACAGTGATACCCATAATATATAGTACTGTTTCAAGCAAAAGATGATAAGATGTTTGCATGATTGTATTAAGCATATTTGGCAATCCCATTATACTGCCAATATAACTAAATACTCCAAAGAAGATTATTAAGAAAACGCCTGCTTCTATTCTTCTTTTCGTTAGAAACTTTAGAGATTTAAAATTCATAGATTATATTTTTTATTCAATTATTATCTTTCTAATACCTTCATTTGCCAACGAAGGCCAATATTAAATGTGTTATATTTTACATCAGCATTATTACTTGCCCAATATGCATGAATACGAACATCTTTTTTGTCTTTTATAGGGAAATATTCCAATCCAATTCCATAAAATAAATATTCTGTTCCAGGGAAAAC
Organism: Bacteroidota bacterium; assembly: GCA_017860255.1. Classification (GTDB taxonomy): domain Bacteria; phylum Bacteroidota; class Bacteroidia; order Bacteroidales; family P3; genus UBA10566. Next base: position 17,262 of record JAFNAR010000043.1, on the reverse strand, counting down.
ATATCTATCATAAACAAATAAATCTTCTGTATTTTGTGCTTTGTTTTGGTCGTATCCAGCTTTAGCAAACACTCTTAACTTCTTGTTTATATTATAAATTCCATTTCCAATAATGGTATAGTCGGAAAAGAAATTGCTTTGCTCAGATGAAGCTCTATTCATTAAATCAAGTTCCAAAGAAAAGTTGCCAATATTGAACTTGTTACCCAAAACTATATAGTTAATGAAATGTCCTTTTTCATATTCAACCATATTTGTTGAATAGATGGTTTTAAACCAGTCCATATTGCCATACCAAATCAAATTATAAGAATATAGACTTGAAAAGTTTTTGGTTGAGAAAGGGGAGTTGGATATTTGGAATCCAATATTATGATTTTTGTTTTTACTTGTATAGTTTATCATAGCTCCAAGTTCATAACAATAAACATTATTCCAGAAATTTGACCAAAAATATTGATCAATTGGAGCATAATCATATTCCCATCCTCCAATCATTACAACTTGCTTTCCTGCAGAAAGAGTAAAGGCATCATTCATTTTATAATTCAAATAAGCCCAATCAATTGAATGAAAATTACTCATGTTTTCTTTACCTGCCAATTGAAAATTATCAACTGCATTTATTGAAAAACGCTGACGATAGTTGTATGAAAACTTTTCGTTAATTTCTCCATCAACAATAATGTTAAAATACTTCCCATTTATACTTGAAACGGTGTTGGAGTCTTTGTTTGTTGGAACCCAAGTTTCAAAATCACATCGTGCATCGAATTTTAATCTAACTTTTGGGTTTATATCCTGGGAAAATGAAAATAAAGGTAATAAATTGATTAATAATAATAAGGTGCAAATCTTTCTCACGTCCAATTAATTTTTCTTGCTTAAAAAACGGTGCAAAGATAATACTAATCTTTAAATTTAAAACATATTTTGAATTAATCTCCTTTAGAAGTAGAAATAATAGGTAAAAGCTTATTCTATATTAAATAAGACTGATTGTTGTTTGTTGAAGATTAGCCGTAGTAATTTTTGCTCAATAATGCTTGAGAATTTGGCTCTCTGGTTTTTTTGCTATCTTTGCAAACTTTTAAATCAATAAATACGATTAAAGAAATATGACGACACAAAAGAATGAAAAATTGTTTTCAAAACAATGGATTAAGGCATATGCTCTTATTCTGGTTGGTAGCTTCTTGTTTGCTGCCGGAGATGTAATGTTTGTTAACCCATATCGCTTGGCTCCTGGTGGAACTTATGGTCTTGCCAATGTGTTCAACACTTTATGGCCATGGAAAATTAGCTACTATGCTTTTTGTATGGATATCCCTCTTCTATTAATTGGAACTTGGATTTTAGGTCCACGTTTTGGAATTAAAACAGTTGTTTCAACTTTTTTGATTTTAGGTTTTGTGTGGCTATTAGAATCTACTTGGGGATATAATCCAGTTATTCATGATGGATTTATTGCTAATGCTCTACCTGGTCAATTGAATTTTGTTCCTGACTATTTCTTAAATACATTAGTTGCTGGGCTTATTTATGGATTAGCCATTGGTATGATTTTTAAATCAGGTGCTACATCTGGAGGAAGCGATATTATTGCAATGATATTAAATAAATATACTAAAATATCTCTTGGAACACTAGTTTTAATTGTTGACTCGACAATTACTTTAACAACTTTATTTGCTTTTGGTCAATTCCGTTTGCCTATCTACTCAATACTATTGATTGTAATTGAAAGTAAGATAATTGATATGGTGATTGATGGAATTAAAACTTACAAGACTTTATTTATTGTTAGTGATAAATATGATGATGTTAGAAATGCAATCCTAAATGATTTGAATCGTGGAGGAACTTGTATTAATTGTATGGGAATGTATCAAGGTACAGAAAGAAAAATAATTTATACAACTGTTTCAAGAACTGAATTTGTTAAACTTAAAGAAGGAATTAAGGGGATAGATCCTAATGCTTTTATTAATGTTGTTGATAGCAGTGAAATTTTAGGTAAGGGTTTCAAAGAAATTCAAGCAAATTAATATTTGATTCTATTCCTGAGAAAAAAGTCAATCATAATGAAAAATACATCAATCAAATTTTTATTTTTGATTGATGTATTTTTATTTTTGATTGATATATTTTTATTTTTGATTGATATAAATTTCATTTTGATTGACATTTCTTTGAGTTAATCAATCAAGAACTTTTTATTGAAATAAACATTGAATTTCTGACTCTTTATAAAATTTACTGAAACCTTGTTTTAATTTACTGAAATCAAGTAATAATTTTTTCTTTCTTCGTTTTAATTTACTGAAACAAGGTTTTATTTTCTCAGCAGAATATTTAAAGAAAAATGTATGAATATTGATAAAGTATTCTCTTTTATCTGATTTTACTATCAATATTTTTGCAAATACTTGTAGAGAATTTTATTATTAAAATTACACAGGATTCTTTAGAAATAAATTCAGATAAGCTGTTTAATTAATTATTTTAATTGTAAGTTTGCAAAATAAAAATGAACTTACTTATTATATGTCTTTAAGATGAAGAAACCATACTTATATATAATATTACTAATTTCTACTCTTTCTATTTCAAGTTGCTCTTTATTAAAGAAACCTTCTAATGAAGAAACAGCTTGGGAAATTGAGTTTGACAACGAAAGAGATACTTCAAAGCCAATAAAGAAAGAAGAGGTTAAGATAGAAGATAAAACATTGGCTAAATATTATGAAAGTTGGCTAGGAACTCCTCATGTAATGGGAGGAACAACAAAGAAAGGTGTTGATTGTAGCGGTTTTGTGCAGAATGTATATAAGGATGTTTATGGAATAATGCTTCCTAGAACTGCTGCTGAAATGGAGAAAGCACTTGAGCCAATAGAATCGGAATCTTCTCTTAATGAAGGTGATTTGGTTTTCTTTAAGAATAAGAGTAAGAAAGTAAGTCATGTTGGAATCTATTTAAAAGACAATACTTTTGTGCATACCTCAACTTCTCAAGGTGTTGTTATCTCAAGCTTAAATGATAAGTATTGGATAAAATATTATTATAGGGGAGGAAGGCACCCTAAAATGAAAAAGATGAAAAGCAAAAGGTAATTTATTTAGGCCTTTTACCTTAAATCAACAATATTTGCATTTGGATAGTTCTTTTTATTGAATACAAAATTGCTGTCTTTCAAAGGAACTTTTATTTTGTAGTTTGTTATACTATATGTGTAGGATTTTGAAGAGTGATAGTTTACTTCAATTGAAGAAATTCTATTAGTTTTAACATTTGTTTTAAGCCTTACTTTTGAAAAATCCGACTTAGTTTTTGGTATAAGATCTATAATGTAATTTCCTTTTTCTTCTCTAATTAGTTTGGGACGAAATTTAGAATTAGCCTCAGAAATGAACTTTGAAATATTAAGGATTTCATTTTGTGAATTCTCAACACCATTTATCGTTACTTCATTTGTTTCTTGCTGATAAATCCATATAGATGTTCCATCACAGAAAATCTTATTGCCAGCGAAATTTCCAAAATATTTATTTCCTTTAAAAGAAAATTCTCCTTTTTGACCACTTGCTTTTACTCCTTTTTCTGTAAAAGAGAAAGAAATACTAATAGGAGATTCTGATTTTAGTTTTTGAGCAACAGAATTAATAATCTTTTCAGCCTTTGAGTCAATTACAACTCCATTTTTAATTGATGTTTGAGAAAAAGCAATGCTATTAATTAATATGAATAACAATAAAACAAATCTTTTCATAATCTTATTTTCCTAAATATTCTCGTAAAAGTTGGTCAAGCTCAACCTCTGTTTTAATTTTAACTTCTCTTGCTTTAGAACCTTCAAATGGTCCAACAATTCCTGCAGCTTCCAATTGGTCAATAATTCTTCCAGCTCTATTATATCCAAGAGATAGTTTACGTTGAATGATTGAAGTGGAGCCATGCTGAAGGGCAACAATAATTCTTGCTGCTTCTTCAAATTTATCGTCTATTTGTCTTGGGTCAAACTCTTTGTTTGGCTCAGCGTTTTCATCAATGTATTCTGGAAGAAGGAAGGTTTCTGGATACCCTCTTTGATTGCCAATAAACTCTGCCATTTGTTCAATTTCTTGAGTGTCTATCAAAGCACATTGAATTCTTATCATATCATTGTTTACAGAAAGTAACAAATCTCCACGACCTATCAATTGGTCGGCTCCAGAGGCATCAAGAATAGTTCTTGAATCTATTTTGGAAGTTACTCTAAATGCAACTCTTGCTGGGAAGTTTGCTTTTATTATACCTGTAATAATATTTACCGAAGGACGTTGAGTCGCAATAATAAGATGAATCCCAACTGCACGAGCTAATTGAGCTAAACGAGCTATTGGCATTTCAATTTCTTTGCCTGCTGTCATAATCAAATCAGCAAACTCATCAATAACCAAAACAATATATGGCAAATAGCGATGTCCCTCTTCAGGGTTAAGTCTTCTTGAACAAAATTTCGGATTATATTCCTTTATATTCTTTACTTGTGCATTTTTCAATAAATCATATCTTTGATCCATTTCAATGCAAAGAGAATTCAACGTTCTTACAACTTTCCTTGTATCTGTTATTATGGCTTCATCTGAATCGGGAAGTTTGGCCAAATAATGTCTTTCAATTTTAGTATAAAGAGATAGTTCAACCTTTTTAGGGTCAACCATTACAAATTTTAATTCTGCTGGATGTTTCTTATAGAGTAAAGAAGTTATTATTGCATTTAGTCCAACAGATTTTCCTTGTCCAGTTGCTCCAGCCATTAGAAGGTGAGGCATTTTAGTTAGGTCAGCAACATAAGGAAGATTTGAAATTGTTTTACCAATAGCAATAGGTAGTTCATATTTGCAATTAGCAAACTCAGGAGATTCTAGCATTGTTTTCATTGAAACAACTTGAGGATGTTGATTTGGAACTTCAATACCAATTGTCCCCCTTCCTGGAATAGGTGCAATTATACGTATTCCAAGTGCAGAAAGACTAAGAGCAATATCATCTTCAAGATTTTTAATCTTTGAAATCCTAATTCCTGGAGCAGGAACAATTTCGTATAGAGTAACTGTTGGTCCTGGTGTTGCAACAATCTTTGAAATATCAATACTATAATTTTTTAAGGTATTGACAATCCTGTCCTTATTGGCAACAAGTTCTTCTTGCTTTACTTCTATGTTCTTTTCTTCGTAATTGATTAAGAATTCTGTTGAAGGAAGTATGAAAGAAGATAAGTCTTCTTTAGGGTCAAAAGTAGTGTTTATGTCGTTTCTTTTAATGTTTTGTTCTAAAACAAAATCATCTTCTAATGCCTCTAATTCTTCTTTCTTAAAATTATTATTAGAAGTTCCAATTTCAAAGTCAACATTATCAGTAGTAGAAGAATATTTGTTAGGTAAGTTCTTATTATTAATTTCAATTTCAGTTTCTCTATAAGGAGTATTATTAGGGTGGATATTCGATTGAGGTTGAGCTTGAGATGGAGCTTGAACTGGATTTGCAGTAGGAGAATTTGATTTATTGGTGTTTGCCTTTACTTCAAATTGAAGGAGTTCTTCTTTTTCCTTATCGGTTAATCCATCTATATTGTTTATTTCTTGTCTTTCGATTTTGGAGGACTTAACTTCAAACTCTAAATCATTAGATTCAATTTCTTTTTCTTTAAATTCTATCTTTTTCTCTTCCTCTCCAATATTTTCTTTTTCAATTATTATTTCTTCTTTTATTGAAGACTCTTCGGTTTTATCAACTTTTTCTTTTGGCTTCCTTTCAAAAAGTTTTCCCACAAAAGAATATTTTACTCCAAACATAAGCATTGGAAGAATAATAGAGAAGAAAATAAGAATAATTACTGCTCCTATTTTCCCAGCAAAAGCATGAAGCCAAGAATTTATTGAAATTCCAACAACTCCAGCTAATTCAAAATAATTATCAAAGTTAAAGAAGTAAATAACATACCCAATTATGGCAGAAAGCCAAACCATTATTATTAGGGTGTAAATAATTATTCGCCAAAATTGGCGAATAATTATTCCAAAAAGTTTTAATCCTATTAAAGAGAAGATAAGTATATAACCAAAAGCTGCAACTCCAAAAGTTGCAACTATCATAATATGCGATAGAAAAGCACCAATTGCTCCTCCCCAATTCTTGATATCTTTATTGCCAATTAATATGTCGAGAGGAGATGATGATTTAACAATGTTATAATCAATTGTCCATGAAAGAAAAAAAGAGATAAAGGAAAAGACCAAAAAAACAGACAAAAGCACAAAGAAAGTACCCAGTACTCTTACGAATACTTCACTATGAATCACGGAAGAAGCCATTTGAATTGGCTTTTCTTTTTCTGTTGGTTTTTTCTTTATATCTTTTTTGAAATCGTCAGTTGTAGCCTTTTTCTTTTTCTCTTGTTTCACTTATAATATACTTTTTCTAGTAGAATTATATATCATCACCACCTTGTCCACCTCCATAAGCTTCAAAGATAGTTTTAATTATTTCAGTAAACTCTTCTTGAGTTGCTTCTTCATATCCTGTTGGAAGTAGCATGTCTGCTTCTTTAACCTTTCCTTCAATAATTTCGCTAACAGTGAAATTTATTTTATACTTTTCAAGATCAACAGGGAATTCAAATGGAACTCCTTTTAATCCTGGATAGAAGTACATATCCATATTAGGTCCTATTTCATCACAAACCCAAATAGTTTCTTTCTTTTCTGTTCCATCTTCTGATTTGAAAGTTACATTTACTTTTTTTACATTCTTTCCTGCAATAACTTTGGTTTCAGAAGTATATTCATAATTATTCTTTGCTATATCTTCATCATCAACCTTTGATTTTACATACCATTTTCCTGTAGCTCCTTCAACTGGGATTTGAGAAAAATCAAATAATGAATATACTATTTTTGCTTCAGAATTAATAATTGTAGGCTCTTGGAACATACTTAATACATTCTTGAATGTAACTTTTTGATCATAAACCTGTGCTTCAAAAGAAGTTGGGGCTCCTTGAGGAACTTCTCCCTCCCAATTTAAAGTGTATTTTATAGTACCTTTGAATTTACCTTGTTGTGCAAAAACTTGTGAGGCAAATAAGCCTATTGTTAACACTAAGCAGATAGATAGGATTGTTTTTTTCATCTTTAAATATTTAATTTGTTTTACAATTTATTTTCTTATAAACAACAAAGGTACATTTTTTTTCTAAACAAAGAAAAATTTCTAAAAGTTTTGAGCTATAAATTGAAAGAAAATGCAAGATAATAAGATTTTATATTTCATATTTATGTATTTTTGCATAAAATAAATCATTGTATGGAAGTAGAACAAGTAGATAAAAAAGATAGATTTAAAAGGCTTAAAAAAATATATTTTGTAGGTAGTATTTTGATAGCTATATACCTTTTAATTCAAATATTCCCTCCCCTTTGGGTTTTAGATTCTACAACAATGAAACATTATGTTTTTTCTTTGCTTAATGTTTTCTCCATTATATTCATTTTGTTTTACATAAGGAAAAAGGAATATATAATCCCTCAATCAATTTTTAAAAACAAGATAAGTTATTCTTGGCTATTGCTTATTCTTATAATGCTTGTTTCTTTCTTTCAATCGATGAATATTGCTGAAAGTATTGTAACTTTGAATAGATGGCTAATAATTTATTTACTTTTTATTTACTTTAGCATATTCTTAAACAAGAAACCTTCTTTATTCAGAAACATTGTTAATATTACAATAATAATAAGTGTTATTAATGTTCTTTGGTGTATTATTGCATATTACGTTGTTGGAGCTCATGTTAATCCAAGAAATAATTTATATTTAAATGGTTTTTATGGAAACAAAAATATTTTTGCGGCAGCAATATTATTTAAACTTCCTTTCCTTTATTATGCTTTTGTCTTTAAAAAGAATTGGACAAAATGGTTCTCATTATTTCTTATTTTTAGTTTGACTTTTTGTCTTGTAATACTTAGTGCAAGAACAAGTTTTATAGGTTTAATTATGCAATTAACCTTATTGTTCGCATTTGCATTATTTATTGTCTTAAAGCTGAAGAAATCAAAAAAAATAATATTCCTATCTTTAATTATTATTTCATCTGCACTCTTAGGTTTTGTTGGAGGAGATAGATTTTTGAAATATAATTTTAATCGTTATTGTGTAAGTAGTCATAATGCTCAAAAATATGATTTAACAGAGGATTCTTATTCTGTTTCAAATAGATTTAAATCAATTGAGGAAGGAAACAGCAAAGGAAGATTAAAAATTTGGAGAAATACAATCACAATTATAAAAGATAATCCTATTAAAGGCTATGGAGTAGGAAACCATAAATTAGCAATAATGAAGGTTGAAACTCCTCAGAAATTTAATTTTATAGTTAGCGATCATGCTCATAATGATTATTTGGAAATGTGGTCGGAGTTGGGAATATTTGGCTTGATTATTTATTTATTATTGTTTACATCAGCATTTTTCCTTTTTATTAAAACTCAATGGAAGACCAATATTAGTAAAACAACTCGTTTTATTTCTTTTGTAGGATTATTATGTGTTGTTAATTATATGAATGATGCAATGTTTAATTTCCCTTTGGAAAGGGCAGATTGCCAACTTTACCTTGCTTTAGGAATGGTTTTAATTCTCGTTTCTTATATCAAAACAAAAAAAGAAACTAATCCTGCTAGCACAAAGAAAATTGTTTTTTATATAATAGCTTTTCTTACAATAGGAATTACTACAATTGAAACCATGCACTATATGTCTTCAATTCTTCAAAAAACGAAGATATTACAAACAAATGGAAATAAGAGAATCAAATTCACTGCTGAACAGTGGAATAAAATCTTTCCTCCATTACCTACCATTGATGAAAATGCAAACCCTATTGCTTTGACTAAAGGAATGAGATATGATGCTGAAAAGAATTGGAGAAAAGCAATTGATGTGATAATTAATGATAAATCCAATCCTTATTTAGCTTTAAAAGAATATAGATTATCTAATTACTATTTTAAATTAGGTATGCAGGATAGTGCAGAATATTGGGCAAGAGAAAGCATGAAAATGAAACCTCTTTGCTATGATCCTGTTAAGATTTTAGTGAGAAAATATTCAAAAGAAAATAGATATGATATTTCTGATACAATTATAACAAACTATATTTCGAAGTATAAATTCAATAAAAATTCTTATTTGGATTTAATTGATGTCAAATTAAAATTGAATCAGAAAGAAGAGATTTTAAACGTGTTAGATTCAGCCCTGTATTACTTTCCAGATGATTTGACCTTCATGAAAAAGAGGGAAGAAATTGATAAAAATAACGAAGAAAAATAAAAAAAAAGATAATTTTTATCCTCATATCAAAATTATTTGTATTTTTGCAGAAGTTAAAACAAATAAATTGTCAAATTAATTAAAACACGATCAAAATGAAAAAAGCATTGTTTTTATTAGCTGTTGCTAGCATTTTTGCTGCATGTGGTGGAAAAACTGAAACTGCAACTGAAACTGCAGTTGAAACTCCTGTACAAGAAGAAGTTGTTGTTGAAACTCCAACTGAAACTCCAGCAGTTACTCCAGCTAAGTAATTAACTCCAGATTAATCTGGTTTTAAGCAAAAATAGCAGTCCCAAGAATTCCTGAGACTGCTTTTTTTATGCCCTTTTTCTTTTAAGTTTCAATTATTTGTTAGCAGATTTCTTTACAAGGAGAGAATAATCCTTGTTCTCTTAAAATTAATCACCGACTTTTTCTTTTTAAACGCCGACTTTTTTCAAAAAGGTCCCGTGTTTTTTTATCTAAGTCCGATTAATTTTTGCTTTGTTGAGTTTAGGTTGTAAATTCAACAAATAGACATTCTTTTATAGAAGATGTTGAATCAACAAAAGGGCTATTTTGCAATTATTAAATAGTAATTCTTTTTGCCTTTTTGTATTAATATATATTTCTTGTTGAGTAAATCGGAATCGGTACAGATGTAATCTTCAGCAATTTTAGTCTTGTTTAATGAAATGGCATTTTCTTTTAAAGACCTCCTTGCTTCGGATTTTGAAGCCAAAATATTTGTCTTTTCTGCAATCAAGTCAATAATATTGATGCCTTCATTTAATGAATTTCTATCCATTTCAAACATTGGTACTCCTTCAAATACTGATAATAATGTTTTCTCATCTAAGTTTTTTAGAGTTTCTGTTGTTCCTTTTCCGAAAAGTATTTCAGAAGCTTCAATGGCAGAATTAAATTCTTTTTCTCCATGAACTCTTATAGTCATATCTTTCGCAAGAGTCTTTTGTAATTCTCTTAAATGAGGTTCTTTTTCGTGAGAAGAAATCATATTTTCCACTTCTTCTTTTGAGAAAAGTGTAAATATTTTAATGAATTTCTTTGCATCTTCATCAGAAGTATTTAACCAGAATTGATAGAAAGCATAAGGAGAGGTCTTTTCGGCATCAAGCCAAATATTTCCTTTTTCTGTTTTGCCAAATTTTCCTCCATCTGCCTTTGTTATTAAAGGACAGGTTAGGGCATAGGCTTCACCTTGTAGCATTCTGCGTATTAATTCTGTTCCAGTGGTTATATTACCCCATTGGTCGGAGCCTCCCATTTGCAAACGGCAGTTGTAGTTTTCATAAAGATATTTGAAATCGTATCCTTGTAAAAGTTGGTAAGAAAATTCAGTGAAGGAAATTCCTGTTTCTAATCTTTTCTTAACACTATCCTTTGCCATCATATAATTAACCGTAATATGCTTACCAATATCACGTATAAAATTAAGGAAAGTCCAGTCTTTTGTCCATTCATAATTGTTCAATACTTCGGCCTTGTTTGGAGCATTGGACTTAAAATCCATAAATTTAGATAGCTGCTTTTCAATACAAGATTTATTATATTCTATTTGCTCTATTGTCAATAATTTTCTTTCTTCGCTTTTGAAAGAAGGGTCTCCAATCATTCCTGTTGCTCCTCCCAAAACAACCAATGGACGATGTCCACATTTTTGCAAATGTGTTAGCATCATAACTCCAACCAAATGCCCAATATGTAAAGAGTCAGCAGTTGGATCAATACCAACGTAGGCAGTTGTCATTTCTTTCATCAGTAATTCTTCAGTTCCTGGCATTACATTATGAATCATGCCTCTCCATTCTAATTCCTTAATAAAGTTATCCATTGATTTAAATTATTTTATAGTTTTTATATTCTCCAATTCTCCAACCAGATTTTTTTTCAATCCAGTGAAGAATTTTAGTTTTCATTCCAAAATTCTTTTTTGTTGGGTCAAAGTCAAATTTCCAATTAAGTTTGTTAATTCTTTCCTGCATTACCTTAGGATGAGTTCCTTCAAAAAGCGATAAAGAGTCAATAGTAGAATAATCAAATTGATTAGTTTGTTTAATATTCTTTTTTATCCATTCTTCATCGTGCCAAAGAGTGTTGAAATATTTTTGCTTTTCTTGTTGTTCAAAAGGAGGCTTAACCCAACCATAATGATACACCCAAGCGTCAATATGTTTAACATTTAACTTTCGTTCATTTTTTCGAAAACCTTGAGCATCTTTATATGAAGAAATGTTTTTATCTGCTCTAACTATTCTAATCTCTCTTCTATACCATCTTCTTGAATCACCAACAAAGTCATAAGAACCATAAAAATGAGTGTAGTTTAGAAGTAAACCTTCAACCTTTTGGTCATCCTTCCATTTCTCCATTGATTCTTTGATTATTGGTAAGTATTTCTCATGAATTACTTCATCTCCTTGAATATAAAATGCCCAATCTGCATCTTTTATTTGATTGAAAGCTTTGTTCGTTTCAACGGCCAATACTTTCCCTCCCTTACGTAAGCTGTCATCCCAAGTTGTATGAATTATTTTTATTTTATTGGAATCAATTGATTTGATTAAATCTTCAGTATTGTCATCAGAATTCCCTAAAGCAATAATAAATTCATCACAAATAGGCAATATGGAAGTAATTGACTCAACAATAGGGTAGTCAAATTTTACAGCGTTTCTAATAAAGGAGAATCCTACGACTTTCATAAGTAATAAAATGCAAAGATAATACTAAAATATTTAGTCAGAAATAATAAATAAAAAAAGGAGAGTAAATTTTACTCTCCTTGCTCCCCCTTCAGGACTTGAACCTGAGACCCCATGATTAACAGTCATGTGCTCTAACCAACTGAGCTAAGGAGGAATGTTTTTGTGTTTCTCAAAACGCGGTGCAAAGGTACAATCATTTATCAAACTAGCAAATTATTTTTCATTTTTTTTTCATTATTTTTCTCATATTATTGATTTGCAAATAGAAAAAATATTAACTTTTATTTTGTATTTCCTGCAAACTAAAAATTATATTGACAATATATACAGTAAAATGAATTTTATGCGTATATTTGCCGTTTAGAAATACAATTCTAATTATGAAAAGATTTATTATAATAATTTTATTTGGTTGTTTATTCTTCGGAAAGGCAATTGCGCAACCAACGGTTGTAATGCAATCCATTACAAATGTTTCATATTATGGTGCAAAACTAAATGCAAAACTTACTGGAGGTTTTGGTAGTTGGACGAATACTAGTGGAGCTGGAACTGTAAATGGAGTAGGATTTATTTATGATACTATTCCAATGCCTGTGATGCGATCTGGTATTCAATACAAGCAAGTTTCAACGACATCTCCTATGGACTCAATTTTTACTTTTGATATTAATACTATTACTACACCTACTACACCAAGTTTATTTATGATATCTGGAAAAACTTACTATGTTAGAGCTTTCGCAAAGAAAAGTGCAGGAGGTAATGATACAGTATGGTCAGCTCCAATGTCAGTCAATATACCTTATCCAACAGCTCCAACTTTAGTAATGAAGCCAACAACAAACATAGAAATGTTTAAGGCAACATTAAATGCAGAACTTGACACAAACGATATTCCATCCGTTATACATAAAGGTTTTGTTTATTCCGCAACTAACCCAATGCCAACTATTCAATCAGGAACCCGAACCAATGTTACAACACCTATTGATACTAACCCAATAATTTATTTATCGAACTTAAATAATCTTACTTCCGATTTAACCTATTATGTTAGGGCATTTTTGATTTATAAATATAAAAATATAACTGTAAATGATACTCTATACACTGACCCTATTAATTTCAAAACTCATGATGCTTGTTATGTTTTGCCTACAGATGTAAACGTTGATTCAATTGATATTACTAAGGTAAGAGTAAGCTTTGTTCCTGCTCCTTTCCAAACACAATGGGAGGTAGAATATGATTTCCCTGGTCACACACCAGGAACAGGAACTTCAGTAATAACAGCAAATGATACTGTTCTTTTGGTTGGTTTAACTGGTGGAACAACTTATTCAATTTTTGTTAGAGCTATTTGTGCAAATTCTTTTAGCGAATGGACAGAAATAAAAACTTTTCAAACCCGTCCTCCTTTATGCGCTCCTATATATAACTTAAGTGGCTCCAATTATACTAATTCTTCAGCTAAGATAACATGGATGCCAGGTTCAGCAACTCAAAATAGATGGGAAGTGCGTTTTGGTTTGTTCTCACAACCTCTTCCAAATAATGGTGCAATTGTAGAAAATGATCCAATTTTTGTATTGGTTGGTCTTACTCCATTTACAGAATATAAGGTGCAAGTTAGAGCTCTTTGTGGAATGTATGATAGCGATTGGTCAGAGCCTTATTCTTTTATTACTTTGCGTCAAGATTTAGATGATATTAAGGAAGTTACTTCTAAAGTTGAGATATTCCCTAATCCAACAAATGGAACAATCTACTTTAAAGATGAGAAAAAACAAGATGTATCAAAAATTGAAATATGGTCTTCATTAGGAGAATTGATTTATAAGTCTGATTATTTGCCAGAAACTCTTACCTTAGATCATTATTCAAAAGGTTTATATTTGGTTAAAATCTATAAAGGAGATAAGGTTCAGATTGAAAAAATAATTTTAAATTAACAAAAAACAACTAATACATGTTTGCAAACATTATTTTACAAGTCCAAGAAGGAGCAGCCGCCGCAGTTCAAACAGCTTCCCAAGTAGTTCAAACAGAAAAAACAATGAATATAATTGACCTTACAATTAAAGGAGGTTGGATTATGATTGTATTGGGAATTCTATCAATTGTTGCTGTATATATATTTGTAGATAGATATATTGCATTAAATAAAGCTACAAAAGAAGACAAAGGATTTATCAATAACATTAAAACTTTTATTCATAAGGGTGACCTTGAAGGAGCAAGATCTTTAACAAAAAGTAATAATACTCCAATTGGAAGAATGTTAGATAAAGGACTTTCAAGAATAGGCAGACCATTAAACGATATTAATCAAGCAGTAGAAAATGTCGGAAAACTTGAAGTTGCAAGATTGGAAAATGGAGTTTCTCTTGTAGGAACAATTGCAGGTTTGGGACCAAGCTTAGGTTTCTTAGGAACTGTTACTGGAATGGTTAAAGCCTTTTTTGATATGGCTGCAGCCGGAAATAACATCGATATTCAAATTCTTTCAAGTGGAATCTATGAAGCTATGGTAACCACTGTTGGAGGTTTGATTGTAGGTATAATATGCAATTTCTTATATAGTATTTTAGTAAGCAAGATAAATAAAATAGTTTTCCTTTTGGAAGCAAGAACAATGGAATTTATGGACTTATTGCATGAACCTGCTTAATCCCTTATTGCCATGATTCAAACAAGAAATAAGATAGATCCTAATTTCAATTCAGCATCAATGAGTGACTTGGTTTTCTTGTTGCTTATTTTCTTTATGTTGACTTCAACTCTAATAAGCCCAAATGCCATAAAAGTTCTATTGCCTAAAAGTACATCTGGACAAACAATGGCAAAACAAAATGTTACAGTATCAATTGATACAAACTACCAATTCTTTGTAGAAAATCAACCAACACCAGAAACAGAGCTAGCACAAACTATTGCCAACTATTTAGTGAATGTTAAAGATGCAACAATTAAACTTCATACCGACAAAACAGTTCCTGTACAATATGTAGTTACAGTTATTGATGCAGTAAACAAAATAAATGCATCCACAGGACAAAAACATAAAGTTATTCTAGCAACAGAAGCAGTAAAATAGATGGATATTAAAGATAAAGACAATAAAAGGACAATAATAAGTGTAGTGGCAACAGTGCTATTTCACTCATTATTTTTATTGCTTTTAGTTTCTGTAGGATTAAAATATCCTGATCCACCTCCACCAGAAACAGGTGTTGTAATGGATGTAGGAAGTCTTGAGAATGACGGCAATGCCATGATTGGAGAGGTAGGAGGTAGTGATGCCTCAAATCCTATCAATGAAATATCTGAAGGAAGCGAAAACTATGTTGCTCAAAATACAGATGATGTAGCTCTATCTGCAAAAACAACAACCAAACCAAATAATAAACCATCAACTAAAGAAACAGCTCAAACCAAAAAAGAAGAAACCATAAATCCAAATGCTCTATTTCAAAAAGGTAAAGTGAAGAATTCTGGCTCTGGCCAAGGTACTGGAAAGGGAGATGGGAAAGGAGATGGCAATAATGGAGGAGGAGGAACTGGAAGTGATGGAACTGGATCAGGTCATACATTCTCATTAGCAGGAAGAGGTTCAAAGAATTTAGGGCTTCCACCTTCCAAAACAGATGAAGTAGGCTCAATTGTTGTAACTATTTGGGTTAATCCTCAAGGAGAAGTTGTAAGAGCCATTTCAGGAGCAAGAGGAACAACAATTGATAATCGTTCTCTTTGGCGTCATTGCGAAACAGCAGCAAGAAACTCTAAGTTTTCAGCATCTTCAGGAGCAGCAGAAGAGCAAAAAGGTACAATAACCTATAAGTTTAGAAGATAAACCTAAGAAATCTCTTTTAATTTCTTTTTAATTTTTTTGCCTTAATTAATCCTATTTTCTTAAAATAAGGAGATGGAAAATAAAACCTTATTTCAGTAAAATAAAACGAAGAAAGAAAAAATTAAAAACAGCGTTTCAGTAAATTAAAATAAGGAGTTAGTAAAATGAAATAAGAAGTTGGTTAATTTAAGTATGAATTCAAAAAAAGTTCTTAAATTTTAGCTTTAAAATAGTCTACTTCTTTATTGAAAAAACTCAAGCATAATGAAAAATATATCAGTCAAAATTTTATTTTTGACTGATATATTTTTATTTTTGATTGATATATTTCCGAATAAATCAAGTATAAATTCAACTATACTTGATTCTTTAGAATTTTATCCAAATTTGATAGTGTCTTATCACATATTTCCCATTAAAAGTCAAAATAAATATTTTTTATTGAATATATATGAAAATTATTTAAGAATAATCAAAAATATATATGTAAATTTGCCAAATTAATAGGAGTATACGTAATTGTATAGATGCTTTATAGATTTATGTCAAATTAATTTTTTTTAATATTAAATATAGAGAGAAGGCATGTATTACTTTGCATGATAAATTAGTTATGAGAGAAATAATTATTGAAAAATGGTTAGAAATTAAGAATTACTTTAAGAAAAATCGAGCAATTAAGGATTTTCTCCTTTTTGCACTTGTTACAATTCTCTTTCATTATCTTTATTGGGGAACTAAAATGGATACATGGATATTTGGTGCTTTTACAAAAGAAATTTATGATTTCTTTACCAAAATTGCATTTAATGGAGTTGTTTTTCTGTCAAGAATATTCTATGATACAGATTTTGAAACCATATCGTCAAGTTTGCGATTCTATAATGCTAATGATAATTCTACTATTTGTACTATGATGGTTACTAATAGCTGCTCGGGAATTAAGCAAATTTTCCAATTACTTATGATTATTTTGATTCTGCCTAACAAATTATGGAAGAGGATGATTTATTTTCTTTTTTCAAGTGTTGTGGTGATTATTGCAAATATTATAAGAATCTTTGGATTAACGGGTGTTCTTCTATACTATCCAAATAACTTTCAATCTATTCATGATTGGGTTGGAAGACCTTTTTACTATGTAGTAATTTTTCTTATCTGGTTAATTTGGATTGAGTTTTTTGCTTATTCAAAGAAAAAGGCTGAACAAATTTCTGAAGTGCACCCCAAAAGTTAGACAAAAAACTTTTGGGGTTTATTATTTATGTCCAAACACACAATTGAAGAGAAATTGAAAATAATTTCTCTAGTAAA
>JAFNAR010000042.1 GCA_017860255.1 Bacteroidota bacterium | reverse complement strand
ATGGATTGAAGATTATTTATCCATAATAAATATTAAAGAAATTAATTAACTTTGCACTACTAAATTACTCTATCATTACACACTTTTTGGGATACTACCCTTTAAAAAATTCTTTCTTTACTTTAATTTACTGAAGTAAGGTTTTATTTTACGCACTCTTTTATACTACCAAAATAGATTTAATCAGAAGATTGTAGTGACATATATTGAATAATTTTGAGTAGAGAAAAAAAATAAAAGTGTAATTAATAAATTTAAACACTAAACTTTTTGAGAAACTTATAAACAATTTATAAAAAAGAATTTTACTACCTTTGCCAAAGAGAATTAATCTTATATAAAATACAAACTAAAATCATTATGAATATCTCTTCCAAAGCATTCTTAGGGTTAATAGTTTTCCTTTCTTTAACTATTTCTTCTGCAAATGCACAATATTATAATAACTATAAACTTAATGGAAAGGTAAAATCATTTTACATAAAGACATACGATAATAGCAAAGATGGTTATTTGGATACAATCACTCCCTCTGAATATGTGTTTGTAGATTTCCAAAATAGAAAAGAAACTCAAAAGCACAAGGAAAGTAAAAAAGCAAAAATTAGTATTAAATATTATGATGAAAATAAAAACATTATTTTAGATAGTATTTTTTATAGTAGAAATAATGTTGTAGTTACCAAGTATTATTATAATTCAAATCATAAACTCATTAAAAAGGATGATTATTTTAATGATAGCATTGAATCAATAACAAATTATAAATATGATAATGCTAATAATTTATTAGAAGAAACTTTAATCTTTAATTCAGGAGATTCTAATATACTAACATATACTTATGACTCTAATAATAATCAAACATCAATGAATAGATATTACCACAATAAAAAAATTAGCTGTGATATTACAGAATATAATTATAAAGGACAAAAAGTTAAAGATTATGACTATGAAACAATAAATGATTTCAATTTATTTCAATACGACAAAAGAGGTAACTTAGTTAAAAAAATAACTTATATTGACAATGAAGTTATCGGAGAAAACATATTTATTTACAACTCACATAATAAAATCATAAAAGAAAAATCATATTATAACAATGAATTAACTTCATTAATAACCTATTCTTATGATAATTTTGATAGAATAATTAACACCAAGCAATGGGGACTTCCTCGAGATTTTACCATTGAAAAAGAAACTTTTAAATTAGATGATAAGGGAAGAGTGATTGAAAAGAAAACATATTGTTTTGATGATTCTCCAACAATACAACAATTCTTTTATAAAGGCTATAACTTAGTTCAGGAAGTTAATTATGATCCAAGTAATTATAATTATAAAAAGAAAAAAATTGAATATATCTATAATCCAGATAATACTCTATCTGAAAAAATTAAATATTTTGACGCTGGTAAATTTGAAGAAAATGATAATTGGGAAAAATCTACTATTGAAAAATATTATTATAATGAAAATAAAGAAAATATTTTAATCAAAAAGACATATTCTCTTGATCCAGAAGGAGTATATACTGATAGTTTGATTTATTCAAATAATATGCTAACAAAAAAATATTTTTATACTAACCGAAATAAAAATAATACTACTCCAAGAACATATAAGTATGATGAGAAAAAAAGACTAATTGAAGAAGAAACAGATGGATATAATCAAGAAAGAATTATTTATAAATATAATGATGATACATTGATTTACAAATGTGAAGAAAGATATGATAGTGATGGAAAATTAGATTATCAATTGATTAATGAATGGAAATATGATTCAAATAAAAGATTAATTGAACATACATATAACCAAACTAATCAATCTTCCAAAACGAAATATTTTTACAATTCAAAAGGGAAACTCAAAAAGGAAATCTATAAGGATGATCTAATTGAGAATTTTATAGTAAAAAGATATAAATACAAGTTGTTTAGTAAGGACTATAAAGTAATATATAGCGATCCTTCAAATATTAAAAATGTTTATTATAAATATGATAATAAAGGAAACCTTATTGAAGAAAGGCATCCTGCATATATAGAAAAATTTGAATACGAATATTACGAATAAGAAACAAAAAAAGCTATAACCAGTTACGATTATAGCTTTAATTTATTTATTAGGGTTTGTTTATGCTCTTCTGAACACTAAGTTACCTTCAACTTCATCAACCTCTATCTTGGTTTCCTGTGAAATTGTTCCTTTAATCAGTTCAATTGATAATTGGTTGATTACAAGTTTTTGAATTGCTCTTTTAACTGGTCTTGCTCCAAGCAATGGGTCATAACCTTTTTCTGCCAGGTAATCAATTGCTTTTGGTGTAAAGGCAATATCGATATGTTTTTGATATAGTTGATTGGTTAAAAGTTCCAGTTGCAATACTACAATTTGTCTTACCTGTTCAATCTTCAATGGTCTGAATACAACAATTTCATCAATCCTGTTCAAAAACTCAGGTCTTATTGTCTTTTTCAAAAGTTCCAGAACTTCTCTTTGCGCTTTATCCCATGTGGTTTCAAAATTAGATGATTCATCTTCCAGTGCTTCTTGTAAAATTTCTGAACCAAGGTTGGAGGTCATAATTATTATTGTATTCTTGAAGTCAATTACCCTTCCCTTGTTGTCGGTCAAACGTCCATCTTCCAAAACCTGTAATAATATATTGAATACATCAGGGTGTGCTTTTTCAATTTCATCCAATAGTACAATTGAATATGGTTTCATTCTGACTGCTTCTGTCAATTGACCACTTTCTTCATAACCCACATATCCTGGAGGTGCTCCAATCAAACGGCTTACTGAAAACCTTTCCTGATATTCACTCATATCAATCCTTATCATAAGATTTTCATCATCAAACAAAAGTTCAGCCAAGGCTCTTGCTAGCTCTGTTTTACCAACTCCTGTTGAGCCTAAAAATGCAAATGAACCTATTGGTCGCTTTTCATCGCTTAGTCCTGAACGGCTTCGTCTGATGGCATTGGCAATTGCTGTTATGGCTTCATCCTGACCAACAACTCTTTTCTTCAATTCTTCTTCCAAACTAAGAAGCTTTTCTTTTTCACTTTGCATCATTCTCTGAACTGGTATTCCTGTCCATCGAGAAACAACATCAGCAATATCATTCTGGTCAACTTCTTCCTTAATAAGTGCCACTCCACCCTGAATGTTTTGAAGTTTGGTTTTATAGTCATCCAAATCTTTTTCGGCAGTTTTAATCTTACCATAACGAAGTTCTGCAACCTTTCCATAATCTCCACTTCTTTCAGCCAAATCGGCTTCCTGCTTGTAGTTTTCAATCTTTTTTACTTCATCTTGAATGGCATCAACCAAATTCTTTTCTTCCTTCCATTTGCTTGTTAGTGTATCTTTTTCCTTAGATAAAGCATTAATTTCTTCTGTTAGCTGTGCTTCTTTTACTTGATCTTTTTCCTTACGAATGGCAGCTCTTTCAATTTCCAACTGACGCAATCTTCTATCCACTTCATCAATTTCTTCTGGTGAAGAGTTTATTTCCATTCTTAGCTTTGCAGCTGCTTCATCAATAAGGTCAATTGCTTTATCGGGCAAGAAACGTGAGGTTATGTAACGAGCAGACATTTCAGCAGCAGCAATAATTGCAGCATCCTTAATTCTTACCTTGTGATGTATTTCATATTTTTCCTTCAACCCCCTGAGAATTGAAATTGTATCCTGAACACTTGGTTCATCAATCATAACGGTTTGAAAACGTCTTGCCAGTGCCTTGTCCTTTTCAAAATACTTTTGATATTCATTAAGGGTTGTTGCTCCAATTGCTCTCAATTCTCCACGAGAAAGGGCAGGTTTTAGAATATTTGCAGCATCCATTGCTCCTTCACCTCCACCAGCTCCTACAAGTGTGTGAATTTCATCAATAAACAAAATAACATCTCCTTCTGAACTTATTACTTCATTAACTACTCCTTTCAAACGTTCCTCAAATTCTCCCTTGTACTTTGCACCTGCAATCAATGCACCCATATCCAATGAATAGATTTCCTTATCTTTTAAGTTTTCAGGAACGTCTTTTCTTTCTATTCTTTGAGCAATACCTTCTGCAATAGCTGTTTTTCCAACACCTGGCTCACCTATAAGCATTGGGTTGTTCTTTGTTCTTCTGGAAAGTATTTGCAAAACCCTTCTTATTTCATCATCCCTTCCAATAACTGGGTCTAACTTTCCTTTCTTTGCCTCATTATTCAAATTCCTTGCATAACGATTCAACTGATCTAATCTTTGATTTTTTTTATTTGTTTCCATATATATTTGTTTTTTAATTATCAATACTAATTACCAATAAAGCCCTCAATTTGTTTGCCATAGCCAAAAATATGACAAAACGTCAGAAGGCTCATTTGGTGTTTAAGCTTGAATGAAAATCAAAGATAACACAAATTAAAGATAAACCAAAACAAATAATCAGCAGTATACCCCCAATATTTTTAATATTGGGATACTGCATATTATTTGGTTATCCAAAGGTCATAGGGTCATTCATTTTATTTACTTAGGTATGACCTGACCTGACCCAAATTAAAATAAAAAGACTAAGGTTATTTAAAAATAAACTTGACTTATAGAAAAATATACTTGATATATTTTCAAAAAGAAGGGATATATTTTATAAAAGTCGGTGATTAATTATAAAAAAAGTCGCAAAAATTATACTAACTAATAATATTTAAGTCAATATACTTTTTGCGACTAAAACAGAAATTAATCTATCTGTTTATAGATTGAATGCTTTTTTGATTTTATCTACGTAATCTAATTTTTCCCAAGTGTAGAACTCAACTGTCTTTTGTTTTTCCTTTCCATTTTCAAAAATAGTTACTTTTTCCTCGTAAGGAGTTCTTCCAAAGTGACCATATTTGGCTGTTGGTAGGAAGATTGGATTTTTTAGTCCAAAGTGTTTAACAATTGAATAAGGTCTTAGATCAAAAATTTCATTAATCTTTTCTGCAATAACTCCATCAGTAAGTGTTTGGCCTTTTGCATCCTTAACTTTTGCTGTTCCGTTAGTATTTACATAAAATCCTACTGGTTTTGCAACACCAATTGCATAAGCAACTTGAACAAGAACTTCTTCACAAACTCCTGATGCAACCATATTTTTTGCAATATGTCTTGCTGCATAAGCTGCACTTCTATCAACTTTTGATGAATCCTTTCCTGAAAAAGCACCACCACCATGAGCTCCTCTTCCTCCATAGGTATCAACAATAATCTTTCTTCCTGTTAATCCTGTGTCGCCATGAGGTCCTCCAATTACGAATTTTCCAGTTGGGTTAACATAAAGAATAAAGTCCTTTTTGAATAGGTCTTGAACATCCTTACGTTTTTGCTTTGCTATAACTCTTGGGATAAGAATTTCTTTCACATCTTTATGAATTTTAGCAAGCATTTTGTCATCGTCCTTGTCAAAATCATCATGTTGGGTTGAAACAACAATTGTGTTGATTGCAATAGGTTTATTATTGTTATCATACTCAATTGTAACTTGTGATTTGCTATCAGGACGCAAATACTTCATTTGCTTTCCTTCTCTACGGATTTCTGCAAGTTCTGAAACCAATTGGTGAGATAAAATAAGTGATAAAGGCATATAGTCTTCGGTTTCGCTACAAGCATAACCAAACATCATTCCTTGATCTCCTGCTCCTTGATCTTCTGGGTTTTCTCTTTCAACTCCCTGGTTGATGTCGCTTGATTGTTCGTGAATTGCTGAAATAACTCCACATGAATTACTTTCAAACATATATTCACCTTTGGTATATCCTATGTTTTTGATAACCCTTCTTGCAACGTCTTGAACGTCTATATATCCATTACATTTTACTTCACCGCTCAAAACCACCAAACCAGTTGTTACTAATGTTTCGCAAGCAACCTTTGAATTTGGATCTTGGCGAAGAAATTCGTCTAAAAGTGCATCTGAAATTTGATCTGATACTTTGTCTGGGTGACCTTCTGAAACTGATTCAGAAGTAAAAAAATAAGCCATCTTGTTTTGTCTTTAAATTAATTAATTAAACTAACAAAATGGGAAATAAGAATTGATGTAATCAAAAATGTTTTAGCATTTTTTTGTGTGGTTGCAATCAATTCAAATCTTTCCACATTTATGGTTGCAAAAGTAATAAAAATAAAAACAAATAAGGCACTTATTTATATAAATAAATGCCTTACATAGTTCATTTTATTATCAATCAATTACATAATAATTATTTAATTTTACTATGCAGAGTGAATTTGATTTTATTTTGCGTAGTTAACTGAACGTGTTTCTCTAATTACCGTTACTTTAATCATTCCAGGGAATACCATTTCAGATTGAATTTGTTTTGATAAGTCCATTGAAATTTGGTTTGCATCTTGGTCTGAAACTTTTTCAGCTGCAACAATAACTCTTAATTCTCTACCTGCTTGAATTGCGTATGTTTTAATTACTCCTGGGTAAGACATTGCAATTTCTTCCAATTTATTTAAACGGTTGATATATGCTTCAACAACTTCTCTTCTTGCTCCTGGACGTGCTCCTGAAATAGCATCACACACTTGAACTATTGGTGCATAAAGGCTGTCCATTTCAACTTCATCGTGGTGAGCTCCAATTGCATTGCATATTTCTGGTTTTTCTTTACAGCGTTCTGCAAGCTTCATACCATGAATTGCGTGTGGAAGTTCTGGCTCATTATCTGGAACTTTACCAATATCATGAAGTAATCCTGCACGTTTTGCTATCTTTGGATTAAGTCCTAATTCAGATGCCATTGTTGCACATAAATTGGCAACTTCACGAGAGTGTTGTAATAAGTTTTGTCCATAAGAAGAACGATACTTCATTTTACCAATCATACGAACAAGCTCATGATGAAGATTTATTATTCCTAAGTCAATACAAGTTCTCTTACCTGTTTCAATGATTTCTTGTTCAATTTGCTTTTTGGTTTTTGAAACAACTTCTTCAATTCTTGCTGGATGGATACGTCCATCTGTAACAAGTTTATGTAGAGCCAAACGAGCAATTTCTCTTCTTACTGGGTCAAAGCATGAAAGTATAATTGCATCAGGTGAGTCATCAATAATTACTTCAACTCCTGTTAAACTTTCTAATGCACGGATATTTCTTCCTTCTCTACCAATAATTCTTCCTTTTATTTCTTCGTTTTCAAGATTGAAAACAGAAACTGTGTTTTCTATTGCGTTTTCTGTTGCTGTTCTTTGAATTGATTCTACAACAATCTTTTTTGCTTTTTGGTTGGCAGTTAGTTTAGCTTCTTCAACAATTTCCATAATTCTACTTGCAGCATCTGAACGAGCTTCACCAGTCATTGCTTCAATTAGTTGTTGCTTTGCATCTGATGCTGACAAACCAGCTATATGCTCTAATTTTTCAACACTCTTTTGGAATGTTTTCTCTACTTCTGCTTGACGAGAAGAAAGAATTTCTAATTGTTTGTTTAAGTTTTCTCTTGCTTGTGTAAATTCGCTGTATTTCTTTTGAAATTCTTCAACTTTAAGTTTTAAATCTTGTTCTCTTTGTTTTAGCTTATTTTCAATTTGAACAACACGGTTATTACGTTCTTGTACTTGTTTTTCGTGTTCTGATTTAAGTTGTAGAAATTTCTCTTTTGCTTGAAGCATTTTTTCCTTCTTAACCATTTCGGCTTTTTCCTCTGCTTCTAATAATACTTGTGAGGATTTCTTCGTAAGTGATGCTCTAAGTTTGGTTGCTGTTAGCAGTATCCCTAATCCAAAAAAGATTATTGCTACTATTATACAAACGATTATTATTGTTACTGTATTCATATAAATATATAGTATTAATTTTTATTTATTTCCTATTCTATAAATTAGGATAAATAAAATTGTTTAGATGGTATAAGCTGAACGACTATAAATAAAAAACCCGCATCCTTTCAAAATGGAGTAATGAAAAACTCCTTAAAACAAGATTTGAGTGCCAATTGCATCAAACTTCCACTGTCTTCTTAACGAAGAACCCCTAAGGGTTGAGGCCTGTCTTACTCAATTATGAGCGTCCTCCTTTTCTTTTTAGTGTTGAGTTTACAAACTGTTTTTGAACTGATGCGGGAATACTTCCTTTATTTCCTTAATTATATTTTATTCTATTTAAAGTATGCTATTGATTTCTTCTAATTTTTCAATCAATTGTTTGTTGCCAAAAAGATTATCATCTTTTATTTTCATGTAAGATGTAACATATTGCAACAACACCATTGCTAATAAATCTTGTTTGTCTTTATAAGCGTACATTTTGGCATATTCTTTAATGTTGGTCTTAACTGCTTCAACGGCATTTCTAAATACCTCTTCTTCTTCTCTCTTTACCCTAACCTTATAAATTCGACCTGCTATATCAACACTAATTAAAATATCTTCTGTCATTACTTATTAGAACTTTTTGCTTTTTCGGTTTCAACAATTATCCCTACGCACCTATCAATTTTTCGCACCAAGTTATTTATTTTCAGCTTAACGTCTGTTGTATCTAAACTATTTTTTATTGTTTCTCCTAATTTTAATGTTTTTACTTGTTCTTTTAAACTATTTATTTCTTTCGATTGCTCTAATACAATCTTATTTAATTCATTTTTTTCGTTAATTAAGCTTTCAATGCTTTGCCCCAATTTATGTTTCTCGTCTATTAATCTCCTTATCTTATATTCTATTCCAACAATAAGAGTTTGCAAATCTTCCATCATTTTTAAGCTTAACCAACACTGCAAATATAAGAATATTTTCCAAAAATTGTATACTTTTTGCTTTTTTTCTTACATTTTATTTTTAAAAATTCTATTTGACATCTAAAGTATGTCCCATTCTTTTAGCTTTTGTTTTTAGGTAGTTTTTGTTGTGTTGATTGATTCCCACTACCAAAGGTATGGTTTCCACAATTTCTATACCATATCCTTCAAGCCCTTTTCTCTTAACAGGATTATTAGTTAATAAACGAATTTTATTTGCATTTTGATCTCTTAGAATTTGTGCTCCCACTCCATAATCTCTTTCATCCGCTCTAAATCCTAATGCAAGATTGGCATCAACTGTATCCATTCCTTGTTCTTGAAGATGATATGCCTTAATTTTATTAACTAAACCAATCCCTCTTCCTTCTTGGCTCATATATACTACCAGTCCTTTACCTTCTTTATCGATCATTTTCATAGCTTCATGCAATTGTCCTCCACAATCACATCTGCATGATCCAAAGATATCTCCTGTTGCACAGGATGAATGAACTCTAACAACAATTGGTTCATCTTTTGTCCAAGTACCTTTTTTAAGTACCATATGAGTTGCATTTGTATTTAATTGAGTGTAGGCAATCAAATGAAAATCTCCCCATTCTGTTGGCAACATAACTTCTTCTTCTCTTCTAATTAGAGTTTCGTTAGCAACTCTATATGCAATCAAATCTTTAATTGAAATGATTTTTATTCCATATTTTTTAGAGATTTCCATCAATTGTGGCAATCGAGCCATTGTTCCATCTTGATTAAGAATTTCCACCAAAACAGCAACTGGTTCTAAACCTGCCAAACGTGCCAAATCAACACATGCCTCAGTATGTCCACTTCTTTGTAAAACTCCTGCTGATTTTGCTCTAAGAGGAAAAATATGTCCTGGACGGCCTAATTCTTCAGGACGAGTTTTTGGATCTGCTAAAGCTTTAATTGTTTTAGCTCTATCACTTGTTGATATTCCAGTTGTACAACCATCTCCAAGTTTGTCAACAGAAATTGTAAATGGAGTTTCGTGAGAAGAGGTATTGTTTGAAACCATCATATCAAGGTTTAACTCTCTACATCTTTCTTCTGTTAAAGGAGCACACATTAAACCTCGACCATGAGTTACCATAAAATTAACAATGTCTGGTGTAATTTTTTCTGCTGGGAAAATAAAATCTCCTTCATTTTCTCTATCCTCATCATCAACACAAATAAGCAATTTCCCTTGCTTAAAGTCTTCTATAGCTTCTTTTATTGTATTTAATTTAGTTTCCATATTTTTAATATTTAATCGGCAAAGATACAATATTTACGTCTATTTTCTCTTATTATTAATGATATTTATGTAAATTTGCATTCAATAAATTGTAATATCAAAGATAAACTATATGCATTTTTTTCAAACCATAACACAAGGAATATTATTTGGTCTAACTCTATCTCTTATGGCTGGACCTGCTTTTTTCTCTCTTATCCAAACAAGTATTAGCAAAGGTTTTAAAAAAGGTTCTCAACTTGCCTTTGGGATATCTATTAGTGATATAACTATGGTATTTGTTGCTTGGTATGGTTTATCATCAATATTTGAAACAGATAGGGCACAAAGAATTTTATCTGTAATTGGTGGGTTCTTTCTTTTAGGTTTTGGAATTTATACTGCTCTTAAAAGACATATTAGCAAACCAAAACAAGCAAAGGATATTGAAATAAAAGCAAAATTTCAACTTAAATATATCGCCAAAGGTTTTGCTTTCAATATTTTAAACCCAAGTATTTGGATATTTTGGTTAATCCCAATTAGTGTTGCAAGTAGTTTTCCTAAAATAAATCTTCAAGTCACATTCTTAATTTCTATATTAATTACTGTGCTTTGCATGGATTTAATAAAATGTGCTATTGCAAACGAAATAAAACGTTTTATGACAGATAGAGTAATTACCTACACAAATAGAATAATTGGATCAATTTTAATTGTATTTGGTATTTATTTAATTCTGACATTATTTATTGATATGTCTCACATAATTCCAATAAATAATCAACTTTAAACCTATCAGAAGAATAAAGCGTTTATTTTTTTAATTTGGCTTCTTGTTTTTTGTAGTCTTCAAAAAATACTCTCCCAACTTCATAACCAATATCAAAAAGTTCTTGTGCTTTTTCAAAATCCAACATAGTATATTTCTCTAAGTTTGGAGTTATTATATAATTACATTTTTTTGCCCAGCTTTCAGTATTACTTGAAATTGAAAGAGCCATTGATCTTGCAAATATATTTACCAACCCTTTTATCTCTGATTGATTTGGTACAGAAATAACATCAACACCAATAATAATATCGCAATTCTCTTTTAAAAGTGGTTCTACGGGAAGATTTTGCATAACTCCTCCATCAACATACATCTCTCCTTCAACTTCTTTTGGCTCATAAACAATAGGTATTGATGCTGAAGCAATAATATACTCTTTTAAAAAATCACCCTCTCCAACAAACTTATAAGTTGCTTTATTAAAATTTGTAACGCAGCAATAAAATTTTTTATTTAAGCATGAAAAATCATTATTAGGCAATGCTTTTCCCAACACTTTTGATAGCTTATCATGATTAAAGAAACCCCTTCCAAAACTTGAATTTAATTTAATTACATTAATGATTTTATTCATATTTTCTTTATCTACAAGATCTAGAATTTCAATTGGAGTATATCCAGCACAATACAATACTCCAATTATTGAACCCATTGAAGTTCCAGAAACCACATCTACATCAAACTTGTATTCTTTCATAGCTTGCAAAAAACCAATATGAGCATAACCCAAAGCTCCACCTCCACTTAAAGCCAATCCTATCTTTGGTTTCTTACCCTCATTATTTGGCTTCTTATTCTGAGCAAATGAATTTTCTACACTTACAATCATAACAACAGCTATTAGTATAAAGAAAAATAACTTTTTAAAATATTTCATTACTACACACATAGAAAACAAACTTATGATTAGTCTCTATCTAAGTTTTTTATTAAAAACACATTAGATTCATCTACTTGTAGAGAATTATTATTCATCCAATAAATAAAACCATCATACTTATCCTTATTATCTTTTAACCACTGGTTAAATTCTTCAACATTACCCTGAGATAATAACCAATAATTATATGTTTCAAAGTATCCAGCATCTTTTAATCGTTTTTGAAAATCAAATAATAGAACTGATTTACCTACATTATGTGCCTTTTCAAAGTAAATATCAACAAAATTTGAACGTATTCTGTTTAGAGAGGCTAAATTAATTTCTTTTTCATCACCAAGAGCCAAAAGCATAACTTGCTCATAAACCCCATTAGCCCATGGCATCTTTGATACATTTTTACTGTCTTCATAAGCCTTTGTCATTTTTGCCAATAAATCAGCTTCCTTATCTGGGTCATAGTTTATATTTATAACCTGCTTAGAAAAGCTAACCTTTGAAACTGTATCTTCAAATTTTATTTCATTCTTGTAAGTATTATAAAGCATTTCACTCATAACATTTGAACGTTTGGTAGATGGTTCAAGATTAAGAAATATCTCTCCATAAATCATTCCCCAAACCTCTTGGTCTGAATTTAAGAACAAATGAGCCATTCTAAAATAATTAGAAGGATATTTTGGATCTGCTTCAACTCCCTTTTCATACCATCTAATTGCTGAATCATAATCTTTTTGATTATAATAAACATTACCTGTTTCTAAAAATAATTTACCGGAATTAGGAAATCTCTTAATACCTTCAGCATATGTTTTTATTGCTTTATCGGATTCACCATTATCATCATATGCATTACCAAGCATTTGATAATAATAATCTAAAGCATCATCTCTTTTAATCAATTTATTTAGAATCTTAATACTCTTGTTGTAATCTTTCTTTAAATAGTAGGCATATGACATTTCATACTTAACTAATGCACTCTTAGAATCCATTTTTTCTGCTTTTTCTAAAAGTAGAATACTTTCATCTAAATCGCCATTATCCATTTTAAAAACGGCTGTTTTAATCAAATCACTTACCTCTTGGCTTTCATTTTGAGCAAATAAGCCAACATTATTTACAAAACTTAGAAATAATAAGAACAAAACATTAATTAAAATCTTTTTCATTGTCTAATATATTTATAATGCAAATGTACACCCTTATTTAAAAATCTGCAAAAGAATTTAAAATAAAAAGAATATACACATTATCTTTGCAAAATGAAAATTGCATCGGACAAGGAAAGAGAATTTATTTTAAACAATTTAAATTCAGACACAAACAAACTACTTCTTCAATCTAACGAGGAAGATATTGACGTTAAATTCTGTGTTAAACAAATTATTGGATATAATAAAGCTAAAGAAAAATTCCCTTCATTATTAGAAAAGAACAACTTACTATTCCCTCCAAAAATAAATCTAGAACAAACTTCTTCTGAACAAACTGCAAAATATAAAGCATCTTTATTTCCAAAAGAATCAACTCTTAGAGACCTTACTTCTGGTTTTGGGATAGATGTTATTTTCTTTGCCAAAGAATTAAAAAAAGTATATTATCATGAAATTAATTATGAACTAGCTTGTGTTGCTGAGGAAAATTTTAAAGTCTTAGAATTAGATAATATAATTGTAAATAAAGGAAATAGTGCTAATGATATTGATTCATTAGAAGAAACAGATATTATTTACCTTGACCCTTCACGAAGAGATGAAAACAACAATAAAGTATTCTTATTAAAAGACTGCCAACCTGATATTATTGAAATACTTCCTTTTCTATTTGATAAAGCAAAAACTATTTGCATAAAACTATCTCCTATGCTAGACATTAAACTGGCAATAAAAGAAATAAATTATATAAAAGAAATCCATGTTATTTCAGTTAAGAATGAATGCAAGGAATTACTCTTAGTTTTAGAGAAAGTCTATGAAAAAGAGATAAAATACACATGCATAGATTTTGATACAAATGGTAAAATAAATAAATTCTCATTCACAACAGAAAAATCAATTACCCGTTTAGCTGATCAAAAAGAGCTGAGAATGGGAGCATATATTTATGAGCCTAATACCTCAATCCTAAAAGCTGGTGGATTTCATTCCTTATGTGAAAGATTTGAAGTAAAAAAAATAGCCTCACACTCACACTTATATATCTCAGAAAAAGAAATAGAAGATTTTCCAGGTAGGAAATTTATAATAAAAACTATACTCCCATACAATAATAAAATCTTAAAAACGCTATCTACAAGATATCCAAAAGCAAATATCACTATAAGAAACTTCCCTCAAACTGTTTCTGAAATAAGAAAGAAAACAAATGTAAAAGAAGGAGGAGAAACATACTTATTATTTACCACAAATAAAGAAAATGAAAAAATAATAATCTCATGCGAAAAATCATAATAACATTTCTTAGCTTAATAATAATAAGTATAAACTTAAATGCAAATCCTGACAAGAAAATTACAAATACTGAAAAACAGCAAGCTAAAATAATTATAGATACAATTATTCAAAATGTAAATAATGATACAATAATACTTTTAGTATATCGCCCAATAAATTGTAAAGCTCAATTTATAACATCTCGTCCTGACTCAAATGACACTAAAATTAAATTATCAGTTGCAGCAGCTTTCACTGCTCCAAACCTAAAAAGCATAATGGGTAATTATATAATTGATGGGAAAGTAAAGGCTGGCAAAAAGCTTAAATCAACAGGATATGCTGCAATATTTGATAATAAAGTAATAATAAAACCCTCAACAGAAAAAATAAATAGTTATAAGAACCTTGCAATAAGAAAAAAAGGAGATCTTTTCCAACAAATGTTATTAGTTAAAGATTCAGAACTTGTCCCATGCAGAATATTTGGTAAGAAAGCAACATATCGTAGAGCCCTTGTTATAATAGATGGCACTCCTTGCGTTATAGAATCAGGAGTAAGACTTTCAATTGATAATTTTTCAAGAGCATTGATAAGAATGGAAATAAAAAACGCCTTATGCTTAGATATGGGAACTTGGAGCAAAGGATGGTTAAGAACAGAAAATAATAATTACACCCCAATTGGAAAATTAACTTCAAGCACAAAAGACCAAACAAACTGGTTAATTTTTACAGAGTAAAAAGAGCTCTTTTAAATTATATGCCGACTTTTTCAAAATAAGTCCCTTATATTTTTACATAAGTCCCTTCTTTTTGAAAATATATCCCTTATATTTTTAATTATATCTCAATTAATTTCTCAAAGGACTTATATATTACAATTTACAAATAAAAAAAAGGCAACCCATTATTGAATAGGTTGCCTTAAATATTGAGAATATTAAAATTAGTTAACTTTAAATTTAGTTACTCCATTTTTAATAAAATCTACAATTTGATTAGCTGCTGCAAGACCTGCATTAATGTTAGCTTCTGCTGTTTCAGCTCCCATTTTCTTAGCAGTTGCAAAAACTCTTGTTCCAAATTTTTCAGCAAGTTCTGCATGATTTGAAGTTGCAACGTCAGTAGAGTATTTCATATCTTCTCTTTCGGATAAAAGCTTCATCATGTCTGCTTCATTAACAACTTCTTTTCTTGCTGTATTAATCAAACAACCACCTTTTGGCATTTTTGACAGCAATTCGTAGTTGATTGAATTTTTAGTTTGTTCAGTTGCTGGAATATGAAGAGAAACATAGTTACAAGTTGAATAAAGTTCTTCAATGCTATTGCAAGGTTTAATTCCTTCTTTAACCATTTGTTCAGATTTAACAAATGGGTCAAAAGCATAAACTTCCATTCCCATTCCCTTAGCAATATTAGCTACCAAACGTCCTACGTTACCGTAAGCGTGAATACCTAATTTCTTACCTTTAAGTTCTGAACCAGTTCCTGGGTTGAATGAATTTCTTGCCATAAAAATCATCATTCCAATTGCTAATTCAGCAACTGCATTTGAATTTTGGCCTGGAGTATTCATTGCAACAATATTTTTTGCAGTACATGCAGCAAGGTCAAGATTATCAAATCCTGCTCCAGCACGAACAACAATTTTTAAATTTTTTGCAGAGTCAACAACTTCTTTAGTAACTTTATCTGAACGTACAATTAAAGCATCTGCGCCTTCAACAGCTTTAAGGAAATTGCTTACGTCACCATATTTTTCTAAAAGAGCTAATTCAAATCCAGCTCCCTCAATAATATTTCTAATACCGTCAACCGCTGCCTTAGCAAAAGGCTTATCGGTTGCTACTAATACTTTTGTCATATCTAAAAATATTTATGCGTTTAATTTTTCAAATTCTTGCATACAAGCAACTAATGCCTTAACAGATTCTACTGGACAAGCATTGTAGATTGATGCACGGAAACCACCAACTGAACGGTGTCCTTTAATTCCAACCATTCCTCTTTCTTTAGCAAATGCCATAAAGTCTGCTTCTTTATCTTTGTATTGTTCATTCATTACAAAGCAAACATTCATAATTGAACGGTCTTCCTTAACAGCTGTTCCTTGGAACATTTTATTCCTGTCTATTTCGTTATATAATAGGTTAGCTTTTTCAACATTGATTTTGTTCATTGCTTCAATGCCACCAAGTTCTTTAACCCATTTCAATGTTTCGTGCATAACGAATATTGAGAATACTGGAGGAGTATTGAACATTGATTTATCTTTTGCTTCTTTTCCAATATGAGTTGTATAATCAACCATAGTTTGTATTTTACGATCAATTTTTCCAAGAATATCTTTTCTAACAATAACAAATGTTACTCCAGCAGGACCTACATTCTTTTGAGCTCCACCATAAATAAGTGCATATTTTTTAATATCAACTGGACGAGACATAATGTCTGAAGACATATCAGCAACAAGATTTACTGGGCAATCCATGTCGTATTTAATTTCTGTACCATAAATAGTATTATTAGTTGTGATGTGGAAATAATCTGCATCAGTTGGAACAGTAAAATCTTTAGGAATGTAAGTATAATTTTTATCTTCAGAAGATGCAACAACTTCTACATCACCATAGAATTTTGCTTCTTTAATAGCTTTCTTTGCCCAAACACCAGTTTGAAGGTAAACAGCTTTTTTATTTAATATGTTAGCAGGCACATGGAAGAACTGAGTTGAAGCACCACCTCCTAAAAAAATTACTTCATAATTTTCAGGGATATTAAGAAGTTCTCTCCATAAAGCTTCCGTTTCAGCCATAATTCTTTCCCAACCTGGTGTACGGTGAGAAATTTCCAAAATACCAATTCCAGTGTTATCGAAATTGCGAATAGCTTCAATAGCTGATTCAATTGCTTGTTTTGGTAAAACGCAAGGACCTGCGTTAAAGTTATGTACTTGTTTCATCTTTAAATGTTTTAAATGGTTGATATATTAATTTAATTTATTGTAAATTATACTTTGCAAAGTTAGTACTTATTTTTCAAACAACAAGTGATAAAAACAAATAAATAATTTTAATTTAAAACATTACCTCAATTCCTAATTAAAAGACCAGATTAGGAAGTATTAATTAAGTAATTCTTAATAGTTTTAATTTCTATTTCAAACATAAAACTAAAGAATAAGTATCCATTAATGACTATTTGTTCATTTTAGCTAAATTCATATTTCTCTACTCCTTTTTCTTCCTATGAGGATAAAATATATTACTTTTGCATGATAATGAATTTAGAAAGACACTTAACACATCCAATTTTTCAAATCGTTCAATCCGTTTCCAAAAAAATGGGAATTAAATCCTATGTTGTTGGAGGCTGGGTTAGAGATATTATTCTTAAAAGAGAAAGTAAGGATATAGACATTGTTTGCTTGGGTAGTGGGATTGAATTGGCTAAAGAGGTTGCTAAGGAAATTGGTGAAGGTTGCAATGTTTCTGTATTTAAGAATTTTGGAACTGCAATGATTAATTTTTTAGTAAAAGATTATTATTGGCAGATTGAATTTGTTGGAGCAAGAAAAGAAAGCTATAATAGAGATAGTCGTAAGCCTATTGTTGAAGATGGAACATTGGAGGACGATCAAAACAGAAGAGATTTTACAATTAATGCTATGGCTATTTCCTTAAATGAAGAAGACTATGGAGAGCTTATTGACCCTTTTAATGGATTAGTTGATTTAGAGAATGGTATTATTAAAACTCCTCTTGATCCTGACATAACTTTTTCTGATGATCCTTTGAGAATGTTTAGAGCAATTCGTTTTGCAACTCAATTAAATTTCTCTATTCATAACGATACTTTCGATGCAATAATAAGAAATGCTTACAGAATTGAAATTCTATCAGGAGAAAGAATTATTGAAGAAGTAAACAAGATTATACTTTCGCCAAGAGCTTCAATGGGATTCAAATTACTTGACCGCTCTGGTTTATTGAAATTATTTTTCCCTGAAATGACAGCTCTGAAAGGCGTTGATAAGGTTGGTGAGAAAGCTCATAAGGATAATTTCAAACATACACTTGAAGTATTGGATAATATTTCAAAGGAAACTGATTATCTATGGTTACGCTGGGCTGCCATCTTGCATGATATTGCTAAACCCCAAACTAAACGTTTTGAGCCAAAGATTGGATTTACTTTTCATGGACATGAGACAAGAGGAGCTAAAATGATTCCTTATCTTTTCAGAAGAATGAAGCTACCTTTAAATGAGAATATGAAATATGTTCAAAAATTGGTTAGTCTTCATCTTAGACCACAAATTCTAATTAAGGACGAGGTAACCGATTCTGCTGTAAGAAGACTTTTGTTTGATGCAGGAGAAGATGTTGATGACTTAATGAGACTTTGCCATGCTGACATCACAACAAAAGACTATAATAAGATAGTTCGCTATAGAGAAAACTTCAAAAAGGTTACTCAAAAACTTTTGGAACTTGAGGAGAAAGATCGCTTACGCAATTTTCAACCTCCAGTTAGTGGAGAAGATATTATGGATGTTTTTGGAATATCTCCTTGCAAAGAGATAGGGATAATAAAAACTATAATTAAAGATGCTATATTGGATGGAGAAATTCCAAATGAAAGAGATGCTGCACTTAATTTAATGTACACAGAAGCTCAAAAGCTTGGCTTAAAACCTAAACATTTGATAAACACATAGGAGTTTTGCAAACGATATGAAAACGAATAAAAAGAGATTAATAGTTCTGACTGGAGCAACTGCTGTCGGTAAAACAAAAGAGGCTATTAATTTGGCAAAAACTCTAAACACTGAAATAATTTCTGCAGACTCTCGACAATTCTATAAAGAGTTAAACATTGGTGTTGCAACTCCTTCAAAAGAAGAACTTGCAGAAGTAAAACATCATCTCATTGGTCATATCTCAATACATAATGATTATAATGTAGGATTATATGAAAACGATGCTCTTGAAAGGATTGAACTTCTATTTAAAACTTATGATAATATAATACTTACTGGAGGAAGTGGTATGTATATTGATGTGGTTTGCAATGGTATTGATTCTCTTCCAGATGTTGATATTGAGATAAGAAATGAGCTAAATAGAATTTTTAAAGAAGAAGGCCTTTCTATTTTGCAAGAAGAACTGAAAGAAAAAGATATTGAATACTATAATATTGTTGACAAGAAGAATCACATAAGATTAATTCGTGCATTGGAAGTCATTCGTCAAACAGGTAAAACTTTTTCTTTTTACAGAACAAATAAAAAAGCTCAAAGAAATTTCGAAATAATTAAATTTGCTCTTTATAGAGAACGTTCTGAATTGATTGAAAGAATAAACAAAAGAGTTGATTTAATGATGGAGGATGGTTTGTTGGAAGAAGCAAAGGAAGTTTATCCATATAAAAACCTATACGCTCTAAACACTGTTGGCTACAAGGAATTGTTTAAGTATTTTGATAATCAAATTAGCCTTCAACAAGCCATTGAAGATATTAAAACAAATACAAGAAGATATGCAAAACGTCAAATGACTTGGTTTCGTAAGGATAAAGATTACACTTGGCTTGATGCAAAAAATCCAATTAACTGGAAGGAGGTTTTAGATGAAAAAATTTAATTTTAGTTTAATTGAAAATAAAAGGGACTTTTTTGGAAAAAGTCGGCATACATTTTTATTTATGTCTCGATTATTTTTAACTTCTCTTAGCTTATGTTTTTCCTTGCTATTTTCTTCCCTTTCATATTCACAAGAAAACCTAATCTTCAATCCGTCTTTTGAAGAATACTACACTTGTCCACAAAAAATTGAGCCCTATGGTTATATGTCACAGGCTGTTGCTTGGTGGCAACCAACAGGTGGAAGTGCAGATTATTATAATAAATGCGGAAGCAAACAATGTAATGTTCCCAAAAACAAACTTGGCATTCAAATGCCACGCACTGGAGTTGGAATGGTTGGAATTTACAGTTCAAAGACCGATTATAGAGAATATGTTCAAACAGAATTGAAAGATTATCTAAAAGAAGGCGAAACATACAAGCTTACTTTTTATGTTAGTTTAAGTGAATACTCTGCAGGAGCTGTTGCAACACTTGGAGGATTATTTACAAAAAACAGAATTGAGGAGAAAACTCGACAAATGCTAACCGATAAAACTACAATTGAACACGAAAAAGGAGTTAGCCAATCCATATCAACCTATTTAAAACCTCAAGTGGTTAATCATTATAGCAATCCAATTATCAATGTGGAAGATTGGACTAAAATAGAGGGAGAATTTATTGCAGAGGGTGGAGAAAAGTTTCTTACCATTGGCAATTTTTATCCTGCACCTCAAAGCAATGTTGTGGACTTGCCTTATCTTACTTATATTTTACCTGGAGCTTATTATTATATTGATGATGTTTCTGTTTATTGCTTAACCTGCAAAGAAAAAGAAATAATAGCTAATGATGTAGTGGTTACCAAAACTAAAGACGAACCTAAATTTGAGGTAGGTCAAGTTGTTATTATGGAAAACATATTCTTTGAATTTGATAAGAGCATTCTTCTTCCTCAATCTTATGTTGAGCTACATAATCTTATTAATATTCTGAATAAGAATCCAAATATGAAGATTGAACTTTCTGGACATACAGACAACAAAGGTTCAGATAACTATAATGCAAAACTTTCTCACAACAGAGTTAAAGCAGTGTATGATTATTTAATTAATCATGGAATAGGAAAGGAAAGATTGGATTATAAATCATATGGGGCAAAACAACCTATTGCTGACAACAAAACAGAAGAAGGAAGAGCAAAGAATAGAAGAGTTGAATTTAAAATTATTTCATTATAATGAGCGAGAAACAAATCTTTCCATTTATTGACCAAAGAATAGAAAACTATTGTCAAACTTATGTTAGTAAGGAAGATAATTACCTAAGTGAACTTAACGAAAAAACCAAAGAACTTTTTATTCATCCACATATGATTAGTGGAAATTGGCAAGGAACTCTTTTAAGTCTTATTAGCAATCTTGTTAAGCCCAAATATATTTTAGAATTAGGAACATTTAGTGGCTATTCTGCTCTTTGCTTGGTTAAAGGTCTTGCACCTAATGGAAAACTTCATACTATTGAGTGGAAAGAAGAGTATGAGGAGTTTCTTCTTAATTTATTTAAAGAAAACAAGGTTGAAGATAAAATTCAATTACATATTGGGAAGGCTTTAGACATAATTCCTACAATTGAAGAAGAATTTGATATTGTTTTTATTGATGCAGACAAAGCAAACTACCCTGCTTATTACGATTTATGTATTGAAAAGCTTCGCAAAGGGGGTTTAATGATTGCTGACAATGTTCTTTGGTATGGTAAAATTGCCTTAGAAACAATGCCAAAAGATAAACATACTGTTGGTATTCATAGTTTCAATCAAAAAATTACAGAAGACCCAAGAATGGAAAACCTAATAATTCCATTAAGAGATGGGTTAATGATTGGAAGAAAAATATAATATTTTCAGAAAATCTTATCTATTACCAATTATAAGGAGAAGCTAAAAGAAAATTATTTTGATGGCTAAATGGTCCACACATTGGACTGAAAGCACTTAGTGGACTTCCATATCTATAAGGTAAAAGACTATAAGGATTATTTGTTTCAACAAAAGTAAATCCAAAATTAAAATAAGAATTCTTAGAAATCTGATAAGTTAAATTGGCATCAAATCCATAAGTGTAAAGATTATCTCTAATGCCAAGAGTGTTGGGATTTGACATTGGACTAAAATTATCCCAAAAAGCAGTAAGTGAAACCATAAGTCGTGGATTTATTTCAAAATCCATTCCTACATAAGCCATATTCCTTTTATAGCGATTTTCATACGGAGCTTTATCCTCTGGAGGTGTTTGATTTTTTGGAAGATTTATCCAGCTATCTCCAGTTAGTATTCCTGCTCTAAGCCAAGATTGAGAATTAACTTTCATTACAACTGATGGTGCAATGTAAGTTGAAACAAAATTTTCTGAGAAGAAGCCCTTTCCAAAGGATGTTCCCATTTCAATTCTAACTTGCATTGGGTCTTCTTCAAAATAAGGCAAAGCATTCACTTGTGATGAATCAATTATTGTATCTTTTTCTACGTTTCTAACTTGCTCTTGAGAGTAAGCAATCAAACTTAGAATTGATAGAATTAATATTGAGAAAACTTTTTTCATAATTCTTTAACGCAAATTCTCTTTTATTTAGTGTTTAGAATTAAGATTTTACTTTTAGAGTTTTAGTATTTTACTTTATTGGAGAAAAGATTCATATAGTAAGCCAAAGTAAAGGAAATAACATGTTGTACTGGAGCTTTTGGAACAGGAATCTTTAAGTATTCAAAAGAATTGCTAATATTATATATTTTTTTAGCTTCATATCTTCCAGAAAAGTCATAATCATAGTCATACAAAGGAGTTAAACTATATTGATAAGATAGTGTAAACTGAAAAGCTTTATATTCAAAACCTAAACCTGCTTCAAATCCAAAGTCAAAACGATTTGTTCCTTCTGTCATAAAAGTTTCATCGTAGTCTTGATCCATTAGTCCATGTACTGTATGGTCATAACCAATATATCCATTAACTGCTGTTGGTGTTGCTGTTTGTTCATGACGAACTCTTGGTACAAATTTTTCTCCAAAATGATCAAGAAAGAAGGAAGTTCCCGCTACTCCATAACCCAAGAATGCTCCACCTTGAGCAAAGAAACGAAAATCAGAAGAGAAATTATATTTCCAAAGAATATCAATTGGCAATTGAACATAGTAAGCCTCAACATCAAGTTCAACATTTTGAGTAAAATCTCCTTGGTTTTGAGTATTTAGTCTAAATCCTTTTGAAGTGAATATCAAAGAAGGCTGAACATACCAATAATCTGCAAATTTAATTTGACCAACAAAACCTACATTAAAACCTAATTTAAAAGGTTCTGTATCTGTAAATCCAACATAGTTGAAGCTTTGATTGTAGTATGAAAGTCCATTATAAACATCTAATCCTTTTGCTGAAGTAAGATCGCTCATATTAAACCCTGCTCTAATTCCAAAACGATTCTCAGGAGCTCTGTTTTTTCTTTGAGCATTTGATTCTATGGCAACAAAAAGCAATAATGCAAGTGTAACCAATAATAGGATACTTTTCTTTCTCATATCTTTATAGTATAAGTTCAATTTGCAAATATATGATTTCTTTACGAAACATTGCATAAAAAGAATTAAGAAATATTGATTTTTGATGAGTTTTTCTATCTTTGCATTAGTTTATGGGAAAAGAGAGAAAAGATTTTTTAAGTGCAATGGTTGTTCCTGCAGCTTTTGTTTTACTTCTATGGATAATTAAAATATTGGAGGTAATCACCAATATTTCTTTGTCTGAATATGGTCTTGAGCCACGTTCCATTAAAGGGCTATTGGGAATTTTAACAATGCCTCTACTCCACTCCGATTTTTCTCATTTATCTTCCAACACACTTGCAGTATTCTTGCTTTTGTCTGGACTTTATCTTTTCTATAAAAATTTTGCCTCTACCCTATTTGTTTCATTCTATTTCTTTTCAGGTTTTGCAGCTTGGATAATTGGTACAAGTGGAACTATACATATTGGGGCAAGTGGTTTGGTTTATTCTTTAGCATGGTTTCATATACTAAGTGGTTTTTTAAAAAGAAATAAACCTCAAATGGCTTTTGGCTTTTTAGTTATTTTCCTATATGGTTCTGTGGTTTGGGGTATTTTCCCAATGTTCCAACCCTCTCCTCAAATTTCCTGGCAAGGACATTTAGGAGGTGCAATAACAGGAATTATTTTTGCAATCTTATTCCAAAACAAAGGAATTGTTCAAAAGGATATTGTTCCCATTGAAGAAGAAGATGAACTTTCTGATGAAGACCCTTATTGGATGGAAGGAAGTCAAGAAGAATTAAATCAAAAGGAAGAAAATAAAGAAACAAATTCTACTGAAATTTAATCAGATTATTTACCCACAAAATCAAGAGTTAAATCTCACTAAATCAAGAGATAAATCCATCAAGTCAAGATTTAAAATAAGTATAATGCCATTATATCCTAAGTATAATGCCATTAAACCGACAATATAATGCCATTAAACCAAAAGAATAATGCCATTATACTTAGAATATAATGGCATTAAATGAGATTTAAATAAGGACTGTCGTTTCCTGAAATAGGTTTACACTTTTTAGGTTATTACTAATTCAAATTTACAGTTTATTTTTTTATTTCTAAAACTAGTTTATTGATAAAATTT